>NZ_CP157483.1:1802623-2403497 GCF_045348425.1 Pedococcus sp. KACC 23699
AGGCATCGGTCGTGGACGCTGACCAGTACCACCTGATGTCCCAGGTCAGCAGCTTCGACGAGTGGAACCAACGCAACGACGAGACGAACTCGAACACGTACGCCGAAGGAGCAGCAGCGGCCCGGGCGCGGGACCTCCTCGGACTGCCCAAGCGCTCCCTGAACCCGTAGTTGCACGAGCGACCTGACCCGGCTCGGCACCCACTTTGAGGTCGGGGTCTGCTCAGGGTGCGCCCAGTCGGCCCCAAGCAGCGCACCGTGCACCCTGACCCGATCCACCGGCGGATGGCCCGCCACTGAACCCTCCAGAGGGAACGATGCTCTCCCTGACCCGCAAGGTGGCCGCAGCGATCCTGGCCACGGCCACGATCGCGACAGGCACCGTCCTGACCGCGCCCGCCAACGCCACCGCCTCCACGCCCACGTACACGTTCTTCTACACCAAACTGCCCAACGGCAAGAACGTCAGCCAGCGCTGGAACCCGTGCCAGAACATCACGTACAAGGTGAACCTCGCCGCCGTGCCGAGCAAGTACCGATCCTACGCCCTGAGCACCACCGAGCAGGCGATGGCCAAGATCACCGCCGTCAACGGCCTGAAGTTCACATACAAGGGCGCGACGACCGAGGTCCCGCGCGGCGACAGAGACCCGGCCAAGCAGTCTGCCGAGATCATCATCGCGTGGACGACCCCGTCCAAGACCGACTTCCCCTTGGCCGGGCTGACTGCCGGCTACGGCGGTCACTCGACCTACTGGTGGGGCACCAGCGCCAACAGCAAGGTCACCTACGCCGCCGCCACTACACGCGGCTAACTCGTCCTGGACAGCCCGCAGATGTTCGCCCAGATGCGCCGCGGCTTCGGCGCCGGCGCGACGCAGGGCAACATGATCCTGCACGAGCTCGGCCACGTCATCGGCCTGAACCACGTCTCCAGCCCCCTGCAGGTCATGTACCCCGTGATCGGCCCGCGCACCCCGAACGGGTACGCCACCGGCGACCGGGCCGGACTGGTCAAGCTCGGCAAGGCCGCCGGGTGCATCAACGTCCCGCCATACGTCATGAGCGACCTGAAATAGTCGTCTCCGACCCACGGGGAAGGGGTGGTCACGTGCGCGGCGCCACCGCCCTCTCCTGCGCGCCCCTTAGGGGCCGGGACGCCAAGCCCAGGGCAGGCGTGGGGACCGGACTCCAGGATGCGGCCCCGGAGGGAGTGCCGATTGCGGCGACCGGTGATGGCTGGACCATCTCGGTGGCACCCACCCCCACCGCATCGAGGAGAACCCATGGATCCGGCCGCAGTCACGAGAACGCACCTGAGTGAGAGCAGCTGGGTCGTCCATTGCCAGGGGTGGTTGCCTGATGCCGACTCGGCGATCGAGGCGTTGGCCATCGAGCTCGAATGGCGGCAGGAGTACCTCAACATGTTCGGCAAGTCCCTCGCGCAACCGCGCCTAACCGCGGTGTGTGGTGTGTCGATGGATCCGGCGAGTCGGTACCGGAGGTCGAACCCGGTGACGCCCTGGGCACCCGCCGCTGGATATGTGCGAGATCGCGTTGAGGGTGTGGTGGCCGGCTGGCGGCCGAACGGGCTGATCGCGAACAGGTACCGCGATGGGCAGGACAGCATTGGCTGGCACAGTGATTCGGAGCCGGCGCTGGGTCACCACCCGGTCGTTGTCAGTGTGAGCCTGGGCGAAAGTCGTGTGCTTCTGCTGCGTCCTCGCGAAGGTGGTCCGAGGAGGGCCTTCGAGTTGGCGCATGGCGACTTGTTCGTGATGGGCGGCGCGACTCAGAAGGAGTTCGTGCACAGCATCTCAAAGGTGGGTCGCCCCGTGGGCGAGCGGATCTCGTTGACGTTTCGCAAATATCTGGTCGACGACGCCGGACCCCGCTGACTGGCGCCTTGCGGGCGGCCGAGGCGATGAACCACGTTTCGGCGGCCTGATGCGAAGTCGTCGCGTAGCCTGCGGTTTCGGTTCCGTCCGGGACCGGGGAGCCTTGGCCCGCGGTGATCGCGGCTTGGGCAAGGGGTGAAGCGGGGGCTCGATGACGAACGAGATGGTGCCGTACGACCAGAGGGCATGGTCGGAGGTCGAACAGTGGCGGCAAAGCCGTCTGACGTCGAAGGCGAGTCGTGTGGTCCCGGTTCGTGTGCGCGACCGAATCGCGGGGACCGCTCGGGTTGCGAAGGGCCGGCTGGGGTCGTTGCCAGGGGCGTCGGAGTTCGAGCACGTGTTCACGAAGGCGCTGGGCGGTCTCCTGGACCTGAGTGCGACGGCGGCGCGGGCGAGCGTCCGCCAGTCGGCCGTCGTCGAGGGGTACCGCAAGCGTGGCTTCGCGGTGGACAGCATCGAGGACATTGGCCTGCTCGATCTGGTCGACATCGACAGGGTGAAGCCGCATTTGGGTTTGTCGTACACGGCTGCAGCCACGGTTGAGGGCGCAGCGGCCGGCTTTGCGGTTTCGGGCGGCGAGATCGTCGCTGCGGGTGGGTCGGTGTTCGGGGCGGGGGTGGGTGCTGCGCCCGGTATCGGCACGATCGTAGGGGTCATGGCGGCTGATGCGGCGGCGGTGATTGTTGCTGCGAACAGGGCGGTGGCGCATACGGCGGCGTACTACGGCTACGACTTGAAGAGACCGGAGGAGCAGGTCTTCGCCTTGGCTGTGTTGAGCGTGGGAACGGCTGCTCAGGCGGGGAAGGCGTCGGCTTACATGGAGTTGAACAAACTCGTGCAACTTCTGGCCAGGCGGGCGACCTGGGAGCAGTTGCGGCGACACGGGACGACTCGGATCGTGGAGCAGGTGTTTGCCCGGCTCGGCTATCGCGTCACTCAGCGCAAGCTCGGTCAGGCGGTTCCGGTGATCGGTACGGTCTTGGGTGCTGGGATGAACGCGCGTCTGCTGGGCGATGTCACCTCGGACGCGAACTTCATCTACCGGGAAAGGTTCCTTCGGGAGCGGTACGGGCTGTCGCCGAGCACCTCGCCGGTGGCCGGCGAGGAAGATGGCTTCGGCGCGGGTGATGTCATCGAGGTGTCTGAGATCGTCGAAGCGGAGGTTCTCGAGCCGTAGCAGGGGCGTACCCACGGTGGGTCAGACCGGCATGGGGCGCTCGATCGCCCGACTGATCGCGGGCGCCTCCGGCCAAACTGGAACTGAGCGCAGGTTGACGCAAGGCACGATGTCCGTCCGGCCGTGTGTCGACGCCGCGGGCGGAGAGGTGGATCACGGATCCTTCGCTTGCGAACTCGTGATGGGCCTCCAGCTGAGCCCCTCAGAGAAGTTGGCTGTCACGGCGCCCGAAACCAGGTGATCGTGACCTCGATACTGGCGGCTGCCGACAGTCCATCCCACCAGTGCCCGGTCCATCGCCAGTTCGGCCCAGATGAGACGGAAACCCTCCGAGGGGGGCGCCGACCACCACCATGGACAGGACTCTGCCACCCGCAGCCCAAGCGCACGCGCCGCCTACGCTGTCTTCCGAGGCTGCCTGACGCGGCCACACATAAACCTGGCCCGCTCGGATACCGCTGAGACAGTGGCGGTCCCGGGGGCAGATCAAGTCAGAGATGCGACCTGTGCGCCCCGACCATCACCGTCGGACACCACGACCGTGCCCGGGCTGCCCTCGTCGGCTAACTCCACGACGTATCCGAGACTGGGCAACAGCGACCGCAACGCACCCTCGACCACGCGCGAGACCCAGCCGGCGAACTCCATCGCAACCCCCCCGTCCCGTCATCACCGTCATGGACGGCGCCCAGCTCCCACGCGCACAGGTGACGCAGCCCGGTGCCCGCCATCCACACCAACTCCACGCCACCTCCTCAGCCGTCGGTCGGGGTGTGCGCCCGAACGTCGATCACCCCGTGTCCGCGCCACACATACTCCTGCTCGGAGTTCACCGGAACCCGGCAAGGGCCAGGACCTGACGCAGTTCGTGCGCTCAGGCTGTCAGTTCTTCATCGGTCGATGGCGTGCGCCCGTCGTGCCGCCCCAGCACTTGCGGGCAACGAACGAGGTCGCCCTCAGGACCCTCCCAGACCGAACACCGCGCAGGGCCCAGGGGTCGTATGCCCGCGCTGACCCACACCGCATGATGAGCCACACCCACAGGGTCAACGCAGCCAGCCCGCGCGCATAGCACTTTCGGGTTGCCGTGCCCGACACCAGACCGAGCACGACCCAAGACCCTCGACGTGGCGGTAGGTTCCATCCGCCCACGAACCCCAAGGACGCCCATGCCCCGCCCGCTGCACCGCCCGCCGACCCGCACCCTGCTGCCCCTGCTGCTGACCGCAACCGCCCTCGCCCCCCTGACCGGCTGCGCCAGCAACGACGGCACGACCAGCGACGGGCTACCCACCGACGCCGAAAGCTTCGGGCGGCACCTCATCGACGTCGGCCAGCTCTCCCTGCCCGACCCCGGAGCGCCCACCCCCATCTTCCCCGCGTCCGGGCTCCCGGTCGCCCACATCGTCGGCCAGCAGTCGATCTTGTTCTTCGACACCAATACCGCAGGCAAGGCGCTGAGCACCCTGGAGACCGACTCACCCGACCAGGCAGTCACCGCCTCTCAAGTGCTGCTCTACCGGAGCACGTCGGGAGCGGTCGCCCGCTGCGACCGGTTCGTCGTCTCGACCCCCATGCTCAACGCCTCCGAGCTGATCGACATCGTCAAGCGCGCCTACCCCAAGTGCGACGGCAAGGCCGCCGCCGGCACGGCACACGACAGCTCCGCCAAGCCTGGCCCGCAGGCGCCTGCGCCCGCGCCTGCGCCGGCGCCGGCGCCCGAACCGTCCGTGGACACGTACACGCCCCCACCGCCTCCGCTGCCCAAGACGTACACGGTCAGCGGCTGGGATGACACCCAGAGCGAAGTGCCCAAGGCCTTCAAGATCACCGGGTTCCGCGTCACCCCTAACCCAGCCGACGGCAACGCCACCATGACGATCACCGTCCACAACCTCACTGGGCGCACCCTGAGCATCAACCCCGGCGTGATCGACACCGACACCGACGGCGGCGACTACACCTACGGCGACGCCACCAGCTGCTGGTCGTTCCCGCCCCAGAACACCGACACCCTCCACCTCCAGGGAAGCGGCCTGACCCCGGACGCCACGTTCGCCACCCGCCGGGTCGAGTCCGGCACCTGCTGAATCCCGAACCTCCCTGACCAGATGCCTGGTCATGATCGCCTGCCTGCTGGCCTTGATATGGCTTGCGGTGCTGGTGAAGTTGTCGATGCAGGGCGGTGCATTTGAGCAAGATGCTGCCTTGGCCACGCGTGAGGCCCCCGCGCGCCGGCATCGCGGAACACCGGTCACGGACGCGCACTGGCTCCCGCGAGAGGGAGGCAGCGGACACGCATCAGCAGTGGCTGTACAACGCCAACCTCGACCTGCATTGGCAGCGTGACGCAAGGCACTGAGCGGCTGCCGGGGTGGAGCTCATGCCGCGAACGTCCTGGCCGATGACAGACACGGAGGATGCCTTTGAGGGGGTCGCGGGGTGAAACTGCGCCACGACGTCGCAATCGAGCCCGGCCGCCGCCGAGTTTGAGGCCCCAGCGAAGGCGCGCATGCTGCCAGGTTCCCTGGGCGGGTTCAGTGACGACCTGAGGCGCCGGATGCCGAAGGGACGTACCCCGGTGTGGTCGGGCCCATGAGGTCTTGCCTACTCCGCTGACGACCTCGCACCGTCGTCCTAGTGATGCTCTCGAGCCCAGGGAACCGTCACATGCGGTGCGGGTAGTGCGAACTGCTGATCTCCATGCTCGCACGTCCACGCAGAGCGGTGTTGGCGCCGGATCACGGTGACCCTTCACCACAACGCAAGCTGCTCCTCGAGCTCGGGTAATGGCCAAGGCCAGCGGACCCTGACCCGCGGGCCGGGTCAGGGAGTCGAGGAGAAGGACACGATGCGGAACGGTTTCGTTGTCCATTCCCAATCTCGGGTTCCGGCGCCGCTGAAGCAGCAGTCCGGGTTTGAGGGTGTCCGCACCATGTCCACGGAGTGGAGGTGGCCGCGGGTGAGCGTGAGCGCCTTGCTGCGCCGTGGGGTCGCGTCGATGATCTGGGTGTCGACCAGCAGACCCGGTCGGTTCGCTGGTCCGGTCAGGACGACGGTGTGCGGGAAGCGCATGTTCCCGCCGCCGTACCCGCCGCAGCTCAACCCGATGGCCAGGTCCGTCACACCGTCGCCGTCGGTGTCAGCCACTGAGCGAGCTGCCGACTCGTCCAACGACACGTAGAACGTGCCGTCGCCGCCAAAGACATCGATCGACCCGGCGGAATGATTCTTCGCCACCCCGTTCCGCAGGGTCACGGCGGGTGCGTCGGGCTGGCAGACGCCGGCTGGCAGGCGCAACTGTTGGTAGTTCCATGTCGAAGCGACGGGGGTAGTGGGCACGAGGGTGACGTTGCGCGCGTACTTGGACCCCGTGCGTTCGAAGCTGTAGTTCAGCGAGTTGAACACGGGACCGGCCAGGGCCAAGGCGATTGTGGCGCGACCGACGAGCTTGGGGGCGAGATCGCCCGGCTTCACGATTCCTCGCTTGAGCAGATAGCTGGCCACCTGCTTGACCACGACGTGGTCGTCGAGCAGCGCCTCGCAACTGATGGCGGCCTTGAGGGCGCGCGCTCCGGTTGTGGCGCTGCGCACGTCCACCGCGCACTGGGCCAGCGTGACCGCGGCGACGACAGGACCGTCCGCCTTGCTCATCAGGTCGGCGCCGGTCAGGTTGCCCACGAGTCCGACCAGGAACCCGAACGCGTCCTGCGGGGTGAACTGGAGGATTGGGTCGGTTCCGGCCGCCCGTGCCTGGGACTCGCTGAAGCCGACGTCGATCTCCTCGCCGGCGTTAACGAACCGGGTTCCGGATGCGAACGCACGCCCAGAGGTGGCGAACACCTCGTCGAGGCCGCTGAGCGCGTTCAGGATGTCTTGGCGGGCAGACTGGTCCACGCCGCTGTTCCACGTCCACGTGGTCTGGCTCGGCGTCGTCCAGTCGAACCCGAAGCCGCGGTTGACGCGCGCCTTGACGACGACGGTGCCAGCGTCCTTGGGGTCCTTGCCGACGCAGAACAGGATCGGGTTGTTGCGGTCCGGGGCAATGAAGGTCGCATCCTTGACCCAGCCAGGTCGAGGCGTGGCGCAGGTGGGGGTGTCGGCTCGGACGTCGAACACCTGCCCGAAATGGAAGTACGTCCAGTCGGCGGCCCCCTCGATGGTGGCGGCGGCGGTGGCACTGGCGGCGGAGACGAAGTCGTTCCACCGAGACAGGTGGTGCACGGTCGCGGACACACTTCTGCGGTCCCGAGCCACCGTGGAGGGCACAGCGATCCACGTCTGGGCGGCTTCATCGAAGTACGCAAGGGTGGCTGCAGCGTCCGCAGGTAGCGCGGTGATGTATCGACGGGTGATGGTGACGCCGGCAGGGCCGATGGGGCCGTCGCTGGTGATGTCGCTGGGTTGCCCGACGGCCAGGGGCAGCCGCGTCCCGACAGCGGCAGCTTCGGACTTGGCGGTCCCGGTCAGGGGCACGTCAGTGATGGTGACCCGGTGCTTGCCGTCGCCTACGAGGACCACCTCCGTCCGGCCATGGCTCACGGCAGCGGCACTCGACGGGGAGGGTTCTCCGGCGCCCGCGCCGGTGCTGTTGGGGGTCGATCGGCCGGGGCTGGAGGGCGGGGTTCGTGGTGCGTTGGTGCATGCCGACAGGGCGGCGCATGCAGACAGCGCGACTGCGACCCCGGCCGCGGCCAAGCGCGTGCGGTCGCGGTGAAAGATCGTGTTTCCCCCGCTCACAGGGCGTAGCGTGCCATCGCTGCGGGAGCCGCACACCCATCCATTTGCTGTAGTTCCCACCGAGTGGTCACGAACACGCCGCCCGAGGCAGGTTGCGGCGCGCGCCGTCGACTCCGGGGCCGTTCGGGGCGGCGTGAGGGGGCAGGCGCCGCGGCGCGGTGTGGGGTGTGTCTTGAGTCAGGTCGCGACGCGTGTGGGGTTCTGCACCCAGTCCGGCACGCGTTCAGTGCTAGAGCGGACACGTGCCCGCGATCCGGCATCGTGACACGACCACGTTCGGAACTACGAGCCACCCGATGACGCTGGCGACCCATCGAGGCCGCACTGCAAGGCCATCGACACCCGGGCCACCGCCACCCCGCCGGTCGGGTGGTTCGCCGGCCACGAAACGCTGTCCACGAACACCGACCACTCGGTAGCCAGCAAGGGCCCGGCGACACCCTGACGCCGGCACCTGCCAGTCAGTGACCAACTGGCGAACAGATGACGCAAACGCCCCCGATAACGACCCGGCGGGGACATACTCTGCCTTCCAGCCGGGGTGGCTACGGGGCAGGGGGAACGATGCGGCGCACGGGTCTGGTCGGCGCGACACTCATGGCACTGGTCGTGGCAGGCCTGAGCGGGTGCTCCAGCTCGCCCAGCCGCGCTGCCGCGCCAGGGACCCGCGTCACCACGTCAACGCCTGCGGCCACCTCGACGAGCACCACTACGGCGCCAGCCGTGGCCACCCCCAGCCCCGAGCAGGCCCAAACTCTCGCGGCCGACCTGTCCAGCGGAGACGCCGCCCGAGTGGCCGCCGCCATCGGCGCACCCGCCGCCGAACCGGCCAACGCCGCCCTGGCCGCCAAGCTCGCCAAGGCCGGACCCCTGGTGTTCTCCCCCAACGTGACACCGGTGTCCGCCGGGGTCGTGACCACCACCGCCACGCTCGGGTCCGGGGCAACCAAGAAGACATGGAACGTGCGCCTGGTCCTCGTCGGCGGCAGGTGGGTCCTGGGCACGACTACCCTGGCGAACAAGCCATGATAGCGGGCAGGTTCGTCGCGCTCGCCCTAGCATGGGTCGCCGCGCTGAGCACGCTGGCGACCAGCCCCGCCGCATCCGCAGATGTTCGCGCGTCGGCGCGGGCGGTCACGTACGGGCAGAACTGCTCAACCGCGAGTTCACCAACAACCGGGCTGGTCAAGGACGCGCACCCCGTCATCCTCGTCCACGGGTGGACCGGCAGCCCGATGGCGGACACCCGGACCCTGCTCGAGGCGAAGATGACCCCAGGGTGGCAGTTCCTGCTGTTCGACTACCACGACTCCGCGACCCGCTGGGCCGACGCACCCCAGATAGCCGGGTGCCTGGCCGACTACATCACCAAGGTCTCCAAGGCACACACGGACGCCGGCGGCGACGGACGCGTGTACTTCGTCGCGCACTCCATGGGCGGCCTCGCCGTTCGGTTCGCGTCCGCCAAACCTGGCGTTGGGGACCACGTTGCCGGTCTGGTCACTCTGGGCACACCACACGCAGGGTCGCCCTGGGGCAACGCCAACGCTGTGCGGTGGGGACGCCTGAAGGAGCGGATGGCCGGGTACGGCAAAGACGTTCCCGCAGGCGACGCGAAGGCACGCGTCTGTCTGGCCGTCCACCAGGGCCCCACTGGCATGCCTGCCGGATGTGCCGTTGCGCCGTACCTGCCCGGCACCACCCCGGTAGCGACCATCGGCGGGAACCTGACGATCCGGCGCACCGTGTTCGGTTTCCTGGACTACGACGTGCCCACCGGCGGCGACACCATCGTGACCCAAGACTCCTCCCAGGGGTACTTCAACTCTGCCCCCTCCGGAAGAGTGCCCTTCGGCACCCACGTGAACCCGATCAGCGTCCCGTGCACCCAAGACTTCAACGGCATTGTCGACGCGCTCACGAACCTGCCCTCAACGCTGCACATGACCCCGGTATCCCCCATCGGTGCGCTCATCGGCGGGTTCCTCCAGCTCCAGAGCGACAACCTCGCACTCGGCGACATCGTCAACGGCAACGCGTCGCTCGCGATGCTCGACGTGCTCAGCTCCGCCAACCTCATCCCGGGCAACTGCTCACACACCGGCATCACGACCAACGCTGCGGCCATGACTGCCACCGCGAACGCCCTGCGGCAGCAGGCCGCGCAGTCCGCGACCGTCAAGGTCGACCCAACCAAGCTGGGCCTATGCTCAACCCCGTGCAAGGTCAGCTCGTCCCTGACCTTCAACCACCCCACCTGGGGTCGGGTGACGCTATACACGCTGATGCCTCGGGAGCCCGTACACCCAGCGAACGCTGTCGTGGTGGATTCCACCGGGCGCGTTCGCTGGACCATGGGCGAGGACGTGGCCGGCGACGTTTACGACTACTGGACGCTGGCCAAACCTGCCCGGGACAACTCCGGGCTCATTTTCATCAACTACAACCCCGGCCGCTACAACGGCGTCGCAGTGCTTCAACCGGTGCCTGACGGAATGCGCGTCCTGGCTGGCGGGTATGGGCCTCCTCACGGGCAGGACCTGTACTACTCCGAGCTGGAGGGCCCCGTCGCCGACGGGCGCTATCGGGTTGTGAGCCACAGCAACGACTGCTCGCCCGACTGCGCTGGCGGGACGATCACCACCGTCCGGCTCCGCTTCAACGGCAGCAAGTTTGTGCCCGACTAGGCGGGCGGGGCGGGCGGCGGTCGGTAGCCGTGGGGGGTCGCAGGAACCATGAAGGGGAACACATTTTCGCGCGCCGAGCGGGCTGCCCGACGGCTCGACGGCGTGATGTGCTCCGGGACCATCGGAAGCCTTCACGACCTCGAAAGCGGGCCCCGCCTGTTGCCTTGAGGGTGTATGACGGTCTACTGGCGCCCAGCGACTGCCCGGTTGGTGCGCTAACCGTCGTCGGCGGTGTCGTCCCGCTCGAGCCGCGTCATTGCGGCGACGGAACGGCGAGATCTGTGGACCGCACGAACCGACCACGCCGAAATGGCGTGGGTGTTGCTGCGCGTGCAGTCCGCCGCGTCTTCGGGTTCAGTGCGCCCGCAGGACCTGAGCCACGACCGTCTTGGACAGACCCGCCTTCGTCAGTGCAACTGCCGGGTCTCGTGCCGCGAGTGGCACGCTGGCAGTGTCGACCAGCCCGTGCACCTTGATGATGTGAACCTGGTCGCCTTCCCCAGCGATGCACCAAGTGACCGCGGTGTCGCAGCTGACCCAGTCGGGAAACGTGAAGTTCGCACCGAACCACGCCCACAGGGCCGGCGGGCCGTCGTTGCCCTGCGTCGGCCACGGCGACTGGGCACCAGTCCCGCCGGGACTTGTCGCGCCAGGGGAGCCCGCGGCGGCGATGTTGAAGTCCTGGCTGGTGGTGCCGGCGAGCAGGTCGCGGGCAGTGAAGACCTCCGACGCGACGGTGTTGGCCGCGTACACGATCACGCCGACGAGGGAGGCGAGCACCTTCGGGATAGCACCCACCACTCGCAACAGGCGGCTGGTCGCCCCCTTGGAAGCGTCGCGCAGCACCTGCGCCGCGCAGTCGGCGATCATTGTGGCCGACGTGCCGACCGGGTCCTTGGTCAGCTTTGGCAGCTGCGCAAGAGCGCATGCGGTGTCCTCCACGGTGGAGCCCACTTCTTCGAGGGTGGTCTCGACACCGGTCGCGCCGCGCACCGCCTGAACGACACGCAGGGTCGCGTCCACGATGCCGGCCAGCTGGAGGTGCGGGTCGTACGCGACGTTCACGAGCACGGGTGCGTTCGCATCCGGAGCCACCAGTAGGTGCACGTCGCCGCCCGAGGGCAGCAGGACCTGCTCTTGGCCGATGGCGTGGGTAGTGGCCGCGAACCACCGGTACAGGCTGGACAGGTCGACGCCGTAGTCCGTGTGCTTCTGGAGCGTCGCCTGCCCGGACCAGCTCACCAGCAGCGGGTAGTCTTTTACGCCGCGCATCCGCAGGACCACGTCCGACCCGTCGGTGTCCAGGCATGCGTCGACGAGCTTGCTGCCGGTACCGGTCAGCTGGGCCTGGTCGGCGCCTGGTGAGTTCGCGCACGTGGGGGCGATGCCGCTGGGGATACCAGCCATGTCCGCCCCTGCCTGGCGCAGGGAGTCCTCGATGGCGTGGTAGTTCCAGCTGAACGGGTTCCACCAGGAGAAGTGCGTCACCGAAAGGGTGATCGTGCCAGCGCTGGGGTCGTAGGTGCCGTCCTGGGCAACCCATGACCCGTCCTGCTCGTCGTACGTAGCCGGGAACGGATCGAAGGCAAGCCCGGCTGGCCAGTCCTGCGGTGTCGGGGCCGGCAGGACGATGGTGGCGGTGCCCGTCAACTCGCCAGACCCCAGGCTGATGTGGACCGGCGAGCCGAGAGAGGTCATCTCCGCTGGGGACTCAGGCGGGGTCTGGGTGTGATCGGCGCGGGTGACCGTGAGTTGCGTGTCGCTTGAGACAGCGTTGGCGGGCACGAAGACACGGGTCCCGTCACTCAAGGTGACACTTCCACCGGCGGCGACGGACACGGGCGCGACGCCCTGCTGGTCCGATGTAGCTGCCGGCGTGGACGTGGTCGAGGTCGGGGCGCCAGTGCGGCCGGGTCCGGTTGCCGGGTGCAGCCGGGCTGGCACACCTGCCAGGACCGCTCCGACGACGGCGACGACGACAGCCGCACTGAGGACAACCACCAGCGCGGTGCGGCGCGACCCAGCGTCCCGTGCCTTCACAACCTTGGCTCCACCGGCCGCGGGACGCAGCGGCGCCGGGTTGTCGTGCCGAACCGTCGCGCACGCGTTGACCCCATGTCGTCAGCGGCGTCGAGAGCGGCTATTTGTCCGCGACCATCTCGAGCACACCCCTGAGCGCCAGCCCGACGGTGATCGCCCAACCTGGCCAGAACGTCACGTTCAGGAGCAGGTCCTTGACGACGCTGCCCGGGTCGGCGTAGCTCGTCGAGAACATGCTGGATCCGCAGGCTGCCTGAACGATGCAGCACACGATGAAGACGGCCGCCGCCGCTCCCAACTGTGCGGGGCCCGACAGGTTGCTTCCGGTCGTGCTCTGGTTCTTACTCATGGTCACTCCTTGAAGACTCGAGACGGGTTCACTGCCGGCGGCCTGCGGTCGCTGGCGCAGATGTGAGACGTGGAAGTCCGTGTGAGTGCTGGCCGTGCCCTCAGCTGGTGCGCAATGCGGCTGGTGGCTGGTCGGGCGCGTTCAGCAGGCGCGGCCCGACCACGAGCAGGTACACCCACAGCGTGAACGGGCCGAGAAGGACGAGTAGGCCCACCCACATGCCGCGCTGCCGGTCCGCCGCTACCCACTGGTAGGAGGTGCGGCGCAGCGCGTCAGCGGCCAACGCCCAAGCGGTGATGTAGAGCAGCCACGAGATCATGACTGGACCGTCTCCTTCGGTTCGCCGGCATCGACGGCCGGGGTCTGACCAACGGGGCCTCGAGCGGAGGTGGCGCTGACCGGGTACGCGGACGGGAACTTGTACGTCACCGACGTCGTGGCCGAAGGTCGCGAGACTGCGGCAAGGTTCTCCATCGCTTCGCGCGCCGGACCGTCCAAGCCGCGGTCGTTGGCCAGCCGCCACGCAGCAGCCCGGGTGGTGATGGCCTGAGCGACCAAGGAGGCGCTGACCTCCTTGGGCAGGGCGAGGCTGACCACCACCAGGGCGCCACCGTCAGCCGCGGTCTCCTGGACGGCGAGTCCGACTGCGCCTTGGCCGAAGAAGCCCTGCGCGGGGGTGGCGACAACCTCCTGCAGCCACGGATGACGCACCTGCCCGACCATGGCGATTCCTCGGCTGCGGTTGGCTGCCCGGACCTTGGACACGATGTTTGCGACGACGGCGAAGGCCGCTCCTCCGCCACCGACGCCCCACCAGCCGCCGCCCTTGTCGTAGTTCTCGCACCCGATGACGACGCGCTCGTCGGTGATGTCGACACAGACGCGCACCTCGGTGACCTTGAGGATCTGCTCACGAATCCCGGCGCGGATCCGGGTCACGCTCACCCCACCGCACAGGAACGACAGCTCGTGCCCGTCAGTACGAGAGAGCTGGGTGACCCGCGAGCCACCTGGGGAAGCCAGCAGGGGGAACAGCGTGTCGTCAGTGCTGTGCGTGCGCGACTGGAGGGTCATGATGGGAAAGGTCATCGGGTGCTCCCGCAAACGTCGTGCGCTGAAGGACACGCCGAAGTGCAGGCGCGGCTCACTGCAGGCCTCCGATGTTTTCGATGGCCTTGTCTGTGTTGGAGCCCGCTTTGCCGCCGTAGATGTTGCAGTACTGCGTGATCTGCAGCTGGGCGAGCATCTCGTTGGAGACGCTCGCGGAACGGTTGTGATCGCTGAGCATCTTGTCGATGACCTGAGTCTGCTTGTCGCTTAGCTTGGTCATCAGCCCCGTGTCCGGCGACATCGCCGCGAAGTCAGCGCAGGTCGTTTCCCCACCCGGCCCGCTCGAGCAGCCGGCCACCCCCAGTGCAACGCCAACACTGAGGGCCATGGCTGTTATGGATGTGCGTATGTGTCGCGGCACGACTTCCCCTTGCTAGATCGGTGTCACTCACGCGGTGCCCATCGTGGTGGGATCACCGCCTTGCCGGGTACCGGGGTTTTCCCGGGGCTCAAACGGACTAGGCGGACGAAGCGGGCGCCGCTTCACCAACCCAGGGAGTGCTCACCAGATCCAGATGACGAACCGGCCGCCGCGGAAGAGGTACACCGCGTACGCCGCCAGCAGCGCAGTCGGGATGATGCCCGCTGGGGTGTGCGAGGCGAAGGTGCCGATGAGTGCAAGGACGGTCAAGATCGCGTAGTACACCCACGCGACCGAGCGCCGCCGCTGTTGGCGATACGTAGTGGAAGCCATGTGTCCTACCTGCTTTCGTCATGCGCAGCGCTACGCACTGGCTCGGTCATGTGGTGAGTTGCTCATCGTGATGGGGCTCATCCCGGTGGGGTACCGGGGATTTCCCGGGGCTCGAACGGGTCGCGGGGCCCGGAGCAGGACGTCGCTGCGGGAGAGGTCAGTTGGGGTCGAGAAGGTCGCCCGGCCCAACTCCCAGCAGGCGCTCGAGGTCAGCGGCAGAATGCTCGAGCAGGTATGCGGAGAACCTTCGGGTCACCTCGGCCATGTACTCCTCGGCGGTCTTGGGCGAGATGAACAAGCGCGCCCCGATCGAGCGGTAGCTCTCCCCGCGGGCCCGGGCGCGCAGCACCTCGATCTGGCGGGGAGACAGCCGGCCAATACGCCCGCGTCGGTCCACGACCTCGACGAGGCCGGCCAGTGCGGTCGTGATGACGACTCCGCCCGAGGCGACAGCCGCGACCGCTTCGCGCAGCGCCGGTAGCGGCTCGGACTTGTGGACGATGCCGGACGCGCCAGCGGCCAAACACCCCGCCAGGACGTGGCGGCGCCTTTCGTTGGTGTAGATCAGGACCCGGTATCCCGCCTGGGCGACGGCGTGCACGCCATGCATGCCGTGGGCGTGGACCGGCTCCCCCTCGGGTGCGCGCAGCCACAGGTCAACCAGCGCCACGTCAGCGGCGGGCCGGTCTGCCAGCAGGTCCTCCACGCGCGGGTACGTCCCCACGACTTCGACCTGGGGCAGCAGGTGCGCCAAGCCCTCCCGGATCAGCGTGTCGTCGTCGACACAGGCGATGCGCACCTTGGCCGGATCGGAGTCGCTCACCGTGCACATGGTGGCCGTCCCCGCGCCCGGGCGGCCCCCGGGTTTCCCCGGGGTGACACACTCACCAGGGCCATCAGCCCGGCCCCCTGCCGCGCCGCTGCGCGCCGTGGCCCTCGACCGCTCCCGGCCGCTCCGTGGACAGGGTGACCGTGGTGCCCGCACCGGGAGACGTTGCGACCCTGACACCAATCCCGGCTTCGGCGGCGGCAGCCCTCACCTGCCGCGCGAGGCCGTACCCGGGCGGGGTCAGCACGGGATCGAACCCGACCCCGTCGTCCCGGACGCTGACCTCCCAGTCGGACCCATCCGGTGCAGAGTCGGCGTGGATGGTGCAGTTGTAGGCGTGGGCGTGCGCACGCACGTTGTGCAGCAGCGTGGACACCGCTCCCGCGACGGCCCGGCGGACCGCAGGGGTGAGGCGGACGTGCTCGACGAGGTCCACGTTCACGGTGGGGGACAAATCGGGGAACTGTGCCGCGGTGGTGCGCAGCACCTCCGCCAACGTTTCGGGCAGCGCCGCATCGACGGCGGGGGTGGATGCCAGGAACGAGGACACTGTCGCAGCCGCGGCGACCGCCTGCAGGCGCAGGGCAGCCTGCAGCTGGGTGTCGCCGGCGTTGGCCCCGATCATCGACAGGAGCGAGGCGTGGTCGTGCAGCATCCGGCGGTGGCGTTCCATCTCCGCTTCGGCACCGGCTCGTGCGGCCATGTCGCGGGCTGTGTCAGCCGCCCGACTCAGGCGCCGCAGGTACCCGGCCGAGGCGCCGCCGATCAGGGCGAACGCGACGTAGCCCAAGCAGTTCGTCAGCGCTGTCCACTGCTGCCCCAGCCCGGCTGCACCGTGGAGGGTGCCCCACAGGTATGTCACCCACAGCGCCGTGGTTGCCGCCGACGCCTGCCATACGGGCAGCATCATCCCGGCGACCATCGCGCAGCTGAGCGTGACCGGGTACCCCCATGCGTCCCACACGTTCAACCGGTGTCCGGGCATCGCGATGAGGGTCTGCCCGGCCAGCAGGACGACGCCGAACGCGACGTCGCACCAAACGACCTTCGCCGAGCGCAGGTCGGCCCGGTGCAGTCCCAGGCTGATCACGGTCACGCTTTCGAGGACGAACGCGGCGGCCAGAACGACGTCCAGGGCCGGGCGGGGTGAACCGGCAATGAGACCGCCCAAGGCCAGCGCGAGCTGGATCAGGTTCACCAGGCGCAGGCCGGTGAACGCGCGGACCAGGGCGAGCTCGACACCTTGACTGGTGGTCTCCAACGGTTGGCCCAGCGCGCTCGAACGCAGTTGAGCCCAGTGCAGGGACCGCCGCGCGCTCGCCCTTGCGGTCCTGTTCACATCGGCGCGAGCGCGCGCAGTGCCGCACCGGCCGTGACCATGGCATGTCGACGCACCCTCATGAAAGGCCCCCTGCTGCCTGCCCGGGCCCAGCCCTGGGCCCCAGATCAGTGTGTACGTCACCGGGCGATCAGCCGTCAACCCTCAGTGGCTGTAGCGAGACAGCCCGCGCATCCGTGCATCTTGGCGACTGACCGACCCCGTTGATCGTGGGCCGCGTCCAGCCGACCGGCGCAGCGACCAGGCACTTTCAGTGGACTTGTCACCGATTCGTACACCCAGCCGGCCGGGTCGTCCCTACCGTGGTCGGGCCAGCCACCCAGCCAGAGATGAGGAACTCGTGCGTGACATCGCTGTAGAGGTAGCCCACGTGACCGGCAGACGTCCCAGCGCCACGTTGGCGACCATGCTCGACGGCTGGCTGCTGCCCCGCGAGGTCATCATGTCCGGGGTGGTCGGCAACGAAGGACTGGACCGCCTGTTCGTGCTCCTGACCCCGCTGCAGATTCTGATCTTGCGCGAGGGTCGCGCTTGCCGCGTCTCCTCGCTCGCGTTTGCCGAGTGGACCGGGTGGCAGCTGTACCCCGCGTGGTCCGGTCCGACGTTCGTCTTGGGCACGCACCACGGACTCGTCGAGCTGCGGTCGGTCGACGCGACCCACGCCCAGCAGTTCGTGTACGCGACCGAGCACCACGTGGCCAGCGCACTAGCCCCCAGCGGCCTGTACGCTCCGGCAGCTTGGATCGGTCAGGCGCTCGACGCCCTCGTGACCGCCGTCCTTACCGCGCGCGGCGCTGGTCCCGCCCAAGAGTTTGAGATCGGGACCTTGGTCGCGGCGCAGTCGCGCGACATGCTCGCGGCAGCGGTCCGCACCGCAGGGTCCCTGACCTTGGAGATGGCATGGTCGTTGTTCGCACTCGGCGAGATGGCCGGGGCCCCACCCGCGCTGGGTGGGCCCGGCAACACCGTTCGTGACCTGTTGGCGACCTGGGCCGCGCCGTTCGTTCCGGCCGAGTGCGAGCTGTTCACCGTCGGCTCCCCAGCAGGGCGAGCGGACGTGGCTCGCGCAGCTGAGGAGGTTGTGCGGGTCTTCTCCGCGGGCGTCCCTGTCCAGGACCGCGGCGCGGTTTCCGTGTTCGCGAACCTGACCCAGCAGCTGCACGACCTGGCTACCCCGGTGCGGCAGCTGGCTGCCCCAGCCGTCATCGACGCTTCGGGCGAAGGGGGCGTGCTGGCCCAGCTCGAGCGCCTGGCGACGTTGCATGCCACCGGCGCCCTAACCGATGAGGAGTTCGTCAGCCTCAAGCACCAGCTGCTCGCCACGAGTGGCTGAGGGCTTCACCGGTGACGGGAGTTTCAGTGACTGTGGCACCTTTGGGTCGTTGTCAGTGTGCGCTTGGGTGAGAGTCGTGTGGTTCTGGTCCCGTCCTCGCGAAGCTGATCCGAGGAGGGCTTTCGAGTTGGCCATACGGGGATGTGGCGGCACAGCAGAACCACGACGACTGCGTCTCCGTGGTGCTGAACCAGTCGGCGTGGACGAAACCCGCCAGGCCTTGCGAGCCAAGACGATCAGCAGGGCGCACGTCTGCGCGCCGACTGGCGCCCCGACCTCGACCCGGAATGCGGGACGACCCCTGTTGGGTGCAGTCAACTTGGGAGGACTGCCCGGTATGTAGTTGATTCAGACGAAGTTTCACCGTTCGGCTGCGTGTCACCCAACGGCCGGGGTAGAACTCCTTCGGGCGGAGGCCGGTATCCCCGCAGTGTGCGTACGGAGGTTGGGGACATGCATCGAAGCGACGTGCCCGTCGAGGTCACCGAGGCGTGGTCGTGACCACGTGCCCGGCATGCTCGCAACAACTGCCCGCTACGGCGCGGTTCTGCGGCCGCTGCGGGACGGCCCTGGCCGTCCCCAGCGATACGCCTGCCAGCAGCTCGGTCCCCACGCCTGACGACGCGTTGGCCGCTGCGTCTGAGCACACGGACGTGCTCATCAGCCCGACCGAGGCGATTCCTACCCCCGCGAACTCGAGCATCCCCACCCCGAGGGGTGCTGCGGCAGTGCCCAGCGAAGCGGCTGCTGCACCCGCGCCGGCTGCATTGGCCCCCATCGCACCAGCCGCCGGTGTCCCAGCTGGTCCGATGATCCCGGGGCCTCCCACGGGGCCAGCCTTCGCCGGCCCGGTCCCACCCCCGCTGGGAGCTCCGCGCCCGCCGGCCGCACCGCCAGCGGGCCGCAGCCGGACCGGCCTCATCCTCGCCATCGTCGTGGGCGTCTTCCTCCTGGTCGTCGTCACGGGGGCCGCCTTCGTGGTCTTCCTCGGTCACAGGCTGAACAACACCTTTGACCAAGCAAGTTCCAACCTGAACTCCAGCCAGCAGGCGCCCGTCCCGGGCGGCGCCGCCCAGGCCCCGTACACGCCACAGGACACCCCCAGCGACTCGGTGACGCCAGACACCCCGACCGACGCGCCCAGTGACACCGTCGCGCCGCTGGTCGTGCCCAGCGGGGGGAAGCTGTGCGACAGCTCGCCGACCGGCGGCCCGTACGCCACCGCCGCAACCGGCAACGACCACACCAGCTGCGAGTTCGCCGGCGCAGTCCGCGACGAGTACGAGTCCCTCGGCGGTGACGGGTCGAGCATGACGCTGACCGCGCACAGCCCTGTCACGGACAAGGACTACGACATGACCTGCACCGCGTCCGCGGGAACCATCGGCAGCGGCCCGGTCACCTGCACCGGAGGCAACGACGCCGTCGTCCTGCTCGGCACCACCGCCGGGCCAGTGAGCTGACCGCGAACCAGCCCTGGCGCCCCGCCCGGGCCGCCGCCCTTCTGACCGTGCTCGCAGCCGCGACCCTGTCAGGGTGCGCTGCCAGCGCCGGCGCGACCGACCTGCCCGTGACCACGGGTGCCGCAGCGACGCGCCACCCGCCCGCGGCACACACCCCGCCGCCCGCCATCCCAGCCACGACGAAAGCGGCCGGTGCCGCCTCAGTCAGGCCGGCGCAGGGGGTTGTCGACCCCAGTTGGGTGACCTCGCTGCGCCACGCCCACACCGCCCGACCTCCAGCGATTGCAGGCGAGTACGGCATCGCGGTCGTCGGCGGGGCCCCCGGTTCGCGGGTCGTGCTCACCCTCGGCACGTGGAAGACCGGTCCGGCTTGGTCGACCATCAAAGTTCCGCTCGTCGAAGCGGTACTCCGCAGCACAGGCGGCACCGCCACGACCGCGGACATGCGCCAGGCCCTGACCGTGTCCGACAACGCCGCAGCGAGCCGGCTGTGGCAAACGCTGGGGTCGGGGACGAAGGCGGCCGGTCGTGTCGATGCCGTCCTGGCCGCGCACGAGAACCAGAACGTGCGCACCCAGCCGTTCGTGACCCGTGCCGGTTTCTCGGCCGAGGGTCAGACCCAGTGGACCCTCGGCGACCAGGCCACGTTCGCCGCGGCGCTGCCGTGCGCGCATGACCCCGCTGACGGGCCGGTTTTGGACCTGCTCGGCCACATCGACCCCAGCCAGCAGTGGGGTGCGGGCCGATGGCCCGGCGCCCGGTTCAAGGGAGGGTGGGGCCCCTCGCCGACCGGGGCCTACGTCGCCCGGCAGCTGGCCCTGCTGCCCCATGCCGGCGGCTGGACCGCGGTCGCGCTCGCAGCGGTCGCACGGGACGGGTCGTTCGTCTCGGCGACCCAAGCGCTTGACGACCTCGAGCGGTGGCTCGCCACGCACACCGCAGAACTCCCCTTGGCCAGCTGCGACAAGCAGTGACCGCTACGCGCTGAGCTGGGCCGCTTGCCGGGGCCAAACGTTGCCGATAGGTCCGCGCAGCGTCCGTTCAGACCGGTTGGCCGTACCCGGCCGCATCCAGCTGGCGGGTGGGGGAGGTGAACGCGCCCTCGTTCTTGAGGATCTGGTCGCGCACGAACAGGTCGAACCCGACCAGCGCCAAACCGATGAACCCACCAAGGAACAGGTTGACGACGGCGATGACGACGTACCCGCCGACCGGGCGGAACCGGGCCGGGATGGACGGGTTCCGCATCGCGATGTCCTTGGCGGTGCTGATGCGCGACCAGCCGGCGATCAGGTTCCACACGCCGGCAATGATGCCGAAGATGCTCAGGACCTGCAGCGCGCCCAGGATCATCCACCCGACCCCCGACCAGCGCGAGTACTCACTGACCCGGCGGATGAACAGCTCATCGGGATTCGCCTGCTGCCACGACGTCGACGCCACAGGCTGCGCTGGTGTGGTCGGGTACGGGTTCGTGTGTCCGGTCCAGGCGCGCCCATCCCAGTACCTCAGCGTGGGCGTTCCGTACGGGTCGGCGTACCAACCGGCACCTGGCGCCGGCGTGGCGCCGGCGGTCGACTGTGGTGCGGGGGTGCTGTCGATGCTCACCGGCTGGCTCCTTGGTCACGATCTGATTGGCGCAACGTAGTGCAGGCACGGGACAGCACGCGGCGTCTTTACACATTTCCCGCGCAGCCCCTCAGCGCCGGGTTCCCCCAGCGGCGTGCGGCTACTGGTTGCGCCCGTCTAGTTGCCGATCCGCAGGCAGGCGCCCACCGCGCTGTTGAACATTTCATCGGACAGGGTGTCGCCGAACTGGTTCTGCACCACCGAGACGCAGTCGTCGTAGTTCTGCTGCGCCGCCACGTCCGCATAGCTCTGGATTCGGACGAACGGAGACCACGTGAGCAAGCCGACGAGCACAGCACCCGCGCCAAGGACTGCGACGAGTCCGACGAGCAGGGCCGACCCGGAGTCCAGCTGCGGAGCCTGCGGGTGCAGGAATGCGTGCAGGTCGGCACGCAGCTGGGGGTGCAGCGCCAACGCAAGGGCGAGGCCGACGGCGGCAGAACCCACCACGTTCAGAGGCGTAAGCGGCGACCACGACAGGGACCACGGCGACCACCCATACGAGCTCAAGATGACCGGGTACACGGCGAACCAAGCGACGACGTGGACGCCGACGGCGGTGCCAAGGACGGCCCCAACCGACTGCGGAGTAAGCCGGCCGTATTTGGCCGTGAACACCGCGCACGCGAGCGCGCCGGGAATCAGCCACACCAGGGTCGGCCCTGCGACCAGAAGTGACAGCGCGCGCAGGAACAGGAGCGCACCGAACGACATCAGGACTGTCCGCCAAAGCGGCCACGGTGTTCCAGCAGTCACCCAGGCGGGGTCCGGCCACGTCAGGCCGGCCGGGGCGGGCGGGGCACTGGGCCCGTTCGGGTACGGGGCGCCGGTCGGGGCCGGCTGCGTCAACACGGGCGTGGTGGGCGGCGCCGGTGAGGCCGGCGCAACCGGTGGTGGCATTGCCGCGGTTGTCGTGGGCAGGGGCAGTCGTTCCCCACAGGTGGTGCAGAACACGGACCCGGACTCGACCGGGTGACCATTCGGGCACACCGCTGCTGCGGCGACGGGATTCTGCTGCCACTGGGATGTGTCAGTCATCGCGGGGGTCCTCGCCTCGCAGGGGTATGGCGTGAACACGCCGCGCGAGAACGTACCCACTCGGCGGGACACCGGGCGGGCAAACCGGGCAAGACGACCCCTTCAGTTGAGGGGCACGCGTCCCCCACGCGCCAGCCGGCCAGCCAGAGCGCCAACTCACACCCGTCGGCCCGGTCGGCCGTGTTGCTCGAGCAGATGCGGCTCGGCGCCGGCATCCCCGCGCGGATCAGTCGCTGGCTGGCTGGAGTGCGCTGGCAACGTCCGCGGCCGGATCATGAAGGCGGCCGGAGTCACCGCTGCCTTGGACGCCGTCTCGGACATCGCGACGTTGCCGAAGCAGGTGTCAGAGACCTGCGACTGACCCGAGGCTGCGCCGGTCGCCTAAAACCCTCAGGGTTTGACGCGCCGCGCGCACCGGGCATCCGAGTGTAGGCAGACAGTCCCCGCACTGACCTCGTGTCAGTGCGGGGACTGCGGCGTGAGGTGCACCCACTTGTGTGCGGCGCTCGGACGCGCTGAGGGGCATGTTTCATGGGCGCCGCACAGAGTGGTCTCACGCGTTCGCCGCTGCTCCTAGCCTTCAGAGATCGCCAGGGCGGCGCCGCCCGGAAGTCGCAGCAAGGCCGTGCCGTCCGAGTTCACCGTCAGCGTGTAGCCACCGAGCTGGACGACGCCATGCGTTGCCGGGGACGGGTCAAGGAGCGTGTCAGCACCGGGCAGGTCCCGCAACTGGCGGGTGGTCTGCGGGTTGCGCTGGGCTGGGGCCGGGGAGGGGCCGCCGACCAGGTAGGCCAGCCGCGGGTCGTCTGACAGGTCGAACGTGGACCGGTTGACGTTGCGCGTCTTGCCCGCAGGGGCGGCAAGCGAGTGGTTTGCCCCTGTGACACGCCAGGCGCCGACCACGACACCTTCGTGAACGGCGACGAGGATGGACACTGCGTCGGCCTTGTGGGCGTCCATCGCCCAGGAGCCGTGCGAGACGTCCTCCCAGGTGCTGTCGCCGGAGTGGACCTCGGCAGCGCGCTGCTTCGGCCAGACGATGAGGACGAGGTCCCCCGCGGAATACTTCGTGTTAGTGGTCATGGAAGTGAAGGTATTCGACTGCTCTAAGTATGTCAAGGATATTTACATGTATCCGCCGAGTGGCTGGCATCATCCGCTTTAAGGGTCCCGAGGGTTGGTCCGAGTCACGCCTGGCGCGTCACGGGGGATGATCGCGACGAGTGTCCGGCCTCGACCGTACCGTGCGGGCATGACCACGAAACGAGTTCAGCGCCGACGCGGACCGAAGCCGGCCCGACCGGTCGACCTGCGTGCACTCCTAGGGGAGCCCGACACCGTCCGCGGGTCCGCGGACGACGAGAGCGTGCTTCATGGAGGGGAAACCCCCACGTCTGCGCCGTCAAATCCCCCCTCGCGCACGCACAAACGAAGGACCCCCGGGTATGTCGGGGGTCCTTCGTCGTTGTCCGGCCGTCGTTGTCCGGCCGTCGTTGTGCGGCTGTGGTCAGCCCAGGCGCACCAGGGTCTGGGGGTCGGGTGACCCGCCGAAGTACTGGTCCAGCACGGCCTGGAAGATCCCGCGGTCCTCGTCGTGCTCGGCCGCGTGGACGAACAACGTCATCGACGACCGGAGCTTCTGCGCATCGATGCCGCCGAGCACGGCCACCGGGTCGGAGCCGGGGCGCTCGGTCAGGGCGAGGGCGCACTCGAGCAGCCGTGGGCCGAGCACGGGGTGCGCGAGGTAGTCGCGCGCTTCGGCGACCCCGCCGAGCGCATACAGCTGTGCCATCTCGCTGCGCCCGAGTCCGGCGACCTGGGGGAAGACGAACCACATCCAGTGGCTGGTCTTGCGCCCGGCGCGCAGCTCCTCGAGGGCGCGGTCGTAGGTGCCGCCCGAGTCCTGGGCGGTGGTGAAGCGGCTGAGGTCGGAGGACATCGACCCATCGTGCCGCGCGGATCCGGATGGCGCCTGCTCACCTCGGGCGGGCGCCATACCCACGCCTGACCCCCGAGTCTTTGAGCGCCTGACCCTGCCATCACCGGGTCAGGCGCTCAAAGGCTCTCCGAACGCCGAGGATCAGGCGTCGGGGTCAGACGCCGGGGTCAGGCGTCGGCGTCCAGCGCCTTCAGCTCGTCGTCGCTCAGCTCGAGGTCCGCCGCCTTGACCGAGTCCTCGATCGACGTGGGCCGGGACGCACCCGGGATCGGGATGACGACGTCGGCGAGCGAGAGCTCCCAGGCCAGGGCGACCTGCTGCGGGCTCACGTCGTGGGCCTTGGCGACCTCGGCGAACGCGGAGTGGTTGGACCCGAGCTCCGAGGCGTCCGAGATGCCACCGAGGGGGCTCCACGGCAGGAATGCGATCCCGAGCTTGGCGCAGTGCTCGAGCTCTCCCCGGCTGGACAGGAACTTCGGCGAGAACTGGTTCTGCACCGACACCAGTCGACCACCGAGGATCTCCTGGCTGAGGTCGATCTGCTCGACGGTGGCGTTGGAGATGCCGGCGCGGACGATGACGCCCTCGTCGAGCAGGTCCCT
Source organism: Pedococcus sp. KACC 23699 (assembly GCF_045348425.1). GTDB lineage: Bacteria > Actinomycetota > Actinomycetes > Actinomycetales > Dermatophilaceae > Pedococcus. The sequence continues at coordinate 1,827,490 of NZ_CP157483.1, forward strand.
GATGGCGCCGACCGACTCGGCGTAGTCGACCTCGGGGTCGGGGCGGTGGAACTGGTAGAGCCCGATCGCGTCGACGCCGAGACGTCGGGCCGACTCCTTCACCGCCTGCTTGAGGTACTCCGGGCGCCCGTTGAGCGTCCACGACCCGTCGCCGGGGCGCAGGTGGCCGCCCTTGGTGGCGACGAGGACCGAGGACGTGTCGCCGCCCCAGGACTTCAGGGCCTTGGCGATGAGCGACTCGTTGTGGCCGACCTCGTCGGCGTCGCGGTGGTAGGCGTCAGCGGTGTCGATGAGGGTCACGCCGGCCTCGAGCGCGGCGTGGATGGTGCTGATCGAACGCTCCTCGTCGGGACGGCCCTCGATGGACATGGGCATGCCGCCGAGTCCGATCGCGCTGACCTGGATGTCGCCGAGTGTGCGCTGCTGCATGGGGGTCCTTCCGTGGGTGGGGGGTGCCCTGGGGGGGCCTCCCAACGCTAGGTCGGTATGCGGCGTGGTGCCCACTCGAGCGGACGTGGTCGTCCGGGGTGCGCCCCGTGCGGGGCGCACGTATGTTCGAACCATGAGCACCCACGAGAACCAGACGACGACCGACGAGCCGGAGATGCTCGGGGCCACCGAGCCGACCGGCGACCCCGCCCTGGAGAAGGACCCGGCCGACTGGGTCAGCGGTGACGACCCGATGACGGAGAGCCAGAAGAGCTACCTCGACACCTTGGCGCGGCAGGCCGGCGAGGAGCTGCCCGCCACCCTCAACAAGGCCGAGGCGTCCCAGCACATCGACCGGCTGCGGACCGCGCTCGGTGGAGACGACGGTGGCCAGCACTAGGTCTCGACGCGCGATGGTGGACCAGGGTCCTCCGCGGACCCAGGACCCACCACGCGAGGAGGGGTCGGGGCCACGCGAGGAGGGGGCAGGTCCCGGCGCGCAGGAGACTCCACGGCATACAGTCACGTCCATGGTCGAAGACGCGCAGCGGACGACGTACGTGCTGGTGGACGGTGAGAACATCGACGCCACCCTCGGCACCTCCATCCTGTCGCGCCGCCCGCAGCCGGACGAGCGGCCGCGCTGGGACCGCCTGCTCAACTTCGCCGAGGAGGAGTGGGACCAGCCGGTCAAGGGCCTGTTCTTCCTGGCGGCGAACGGCGACCTGCCGATGGGGTTCATCCAGGCGCTGCTGGCGATGGGGTACCGCCCGGTCCCGCTGTCGGGTCGACCGCACGAGAAGGTCGTCGACATCGCCATCCAGCGCACGATCGACGCGCTCGCTGCCAGGTCGGCCGACGTCATGCTCGTCAGCCACGACAGCGACTTCGTGCCGCAGATGGGTCACCTGTGCGACGGCCGCAAGGTCGGGCTGGTGGGCTTCCTGGAGTTCCGCAGCAAGGCGTTCGTCGAGCTCGAGTCGCGGGGCCTGGAGTTCTTCGACCTCGAGTACGACGTCGACGCCTTCACCGCGCGGCTGCCGCGCGTCCGCGTGATCCCGATCGACGAGTTCGACCCCGCCGAGTTCATCTGAGGCCCGGCGCCCCGACCGGTGTGCCGGTCCCCCGGAGCAAGAATGGGCCGGGGGTATGGCGCGTCAGAGGCGTCCGGTGATGATCCACTCGCAGGCGCGGTGCACGGCCTCCCACGGGTCGGTGCCAAGGGTGCTGCTGAAACGCGGGACCCGCGCCTGTGGGTCGGTGAACAGAGCCGTCCACGCGTGCCCGCGCGCGCCGACGCTGATCGTCGCGTGCCGGGCGAGGGTGCAGGACGCGATCTCCACCTTCATCTGGCCGCCGGTGCCCATCTCGCGGCTGATGGTGAAGGCGTGGCCGTCCACGATGTCGGTGCACCGGGCAGCCTCGGCGGCGCGGGCGCGAGCCCGGTGGTACTCCGCCTGGGTGACGTTGCCGAACGACAGGGCGAGCGCAGATCGGGCCGCGGTCACGCCCGACACGGTGCGCGCGCGCCCGGCGTCCTCGCGAGCCGCCTCGCACGCCATCCACGTCCGGGTGACGTCGGCGTCCAGCTCCTCGCGCCGAGCGGGTGCGGCGTGCGCGACGTACCAGGCGTTGTCGTAGAGGCGTTCGATGACCGTCATGGCGAGGCCTTCCTCCACCGAGATGGTGGTGTTGCGGGCCGGGCGGACATGGGTCCGGTCCGGCAGGCTCCATCGTCACGGCGTCGGGACCCGGACGGATCCGTCGGGCAGGGGCGGACGTCCTCCACCACACGGCGTAGTCGCGGGTGCGTCGTCTGCAGTTTGCGTTCGGAGGCCTGTGGGAGCGCCTGTCCGGCCCACGCCGTGAGCACGTCCGGCGCCTCCAGAACGAGCCGTTCGGCAATCTGCCAAAGGGGTCTGGCGCGCCGCGCGACCGGGGCGCATAGTGAAGGGAAACCGCGGGGCCGGCCCGCCGGTGTGTCGTTCTGGAGGCGCCATGAAGGCCACCCAGTCAGCTGAGTTCGTTCCCGACGTCGTGCCGGTGCTCTCCTCGGGAAAGCATCGCAACCCTCGCAAGGGGGCGTGCTTCATGGAGATGGCCAGCTACCTCGCCGGCGAGAAGTGGAGCGACCACCCTGCGTGCACCCACCCGCTGCTGGCCTCCTTGGCGCGGCTGGTCAACGACTCGCTGAACGACCAGGACAGGCCCCGGATCGTGGGCCTGGTCCCCGACGTCGTCGGCATCACCGGCACGGCGCTGGACATGGATCTGGCCATCGCCATGCGGCCGGCCGCGGCCGCCCTGCCGGTGGCCCCGGCCGTCCGTCAGAACGTCCTCGCGGTGGGGCTGCTGACCTCGCGCCGGCTGGCCAAGGACCTCGCGCCCGAGCACCCCGGCCGGTTCGACGACCTCATCGCGCTCGCGGACGCCGCGCTCGCGGCAGCGCCCGAGGCGCACCGGTGGGCTGTGCGCTTCGGCAAGGACGGTCAGGTCAGCGAGCGGACCTTCCGCCGCCAGACGGCACCGCACCTCGTCGCGTTCTCCGTGGAGGGCATCTCGGTGGCCTGCGTCGACGACGTCCCCGCGAGGCTGGTCGCCCTGCTCTCCTCCACGATCCGCGACGCGGCCAGCCGGGTGGACCGCTCCGCCCCCGCCGCGCCGGTCCCGACCAGCCGCCTGGAGCGCGTGCGGTCCCTGGTCCGCTGACCCGACCAACTCATCAACCGGTAGCCACACTGGCTCGCTGACGCATCCGCCGGCAGCCCGTTGACGCGACCACCGACGGCCGGCTCACCCGACCGCCGACTGGCCAGGTTGGCCTGCCGTTCGCGCCCAGCTGTGGTCGGCGACGCATACCCCTAGTCGTCCCCAAGTGGTGCTCAAGCGCTCCGTCGCACGCTTCTCCGCACAGACACCAGCGGAACCAAGGAGCACGCACCATGACCATCGACACCACCCTCAGCGACCTGCGCTCGGCCTCCCTGCGAGGCCTCTGCAGCGGGGCGGTCCACCTCCCCGGTGATCCCGGCTACGACGCGGCGCGACTGCCCTGGAACGTGGCGCTCGACCAGCGCCCCGCCGCGGTCGCGGTGCCGCGCACGGTGGCTGAGGTCCAGGAGGTCGTCCGGGCCGCCGTGGCGGCAGACCTGCGGATCGCGCCCCAGAGCACCGGCCACAATGCCGGCCCCCTGGTCGCCCAGGGACTCGACGACGTCATCGTCCTGAAGACCTCGGCGATGACCGGCGTCCACATCGACCCGCAGCGCCGGGTCGCCCGGGTGGAGGGCGGCGCCCTGTGGCTGCACGCCACCGAGCCCGTCGGCGACCACGGGTTGGCCGCCCTGCACGGCAGCTCCCCCGACGTCGGCATCGCCGGCTACTCCCTCGGCGGCGGCATCGGGTGGTACGCCCGCAAGCTCGGCCTCGCCACCAACAGCCTGCTCGCCGTCGAGCTCGTGACCGCGGACGGTCAGCACGTGCGGGCCGACGCCACGCAGAACCCCGAGCTGTTCTGGGCCCTGCGAGGAGGTGGCGGCAGCTTCGGGGTGGTCACGGCCCTGGAGTTCCGCCTCTACGACATCCCGACCGCGTATGCGGGGATGCTCGTCTGGGACGCCGCCCAGGCGGAGCCCGTCCTGCGACGGTGGGTCGAGTGGTCCGCCGGGGCGCCGGACGAGGTGACGACGGCGTTCCGGCTGCTCAAACTGCCGCCGCTGCCCGAGATCCCTGCGCCGCTTCGGGGTCGTCGGGTCGTCGTGGTCGATGGTGCGGTCCTCGCCCCGGACGCGCAGTCCCGTGCCGTCCTCGCGGACCTTCGGGCCCTCGCTCCGGAGATCGACACCTTCGACCGGGTGCCTTCGCGCAGCCTGGTCCGGCTCCACATGGACCCCGAGGGACCGACCCCGGCGGTGTCCGACTCGACGATGCTCACAGGGTTGCCGGATGCCGGGATCGACGCCTTGCTGGCGGAGGCCGGCCCGGGGTCGACGTCCTCGCTGCTCGCGACCGAGCTGCGACAGCTGGGCGGTGCACTCGGGCGGGACCACGAGGGCGGTGGCGCGCTCAAGCGGCTCGACGGTGCGTTCCTCGCCTTCGGCGTGGCCATAGCCGCCACCCCGGAGATGGCGGCCCGGGGTGAGCAGGACGCCCGCCGCCTGACCCAGGCCCTGTCCCCGTGGGCCAACGGCCGCAGCTACCTCAACTTCGCGGAGACCTCCGTCGACCCCCGCTCGGGGTACGACGAGCGGGCGTGGTTGCAGCTCAAGGGAATTCGTTCGGCGGTCGACCCGCATGGAGTGTTCGTCGGCAACCACCGGATCCCGCGCCTGGTGGAGAACCTCCGCGTGACGGACTGACCCGCCGCCCGACACGACCCAGCCACAGGGGTCGGTATGGCGCCGGCCCCCTCGGGCGGGCGCCATACCTGCGTGCGGTCCTGGACCGGGCGGAGGGACCCAGATCGAGGGTGGCGCGCTGCGCAGAAAGGCCGAGTGGCCGTCGGTCGGCCGGCCCTATCCTCGGTCGGATGAACGTGGGTGTCCTCGGCGCAGCCGAAGCTCGCCTCGGTGACCGGCCCGTCGACCTCGGGACGCGCAAGCAGCGCGCCCTGGTCGCGGCCCTGGCCATGAACCACGGACGGCCCGTGTCCGTGGACGCGATCGTCGACCTGCTGTGGCCCGATGGTGCGCCGCCGGGGGTGAACGGCACCCTGCAGGCGTATGTCGCAGGGCTGCGCCGGTCGTTGGAGCCCGAGCGCGCGGCCCGGGCACCGTCGACGGTGCTCGTGACGGTGGCCCCGGGGTACGCGCTGCGGGTGGGCGACGACGACCTCGATGCGCGGCGGTTCGACCGCGCCGTGAGCCGCGCGCACCGCCGGCTCGGTCAGGTGGACCGGGTGCAGGACGGCCGCGGGCTCACCACCGAGGAGCTGACCGAGGTCGTCACCGAGCTGGACGCGGCCCTGGCCGAGTGGCGCGGGCAGCCCTACCTCGACCTCGAGGACGCCCCGTCGGCCGTCGCCGAGCGGGCTCGGCTCGAGGAGCTGCGGCTCGTGGCCCTGGAGGACCGAGCCGTGGCCGCCCTCGAGCTCGGGCAGCACGGCACCGTCGCCGGGGAGCTCGAGGCGCTGACCACCGCCCACCCGCTGCGGGAGAGGCTGTGGGCGCTGCGTGCCCTGGCACTGACCCGGTCCGGTCGTCAGGCCGAGGCGTTGGACGCCCTGCGCGAGGTCAGGGAGGTGCTCGGTGACGAGCTGGGTCTGGAGCCCGGCGTCGAGCTGCGTGACCTTCAAGCAGCCATCCTCCGTCAGGACCCGGGCCTGGACTGGCGACCCCCGGGTGGCCTGCCGGCAGCACCCGCACCACTGGCCCACGGGCCCGGGTCGGGACGGTCGTCGGTGCGGCTGGGCCAGATCGAGTCCGTCGTACCCAGCCTGCCGCCGTGGCCGATGGTGGGTCGCGACGCCCCGCTCGCGGCCGTGCTAGAGCAGCTGGCGCGGGCCGACTCCGGGACGTCGGCGTTCGTGGCCCTCGTGGGGGAGCCGGGGATCGGCAAGAGCCGGATGGCGGCCGAGCTGGCGTCCCGTGCAGGCGAGCAGGGCGCCGCCGTCCTGCTGGGACGGTGTTCGCAGGATGACGGGGCACCACCGCTGTGGCCGTGGCAGCAGGTGCTGCGCGGGATGGGACGGGACCTCCCGGAGCTGCCCGACGACGGTAGCGCACCGTTCGGGGTCTGGCAGGAGCTGGTGGACGACGTCGCCGGCGTCGCCCAGGGGCGCACCCTCGTCGTCGTCCTCGACGACCTGCACTGGGCCGACATCGCCTCCCTGCGGGTCCTGCGCCTGCTCGTCGAGAGTGCCGCCGACGCCCGGCTCCTGGTGGTCTGCACCTGGCGCGACCGCCCCGAACCCACCGGAGCCCTCGCCGACGTGGCCGAGGCCCTGGCCCGGCGACATGCGCTGCGGGTCGACCTGCACGGGCTGAGCGAGCAGGAGGCGACCGCCGTGGTGGAGACGGTCGCCGGGGCGGTCCCCACCTCGGCGCAGGCGCACGAGCTGGCCCGGCGCACCGACGGCAACCCCTTCTTCCTCGTCGAGTACGCGCGCCTGGCCAAGGAGGGCGGCGGCCTCGGTGGTCTCTCGGGCGAGCTGCACCCGCCGGCAGCGGTCCACGACGTCCTCGTGCGCCGCCTGCAACGACTCCCGGACGACTCGATCACCGCCCTGCGCTGGGCAGCGGTGCTGGGTCGGCAGTTCGACCTGCGGACGCTGTCCGACGTGTCGGGGCTCGACGAGGACGACCTGCTCGACCGGCTCGACCCCGCCCTGGAGTCCGGACTGCTGCGCGAGGACGGGATCGAGCGCTACCTCTTCGGCCACGCGTTGGTCCGCGACACCATCTACGGCTCGCTATCGGCCACCCGCCGGGCGCGTGCCCACGCTCGGGTCGCGGGCGCGCTCCAGGGCCAGTCCGGGCGCGAGACCGAGCTCGCCCGTCACTGGCTGGCTGCCGGACCCTCGTATGCCGCCCGCGCCTGGCTCGCTGCAGTGTCCGCGGCCGCCGTGGCCCGGCGCCTGCACGCCTACGACGAGGCCGCCCAGCTGCTCGTCTCGGCGCTGACGACCCTGCCCCAGGACCCCGACAGCACGCTGCACGAGCGTTATGACGTCCTGTGCGACCTCGCCGACGCCCGGCGGTGGTCGGGCGACTGGTCCGGGCTGGTGGAGGCGGCGGAGGAGGCCATCGCGGTCGCGCAGGAGATGGGTGACGTGGAGCTGCTCGGCCGGGCCGCGACCATGACCGCCGTGGGGGCCCTGTGGCAGTCGGGACCGCACGGCACCGTCAACGAGACGGTGGTGGCGGCCCTGCGCCACGCGCTGGCTGCCCTGCCCGAGGCGGACAGTCCGCTGCGGTGCCGCGTCATGCTCAGCCTCGCCCTGGAGATCTACTACGGCACGGGTCACGACGAACGTTCCGCGCTGGTGGACGAGGGGCTGGCGATGGCCGCGCGCATCGGCGACCCCGAGCTCAGCCTCGACGGCTTCCAGCTCGCCTTCGTCGCGCTCTGGTGCTCCCGCACGGCCCCGCAACGGCTGCGGTGGGTGAGCGAGGCCATGCGGCTCGCGCACCAGCTCGGTGACGAGCGCGCCTACGTCGTCACCACGACCCTCCGAGCGGTGGTCTCGGGGGAGCTCGGGCTGCCGAGCGAGATGTGGGAGCACGCCGCCGTGGCGCGGGACGCGGCAGGGCGGCAACGACTGCCCTACGGGATCATCGTGCTCGACAGCATGGAGCTCCCGTGGCTGGCCATGGCGGGGAAGTTCGAGGAGTGCGAGGAGCGGATGGTCAACATCCGGCTGCTCGACCAGCGGATGTCCCTGCACCAGACCGACGACGCGACCCTGGGCGCGCTCATGGCGATGCGGCTCTGGCAGGGCCGAGCCGGCGAGATGGCCGAGATGCTGCAGGCCGCGCAGGCCGGCAGCGGCCTGCCCCTGGCGGCGGTGGTGGTGATGTACATGCTGCGTGGCGGTCGGGAGGACCTCGCGAGGGAGTATGCCGCGAGGCACCCCATCGACCTCGGCCCCGAGGACTGGTTCTCCATGCTCACGTGGTGCAGCGCAGCGGAGGTCTCGTTGCAGCTGGGTGACCGAGACCTGGCGACCCGCGCCTACGCCCGACTCGCGCCCTTCGAGGGGTACTCCTGCTGTGCCGGGTCGGGCCTCGCGCTCGGCCCGGTCGACGGGTACCTCGCCCAGGCGGCCGCAGCCGGCGGGGAGCTGGACGTCGCCCGCAGGCACGCCGACGCTGCCCTCGAGCTGTGTGAGGAGTGGCAGGTCCCGCTGGCCGCGCAGTGGCTGCGCGACCAGCGGGACCGCTTCGGCTTCTGAGACCGGAGGGAGCCGCGGCCCGGCCCGGATGCCTCCGCTCAGGAGCGGACGAGGTAGGCGAAGGCGACCGCCTCGCGCCGGGCGAAGCCACGCCGGGTCAGCAGCCACATGGCGTGGTGGGCCCGACCCGTCACGCCGAACGTGCTGCGCCGCAACGGTGCCGGCACGCCGTGCATCGCCCAGGGGACCACGGCCAGGACATCTGCCAGGCGCAGGCCTGACCGGAAGTGCTCCTCCTCCAGCTGCTCCCACTCCTCACCCGTCATCACCTGCTGGATGATGGCGATGGCCTCGGTCTCCTCGTGCTCCAGGTGGCGCCCGAGGCTGGCCTTGGCGGCGGTGAGCCTGATCGCCAGGGCCGACCTGGCGTCGTCGTCAGCGTGCTGCGCCAGCCGCTCGAAACCTGCTGCGCACGAGGCAAGGATCGGGTCGATCTCGGCGTGCTCGGCCTCCATCGCCTCGAGCGTGACCCGCCCGGCGTCGTCGGTGCGCTCGAGCAGCAGGGGCCACAGGCCCGCGTCCTCGCCCGAGTGGTGGTGGTGCAACGCCGAGGCGAAGAGCTCCCAGCGCGAGGCCAGTGCGCGCCAGGTCGTCCGGGCCTCGACGGGGGTGGCCGTGGCGGCTGCCGCGAACGCGGCGAGGTCGCGGCGGAACGCGTGGTGCATCACGTACATCATCGTCATGTCGACCGGGCCCGGGTGGGCTGCCGTCTGCCCCGGGAACCGTGGCTGCTCGGGCCAGGTGGTCATGGTGGATCGGGTCGTCGTGCTGGTCATGGTCTCGTCCTTCGCTGTGGGTGCTGCTGGTCGGGATCCAGCGTGCGACCAGGCACTTGCACACCACTTGGGACGGACTTGGGGTGGCCCCTTGGTGGCCCCTATGAGGGTGGGACCGGTACCTCCACCTGCACCAGCAGGGCGGCGTGGTCCGACGCCGGTGAGGGCAGGACCCGGGCGCCGAGGGGGCGCACGCCACCGCCGACCCACACGTAGTCGATCCGCCGCGGCGGCAGCTCGGCGTCGAACGTGTGCCCCTCGCCCTCCCCGACGCGGGCCCAGGAGTCGTCGAGCCGGGTGGCGAGGTGCTCGTACGTCGCGGAGCCCGGTGTGGTGTTCAGGTCACCGAGCAGGAGGGTCGGCCGATCGTCGAGGGTGGCCGTGACCGCCCGGGCCTGGGCGAGGCGCTCGTCCTCCCGGTCCCACTGCAGGTGGGTGCCGAGGACCCGCAGCGACGCTCCGCCGAGCTCGACGCTCGCCTCGAGCAGCCCGCGCTGCTCGCTGCCGGGGAAGCGCGGCAGCAACGTCGTCGACACGTCGACCAGCGGGCGGGTGCTGAGCAGGGCCGTGCCGTACTGCGCGCGCCCCGCGCCCGGGTGGGCGGGCTCGTCGTCCAGGCACGCGGCATACGCGAGGTGCATCCCGAGCCGGTCGGCGAGCTGGCCCGGCTGGTCGGCGAAGGCGCTGCGCGCGCGGCGGTGCCGGTCGACCTCCTGGAGGGCGACGAGCTCGGCGCCGCTGCCGGCGATGACGGCGGCGATGCGGTCGAGGTCCAGGACGTCGTCGATCCCCACGCCGCTGTGGATGTTGTAGGTGAGGACGGGCAGGTGCACGGTGCCAGCCTGCCGTCAGTGGGGCGGGCGGCGCAGCAGGGCGGGCAGGTATGCCGCCCCGGGCGCGTCCTGCGTGGCTGCCGCCTTGTCGGCGGGGTTGGAGATGCTGCACTGCTTGAGCGACAGGCACCCGCAGCCGATGCAGGAGTCGAGCTTGTCGCGCAACGCCTCGAGGGCCTCGAGCTGCTCGTCGAGACGGGAGCGCCAGTGGCCGGAGATGCGGTGCCAGTCGGACTTGGTGGGGGTGCGGTTGGACGGCAGCCCGGCCAGCTCGGTGCGGATCTCCTCCAGCGACAGGCCGACGTTGCTGGCCGCGCGGATGAAGGCCAGGCGGCGCAGGACGCTGCGCGCGTACCGGCGCTGGCCGCCGGAGGTACGGGATGCGACGAGAAGTCCCTGCTTCTCGTAGTACCGCAGGGCCGACGCCGCGAACCCGCTGCGCTGCGCCACCTCCGACACCGTGAGCTCGTCGGTCGACTCCATCGGCCCTGCCCTTCCTGAAGTTGACTTCAAGTCCCAGTCTCGTCAGGCGGGCGTCCCGGGGCAACCACCCGGAATACGCGGGCGTCAGGGGAGGGTTGTCACCGTTCGTGACCCAAACCACGACGAAGAGCAGTGTCGGCCTGCGCAGCGAACGCGGCCCCGTGCTGCTCGCGGTGATGATGTGTACCGCGCTGGTGGCCATCGACTCCACGATCCTGGCAGCGGCGGTGCCTGCGGTGGTCAGCGACCTCGGTGGCTTCTCGCAGTTCCCGTGGCTGTTCTCGATCTACCTGCTGGCGCAGGCGGTCTCGGTCCCGATCTACGGCAAGCTCGCCGACGGCATCGGCCGCAAGCCCGTCATGCTCATCGGTATCGCGCTGTTCCTCGCCGGTTCGATCCTGTGTGGCGTGGCGTGGTCGATGCCGCTGCTCATCGCGGCCCGTGTCATCCAGGGCCTCGGCGCCGGGTCGGTCCTGCCGATGTCGATCACGATCATCGGCGACATCTACTCGGTCGAGGAGCGCGCCCGCGTCCAGGGGTTCATCGCCAGCGTCTGGGGCGTCGCCGCGATCGTCGGGCCGACGCTCGGTGGCGTGTTCTCGGAGTACGTCTCCTGGCGCTGGATCTTCTTCGTCAACCTGCCGATCGGGGCGCTGGCCACGGTGCTGCTGGTGCGCGGGTTCCACGAGCGGATCGAGCGGGTCCGCCACGCCATCGACTGGGCGGGCGCGATCCTGCTGACGACCGGCGTCTCCCTCCTCATCCTCGCGCTGCTCGAGGGCGGGCACTCGTGGGGCTGGCTCTCCCCCGCCGGCATCGGGATCGTCGTCGCCTCCGTGGTGCTGCTCGTCGCGTTCGTCCTCGTCGAGCGCCGGGCGGCCGAGCCCATCCTGCCGCTGTGGGTGTTCACCCGTCGGGTGCTGATCGGCGCCAACCTCGCCTCCCTCGTCATCGGCGCGGTCCTCATCGGCCTGACGTCCTACATCCCCACCTTCGCCCAGGGCGTGCTCGGGTACGGCGCGCTGCTCTCCGGTCTCGCGCTCGGCGCCATGACCATCGGCTGGCCGATCGCGGCGGCGAGCGCAGGGAAGATCTACATGCGGTTCGGGTTCCGCAACACCTCGATCCTCGGGGTCGTCTTCGTCGTCCTCGGCAGCGCGCTGCTGCTGCTCGTCGACGAGCAGACCAGCCTGTGGGCGATCGCCGCCTACACGTTCGTCGTCGGGGTGGGCCTGGGCTTCGCCTCGGTCCCCACGCTGGTCGCCGTGCAGTCGTCGGTCGACTGGGACCGCCGGGGGGTCGTCACCGCGACCAACCTCTTCTTCCGCTCGCTCGGCAGCGCCGTGGGGGTCGCCGTCTTCGGCGCGATCGCCAACGCCACCCTGGCCCGGGACTTCAGGACTCCCCCGGCCGGTGCGACGGGCACGCTGCCCAAGACCGCGGACGACGCCGCGGTCGTCCTCGGCCACCAGTCGGGTGTCAGCACCACGGTCCGCGATTTCGTCCGCGAGTCCCTGACTGGCGCCACCCACCAGGTGTTCATCGGCGTCGTGGTCCTTGCCGCGACGATGATCGTCGCCGTCCTCGTCATGCCCCGCCGGACCCAGCCGCTCGCCTTCGACTGACGGCCCTCCGCAAAACGCTGGTTGCGCGGCATACCTCGGGTTGTTTTCCCGCCGTATGCCGCGCAACCAGCGTCTTGCTGGGTCGAGCGGGGGTCGGACGGCGGACGTAGGGTCGAGGACATGACTCCTGCCGAGCTTCTCGTGGACGGCTTCACCCGGATCCAGGAAGGCGTGCACGCCGCGGTCGACGGCCTGACCGCCGACCAGCTGGCGCACCAGCCGGCCGAACGCGCCAACTCGGTCGGATGGCTCATCTGGCACCTCACCCGGGTGCAGGACGACCACGTCGCCGACGCCGCCGGGTTCGACCAGGTGTGGACCAGCGGCGGCTTCGAGCAGGACTTCGGCCTGCCCTTCGAGGCGAGCGAGACCGGGTATGGCGCGACGCCCCAGGAGGTCGCCCAGGTGCGCGGCCTGTCCGCCGAGCAGCTCACCGGCTACCTCGACGCGGTGCACGCCCAGACGGTCCGGTGGGTCAAGGGACTTGCCCCCGAGGACCTCGACCGGGTCGTCGACGAGCGCTGGGACCCGCCGGTCACGCTCGGCGTCCGGCTCGTCAGCGTCGTCAACGACGACCAGCAGCACGTCGGCCAGGCCGCGTACGTCCGCGGCCTGCTCCTCTGACGCCGCTGCTCAGCGGTAGCGCTTGGCGAGCTCGACGGCGCGGTGGGCGTAGTCCCCGCCGAACAGCACCGCGTGCACCATGAGCGGGTGCAGCTGGTGCAGCGCCACCCGCTGCGGCCACTCGGCGTCGAGCCGGTGCTGCCCGAGGTAGCCGCCGATGACGAAGTCCCAGTGCGGGCAGCCGAACAGCGCCAGCATCGCCAGGTCGGTCTCCCGGTGGCCACCGTGGGCGGCGGGGTCGATGAGCACCGCACCGTCGCGGGTCCAGGCGATGTTGCCCGACCACAGGTCTCCGTGGATCCGCGCCGGCGCCGACCCGTCGTCGAACTCGCCCCGCGCCACCCGACGCGCCACCGCCTCGAAGACGGCGACGTCGTGCCGGTGCCACAACCCACGATCGCGACCGAGCTGCAGCATCGCGAGGATCCGCTGCTCGGCCCACAACTCGCCCCACGTCGCAGTGGGGCGCAGCGGCAGCGGCAGCAGCTCGGTCGCCGGCCCGAGGAAGCCGTCCCCCGACCACCCGTAGGGCGGGCTCCCGAACGCCGAGGCCCCTGCGTCGTGGGTCCGGGCCAGCCGCGCCCCGAACTGCTCTGCCATCGACGGGTCCGGGTTGACGAACGACAGCCGCCGCAGGTCGAGGTGGTCCTGCCCGACCTCGACCACCTCGACGACCGGCACCCCGCCCGGGGCCTCGGCCAGCCACGCCAGACCGGCCGCCTCCCAGCGGAAGTAGCCGTCGGGCGCCGAGGCACTGCCCTTGCGGAAGACCGGGTCGGCACTCACCCGGCCATCTTCGCCCACGGACCCCTTGGAGGGGCCCACGCGGCATACCGGAAATTTGCCAAGCCCGGCCCCCTCCCATAGCCGACGTTCGCCCGCCGTATGCCGTGCTGCTGGCAGGTTTCCCCCCATGCCACAGCAGCTCACCATCCGAGTGCGCCCACGCCTTGCACTCGTCGCCGTCCTCCTCCTCGTCGCCTTCGTCGCGACCACGGCCCGCGCCGCCACCGCGGCCACGCCCTTGACCGTCGCCCAGGCGATGGGCACGCAGAACAGCTCGGTGCAGGCGGTCCGCGGGTACGTCGTCGGGGAGCCGGTGGCGACGACGACGGTCAACCGCAGCGGGTTCACCGGCGACCTGGCCGTCGCCCTCGCGGACACCGCGGGCGAGACCAGCACCACGAAGATGGTCTACGTCCAGCTCACCTCGCAGTGGCGCTCGGCCTGGGGGCTGAAGACCAACCCGTCCCTCATGGGCAGGCAGCTCGACGTCACGGGCACGCTGACCGCCTACTTCTCGCACGCGGGCCTGAAGTCGCCGACCGCCATCAGCGCGGTGGGCTCGACGCCGAACCCGACGACGACCAGCCCCACCCCCACGACGACCACGACCAGTCCCAGCCCGACCGGCACGGCGACCGGCCCCTACGACGGCACCTACTACGCCTCCGCGATCGGCAAGACCGGCAGCGCCCTGCGCACCTCGCTGCACTCGATCATCAAGAGCCAGACGGTGCTGACCTACGACCAGGTCTGGAACGCCCTCAAGGACACCGACCAGGACCCGAACAACGCCAACAACGTCATCGAGATCTACTCGGGCCGATCGATCGCCAAGTCCGACAACGGCGGAGGCGTCGACCAGTGGAACCGCGAGCACGTGTGGGCCAAGAGCCACGGCGACTTCGGCACAGCCAACGGCCCGGGCACCGACGTCCACCACCTGCGTCCCGAGGACGTCTCGGTCAACAGCACCCGCGGCAACCTCGACTTCGACAACGGCGGCTCGTCGGTCGCCCAGTGCACCGGCTGCCTGAGCGACGGCGACTCGTTCCAGCCGCGCGACGCGGTCAAGGGTGATGTCGCCCGGATGATCTTCTACATGGCGATCCGCTACGAGGGCGACGACGCGTGGCCGAACCTCGAGCCCAACGAGTCGGTGGGCAACGGCACCGCGCCCAACATCGGCAAGCTCTCGGTCCTCAAGGCCTGGAGCGCGGGCGACCCGCCGGACGCCTTCGAGAAGCGGCGAAACCAGGTCATCTACGACACCTGGCAGCACAACCGCAACCCGTTCATCGACCACCCCGAGTGGGTCAGCTCGATCTGGCCCTGACGGGGCGGACGGCGGGCGGACCGCGAGCGGCTGGCCGGACGGGGCGGACAGCGGGCGGACGGCGTGGGTCAGGCCATGGATATGGCCTGACCTGCGCGTTCGGGGCAGGTAGCGTGTGGGGGATCCCGCAGTACCGTCCCCAGGAGTCCTCATGGCCGACCAGGTCGCCGAGACCACCACAGCGCCCGCCGACCGGGCCAGCGCCGCCGACCAGCTCGCGGCCCCGGTCGTCGTCGACCCGGCCGACGTCGCTGCCGCGGAGGCGCTGCACGAAGACGCTGGTCAGCGAAGCCTCGACGCGGCGGAGCAGATCATGAGCGAGCTGGCCGGCACCCTGGACGGGGTCGACGACCTCACGCCGTTCCTCGAGCGGCTGGTCCAGGCCGTCAACGCCAACATCGACGGCTGTGACGCCGTCGGCGTGACGGTGGTCATCGAGGACCGGCCGCGCACCGCGGCATACACGACCGCAGGCACGCTCGAGATCGATGCCGTCCAGTACGCCGTCGGCGACGGTCCGTGCCTGGACGCGTTCCGCAACGGCCGAGAGAACCTCGTGGACTTCAGTGGCGGCGAGGAGCGCTGGCCCGCGTTCATGGAGGGCTGCGAGCCGGGCCAGGTCCAGTCCCTGCTGGCCCTGCCCTTGGTCTCCGGAGGGCGCCGGTACGGCGCGCTCAACCTGTACGGCAACGAGCTGCACGCCTTCGACCACACCGAGCTCCAGCTGGCCCGCCTCGCGGCCGGCCGGGCGGGGGACGCCCTGGCCGCCGCGGTCACGCTCGCCGGTGCCCGCGAGATCGCCGGTCAGATGGAGCAGGCCATGGCCAGCCGTGCGGTCATCGAGCAGGCCAAGGGGGTCCTCATG
The DNA here is from genome assembly GCF_045348425.1 of Pedococcus sp. KACC 23699. Classification (GTDB taxonomy): domain Bacteria; phylum Actinomycetota; class Actinomycetes; order Actinomycetales; family Dermatophilaceae; genus Pedococcus. Next base: position 1,843,135 of record NZ_CP157483.1, read on the forward strand.
GGACGCCACAACATCAACGAGACGGTGGCGTTCGAGCTGCTGCGGCGACAGTCACAGGAGCAGAACCTCAAGCTCCGCCTCCTGGCCGCCCAAATTGTTGGAGAGGTCCGTTCTTCCCGTTCCGAGGCGATGTGAGCTAGTCTGCAGAACACCTGAAGCAACCGGGTTTGGCCGATCGGCCATCCGGTTGTTTTTTTGTTGCCCTGGAAGGGGTGCAGATGAGAGGTCCACACCGCGCCTGTCGCCACGGCGTCACCCGCCACTCGGCTCGCACGAACCGCACGGACAACCTGGCCGCCTGGTGCGGCCCGCACCTGCCCGGGACGCCTTCAGCGCTCCTCCATGGCGACCAGCGCAGCGCCGGATCGGGTCGGGCAGCCGCACCCCGAACGGGACGAGCGGGCAAGAGCTTCGTCCGGGCCGCCGGGTTCACCCCCTCGGACGCGAGCACCCTGCTCGTCTACGTCATGGACGTCTACGACCCGTGGTCCTACGCCTATCTCCCCTCGGTGAGCGCGGTGCTCAGTGCCGCCTGCTCCCTGGTCGACGTGGAGATCGTGCACGCAGGCCGGTATTCGGCGCAGCCCACCAGCGCTCTCGCCGCCAGCGTCACCGAGGTGCGCTCGCGCCGCGCCGCGGACTTCGGTCCGGCGTTCCTCGCCGCCCTCGAGTCCGGGTCGCTGCAGCTCGACGCGGCTGCCGCGGCAGCGGGGATGATCGCCCTGCTCGCCAGCGGGGACATGCCCGTCTCGACGGTCCTGGGCGCGGTGCAGCACGAGTTCTTCGTCAACGGTCAGCCGCTCGAGGCGCCCGGCGTGCTCGGCCGGGTGGCGACCCGGCTCGGTCTGGATGCTCCGGCGATCGAGGTGTTCGCCGCGTCCGAGAGGGCCCGTGAGCTCGCGCTCGAGGACTTCGCCGTGGCCAAGGAGCTGGACATGGACGGCGGCCCGCTGCTGCTGGCCAGTCGTGGCGACCGGTTGTTCGAGTTCGACGGCCTCGGCGCGACGGGCGAGCGGCTCGTCGACCAGTTCCGCACGGTCCTCGCGAAGCCGTAGGCGCAGCAACAGGCGCGGCCCCAGCCGTGTCCGTAGTCGGGGGTTCGACCCGGATGCCCGGTCCGAGGGGGCCGGGCATCCGTCCTGTGCAGGGCGTGCCGCTGACGCGACCGCGGGCTCAGGCGCCGGGATCCCAGGCGATCAGCCGGTCCAGAACAGCGGCGTCCCCCTCGAGGGTGAGGCGGTCGATGGGCACCCGCGCGTAGAACGACAGGACGAGGTCGCTGGCCGAGGCACGGCCGACGAGGTCGGCACCGGCGTGCTCGTCGCTGGGCCAGCGCTCGATGGCAGCCCCCTCGCCGTCGAACTGCATCCGCCAGGCGTGGTCACCCACCACGTAGTCGAGCACCGCGGGCTCGTGCGGCCACGGGAACGTCGTCGCGACACAGGTCACGAGGAACTCGTCGACGCCGTCCAGGGCCACGTCGTCCGGCAACGGCTCGGGGGCGCCGATGGTGAGCTGGGCGTCGTAGGTGTGGACGGCGATCTCCTGCACCTGGTGCCGGGCGACGGCGCGGCAGGTCGACGGCGACTGCGAGTCGGTCCACGGCGCCCAGCAGCGACGGTCGGGGTCCACGTCCGCCAGCGCGTCGAGCAGCGACTGCGAGGCGGCCGCGAGCCAGGCGACGAGCTCGTCGCGGTCCTGCGGCATCTCGGGTGCGCCCTCGGGCGTGGCCTTCCCCGTGGCGTCGGGACCCGCGGCGACGGTCGCGCCCCACGCGAAGCGCCCCATGCCGATGTGGCGGGCGAGGTCACGCAACGTCCAGTCCGGACACGTCGGGACCTGCGCGTCGAGGTCGGGGGCCGCGGCGATCGCTGCCCGGAAGGCCTGCGACCGCTCGTCGATGAGGCGCAGCAGGTCAGGGAATTCCAGAGTCGTCACCCGCGCTGTCTACCACTGAGGGCGTCGCGGCCGACAACGAATTTCCTCGCCGCCGTCCTGCGGACCGGTCCGTCCGACTCCTCGCCACCCGCACCAGCGCCAGCACCCCGACCTTCCCGACCACGACCCCGACCCCACCCCCCAAGGAGCTCTCGATGACGTCCACCGACAACGCAGCAGGCAGCGCCAACATCGGGGTCGTCGGGCTCGCCGTGATGGGCTCGAACCTGGCCCGCAACCTCGCCAGCCGCGAGGGCAACACGGTCGCGGTGTTCAACCGCTCGTCGGAGAAGACGGACACCCTGCTCGAGGAGCACGGCGACCTCGGGTTCGTGGCGAGCAAGAGCATCGAGGACTTCGTCGCCTCCTTGGCCACGCCGCGTACGGCCATCGTCATGGTGCAGGCGGGGAAGGGTACGGACGCGGTCATCGACCAGCTCGCCGACCTCTTCGAGGAGGGCGACATCATCCTCGACGGGGGCAACGCCAACTTCCAGGACACCCGTCGCCGTGAGCGCGACCTCGCCGAGAAGGGGATCAACTTCGTCGGCGTCGGCATCTCCGGCGGCGAGGAGGGCGCTCTCAAGGGACCCTCGATCATGCCGGGCGGCTCGGCGGAGGCCTACGAGACGATCGGGCCGATCCTGTCCTCGATCGCAGCGGTGGCCGAGGGCGAGCCCTGCGTCACGCACGTCGGCGCCGACGGGGCCGGCCACTTCGTCAAGATGATCCACAACGGCATCGAGTACGCGGACATGCAGCTCATCGCCGAGTCCTACGACCTGCTGCGCCGCATCGGAGGCCACGAGCCCGCGCAGATCGCCGAGGTCTTCGCCGACTGGAACTCCGGTGAGCTCGAGTCCTACCTCATCGAGATCACCGCCGAGGTGCTGCGCGCCGTCGACGCGAAGACGGGCGGGCCGCTGGTCGACTCGATCCTCGACCAGGCCGGGTCGAAGGGCACCGGGGTGTGGACCGTGCAGAACGCGGTCGGGCTGGGTGTGCCGGTCAGCGGCATCGCCGAGGCCGTCTTCGCCCGCGCGGTCTCCTCCAAGCCCGACCAGCGCGCCGCGGTGCGGGCCACCCTGCAGGGCAGGCCCGAGGTGCAGGAGCGCACCGACACCTTCGAGGACGACGTCCGCAAGGCGCTGTATGCGTCCAAGGTCGTCGCGTACGCGCAGGGGTTCGACGCCATCGTCGCCGGGGCGCAGGAGTACGGCTGGGACATCGACAAGAGCGCGATCGCGAAGATCTGGCGCGGCGGCTGCATCATCCGCGCCCAGTTCCTCAACCGCATCGTCGACGCCTACGCGAAGGACGCGGAGATCACCACCCTGCTCGAGGACGACTTCTTCGCCGCGGCCATCCGTGATGGTGAGGACGCCTGGCGCCGGATCGTCGCCACCGCGGCCCTGTCAGGCATCCCGGTGCCCGGGTTCGCCTCCGCCCTGAGCTACTACGACTCCCTCGCGTCGGAGCGGCTGCCTGCCGCGCTGGTCCAGGCCCAGCGGGACTTCTTCGGGGCCCACACCTACCGGAGGGTCGACGGCGACGGCGTCTTCCACACCCTGTGGTCCGGCGACCGCAGCGAGATCGACACCGAGGCCAGGCACTGAGACGACACCGAGGCTGCGCACTGAGGATGACGTTCGCCACCACTGCAGCCGTCGGCGAGGTGCTCCACAGCGGCAGGCCATAGGGTTCCTGCATGGCTCGCCCGCACGCAGCATCCATCGTCGAGGACGCCTGGCACCGCCGGGTTGACGCCGTGCTGCGCCGTCGTGGATGGGGCACCCGCGTGGTCGGCCACACCGGGTACGGGTCGCAGGAGTTCGTGCGCGTCATGGGCCGGGTGCTGCTCACCCGCCGCCCGGACGTGCACCCACGCGCGGACGCCGGCGCCGGCTCCGGTGAGCTGCGCCGGGCCGACGACGAGCGTCGCGGCTGGCGGGCGTTCATCACCGCACCGGCGATGAACGTTCCGGTCACGGTGACCCTTGGCGACCGGGTGGTCGAGACCATCAGCGACCGCAGCGGCTACATCGACGTGCGCGTCCCCAACCACGGCCTGGCCCCCGGCTGGCACGAGGTCACGCTCACCTCGTTGGGGGGCGAGGGCACCTCCGCGTCGGTCATGGTCGTCGACTCCGGGGCGAGGCTCGGCCTCATCTCCGACATCGACGACACGGTCATCTCCACCTCGCTGCCGCGCCCGATGATCGCGGCCTGGAACACCTTCGTGAAGAACGAGGACGCCCGCCACGTGGTCCCCGGGATGGCGACGATGTACCGCGCCCTGCTCGAGCAGCACCCGGATGCCCCGATGGTCTACGTGTCCACCGGCGCCTGGAACACCGCACCGACGCTGACGCGCTTCCTGCGCCGCAACGGCTACCCGGCCGGCCCACTGCTGCTCACCGACTGGGGCCCCACCAACACCGGCTGGTTCCGGTCGGGGCAGGACCACAAGCGCGCGTGTCTTCACCGCCTGGCCAACGAGTTCCCGGAGATCAAGTGGGTCCTCATCGGTGACGACGGGCAGCACGACCCGCGCCTCTACGGCGAGTTCGCCGAGCAGCGCCCGGACCGGGTCGCCGTGGTGGCCATCCGCGAGCTCACCCCGAGCGAGCAGGTCCTCTCCCACGGCATCCCCGTCTCGCTGGAGGAGTTCGAGCCGCTGCGCACGCACCACGAGGTGCCCGTGTGCCGCGCCGGGGACGGCTACGGCCTGCGCCCGCAGATCGAGCACGTGCTCGAGGTGCTGGCCGAGGCGGCCGACGAGGCGTTCACCGAGCAGTGAGGTCGAGGTGCGGCTGGGCCGCGCAGGCGGGCTCGCGCTGCGCCAGTCCCACCGCCGTCACCAGTGCACCGAGGGCGACCAGCCCGGCGCTGACGAGCATCGCCGCCTGGTAGGCGGGGGCGAGCAGGGCCGGGTCGGCGTATGCCGCGCCGCCGAGTCCCACGAGCGGCGGCAGGGCCGCGACGGCGATGAGTCCGGCGGTGCGCGACACCGCGTTGTTGACCCCGCTGGCCGTCCCGGCGAGCTCGTCCGGCGCAGCGGCGAGGACGGTGCCCGTCAACGGGGCGACGGTCATCGACAGGCCGAGCCCGACGAGCGCCATACCGGGCAGGACGTCGGTCACGAACGACGGGTCGCTCGGCAGGAAGCTCAGGAGGACGAATCCCGTTGCGGCCACGAGGGTTCCGCCGACCATGTAGCGACGCGGGCCGTGCCTGGTGGCGAGGGCGCCGAACCGGCTGGCCAGCAGCAGCATCGCCACGCTCAGCGGCAGGGTCGAGGTGCCGGCAGCCAGCGCCGACCACCCGGCGACGACCTGCAGGAACAGCACGACGAACAGCAGTGCTGCTGACAGGCCGGCGTAGACGAGCAGGGTGACGATGTTGATGGCGGTGAACACGCGGTTCTCGAACAGGCGCGGCGGCACGAGCGGGTGCGCGGACCCCCGCTCGGCCAGGGCGAAGGCGACCAGTGCGGCTACGCCCACGACCCCGGCCCCGAGGGAGACCGCGCCCGGGTGCTCGGGGGCGACGGTCAGCGCGTAGGTGGTGCCGGCCAGCCCGACGACCGCCAGGGCGACCCCGCGGACGTCGAACTCGTGGCTCGCGTGCTCGTTGCGCGACTCCGGCACGAACCTCAGCGTGAACAGCACGACGACGACGCACAACGGCACGTTGAGCCAGAACGCCCAGCGCCAGTCGACGTCCACGAGGTAGCCGCCGATCACCGGACCCGACGCCGAGGCGACACCGAGCAGCCCGGTCCACGCGCCGATCGCGGCCATCCTGTCCTCGCGCCGGAACGACGCCTGCAGGATCGCGAGGCTGCCCGGCACCAGCAGGGCGGCCCCCACGCCCTGGATGCCCCGGGCCAGGACCAGCATCTGCACGGTGGGGGCGAGGGCGCACCCGATGCTGGCCGCGCCGAAGCCGGCGACGCCGACGGCATACACGCGACGCCGGCCGAACCGGTCGCCCAGCGAGCCGCCGAGCAGGATGAGGGCGGCCAGGCTCAGGGCGTAGGCGTTGACGACCCACTGGAGGCCGGCGAGGTCGGCCTCGAGCTCGCGGCCGATGGTGGGGAGGGCGACGTTGACGACGGTGCCGTCGAGCAGGGCGATGCCGCTGCCGAGGATGGTCGTCGCCAGGACGAGGCGACCGCGGTGGGTGCCCATCGCGAGCAGGTCAGCGGCAGTCTGGCTGCTCATGGCGTCATCATCAGGACATCGTCGCACCGGCTGGGACAGAATGGGCGGGTGCCGGAGCTGCCCGAGGTCCAGGCGCTCGTCGACTTCCTCGCCGAGCGGGCCGTCGGGCTGGCCGTGACCGGTGTCGAGCTGGGGTCGTTCTCGGTGCTCAAGACGTTCGACCCGCCGCCGCAGGCCCTGTCCGGAGTGCCGGTCGACGCGGTGTCGCGGCACGGGAAGTTCATCGACCTCGACTGCGACGGGGTGCACCTGATCTTCCACCTGGCCCGTGCCGGGTGGCTGCGCTGGTCGGACGCCGTGCCCAACACGGTGCTGCGGCCGGGCAAGTCGCCGATCGCGTTGCGGGTCAGGTTCTCCGACTCCTCCGGCTTCGACCTCACCGAGGCCGGCACCAAGAAGCGGCTCGCGGCCTACCTCGTCCGCGACCCGCACGACGTGCCCGGGATCGCCTCGCTCGGGCCGGATCCGTTGTCCCCCGACTTCACCCGCGAGGTGTTCGGCGCGCTGCTGGAGGGGCGGCGCTCGCAGATCAAGGGGCTGATCCGCGACCAGGGGTTCATCGCCGGTATCGGCAACGCCTACTCCGACGAGATCCTGCACGTGGCGAAGATGTCGCCGTTCGCGCTCGCGTCCAGCCTCGACGAGGCAGCCGTGGACCGCCTGTATGCCGCGTTGCGCGACACGCTCGCCGCCGCCGTCGCGACCGCGTCGGGCAAGCCCGCGAAGGAGCTCAAGGACGCCAAGCGGGCGGGCATGCGCGTGCACGGCCGGACCGGCGAGAAGTGCCCGGTGTGTGGTGACGAGGTGCGCGAGGTGTCGTTCGCGGACTCGTCGCTGCAGTACTGCGCCACCTGCCAGACCGGCGGCAAGCCGTTGGCCGACCGCCGCATGTCCCGCCTGCTGAAGTAGCCCGTCGGAGCCATCCCGCCGGACGGGGCCGTTCGGGGGAGATTTGCCCGCTTCGGGTCCTGTGGTCCAGGCACCGACCGTACGATCCTGCCTGCGCGACCGAAGGGGTGGCGCAGACCCGGCGCAGCCGATGACCTACTGGAGATGCAGTGCTGGCAAGGCCGAGTCGGACGTGGAGCCTGGTGCTCGCCCTGGTGATGACGCTCGGTGCGGTTGTGGGCGCAGCGACGTCCTCGTCGGCAGCGACGACGGTGCCCGAGGCGCCCACCGCGCTCAGTGCGACCGCGGGGGTCGACGGTGTGCTGCTCTCGTGGTCCCGGGGGTCGACGCAGACCGGCGGCGTGCCCACCTCGTACGTCGTGCACCGCAGGGCCACCGGGCACGACCTCGACGTGTCGGTGGCCACGGCCATCACCAGCGCCAGCTGGAACTACCCCGACCGCGCCGTGCCACCGGGCACGGAGGCCACCTACACGGTCAGTGCGCACAACGACGCCGGGGACAGCGCCGAGTCGGCGCCGGTGACGGTGACGGTCCCGTCCTGGGACGGCCCCTACACGCCGGACCGCGTCTCCCTCACCCTCGTGTGGGACCACGCGGTCGGTGGTGACGAGGCACCGCTGTCCACGGTCGCCGCCACCGCCGACACGACGCCCTCGGTGACCCAGAAGTGGGACAACGGCGTCTCCTTCTCCGCCGACGGGTGGCAGCACGCGCTGGTCCTGCCACGCCATGTGCAGGACGGCACCTACGCGATCGGCCAGGAGACGGGCCAGCTGCCGCTGCGCGCCATGGCGGGGAGCGGATCCTGCGGGAGCCCCGCCGGAGGGTCGGCCCCGGGTGGCACGGCCACCGTGTCGCGGTCGGCCGACACCTTCGACGGCTTCTACGCGTCCATCTCGGTGGACGCCACGTTCGAGTGCGAGAACGGACAGCACCTGCATGCACAGCTGCGCTGGCACACGCCCGACGCCGCGCGCTTCCTCAGCGCCCCGGCGCTGTCGACGGTGACGGCGGCGCCCGGCGCCACGGCCGATCGTTCCGTCACAGTGACCAACTCCGGCAGTGTGCCGATGGTGCTCGGGTCGGCCCGGTTCGTGGACGCCAGCCTGTCCACCGCTGCCCCGCTCACCGTCGTGGGGTCCACCTGCGAGGGTGCGACCCTGGCCGCGGGTGCCACCTGCGCTGTGACGGTGAGGTATGCCGCGGGCGCGGCGTCGTCGCGCGAGGGGCGGGGGGTCCTCACCATCGGCACCGCCGAGGGCGACTGGGACCTCGGACTTGTAGCGGGACAGCAACCCGCTCGGTACTCCGGGCCGCAGGCCTTGGCCGGCTCCAGCTCGCCCGGGCGCATCACCTTGACGTGGACCGCGCCATGGACCATCGAGTCCCGGCTCATCGCAGGATGGCGGGTGGAGGACGTCGAGGGCAGCACTCCCGTCGTGCTCCAGAACCGGAGCGAGAACTACCTCACCACCACGGTGCTCAAGGAACCGGCCCCGGGTGCACACCGTCTGCGTCTGGTCATGCTGATCTCGGACGGGCGCGAGGTCGCCTCCGAACCCATCCCGCTCACGGTCGCCACGCGGTGGCTGCTCACCACCACCAGCAAGGGCGTGCAGGCCTACGACGCAGACGGCGGGATCACCAACGGCGGGACCCTCGGCGGCCGCTCCACCTCGACCAGCGGCATCGCCACGTCGCCGACCCGTAAGGCACTCGTCGTGGGTGAAGGGCCGTTCAGCGGTCGGGTGCAACTCGTTGATCTGGGCGGAAACCTGCTGCGTGGCCTGACCTACGACCCGACCTTCGCCGACACCGATCCGGACGTCAGCCCGGACGGAGCCACGATCGCGCTGATGCGCCCCGGATACTCCGGCGCGACGAACAGGCCGTCCTCGCTCATCACCGTTCCCGCTGCCGGAGGTCCGCTGACCACCGTGCCCAGCTCCACGGGCCTGTCCAACCCCGTCTGGACGCCGGACGGCACCGCCCTCATCGCGACCGCCGACTCCGGGGCCGGACTCGTGCGGATCGTGCCGGGGACGGGAGCCAGGACCTCCATCCCGGGGACGGCGGGAGCCGCCGCCGTGGCGGTCTCCCGCACTGGGCGAGTCGCGTATGCCCTCACCGGCTGGGGCGGCTCCGGGCAGGTCCGCCTCACAGGCCTCACGGGTGGCACGTCCACCCTGGTCGGGACTCACGTCGGGGCGACCGACCTCTCCTGGGACCCCACCGGCCAGTGGCTGGCCGTGACCGGAGCGCCGTACGGCGAACCGTCGGTCACCCAGCTGTTCGACCTGCGGGGCTCCGCCCCGGTGCGGGTGCGGCAGCTGCCCGGCGGTGACTCCGTCTCCTGGTCCGTCCCGATCTCCGCGGCACCGACGAGCAGCGTCACCGCGCCGGCCTGGACCACGTCGACCGCCAGCCTGGGACTCGGTGCGACAGACCCCGACGACGCCCCCGGGGGCCTCACGCGCGAGTGCATGCTCGACGGCGGTGCCTGGACGCCGTGCGCAGCGACCTGGCAGCGGACGGGACTCGCCGCCGGACGCCATACCGCGTCGACGCGTGCCACCGACCCGAGCGGGCAGGTCTCCGCGATCGCTCAGCGGAGCTGGTCGGTCGACACCCAGGCGCCCACCATCACCGTGGCGGCCCTTCCGTCAACCATCATCGGCTCGTCGCTGAAGCTGGCGTGGACGGTGTCGGACCGGGGCGGCTCGGGCGTCGGCCCCGTCAGCGTGCGCTACCGCAGCGCCTCGCTGAACACGTCGTATGGAGCCCTCACCTACCCCGCCACGTGGCAGGCGTTCACGGGTGCATCCATGACGACCACGCTGTCATCCGGCAGGCAGTACTGCTTCAGCGCGCGGGTCCGCGACGTCGCCGGGAACACCAGCTCCTGGAGCGTGGAACGCTGCACGTCGGTGGTCCTGGACGACCGTGCCCTGACGGCGTCGAGCGGCTGGACCCGGGGGACGGGAAGCGCGCACGCCTACGGGACGTACTCGCGAGCCACCTCCATCGGGCGCACGCTCACCCGCACCTCGGTCCAGGCCCGGCGTATCGCGCTCGTGGCCACCACGTGCTCGACGTGCGGGGCCGTGGACGTCTACCACGCGGGGGTCAAGGTTGGGCGGGTGAGCCTCTACTCCGCCACCACGTCGTATCGGCGCGTGCTGTGGCTGCCCCTGCAGTCCACGGTGCGCAGCGGCTCGGTGGTCGTGAAGACGACCTCGACCAAGCAGGCAATCGTCGACGGGATCGCCGTTCTGCACTGACGGCAACGTCGACGTCCACAAGGCCGCTCCGACAGGGTTGACCGCACCCAGGATCACCGTTGGTCGGTGACGCCCGCCGAGTAGCGGCCGGGGTCTGAACCCAGGGGGCGGGCTCAGCCGGTGAAGGTGGCCCGGTAGTCCGACGGTGTCGCCCCGGTCAGCTCCCGGAAGGCGGCGTTGAACGCGGACAGCGAGCCGTAGCCCACCTCGTGGGCGATGGTCGTGACCGGGGTGTCGTCAGCGGCGAGGTGCTCGACGGCGCGAAGCACCCGCATACGCCGCAGGGTGGCGCGCCACGTCATACCGACCTCGGCCTCGAACCGGCGGGCCAGTGAGCGCGGTGCGAGCCCGACCGCGGCTGCGACGTCCTCGAAGCGGACCTCGTCGCCGAGCCGTTCCTCGGTGAGCTGCAACGCCTTCCGCACCTCGGCCGAGCGGCCCGCGGGCATGACCACGGGGCTGGGGCTCTCGGCCAGCCGCCAGGCGACCGCGGCGAGGGCGCCGAAGATGGCGCGGGCATACGCAGGCAGTGGTTCGTCCGCCTCCTGCCACGCGCCGCACTCAGCGACGAGGGCTCGCGCCAGGGGGTCGAGGTCGAACACCGTCAGGTCCTGCGGAGGTGGTGCGACGAAGTCGACGTGGAACAGCACCGAGGCGGTCGTCGCCGGCTGCGGGATGGCGACCGTGCAGGGCCGCCCCGCGCGGAGCAGGGCGGCCCTGGCCGGGGGCAGCAACCAGCGCTGGCCCTCGGCCTCGAGGCGCAGCGCACCGGTGGACGCGCACAACAGGTAGTGACGGTCGACGAGCAGCTCGGTCGGACCGGTCGGTGCGAAGGACCGGGTGAACGCGTACGCCTCGCGGGTCACGGGTGGACTCCCACGCACCGATCGTAGGGACGCGATACCGGTCAGGCGACGGACTCGAGCAGCTCGGCGCTGAACCGCCGGCTCACCGGTCCGTCGATGACCAGCGGACGGAGCACGGCGTTGGACCGGGCGAAGGCGTCGGACGCGAGGTAGGCGGCGAACGCGGCCCGATCGGTCCACTCGTGGACGACGGTCACCGTGCGGTCGTCCTCACGCGAGGCGTAGACGCGGAAGGCGAGGTTGCCGGGCATGGAGCGCACGAGCGGTCGCTCGTTCTCCAGCTGGGCGAGCGCGCGGTCGCGGTCGCCCGCGGTAGTCCCGAAGTCGAGGATGGCGATGAGCATTTGGTGTCTCCTTGAGCGTGGTGTGGATGGGTCCCACCAGCCTCGCCCGGAGTACCCGCGACCCGCCTCCGTCCACCGGACCCGTATGCGCGCCGGTCGGCCAAGCGGCGGTCAGTTCTCCGTGTGGTGGGGGTCGTCCTGGGAGTCGGTGTGTGCGCCCACGCCCTCGTCTGCGGGCTCCGTGGCCTCGTCGGTCTGCTGCGCCTCGAGGGCGGCCTGCTCCTCCTCGGGAGTCATCTGGATGCTGTCCTGGCCGGGCGTCGTGTCACTCACGTGCGTCTCCGAGCGTGGGGCATCAGCTCGGTGCTGACGCGTCCGGACCATCATCGTTCGCGCAGCGCCGCGGCGCTCGGCGGTCAGGAGTCGAAGCGGCGCTGGAGGTCGGCGTAGCCGATCGCACCGTCGAGGAAACCGAGCGTGCCGGTGTCGAGCAGCTCCCGACCGGCGCGCTCCAGGGTGGTGAGCGCGGCTCGGGCCAGGCTGCCGCCGAGGCTGACGCGCTTCACGCCGAGCGAGAAGAGCGTGGGGGCATCAATGGTGTTGGCCAGTCCGGCCACCACGTTGAGCGGGCCGGGTATGGCGTCGGCGAGCCGGCGGATCGTCTCGGCCTCGACGACGCCGGGGACGAAGACGCAGTCGGCGCCTGCGTCGAGGTAGCGGCCAGCCCGTTCGAGCGTCTGGGCGAAGACGTCGCCGGTCGTGCCGACGAAGTAGGTGTCGGTGCGGGCGTTCAGCACAAAGGTGCCGCTCGCGGCCGCGTCTCGCGCGGCCGCGATGCGCTCGATGGCCTCGTCGACGCCATACAGCCTGCCGTCCCGGGCATCCTCGAGGTTGGCGCCGACCACGCCGAGCTGCACCGCGCGGGCTACGGTGCGGCCCACCTGCTCGGCGGTGTCGCCGTACCCGTCCTCGAGGTCCGCGGTCACCGGGACGTCGATAGCGGCCACGATGCGAGCAATGTGCTCGAGCATCGTGTCGAGGTCGAGCGCTCCCCCGTCGGGGACCCCGAGCGACCACGCGATGCCCGCGCTGGTGGTGGCGATGGCCGGGAAGCCGACCTGCTCGAGGATGCGAGCCGAGCCCGCGTCCCAGGCGTTCGGGAGCACGAAGCCGCGTCCCGCGTGCAGGGCCAGGAGGGCGGCAGCTTTGTTGCTCGAGGTTCCTGTGGGCACCTCACCATCATCGACCCGCACGCGCGTGATCGGGCGATGGAAGTCGGACCGATTCGTTCGTCGGGTGGTGGGGATCGGCGCCGACAATGACTCCCAGAAGATTCTTTGTGGCAGGTTGTCGTATCGGCGTGATGCCGTTCGTGGTGAGGGTGAGAGGCAGCCACAGGGGCTGCCCCGCGACGAGGAGAACTGACATGACGCACTACCTGCTTTCCGTCCACGGTCCGGCCGAGCGCAACGAGTTCGGCGAGTACGGCTCCAAGGAGGAGATGGAGAAGGCATTCGCCGCGACCGGCGCCTTCAACGACCAGCTCAAGGCTGACGGCTACTGGGTCTTCGCCGGTGGCCTCCAGCAGGCCACGACGGCGACCGTCGTCGACGGCACGGGCGAGACGCCGGTGATCACCGACGGGCCGTACCTGGAGTCCAAGGAGTACATCGGCGGGTTCTGGGTGATCGACGCCCCCGACCTGGATGTCGCGCTCAAGCTCGCTGCGGAGGGCTCCAAGGCGTGCCGGGGCAAGGTCGAGGTCCGTCCGTTCGAGGGCCTGGCCTGAGCCGGTCCTGACGTGACGGTGCCGGACGTGACGATGCAGGGCGGCGGGGCGGCCGTCGAGCGGGTCTTCCGCGAGGAGTACGGCCGCCTCATCGCCTCGCTCGTCCGCCGGTTCGGCGACATCGACCTCGCCGAGGACGCGGCGGGCGAGGCCCTCGTGGTGGCGTTGGAGAAGTGGCCGTCGGATGGCGTGCCACCCAACCCCGGCGGCTGGCTCACCACCACCGCCACCAACCGCGCGATCGACCGGATCCGCCGCGAAGGCCAGCGCGACGCCAAGCACCAGGCGGCACTGATGACGTACGACGACACCGCCCACTCACCCGTCGGCGTGGTCGAGGACGACCGGCTGCGGTTGCTCTTCACCTGCTGCCACCCGGCGCTCGCGCCGGAGGCCCGGATCGCCCTGACCCTGCGACTGCTCGGTGGCCTGACCGTCGCCGAGATCGCCGAGGCGTTCCTCGTCCCCGAGACGACGATGGCCCAGCGGATCACCCGCGCGAAGAAGAAGATCGCCGCGGCGAACGTGCCCTACCGCGTGCCGTCCGCCGCTGACTTGCCCGCGCGACTCGGCGGCGTGCTGACCGTGCTGTTCCTCGTCTTCAATGAGGGATACCTGGCCAGTGGCGACGGCGACCCCGTGCGGGCCGAGCTCACGGGCGAGGCCATCCGGCTGACCCGGGTGCTTGCTGTTCTGCTCCCGGATGAGCCTGAGGTGAAGGGGCTGCTGGCCCTGATGCTGCTCACCGAGGCGCGCCGGTCGGCCCGCGTCCGCTCTGGCGTCTTGGTTCCGTTGGATGAGCAGGACCGTGGGGGCTGGGACCGCGCGTTGATCGCGGAGGGGCATGCGCTCGTGCGCGAGTGCCTGGCGATCAACCGACCCGGTCGCTACCAGCTGCTCGCCGCGATCAACGCCGTCCACACCGACGCCCCCACCGCGGCGGACACCGACTGGTCGCAGGTGGTCGCGTTGTACGACCAGCTCGTGCTCGTCGATCCCTCGCCGATCGTCGCCCTCAACCGGGCCGTCGCCGTCGCCGAGCTGGACGGGCCTTCTGTGGGTCTGGCGCTGGTGGACCGGCTGCCGCTGGAGGGTTACCACCCGTGGCACGCCGTGCGTGCCGATCTCCTTCGCCGGCTCGGCCGCAGCGCCGAGGCCAAGGACGCGTATGCCGCCGCCATCAGCTCGACGGCGAACGTCGCCGAGCGCGCGTATCTGGCCCGCAAGCGCGGCGAGCTCGTCTGAGAGCGGCTGGGGATGGGCCCGTGGCAGCACTTCCCGTGGTCGAGGAATGGCCTGACGCAGGCTCAGGTATCCGCGGGGTCTCAGAGCTGCAAGATCCTCAGGACGTTCTCGTAGGCCAGGGCAACCCCGGTTGGGTCGCGCAGGCCTGTGGCCTCGTCGGTGGCGGCGTAGAAGCGGGTCAACAGTGCGGTCGTCACGTCTGTTTCAGTGAGGGCGAGGCACAGCTCCGAGATGACGATGTCGGCGTCGTGGTCATCCAAGTGGTCAAGAGCAAGTCCGTTGTGCAGCAAGGTCGCCGCTTCGTCGAAGATCTCCCGGACCATCGCCGGATCCACGTGAGGTCGCTCGCGCACGACCGCTACGGCTGTCTGGTCGAAACGGTCGAAGAGCTTGTCGGTGATGCTGCCGGCCATCCCGCGAGCGTGACAGGGCGCTGGGTGGGCGGGCAACCGGTTTGCCTCTTGGTTCAGGCGAACGCGATGTCTGAGTCGAGCCCTCGAGTTCTACACACGGCTACCCTCTTCGTTCGCGCTCTCCGCGGACCTTCTGACGGGATGATCAAGTAGGGCTGCGATTTGTTCGGCGAGCGCAGCCGTAAACTCCGGCCTGTGAGCAATCCCCCGGCGTACCCCACGATGGAGGACGTCATCGGTGACACCCCGCTGGTGCGACTGCAGCGCCTGCCGGGGCCGGAGAACGAACGTCGCGGCAACATCTTTCTCGCCAAGCTCGAGGGGAACAACCCGGCCGGCTCGGTCAAGGACCGGCCGGCGATCAGCATGATCCGAGGTGCCGAGCAGAGAGGGGAGATCTCCCCCGGCGACACCCTGCTGGAAGCCACGTCGGGCAACACCGGGATCGGCTTGGCGATGGCGGCTGCGATCAGCGGCTACCCGCTGGTGATCGTGATGCCCGAGGACGCCTCCACCGAGCGGATCCAGACGATGAAGGCGTACGGAGCCGACGTGATCCTCACCCCGGCGAAGGGCGGCATGGAAGAGGCCCGCGACGTCGTGACGCGGATGGAGCAGGAGGGCCGCGGATGGGTCCTGGACCAGTTCGCCAACCCGGACAACCCCCGTGCCCACGAGGACGGAACGGGGCCGGAGCTCTGGCGCCAGACCGACGGGCGGATCACGCACTTCGTGTCCGCGATGGGCACGACCGGCACGATCACCGGGGTCTCGCGGTTCCTGAAGTCACGCGACCCCGGCATCCAGATCATCGGGGCACAGCCCTCCGAGGGCTCCAAGATCCCTGGGATCCGCGCCTGGCCGCCGGAGTACGTGCCGAGGATCTTCGATCCGTCGGCCGTGGACCGGACCGTGGAGGTCACTCAGACCGACGCAGAGGAGACGGCCCGCCGGCTGGCCCGCGAGGAGGGCATCTTCGGCGGGATCTCTGCGGGAGGCGCCTGCTGGACCGCCCTGCAGGTGGGCCAAGAGGTCGAAGGGGCGACGATCGTCTTCGTGGTCTGCGACCGCGGCGACAGGTACCTCTCCAGCGGCGTGTTCCCCGCCTGAGAGTTTCGGCTGATGTGCGGAAACATGGGGCGCAAGCACGCGTGATTTCGTTCCACTCCGTCCGCGAACATCAGGTCGACAGGCGGCGGTATGACGCGGGCCCGACACGCATGGCACGCGGGGGTCCGCGCAGTCGCTCCGAGGCGACCTTCCGATGGGAGTCCCTCCGACGAGTGAACGACAATCTGACGCGCTCCCGACAAGAGTCAACGACGCCCTCGATTCACTGCTCTCAACCCCAGAAACCGGGGCGGTCGGCGTCCATTATCTTGGCGGCCGACAGCCGTTTGCTTAGCTCTGGACCCACGGAGAGTTGGTCGGTGGCCTGAATCCTGGCGGGCCGGCCGAAGCCGGTGAAATGGAGTTCGTCTGTCGTTTCAAGCTTCCACTGCGTACCCGGTTGAATCACTAGCTCCGGGTTGTCACGGCGGACTTGCCACATCGCCTCGACACCGCCTATGACGTCTAGCACGAAGTCGCTCGTCGACACGACAAGACCGTCGAGGACATCGGCGCTGTCCTCCAGCACAAGCAGCCCGCGAAGCGAGTGACCCACTCCGGCGCTTTTCGGCCCGGCCGACAGGGAGTGCATCTCACTCCTGCTGGGCTGCGCGAAGAAGGGGTGCAGCATGCCAGTCATGCGGTTTCGTGCGTCCACCATGGTGAGGTTCCAGGACGTGGTCGAGGCTCGGTGGGCGGTGGCATGCCGGGACTGCAGGAGCCACGGCAGCCAGTCGGTCGAGCCGTGCGCGCTCCAGGTGCCCGACTTCGCCAAGAGCGCACGCTGGGCATCAACGCCCTCGGGAAGGGGCGCGGTGAATAGCTTGCCCTTGTTGTCCGGTTCCACCGCTAGCCGTTCGATCGCTGGCCAGCCAACCTTCAACGCCTCCGTACTCACGCCGGAAACGATTACGAGCACAGCCGCCAAGCGGTCTAGGGCCTGCACCAAGTGGATCAGCGTGTGCGTTGCTCCACTGGCTGCGCGACGCTCACGTCTCTCCTCATGCGACCCACGCTGGAACGCGCGCAGGTAGTCCTCGCTTGTGGCGCTCGGATTGGCGGAGTGAACTGCCTGACCTACAGACCTGAACCATGCGTTGTCCGAGTACAACGCTTCGCGGTGATCGGCTGCGCACAGAGCGGCATCCAGCAGAGCGTCGGCGACACCTGAGGTGCTCTGAATTAGATAGTCAGCGATGAGGACGAGGCGTCGGTCGTCGGTGTGGCCATGCCACCACGGAAATGAGCCGTTCTCAACATCGAGCTGATCGACTAGCTCTTTGGAGAACCTCGTAAAGGCGCGCGTCGCCTCACGGACTGGGGCGGTGTAGTCGGCCATCCGTGGAAGGTACCTTGCACCATCGCGGGGCGGAAAAGGCGCACGGGGTGAGTGC
Source organism: Pedococcus sp. KACC 23699 (assembly GCF_045348425.1). GTDB lineage: Bacteria > Actinomycetota > Actinomycetes > Actinomycetales > Dermatophilaceae > Pedococcus. The sequence continues at coordinate 1,860,593 of NZ_CP157483.1, forward strand.
CCAGTGTCGTTTTAACGACCACTGTCGGTGCACCGCGGAAGAATCAGTTCATGGACGGAATTGCCATCGAGTGGGTGGGGGCAGCGACCTTCGTGGTTCTGACGGGCTGGCAGGGGTACACGTTCGGCGCCCGTCAGGAGCGAGCGAAAGAGCGGCGAGCCCGTGACTTTGTTGCGGCGACCGAGCTTGTCGCTCCCATCAGAGAACTACAGCGACTTCTCCGATGTTTTGGCCACGAGCAGTTGAACAAGGATGAGGTGGCCAGCGCATTCCTAGCCTGGTCGACGGCCTTCGACCAGCATGGGCATCGTCTCCCTCGTCAATGGCAGCACGTCGATCGCAGCGTGAAGGCGGCAGCGGGGACGGTGTTCGGCGGTATCTCCCTCATCCATCTTCGGCCTGACAGCACCCGCATGGACCTCGGAGAGCCTGACGCCATGTGGCAGGACTGTGCGGACGACTACCTCGGCTACGTGGCAAGGTCCATCCTGACTTTCGGCGATTCGGCTCAAGAGGCGCCGAAGACCGTGGCGAACTACGACGTATGGCTGGTGCAAACAGAGCGCCGCGCGCCGGTTGGGCAGAACGAGCCCAGGTCGGGGCGATGATGCGTCTGATCCGCCACCGCGACTTCACGCGGCGGTGTGGGTCACCTGCCGATCGGCGGTCGGTCGGGCTGACGGATAGCGTCGAGGGATGCGCGTAGTCGTCATTGGCGGGACTGGACACATCGGCACCTACTTGGCTCCGAGCCTCGTCGAAGCTGGGCACGAGACCGTGGTGATCAGCCGGGGGACGCAGCAGGCGTACCGCAACGACGACCGCTGGCAGGACGTCGAGATGGTCGTCTGCGACCGTGAGGCCGCCGAGCGCGACGGCACGTTCGGGACGACCGTCGCGGAACTCAACCCTGACGCCGTCATCGACCTCACCTGCTTCACCACCGCCCAAGCCCGTCAGCTCGTCGACGCCCTGGACGGGCAGCACCTCATCCACACCGGCACCGTCTGGTCATACGGCCCCAGCGCCATCGTCCCGACGAAGGAAGACGCACCCAAGCGCCCCTACGGCGAGTACGGCGTCAACAAGCTGGCCGTCGAGCAGTACCTCATGGGCCAGGACCGCGTCCGCGCCAGCGTCGTGCACCCCGGCCACATCTCCGGCCCGGGCTGGATGGCGATCAACCCGCAGGGCAACCTCGACCCCGGCGTCATCGACCGCCTGCGCGAGGACGGTTCCTGCCTCCTGCCCGACCGCGGGGGCGAGACCATCCACCACGTCCATGCCGAGGACGTCGCGGGCCTGCACCAGGCCTGCCTCGAGAACCCCGACAAGGCCGTCGGCGAGAGCTTCAACAGCGTCTGCACCGAGGCGCTCACCCTGCGCGGGTATGCCGAGCTCGTCGCCCGCCACTTCGGCCACGAACCTAAGCTCGAGTTCGCGCCATGGGCCGAGTTCGAGCAGCGCGTCGACCCCGAGGCGGCCCAGGCCACGATGGAGCACATCGGCCGGGCTCCGATGTTCTCGATGGCCAAGGCCAAGGATCTCCTCGGCTTCGAGCCCAAGCACGGCGTCGTGGACACGGTGCTGGAGTCCCTCGATGCCTGGGTCGCTGCCAACCGGACATCCAATCGCGTCCAGCTGATCAAGCACCCCCACCAAGGCCCTGGCCGCGTCGAGGCTCTCGACTGTCCCCTCAGGCGTGCCGGGGTGGGGCGTGCGACACGTTGACCGTGGAGATGCCGACACCGGCCCGGGCGATCACGGCCAGTGACGGCTCACGACCAGGGTTCGACTCCCGGTGCACGGTGAACGCCGGGACCCTGACGTAGTCGCCCGCAACCGCGTCCACCCAGCCCTCGACCCCCTCGCACTCAAGCCGCAGCACGCCGCGGACGACGTAGAGCATGGACACGTTGGAGTCGTGGTGGTGCCACCCCGAGATGGCGCCGGGTTCGGTCACCACCTGGCCGGCCCACAGGCCGGGCGCCTCGAAAGCCCGCCGCCGCAGCATCCCCGACGTCGGATCGGCTTCCAGCAGCTCGGCCTCACGGACGACGCGGACGGGCTCGGGATGCTCCATCAGGCCACGCTAGCCCGACGGCGACGCCGCACGGCGGTCACGGTGGCGACGACGATGCCCGCGCCGGCACCGATGGCCACGATCGCCCAGGCCACCGAGTCGGGCAGCAGCCGCATCCACAACGGGAACCGGTCGCCGACGGCGAAGTCACCTTGGGCGTCGGAGCCAGTGCCCACCGCTACCCGGTAGTCCCCGGGGTTCGTCGCGTCGAACGTGCCGATCGCCGAGCCGCCGTTGCCACCGTGGTCGTAGTGCGGGCCGGACGACGTGGTCTTGACTGCGACACCCTTGCCCGCAGGGTCGGTGACCCGGACCGACGGGTGCAGCGAAAGCGTGCCCTCGGCATACACGTAGTAGGTGGTTGCCTGGGCGGCGTGCACCGTCAGCTCACCGGGCACGCTCGCGCGCTGGAAGCCGTCGGCGTGGCTCGACACGGCCCCGAGGACGACGAGCTGCAGCACGACGGAGACCAGGACTCCGCCGACCGCCAGGAGCGCAGCCAGCAGGTAGCCCCGCCGGGAGGGTATGCGGCCAGGGCGCCCACGGGTCGGTTCACCGGCGGCGGGGATGTCGGTGTGGGACATGACCGATCACCTGGTCCCGGTGTCGAACTCGACCCACAGCGGGTAATGGTCCGAGATCCGCCAGGACAGCTGGTTCAGGGTCATCCCCGGAAAGACGTGCGGGACGAAGTCGAACGAACCGCCGCGCCTGGTGTAGTCGAGGCCCTGCAGCAAGGACTGGCCCGTGTCCGTGGAGAACCACGCGATCTGGTCGTAGAAGTGCTGCTGTCCGGGGGTGTCGAAGATGGTGCGCGGCACGGCGTTGAGCTCGGCCGGTGGGAAGAGGCCGGTGGAGACGAATGCCTGGTAGAGCGGGTCGTCGAGGCGGTCGAGATTGAAGTCCCCGAGCACGAGCAGGTTGTGGTTCCAGTCCTTGGGCTGGTCGGCCCACTGCCGCATCCACTGCGCGAAGGCCGTGATCTCGGGCAGGCGGTCGGCGGCCGACTTGTCCCACAGGACGTGCACGGTGGTGAGGATGAACTCGACCCCGGCGCGGGTGAAGCCGGCCGCATACGGAGTCCGCGCGAACTGGCGGGTCGGTTGCCCGGCCGACGACGGCAGGACGAGCTCCCCCACCAGGCCGGACGGCTGGACCCGGTCGGCGCGGTAGAGGAAGGCCAGTCGCTCCCCGTTGCCCTCGGGTCCCTCGGTGACGTCGGAGATGATCAGGCGCCACTGGTCACCGAGCCGCTCCAGCAGGAACCGGGCAGCGGTCGTCTCCCGGCGGGTCTCCTGGATGGCCATCACGTCCATGCGGGAGACGACCTCGGCGATGCAGGCGACCGAGTGCCAGTCCCGCTTCGGCGAGTCAGCCCGACCACTCGCCCACTTCGCCGTGAGGTCGGCCAGGGCGCGCAGGTTCCAGGTGCCGATCAGCAGGTTGGTGTCGGTCCGGGCCGGGATGGCCGCGTCCAGGGCGACCGCCAGGTCGGCGAGGTCAGCGGTCACCTCGGTCGGCGGCGGCTCAAGCGTTGCTTGGCTCACGCTTCATGGTGTCGCGCCGCGGTCCCGCTGACCCGCCACACGGAGACTAGGACCGCTGCTGGTCGACCAGTCGTTGCAGCCCGTTGAGGGACCGCTGGTCGATCCACCGGGGCGAATTCGCCTGATACGCCTCGTATGCAGCCCCGAACTTCTCGTGCAGCGCCGCCTCCTCCACGGGGATCTGGGTCCGGTCGATGAAGGCGACGAACCCAGCCACCGGCAGGAGTGCGGCCCACGAGCCGCGCCACGCGGCGTGCGCCAGCAACAGTCCGGACAGTCCGACATACATGGGGTTGCGGGTGATGGTGTTGGCACCACTGGTGACCAACACCGAGGCGTGATCGGGTTGGAGCGGGTCGAGGGTGGTGCCGCTGCGGCGGAAGCGGGTCGCGGCGCTCGCCGCCATCGCGACGGACGCGAGCGTGATGGTTGCTGTCACCGCGGCGCGACCCCCTCCCGGCGGCCGTGCTTGGCCCGACAGGGCACGCTGGGCGACGGCTGCCCCCACTGCTGCTAGCGGGGGAGGGATGTGTGGCATGTCGTCCACCCTCCGCCTGCGCGTGGGGTTTGTCGAGGGTCCCGACGCGAAATACGCTGGTATGACACGGATCGAGGGCGCTGCGGGGGCGTGGTTGGCGTCAGGAAGGCTCTGACTCGCTCGTACCGGGGGAGACGCGGTCGAGGAACTCGAGCGCGCGCTGGACGAGCAGCGTCGCTGCCGCTGGGTCGTAGGCCGGCAGCGAGGAGTCGGTGAAGAGGTGCTCCTCGCCGGGGTACAGGAACAGCTCCGCCTGGTCGGTCGAGGCGACAAGCTCCCGAGCGAAGTCGAGGTCTCCGCCGTCCTCGGTGAACAACGGGTCGCCATCCATGCCGTGCACCTGGACCGGGACGCCCTCGGGCCAGTGCTCCCCGAACTCCGAGACAGGCAGGCAGGCGTGGAACAGCAGTGCACCTGCTGCGCCCGCCCGGGTCTGCGCCAGCTTCTGGGCCGGCATCACACCGAAGGAGAAGCCGGCGTAGACCACGCCCGCTGACGGCAGGCCCTCGGCGGCAGCCACGCCACGGTCGAGGAGGGCGTCGAACCCCGTCTCGCGGGCGAACGCCATACCGTCCTCGATCGTCGCGAACGTCCGTCCGTCGAACAGGTCCGGGGTGTGCACGGTGTGCCCTGCCCGCCGGAGCTCCTCGGCGATGGCCACGACTCCCGTGGTGAGTCCCTGGACGTGGTGGTACATGACGACCTCGGTCATGTCGCTCTCCTCTGCCGGATCAATCCAAGAGTGTGGAATGTTCCGTGAGGGTAGCGGCCCAGGTGTGGCCAGACGGTCCCGACTTACCCGGCTTACTCAGGCGTGCGCGGGTGCCCTGACCTCGTTGACCACAGGGAACACCGTCTCCTGCGGGGGCTCGGCGAACCCGCCGGCGATGCCCGCCTGCATGCGCGGCATCAGGATCGTGTCGCGGAAGGTCTCCCAGCTCTCCTTCGACTCGTGCACGGCCACGATGGTCCAGCCGTCTGCGGAGGGCCCGGCGGCGTGGAACAGCTGCCCTGCCGGCAGGCTGCCGTCGGCCGGGTGCACTGCGCGGATCGAGGCTTCGTACTGATCCTTGGTGCCACCCTTGAACTGGTGAACGACTCCATAACTCATGGGACTGGCCTCGCTTCTCTGGTCCACCCCGGCCCGGTCGCGGGCGGCCCGGGACGCTCTCGGCGGGGCTTCTTCGACGCTACGCGCCGGTCGGAAACGTGTCGACGGACAAACCAGCCCACTCGCTCGACGTGGCGCCCGGCAACCGGTATCCCTACGGGGCCAGAACTTTTCTGAAGTCGATGTCGAAGAGCTCGCCCGCTGTTCGACGTATGCGTGACAGAGCAGTCAAACCACATCGGAAGGACCAGTGACATGCCTCGCTTCATGGGATTCGTCAGGATGGAAGAAGGCATCGGCGCGCCGCCGCAGGCGCTGATGGACGCGATGGACAGCTACATCGGGGAGCAGGCCGGCAAGGGGGTCTTCCTCGACGGCGGAGGTCTGTACGGCACGGAGGACGCGGTGAACTTCGTCGTGCGCAAGGGCGAGACCTCCCGCGTCGACGGCCCCTACGCCGAGTCCAAGGAGGTCGTCGGGGGCTGGGCGATCATGCAGTACGACACCGTCGAGGAGGCGGTCGCCGGCCAGGAGGAGTTCGCCGAGCTGCACGCGAAGTACTGGCCGGACTGCTCGATGGTCGCCACCCTGCGCCAGATCTCGGACATGCCGCCCGAGGCCGCCGAGGCCTGACCCGGCCCCACCACAGGCTCGACGAGGCCGGATGCTGCGACTCGTGCGGCGTCCGGCCTCGTAGTCTCGGGGCGTGCCAGACCAGAGCGCGACCACCGAGGCGATCACCACCGCATGGCGGGCCGAGTCCGCGCGACTCGTCGGCGCGCTGACGCGGATGACGCGCGACGTCGACCTGGCCGAGGACCTCGCGCAGGACGCGCTTGTCGCCGCGCTCGAGCAGTGGCCGACGACTGGTGTGCCGAGCAACCCCGCCGCGTGGCTGATGACCACGGCCAAGCGCCGCGGCGTCGACCACTTCCGCCGCGCCGAGAACCTGCGCCGCAAGACCGAGGAGCTCGGCCACGCACACGGAGAGGAGGAGCAGGTGCCCGATCTCGACGCCCAGGTCGACTACATCCAGGACGACGTGCTGCGCCTCATCTTCCTGTCCTGCCACCCGTCCCTGACCCCGGAGTCCAGGGCCGCGCTGACCCTGCGCCTCGTCGGCGGCCTGACCACCGGCGAGATCGCCCGTGGCTTCCTGGTCGCCGAATCCACCATGGGCCAACGGATCTCGCGCGCCAAGAAGACGCTGTCCGAGTCCCGCGCGGACTTCGAGATCCCGTCCGGATCGGAGCGTGCCCAGCGCCTCGACGACGTGATGGCCGTGATCTACCTGATCTTCAACGAGGGGTATGCAGCCGCCGCCGGCGAGCACTGGATGCGGCCCGCCCTGGCGACCGAAGGCATACGGCTGGCCCGCATGCTCGCTGGGCTCGCCCCCACCGAACCGGAGACGCTGGGGCTCCAGGCGTTGCTCGAGATCCAGGGCTCTCGCATGGGCGCGCGGCTGGACGAGACCGGCACGCCGGTGCTGCTGGAGGCCCAGGACCGGACCCGGTGGGACCAGGAGCTGATCCGGCGAGGGCTGGCCGCGCTGGCCGGAGCGCGGGTGCTCGCCGCGCGCGGGAAGCCGGTCGGCAAGTACTTCCTCCAGGCCTCGATCGCCGCGCAGCACGCCCGCGCCCGGCGGCCCGAGGACACCGACTGGCGCCAGATCTCGATGTTGTACGACGTGCTCGCCGAGGCGGCGCCGGGGCCGATCGTCGAGGTCAACCGCGCGGTCGCCCACGGCCGAGCGTACGACCCGGACGCCGGGCTCGCGGTGCTCGAGGACCTGGACGCCGACCAGCTCGGTGACTCGCCGCTCGTGCCGAGCGTGCGCGGCGACCTGCTCGAGCGGGCCGGACTGCACGCCGACGCCGCGGAGGCCTTCACCGAGGCGGCCACGCGGTCCCGGAACGAGGCCGAGCGCGCGGTGCTGCAGCGCCGGGCCGAAGAGAACCTGGCGCACGTGTCGAAATCCGGCTGACCCGTTCGACGCATGGTCAAAGACCGTCGAAGACCCTGACCGAGGAGACATCATGACCACCGTGACCACCACCACCAGCACCCGCTTCGTCACCTCCGCCGACGGCACGGCGATCGCCTACGACGTGACCGGGACCGGACCGGCTGTCGTCGTGGTCGAGGGCGCCCTGTGCCAGCGCACGATGGGCACCGCGAAGTCCCTGATCCCGCAGCTGTCCGAGGACCACGCCGTCTTCGCCTACGACCGGCGCGGCCGGGGAGAGAGCGGTCCCGGGTCGTCGCCCTCCACCGTGCACCGTGAGGTGGAGGACCTGGTGGCGGTGCTCGAGGCCGCCGGTCCGGACGCCCTGGTCGTCGGAGCCTCGTCTGGAGCGGTGCTGGTGCTCGAGGCGCTGCGGGCGGGCGTCCCCACGGGGAAGGTCGCGCTGTACGAGGCGCCGTTCATCGTCGACGACACCCACGCCCCCAACGACGCCGACCTGGGCGCTCGGACGCAGGCGCTGGTCGACGCGGGCCGGTCCGGTGATGCGGTCAAGCTGTTCATGCGCACGGTCGGCCTGCCGGCGTTCGGCGTGATGATGATGCGCCTGATGCCGGTCTGGAAGAAGCTCTGTGCCGTCGCGCCCACGCTGCCCCACGACTACGCCCTCGTCCTGGAGCACCAGCAGGGCAAGCCGCTCCCGGCCGGCTGGCTGTCCGGCGTCACCGTCCCGGTCCTGGTGATCGTCGGCGGCAAGAGCCCGCAGTACATGAAGAACTCGCAGGCGGCGCTCGCGGCCGCACTCCCGGACGCAACGCTGCGGGAGCTGCCCGGGCAGACGCACATGGTCAAGGGCAAGGCCACGGTGCCTGTGCTCCGGGAGTTCTGGTCAGGGGCTCGCTGACTGCTCCACGCGCTCCTGGAGGCGCTCAAGTCCGGAGCGGATGTGGGCTCCATACCCGTCGTCGGGGAGCGAGCTCGCGGCGCTCAGGCCGGCAGTGACCTGCGTCCTCGCGTCGTCGACCCTGCCCTGGCGCAGGTACCCGTCACCGAGGTTCAGGTGCAGGCTCGGGGCCAGGGCTTCGGCCGAGGTCATGCCCACCGGCGCCAGGTCCGCGTCGACCACGTGCGCGTGTTCGGACAGTGCAGCCTCGTCCCAGGCCACCTCGTCCTCCAGAGTCGACTGCAGGTCGGCCAGGTAGTGGGCCATGACGCACCGCTGGGCGTGGTCGGTGTCGGCGGTCGCGGCCCAGCACTGCGCCAGTGCGTCGCGTCCCCGCTGCTTCTCGCCACCGAGGGCGAGCCCGATCGCGTCCGTGATGTCGCCCCAGTCCGTCATGGCGTCGAGGCTAGGACCGAGGTCCGACACGGGTCGACGGAGCGAGGGTCACGGCTGGCCGAGCAGCCCGGCGCGGGTGCGGGGGAGCCCGCTGGTCCCACCGGGGCCGGTCCTGACGGCGAGGACCTGGTTGACCCCGAGACGGTTGGACTGGAACCCGAGCGCCGAGCCCGCCATGTACAACCGCCACACCCGGGCACGGCCCGCGCTGGAGAGCCGGACCGCCTCGTCCCAGTCCCGTTCGAGGTTGGCCACCCAGGCGCGCAGGGTGTCCGCGTAGTGCTCGCGCAGCGACTCCACGTCACGGACCTCGAACCCGGCCGACTCCAGCACGTCGACCATCGTCGACATCGGATGCAGTTCGCCGTCGGGGAAGACGTAGCGGTCGATGAACGAGGTCTTGTCCCCCTTCGGGTCACCCGGAGGGCCGGGCCGACGCGAGATCGCATGGTTGAGCAGACGCCCACCGGGGGCCAGGAGCCCGTGGAGGTGCGCAGCATACTCGGGCAGCTGGGAAGCGCCCACGTGCTCGGCCATCCCGATGCTGGCGATCGCGTCGTAGGGGCCGTCGGGGACGTCGCGGTAGTCCTGCACCCGGATCTCGACCCGGTCCTCGATCCCCAGCGAGGCGACGGTCGCGCGGGCCGAGGCCGCCTGCTCCTGCGAGAGGGTGACCCCCACCGCCGTGACGCCGTACTCGCGGGCCGCGTGGATCACGAACGACCCCCACCCGCACCCCACGTCCAGCAGGCGCATCCCCGGCGCGAGGCCCAGCTTGCGCGCGACGAGGTCCAGCTTGGCGCGCTGCGCGTCCTCCAACGTGTATGCCGCCGAGGGCGCCTGCTCGAAGTACGCGCAGGAGTAGACCATCGACGGGCCCAGGACGAGCGCGTAGAAGTCGTTGCCCACGTCGTAGTGGTGCGAGATCGCCTGAGCGTCCCGGCCGCGCCCGTGCCGGCGACCGGACAGCCGGATCTCCTCGGCCGGCGGCCGGGGCGGTGGGCCCAGGGCGCCGAGGCGGATGACGGCCTTGATGACAGCGGCCCTGGTGTCGGGTCCGATGTTCACGCCCGGTCCGCGCTCGGGGTCGGCCAGCGCGTCCAGCCGGGTCAACGTGTCGAGCAGGTCCCCCTCGATCTGGACGTCGCCGGACACGTAGGCCCGGGCGAACCCCAGCTCGTTCGGAGCCCAGACCAGGCGGCGCAGGGCGCGCCGCGAGACGAAGCGGACGACCACGTCGGCATCGGCGGGCCCGATCGAGCTGCCGTCCCAGCAGACGATGCGCACCGGGAGATCGGTGCCGAGCGCGGCGTCGACCAACGGGCGCAGGATCTCAGCGGCCTTCATCGCACCTCCCAGGGGTTCACGAGCCACCGTAGTGGCCGGGTCGAGCGCTTCGCCCTGGAACACCTCGTCCTCCTGCGGCCAGCTGCCGCGGTCGTTTGGCCGGGCCCCCGTGGGGTAGGAAGAAGGCATGGCAGACACGGCAATCTTCGACGTCGACGGCACCCTCGTGGACACCAACTACCAGCACGCGCTGGCGTGGTTCCGCGCCCTGCGCCGCTACGACATCACCCGTCCGATGTGGCGCCTGCACCGGGGCATCGGTATGGGTGGGGACCAGTTCGTGGCCGCCGTCGCCGGCCGGGAGGTCGAGGAGGCCCACGGGGACGCACTGCGCGAGGCGTGGTCGGAGGAGTTCGACCAGTTCATCGGCGAGATCCAGCCCTTCGAGGGCGCGCACGAGCTGCTGGCCGCAGTCAAGGAACGCGGCTTCCGGCTGGTCCTGGCCAGCTCGGGCAAGACCGAGCACGTCGAGGCCTTCCTCGACCTCATCGACGGCAAGTCCCTCGCCGACGCCTGGACGACCTCCGACGACGTGGAGAAGAGCAAGCCCGAGCCGGACATCGTGGCGGCGGCGCTGGCCAAGGTCGAGGGCGCCAGCGGCGTCATGGTGGGTGACTCGATCTACGACGCCCAGGCAGCGGCCAAGCTGGGCATCCCCACCCTCGGGGTCCGCACCGGCGGGTTCTCGGTCGGCGAGCTGCACGAGGCCGGCGTCCTGCAGGTCTTCGACTCGCTGGTGGCCTTCCGCAACGCCCTGGACGGCACCCCCCTGGCTCGCCCCAGCCGCTGACCGTGGAGCGTTACAGGTCTCGCTCGTAGGCCAGCATGATCGGGCCGTCGTCGCCCTCGGTCCGACGAAAGCCGGCTGCCTCGTAGAGGCGCTGGGCCCGGTGGTCGTCCTCGCTCGTGATGAGGAAGGCGTAGTCGGCGCCTTCTTCCCGCGCGACCTGCATGGCATGGGTGATCAGCGCGCGGCCGTGCCCCCGGCCACGGTGGTCCGGCACGACATACAGCTCCGCCAGGTAGGCCTCCTGGCCCGTGCTCCACAGTGACGGAGCGAGGCGCACCACCGCGACCCCGACGGCGGCGCCGGTCTCGTGGTCGCGCGCGAGGAGGACCCAGAGCTGTCCTGTCGCAATGAGTTCCATCAGACGGGCTGCGAGCTCCCCGGGTGCAGGGGTCGGCTCGTCGTACTCCACGTTGAAGTCGTGCAGGAGCTGCGCTGCAGCCGCAGCGCCCTCGTCGCCCGGCGTCCCGACGACGAGCTCGATCATGGTCTGCACCTCCCCATTGGCCACGACTCCAGTGTGCCGCTGCGTCACGTCGTCGGCCGCCCATCCATGGTGTCGACATCCTGGGTCACCGCCAACCGCCCCTGACCCCGGAGACTGTGGACAGCGGGCGCGAACCAGATCATGCTCGACGACGTGAGTTCTGCGCCCGCGGGTGGCCTCGTCGGTCGTCGTGAGCTGCTGGACGCCCTCGTGCGGCGACTCAACGCAGCGAGCGCCGACCCCGCCACTGACCTCGGCGCCGACCCCGGCACTGACCCTGGCGCAGCGCCGGTCGTCGGCCTCGTGGGCGGTCCCGGGGTCGGCAAGAGCGCCCTGCTCGGCCAGCTGGAGGGCCATGCCCGAGCGGCCGGTCACACCGTGCTCACAGCCCGTGGCAGTCACGCCGAGGCCCACCTTCCGTACGCCAGCCTGCACCAGCTCGTGCGCCCCACCCTCGCCCGCATCGACGCCCTCCCGGTCAACCAGCGCGAGGCGCTCCTGTCCTGCTTCGCGATGGGCGCCTCCATCGAGGTGAACCCGTTCTTCGTCTCCCTGGCGGTGCTCGAGCTCCTCGTCGAGACGGCCGCCCAGGCACCGGTGCTCGTCAGCCTCGACGACCTTGGCCTGATGGACCAGCCGTCCCTGGAGGTGCTGTCCTTCGTCGCCCGTCGGGTCGAGGGAGAGGCCGTGCACTTCGTCTGCGCCTCGCGCGCCCGGGTCCCCGACTTCGGCGACGACCGCACCGTCACGTGGATGGAGGTGGGCGTCCTCGACGAGACCTCGGCCGCTGCCCTGCTCCAGGCGACCGCCCCCGAGCTCGCACCGGGCCTGCGCGAACGCGTCCTTCGTCAGTCCGTCGGCAACCCGCTCGCCTTGATCGAGATCGCGACGGCGCTGCGGTCCGGCGGCGACCAGTGGCCGGAGCTCGACGGGGACCTGCCGATGACCGATCGCCTCGAAGCCACCTTCGTGGCGCGCGCCGACCACCTCGATCCGGGCACCCGCGCGGTGCTGGACGTCGCCGCGGTCGACGGAGGCGACACCCTGCACGAGGTGCTCGCGGCAGCCGAGCTCGTCCACGGCGCACCCCTGGGTCGACCCGACGTGCAGCCCGCCGTCGAGCTGGGACTGATCGAGGTGTCCGGTGACCGCTACCGGCTGACCCACCCGCTGATCGGCTCGGCGCTGCGGCACGCGATGCCCCTGGAGACCCGCCACCGTGCCCACGAAGCACTCGCCACGGTGCTGCGGTCAGACCCCGACCGTGCGCTGTGGCACCGGGCGTCCTCGACGTCGGGGCCGGACGAGGACGTGGCCGCTGCCCTGGAACGCGCCGCCGGAGACGCCCGACGACGGGGAGCCGTCGCCACGGCGGTAGCCCGGCTGGAGCGAGCGGCAGCCCTGAGCCACGCCGGCGCGGACAGGGCCAGACGGCTGCTGGCCGCCGCTGAGCTTGAGTACGAGCTCGGCCGGTATGCCCGCGTCGAGCAGATCCGTACCCAGCTCGGCGCCATGCCCCTGTCGGTGAGCGACCGGTCGCGACTGACCTGGCTCGAGGGGGTCTTCCACGACGGGTCCTCGAGCGAGCCCGCCGAGGTGCGGCGCCTCGTCGCCCTGGCCCGTCGTGCCACCAGCGAGCGGGAGGTCGACCTGGCGCTGCAGCTGCTCTTCGGTGCCGGCCGTCGGGTGTGGTGGCGCGACCCGGGTGAGGACGTCCGCCGCGACATCGTCCGTGCCGTGCGGGCGGTGCCGCTCCCCGTCGACGACCCCCGGGTGCTGGCGGTGCTGGCGCTGGCCGACTCGCTCGCGTCCGGGCCGGAGGTGCTTTCCCACCTCGAGGGCTGGCCGGCCGATGCGCGGGGTCGGCCCGACCTCGCCGGCCTGCTGGGTATCGCGGCCTTCTGCGTGGGCGACCACGAACGCGCCGCGGCATACCTGTCGACGGCCGCGGTCGAGCTGAGGGCCCACGGCCGGCTGAGCCTGTTGGCCGAGGTGCTGGCCATCCGCGCCTGGGCCGAGGTGAACCTCGGCATCTTCGACCCGTCGCGCTCGGCTGACGAGGCCATGCGCCTTGGCGACGAGACCGGGCAGGCGGTGTGGGCGGGCACCGCCCGCATCGCCGTCGCCCTCGCCGATGCCGTGCGCGGCGACTGGGACCCGGACCACCCTCTCCTCGCAGCAGCCGAACGCACCGCCCTGCTCACCCCCAACGCCAGCTCCTCCCTGCTGGCGGGCGTGCAGCTGGTCAGGGGCATCGGTGAGCTCGGCCGGACCCAGCCCGGGCAGGCGTATGCAGCGCTGCGCCGCACGTTCGTGCCGACCGACCCCGCCTTCCAGCAGGTCCAGCAGTTCTGGGCGCTGGGCTACCTCGCCGACGCGGCGGTCCCTACGGGGCGCCGGGAGGACGCGTCGCAGGTCGTGGACTCGATCGCGGGACCGGCCGGCCCTGCTCCGTCGCCGGTCTCGACGGTGGCCGTCGAGTACGCCCGGGCCGTCCTCGCCACCGAGGACGACGCCGAGGAGCTCTTCGGCCAGGCGCTGGGCGGCGCGGCGCGACGGTATCCGTGGCACTTGGCGCGGTTGCAGCTGGCGCAGGGGTCCTGGCTGCGTCGGCAACGACGGGTCGTCGAGTCGCGAGACCCGCTGCGCGCGGCACGAGGGACCTTCACGACCCTCGGCGCCGCCGTCTGGGCGGCTCGCGCCGACGACGAGCTGCGCGCCACCGGCGAGCAGGGATGGCGACCGCAGACACGGCCGCGCGAGCAGCTCTCGGTGCAGGAGACGCGGATCGCCGAGCTCGCCGCGATGGGCCTGTCGAACCGCGACATCGGTGAGCGCCTGTTCCTCTCGCACCGCACCGTGAGCTCGCACCTGTACCGCATCTTCCCCAAGCTGGGCATCACCAGCCGGGGCCAGCTGTCACGGGCACTGGCCAGCGAGAGCCCGTTCGTCTGACCGCCCCGGCTTTCAGTCAGATGACGCTAGCCGTGACGTCGTCGAGGGTGGCCCGTCCCTGACCGATGCAGCCGCCTGACCCAAGCCGTGCCGAGTCCCGCGTTCCTAGCCTCGAAGGGCAGCCGGGGACAACCCGCTCCCGGCGCGACGATAGGGGAGATCTCATGGCAACACCAGTGCTGTTCATCCACGGGTTGTGGCTCCACGCCACCTCGTGGGACGCGTGGGTGACGATGTTCGACGACGCCGGGTATGCCGCGCAGGCGCCCGGGTGGCCGGGTGACGGTGCCACGGTAGAGGAGTCGCGGGCGCACCCCGAGGACATCGAAGACCACGGGATCGACGACGTGGTCACCCACTTCGCCTCGGTCATCGAGACGCTGCCGGAGAAGCCGATCCTCATCGGTCACTCCTTCGGCGGGATGATCGCGCAGAAGCTCCTCGGCCAGGACCTCGCTCGGGCGGCGATCGCCATCGACGCGGCCCAGATCAAGGGTGTCCTGCCCGTGCCGCTCTCGGCGTTGCGCGCGACCCTGCCGGTGTTCAAGAACCCGGCGAACCGGCACCGTGCCGTCAGCCTGACCCCCGAGCAGTTCCGGTTCGCCTTCGCCAACGCCGTCCCCGAGGCAGAGTCCGACGAGCTGCACCAGCGTTGGACGATCCCGGCTCCCGGCAGGCCGCTGTTCGAGGCTGCGACGGCGAACTTCGACCCGCACTCCCCGGCCAAGGTGCAGACCGGCAACCAGTCCCGGGGACCTCTGCTGCTCATCGGCAGCGGTAAGGACAACACCGTGCCGGAGGCCATCACCCGGTCCACGCTCAAGCAGTACCGGCACTCCGAGGCCGTCACCGACATCGTCACCTTCCCCGACCGTGGGCACTCGCTGACCATCGACTCGGGGTGGCGCGAGGTGGCCGAGACCTGCCTGCGCTGGCTCAAGGAGCAGGAGCTGTGAAGCTCGACCTGACTGGGAAGACGGCAGTGGTCACCGGAGCCAGCCGTGGCATCGGTCTCGCCGTGGCCCAGGCGCTGATCCGCGAAGGGGCCGGCGTCGTGGCCGGGGCGCTGTCCGCCTCCGCCGAGCTGAACGCCCTGGCTGACGAGGGCGATCTGACGGTCGTCCTCGACGACCTCACCACCTCGGCCGGGTGCCAGGCCCTGGTCGACGCGGCGGTCGAGACCCACGGGGGGATCGACGTGCTCGTCAACAACGTGGGTGGAGTGCGGCCCCGCACCACGGGGTTCCTCGACGTCAGCGATGCCGACTGGCAGTGGGCGCTGGACGTCAACCTGTTCTCCGCGGTGCGGGCGACGAGAGCGGCGGTGCCCCATCTGCTGGCGCGTGCGCCGTCGGCGGTGACCACCATCTGCTCGGTCAACGCCGCCCTGCCCGACCCCGGCGTGATCGACTACAGCGCGGCCAAGGCCGCCCTGCGCAGCTTCACGAAGTCGCTGTCCAAGGAGCTCGGACCGGCAGGGGTGCGGGTCAACACCGTCAGCCCGGGACCGGTCGCGACGGCGCTGTGGCTCGGTGCCGGCGGGGTCGCCGAGACGGTGGCGAAGGCGCGCGGCCTGGACCCCGTGGCGGTCCAGCAGGCAGCCGTGGCCGGCACCCCGACCGGCCGGTTCACCCGTCCCGAGGAGGTCGCCCACCTCGTGCTCTACCTGAGCTCGCCGCTGGCGGGCAACGTGACCGGCGCAGACGTCCTGATCGACGGAGGGATGGTCACGACGATCTGACCCGGTGACGACCCGGGTACGGCACCATGGCGGGCAACGGTGCCCGACGGGTGTCGGGCACCTCCTCGAGGCAGGGAGAGCGCCGATGGCGAAGCAACCCGACCCACGACCCCCGCTGCAGCGCGCCCTCGAGACCGCAGCCGGGCTCAAGCCGGGCACGTGGGAGAGCGTGGAGGCGTTGGCGGTGCTCGCGATCGAGGCCAAGGACCTGCCCGACGGGGCTCGCCTGCTGGCCTCGGCCCGGACCGCGGCCGACGGGCTCAAGCCGGGCACGTGGGAGAGCGTCCGTGCCCTCGCCTGGCTCGCCCGCGCCGACCGTGAGCTGGACGGGGCCTGACACCATCTGGTGGGAGCGGCTTAGGGTCGCGAGCATGACCAGCCCTACCGAGCCGTTCGTCGCCGAGGGCTTCGGCCCGGTCGCGGACGCGTTCCGCCGCAACTTCACCGACCCCGGCGACGGCGCGGCGGCCGTCAGCGTTGTCCACCGCGGCCGCACGGTCGTGGACCTGTGGGGAGGGACTGACGAGGTCAACCACCGGCCGATGCCCGCCGACGGCCTGATGATGGTCGCGTCCTGCAGCAAAGGCGTCACCGCGACCGTGCTGGCGATGCTGGTCGAGCGCGGTGTCCTCGATCCTGAGGAGCGGGTCGCAACCTGGTGGCCCGAGTTCGCTGCCGCCGGCAAGGACCAAGGTCACCCTCGGGATGGTCGCGTCCCACACGGCCGGTCTGCCCTACCCGCCGCTCGGCACCGGCCTCCAAGGCCTCGACCTGCACCGCGGCGAGGCTGTCACCCGCGCCCTCGCCGGAGGGACTCCGCTCTGGGAGCCCGGGACCGCGATGGCCTACCACCCGGTGACGTACGGGACGCTGCTCGACGAGATCGTCAAGCGGGCCAGCGGGCGGTCCATCGCCCAGCACGTCCGCACCCTCATCGCCGAGCCCCTCGGTGTCGACCTCTGGATGGGGCTGCCCCCCGAGCACATCCCGCGCGTGGTGCCCGGCCTGTGGGAGCAGCAGAGCCCCATGACCCCCGACGCGGACGGCGCAGCGCCAGAACCAGGTTCCTATGCCGCGCAACGGCAGGCGTTCCTGCGGGAGAACCCGCCCATGGACCCCGACTTCGACGACCTCGACGAGGTTCGCGCCCACTACGGGGCCGAACGTCCCGGCATCGGCGCCATCACCGACGCCCGCGCCCTGGCCGCCATGTATGGCGCACTGCTCGGCCCCGTGGGCGGGATCCAGCTCGTCAGCGAGGAGACCCGCACGCGGGTGACCCGCCCGCGCACCGACGGCGTCGAGACCCTCATCGAGAGCGGGACGGCAGGGCCCGACATCCGGTTCGGGCTCGGCTACCAGCTGGCCTCGCCGAGCATGCCCGGCTTCGGTCCCACGACGTTCGGGCACACCGGGGCCGGCGGCCGTCTCGGCATCGCCGACCCGGACCACGAGGTCGGCTTCGGCTACGTCACCAGCCTGATGCGCGACATCGGCCCGCACGGTGACCCGCGCTGGAAGGCGCTCATCGACGCCATACGGACGTGTCTCTGACGGGCCGGGCTCACACGCGGACAGCGGTCGTGGAACGTCCCTGGGCGGCACGGATCGAGCGACCCGCCAACGGGCCACCGAGGGCGGCGCTGACCCAGCAGACGTCGAACACCCCTGCGCTCAGGGGCAGGACGCTCCATACGCCGGCCGCGACTCCCCACCAGTGGTCGCGGAAGACGACGGCGAACGCGAGCCACGCGAGGCCGGCGACGAGCCGGAAGGCTCGGCCTCGGTGGCTGTTGATCCACAACGAGAAGCGTGTGGAGTTGAACCGGTCGGCGGCTGTCATCTCTGTCTCCTTGGCTGAGGTGCTGACACACTCAGTCTCATGACCGTCACGCGGTCCGACCATGACGCAGATGCCGCAGGGGCTGACCGATCCGCCGCCCTCGCCGACGCGCTGGCGCAGATCCACCTGTCCGGCGCGATCTTCCTGCACAGCGAGTACACCGAGGCCTGGGCGTACGAGTCGATGTCCTCGCGCGAGGTCGCGGCCGTGCTGGCTCCGGACGCCGCGCGGCTCGTGCTGTTCCACGTGGTCCTCGCCGGGAGCTGCTGGATCGAAGCGGGGTCGGACAAGGTCTGGGCCCACGAGGGCGACGTGATCGTGCTGCCCTACAACGACCAGCACCGCATGGGTGGGCACGAGGAGGCCGAGCCGGTGTCCATCGCGCAGCTGATCGACCCACCGCCGTGGACCGCGCTGCCGCACATCGTCCACGGCACGGGCGGCGCACGCAGCGAGCTCGTCTGCGGCTTCCTCGCCTGCGACGACAGGCTTTTCGACCCGCGGATGGGGGTCTTCCCGCCGGTGTTCGTCGTCACACCGCCAGTGGGACCGGTCCGCTCCTGGGTCCGGGCCAGCAGCGACCTGGTCCTCCAGCAGACCAGCCGGACCGCCGACGACCGGCTCGGGTCACCCACCGACATACCGCAGCTGTTGCTGCGCGAGGTGCTCAAGCTCCACCTGTCGAACGCGCCGGCGACCGCCACGGGGTGGCCGGCCGCCTTGCGCGACATCGTGATCGCGCCCGCGCTCGCGGCCATGCACGGCGAGCCCGGCCACCGCTGGACCCTCGCCGAGCTGGCACGCGTGTCCAGCGTGTCGTCCACGGTGCTCGACGAACGCTTCCGCACCGTCCTCGGGCTCGCCCCGATCCGCTACCTCACCGGCTGGCGCATGCACGTCGCGGAGGACCTCCTGCGCACGACCACCCTGCCGGTCGCGACGATCGCCCACCGAGTGGGGTACGAGGCGGAGGAGGCGTTCAGCCGCGCCTTCAAGCGGCACCACGGGTCGGCGCCCAGCACCTGGCGGGAGAGGTCAGGCGTCGCCCGATGAGGCCCAGCCCGACCAGGGGCACGGCCCGCCTCGATGACGGCACCGCCATCGCGTATGCGGTCACCGGACACGGCCCGACCGTGGTCCACGTACCGGGCTGGGTCTCCCACCTCGACCTGGGCTGGGCGGTCCCTGCCGAGCGTCGTTTCTACGAGGGGCTGGCGACCGGGCGCACCCTCGTGAGGTACGACCGGCCCGGGTGCGGCTTGTCCGGCGGCACCGACCGCACGGACGTCGCCGAGCTGGAACTGGAGGTCCTGGCCGCGGTGGCGGAGGAGGTCGGGACCGACCGCTTCGACCTGGTCGGCGCCTCCTTCGGTGCGCCGCTCGCGGTGCGATGGGCCGCCCGCCACCCGTCGTCGGTGGGGCGGCTGGTCCTGTACGGCGGGTGGGTCCACGGCGACCGCGTCGCGTCGCCGACCGTTCGACAGCACGTGCTCGGGCTGGTCGACAGCCACTGGGGCCTGGCGTCGGACGTGCTGACCGACATCTTCGCGCCCGAGGCGGATGCCGGATTCCGGGCCGTCTTCGCGCGATACCAACGGGATTCGGCATCTGCTGCCATGGCGCACCAGCTGCTGGCCGCGTGCTACGCCATCGACGTGTCCGAGGACCTGGGCCGGATCATGGCGCGCACCACCGTGATCCACCGTCAGGACGACCGCGCGGTCCCGCTGTCCGAGGGTCAGCGGTTGGCGGCCGGGATCGCCGGCGCGACGCTGACCGTGCTGCCCGGTCGCACCCACCTGCCCTTCGCCGGCGACACGCAGTCCCTGCTGGGCGCCATTCGGACCGGGCTGGGGCTGCCCGCCCTCGATCCGCTCGTCGCGGCGCCCGCTCTGACGCCGCGCCAGACCCAGGTGGCCCAGCTGGTGTCCCGAGGGTGGTCGAACCGGCAGATCGCCGAGGAGCTGGTGATCAGCGAACGGTCCGCCGAGTCGCACGTCGAACGGATCCGCACGCGGCTGGGGTTCCGCTCCCGGTCGCAGGTCGCTGCCTGGTACGTCGCGTCGAACCCGCCCTCCTGAGGTGGGGAAGGTGCGGCCGGGAGGGGTCCCGGTCGGGGATGGGTCAGCGAGTCGAAGGTGCGGTATTTCCACTGCTGACGGCACCGTCGTGGCCCGGACACGCTGGATCCATGACGAACATGACCACACATCCTGACCACCCGGTCCTCGGACGCTTCAACTCCGCCTTCTTCTGGCTCATGGGCGGCTACCTCGACCGCCACATGCGCCAGCACAAAGCGGCGGTCTTCGCCGACCTCCCCGACACCGTGGTGGAGCTCGGGCCGGGCGTAGGGGCGAACCTGCGCTACCTGCCGGCAGGCGCGCGGCTGATCGCCATCGAGCCGAACCGCCACATGCACGCACGCCTGCGCAAGGCAGCGCGCACCCGGGGCGTCGACCTCGAGGTGCGCAGCATCGTCGCCGAGCACGTCGACCTGCCCGACGCCAGCGTCGACGCCGTCATCTCCAGCCTGGTGCTGTGCAGCGTCAGCGACCCGGAGGCGGTCCTGGCCGAGGTCCGGCGGATCCTGCGACCAGGGGGCCGGTTCAGCTTCGCCGAGCACGTCGTGGCCGAGGCCGGCACGGGGACGCGCACCGCGCAGCGGCTCCTGCGTCGACCGTGGGCATGGCTGTTCGAGGGGTGCTCGTGCGAACGGGATCTCGCCGGCGTGATCCGGGCGGCAGGGTTCGGCAGCGTCGACGTGCAGCCGTACCGGATCCACTCACCCTTCCTGCCGTTCAACACCCACATCGCGGGGACGGCCGTCACGGCGGACATCCCCGCGGACATCACCGCGGACGCCGCCGTCTCGTCCTAGCCGTCGAGGTGCAGGACGAAGTCGTCGAAGACGTGCCGGCCTGGCCGGTCGCCGACCTCCGCGACCGCGCGCTGGACGTCGCGCAGCTGCTCGACGGTCATCTCCAGCGGCGGCTCGTCCGGCTGGTAGGTGGTGCGGACGGGGTAGTCCTCGCCGGGTGTGGTGCTCATCTCGATGTGGCAGCCCAGGACGTGGCTCACCGGGTGCGTGTCCGCGAACGCGACGAGCCGGTCGATGGTCAACGCGTATGCCGCCGGGTCCTCGACGTAGAGCCGCCCCGGGTAGACCGTGTCCCCGGTCAGCAGGAACCCGGTCCGCGCGTCGAAGTACGTGACCGCTGCGGCGTCGTGCCCGGGGCTGGCGATGCACTCCACCACCCGGCCGCCGAGGTCGAGCAGGGCCGGGCGGTCCAGGTCCGGTGTCAGGCCGAGGTGGCGGTGCACCGACGCGCGGTCTGCCCCGACGACCCTGGTTCCGGGGCGGTCGGCGAACTGCCCGTCACCCGCGACGTGGTCACCGTGCGAGTGCGTGTGCAGGACCAGTAGCTCGTAATCTTCGCGCGGATGACGTTGCAGCCACTGGTCCACCAAGTCGTCCACGGTGCTGCGGAGCGGGAACAGCGCAGCGTCGGCGGTCGCTCCCGTGTCCAGCAGCATGGCGCGCTCGTGGCCGAACAGCAGGAACAGGAACGGCGCCTCGTAGTCGATCGCCTTGTTCTGGCGCAGGATCACCGTGGTGTCGTCGTGCCAGTGGACCTGCAGGTCCGGGTCGGTGTTGTGCTTGGCAGACACCGACCCGTGGATCCAGCTGACCTGCAACGGATCCGGACGTTTCACGGGGACCGGCGGTCAGGAGTAGGTCGGGCGGTCCGGGTGCTCGGGGTCTGCGGCGGCTGGGGAAGCGGGGCGGTGGGCCGCAGCGGTCGCGTCCTCCTCGCCATACAGCAGCTGGTCCTGGTCGGTGATGATCGACAGGGGCGCACCGTGGGCCTCGGTGAGCTGCTCGGCGAGCCGGTCGTAGGACGTGGGCGCGAGCTGCACGTCGCCGGCCTCGAGGTCGGACTGGAGTCGCGAGGCGAGGTCGGACGGCAGCGCGTCGCCGGCGGCAGCACCGAGCGCGACGACCGTGCGCACGTAGTGGTCCAGCTGCTCGGGGCTCAGTGACTCCACGAAGGGCGTGTTCAGGGTGATCGTGAGACCGCGGTCAGGGGTGTGGCCGACAGGCACCTGTTCAGTCATGCCTTCGACCCTAGCCGCGGCCGACCGGACATGCCTCGGCGAGCGGAACGCCTCGGTGGCAGGATGGCGGCCATGAACCTCCCCCAGGTGTCCGTGTCCGATGTCGCCGACGACGCCGTCCTCCTGGACGTCCGTGAGCAGGACGAGTGGGATGCGGGCCACGCGCCCGGCGCCGTGCACATCCCGCTGGGCGACCTCCCCGCGCGACTCGACGAGCTGCCCGACACCGACTCCGGCACGCTCGCCGTGGTGTGCCGCAGCGGTGGCCGTTCCGGTCAGGCGGTGGCGTGGCTGTCGCAGCAGGGGTTCGACGTGGCCAACCTCGGCGGCGGCATGAAGGCCTGGGAGGTCGCGGGCAAGCCGCTGGCCGCCGATGCCGCCGCACCGTCGGTGAAGTAGCCGGTCATGGCCTGGTTCGGTCGGGGCAAGGGCACGGAGCCGGAGCCCGTCGAGGAGCTCGAGCTCGCCTCGGCCGGTGACCAGCTCGTCGATGACGGTGAGTCGCTGCGACCCATCGTCAAGGGCCTCGGCCCCGAGGAGAAGGCCCGGATCGAGTCGGCCCTCGAGGCGCTGCAGGCCGAAGGCGTCGATGTCGACGACCTCGA
Organism: Pedococcus sp. KACC 23699; assembly: GCF_045348425.1. GTDB lineage: Bacteria > Actinomycetota > Actinomycetes > Actinomycetales > Dermatophilaceae > Pedococcus. The sequence continues at coordinate 1,883,061 of NZ_CP157483.1, forward strand.
CTCGCTCAGCAAGGGGCTCGACGCGGCATACACCGCCTGGGCTGGCGCTGACGAAGCCAGCCGTCCCGACCACGCGGCCATCGTCGAGCGGTACGCGATCGGGATCGGCACCCACCTCGACCACGCCACCGACCTCGACTGGCAGGTGGTGACCGACGTGTTCGGCACCGACCTGTCGCTGACCGAGGGGTTCAAAGGATCCTTCGTCGTCGTCCCGCACAACCTCGTCGCCGGCCGCTGGATGCGCGGCGAGACCGGCTGGATCCCCGCCGTCGTCGGACACATCGTCCGTCGGCGCACCCGCACCCTCCGCTGACGGGACGCCCCCGGGCTGTCGGTGGCGGCATGCCGGGTCACTGTGATCAGTTGGCGCTGTCGGAACGCGCCCGGCACGACGCCCAGTGATCACAGTGACCGGCCAGGGCAGAAGCGATCGACGGGCGGCGGCAAGGATCGCGATGTATCGGCGACTATCAGAACGACGGTAGAAAGCGCCATACGGGAGCATCGACCGCGACACGATCGGGGCGTATCCGCACCTCTCGGGATATCGCTAGACAGACCCATACCCTGCGATCGTGGACCCGATCCGTAACCCCTATGCCCCCGGCGCCGGCCAGCGCCCACCCGAGCTGGCGGGGCGCGACGAGCAGCTCCAGGCGTTCGACATCGTGCTGGAGCGGATCGCGCGCGGGCGACCCGAGCGGTCGATCGTGCTCACCGGGCTGCGCGGCGTCGGCAAGACCGTGCTGCTCAACGCGCTGCGCTCGGCTGCGGTCCGCGCCCACTGGGGCACCGGCAAGCTCGAGGCGCGCCCCGACCAGGGCCTGCGCCGTCCGCTGTCGGCGGCGCTGCACGTCGCGGTCCGCGAGCTCGGCCACCCGCAGGGCGACGACGTCGACCACGTGCTCGGCGTGATCAAGGCGTTCGCCCAGCGCGACTCCGCCCCCGGCGCCAAGCTGCGCGAGAAGTGGAACCCCGGCATCGACGCCCCAGCTGTGAGCGGCCGCGCCGACTCCGGTGACATCGAGATCGACCTCGTCGAGCTGCTCACCGACGTGGGCGGGCTCGCCGCCGACGTCGGCAAGGGTGTGGCGATCTTCGTCGACGAGATGCAGGACCTCACGGCCGAGGACGTCTCCGCCGTGTGCGCCGCCTGCCACGAGATCTCGCAGTCGGGGCTGCCCGTCATCGTCGTCGGCGCGGGCCGGCCGCACCTGCCCGCGGTCCTGTCCGCGTCGAAGTCCTACTCCGAGCGGCTCTTTCGCTACCAACGCATCGACCGCCTCGACCGCAGCGCGGCCGACCTCGCCCTCGTCGCTCCCGCAGAGGACGAGGGCGCCGAGTTCACGCCCGAGGCCCTCGAGGCGATGTATGCCGCGACGGCCGGCTACCCGTACTTCGTCCAGGCCTACGGCAAGGTCGCCTGGGACGTCGCCCCGAGGACGCCGATCAGTGCCGAGGACATCAAGGTCGCCGCGCCCGAGGCCGAGGCCGAGCTGGCCGTCGGGTTCTTCGGGTCGCGGTTCGAGCGGGCGACGCCGGCCGAGCGGGAGTACCTGCGGGCCATGGCCGACGCCGCGCTCGCCATGGCCGAGGCGGGGGAGGACGTCGACGAGACCGAGTCGGTGCCGACCTCCGCGGTCGCCACCCTGCTCGACCGCAAGCCACAGTCGCTGTCGCCGGCGCGGGACGCGTTGCTCAAGAAGGGGCTGATCTACTCGGGCGAGCGCGGGCGGATCGCGTTCACCGTCCCCCACTTCGGCCGCTACCTGCGCGCCACCGGCTGAGAGGTCCCGGTGTTCGAGCTCCAGGGCGAGCGGCTGGTGCTCCGCCCGATGCGACCGGATGAGGCCGACGTGCTGCGCGAGCTGTGGGTCGAGCGTGACGACCCCCGGCTCCCTGCGCATCGTCGGCTCGACGAGCAGGGGCACCCCACCGTCGCCGAGCTCGCGGAGTCGATAGCCACCGCCGCGGTCTGGTCGGCAGGTCGCGACGGGCTGGGCTTCCTGGCGGTCGAGCGCAGGGTGGAAGGAGACGTCATCGGCTACTGCGGGCTCGTCGACAGCGGACGGGCTGGGGAGGGCGAGCCGGAGATCGCCTTCGAGCTGCTCCGCCGAGTCCACGGGAACGGTTACGCGACCGAAGCCGCGCTCGTCGTCGTCGAGCACGCCCGGTCGACGGGTCACCAGCGGCTCTGGGCGACCGTCTGGGACTGGAACACCGCGTCGCGTCGGGTGCTTGCCAAACTCGGTTTCACCGAGACCGGCCGCACCGAGGTCGTCCCGGGCCGTGGCACGACCCTGTGGACCGTCTGCGACCTCTGACGAGGGGGGCCGCCCCCACCGCGGCAGCTGCGGGGAGGTGGTGGGTCACGCGGACCACGGCTGGCCGCACGCTGCGCCGGGAACACGCCGGGCGTGGACGCGGTTGGGACTGTGGACAGCCCGGCACCGCCACGAGGGCCGTGCCACCAGTCGAGGAGCAGGACATGCGCGCGATCTGGAACGACACGGTCATCGCCGAGAGCGACGACACGGTCGTCGTCGAGCACAACCACTACTTCCCCCGGTCCTCGGTGCGTGAGGACCTGGTGCGCGTCTCGGGCAGGACGAGCTTCTGCCCGTGGAAGGGGACCGCGTCCTACCAGTCGATCGAGGTCGACGGTGAGGTCAACGAGGACGCCCTGTGGTTCTACCGCGAGCCCAAGGACGCAGCCAAGGAGATCGCCGACCGCGTCGCCTTCTGGAAGGGCGTCACCGTCACGCAGTGACCCCGGCGCCGGGCGGTCTCGGCCGCTACCTGCGCGCCATCGGCTGACCCATCGGCCCCGCCCCGGTCTGGTGGTGCTCACGGAGGACGGGCGCCTGCTCGCTCAGCACGGTGAGGCACGCGAGGTGCTCACCGGTCGGTCTCAGGTCGACCAGGTGTGCGGCAAACGTTTCATGACCCGGGTATGCGTGCACCGCTGGTGGCTCCGTCGCCGCGCCGAGGGTGAGCCCGCTCAGGTCGCCGGCTATGCCGTCTCCGGTGGCCTTGACCACCGACTCGAGCCGCGTCCACTGCCGCAGCACCACCTCCGGGGCGTCACCGTCACGCACCCCCAGCACACCTGCGAGGTGGCCGACGTCTCGCGCCGAGAGGTCGCGGACGACCTCGACGTCGAGCCCGACCGGCGCATCTACCGACAGGGCCACCCCGACGAGGCCGGCGGTGTGCGTGACCGAGACCTTGACCGCCTCACCGACGATCAGCGGTCGCCCATGGGGCTCCCCGCAGGTGCCGCAGGTCCGGTCGATCCGGACCTGGGCAGGCGCTGCGCCGGTGCGGGCCCCGACCGCCTCACGCAACAGCGCCACCCCGGTGACGAACCGCTCGAAGGCGCCCGCGTCGGCATACCGGTCTGCGCGCAGCCGCTCGTCGGGGTCAAGGACGTGCAGGAGGTGCAGGACGCTCGCGCGGGTGTGGGGCACGGCCCAGTAGACGTCGACCTTGACCACGTCGCGATTGTTCCATCGATCGTCGAGCCTACGAGTACCGGCGGTCAGGCCGGCAACGCCTCGACGCCGGGACCGCGCAGTCGGGCCGCGGCCGCGGCGGTCCGACCGGTGGCGAGGAGCAGCAGGTCCTGCACCCGCCCCTCAACCGGGGTGCCGGTGCCGATGTCGAGCGCGCCGTCGGTCGCGACGAGCCGGAAGTCGCGCAACCGGCGACGCGCGTGGAACGGCCAGCCCATCGTCCACACCCGCTCGAACGCGGCGATCGCCGCAGGCAGCGGCATCGGGCGCTCGACGCCCAGCGGCACCGCGATGTCCTGACCGTGCACGAGCACGTCCAGCAGGATGTTGCGCGGGTTGGTGACGAACGGCATCGTCCGAGCGGCGGCGCCGCGGTCGAGCTCGGCGACGAGCTCACCCGTCGGCAGCACCGCGTGCCTGCGGGCCAGGTCGCGGCCGAACGCCCATACGTCGCCCCGGGCCCGCACCATCCCCACCGCGAGGGTGCCGACCGAGAATCCGCTCGGCGTCATCGCCACGTGGGCGGCGACATCGCGCACCCTCCACTCCGAGCACAGCGACTGTGCCTCCCACTGCTGCGGCGTCAGGCTGCCGAGCAGCTCGACCAGGCTGCGCCGCTCGGCCTCGATGGCCGCCCACCTCGTCTCCTCGTCCATGTCGCCCCCTCCGTCGTCACGTGCCTATGACGTCACGTCCCGAATAGTCAGAGAACTTGATTATCATGATCCCGTGACCGGACTTCCGCAAGACCCACCGCTCGGCGTGCTCCTGTTCATCCCCTACCGCGCCATGGAGGTGCGGGTCCTTGAGGCCGTGGTGGCGGCCGGGTACCCGCTGACCATGGCGCAGGCGAGGGTGTTCCAGCGGATCGCCTCCGACGGGTCCAGGCTGACCGAACTCGCGGCCGCGGCCGAGGTCACCAAGCAGAGTGCCGGGTTCCTCGTCGACCAGCTGGAGGTCAATGGCTACGTCGAACGGGTCCCGGATCCCTCCGACGCCCGCGCCCGGCTCATCCGGCTGACGAGCCGGGGCCACGAGGTGGTGGCGGTGGCTCGTCCGGTGCAGCAGCAGGTCGAGGCCGAGTGGGTCGCCCACCTGGGCCGCGAGCGGACCGAGCAGCTGTATGCCACGTTGGCCGAGCTCCGGAAGGTCACCGATCCCTTCGCCTGAGGGGGAACATCGCGCGCGACAGGATGATCTCTTCCCTCGCTTTGCGTGCCAGCTGAATGCGGGCTGAGCTCGGGACGAAGTGGGGCGCGCGTGGGGCCCGGCACGGTTACCTTGAGGGCGACCGACCCGAGGAGCCCCGATGATCCAGCACGTCCCTGCAGTCCTCACCCACGTCGTCGCCGCCGCCCCGACCGGCATCGCGAACGACCTGTTCGACCTGCAGATGCCGGTGCTGGAAAAGGTGATCCGCACCGTGGTCATCTACCTCGGGATCGGCGTCATCATCCGCGTCGCCGGCAAGCGGCTGCTCGCGCAGATGAACTCGCTCGACCTCGTCGTCGTCCTGCTGCTGAGCAACGTCGTGCAGAACGCGATCATCGGGCCGGACAACTCGCTGCTCGGTGGCCTGATCGGCGCGGTGGTCCTGGTGGGCTTCAACGCAGCCCTCGACCACTGGTCGATGCACAGCCCCCGGGTGGCGTGGATCCTCAGCGGCAAGGCGACCGAGGTGGTCACCGACGGGGTGGTCGATCGCCACGCCCTGCGCCGGCTGGGCATGACCGAGGCGGAGCTGGCCAACGCCGTCCAGCAGCAGGGCGCGACCACGTTGTCCGAGGTCAAGCGTGCTGCCCTGGAGCCGGGTGGCTCGGTGACCGTGGACCTGTACCGCGACGCCCACGCGGCCACGATCGCGGACCTGCGCCGCGCCGTGGACGCCCTGACCGCCCAGCTCCAGCAGCGCCCGCCGCACACTCCGCCGCTGACCCCCTAGGACGTCTGCCGCCCCGCCTCGAGGTCGAGGAGGAAGCGCTTGGCAGTCAACCCACCGGCATACCCGGTCAGCGCACCTGACGACGCCACGACCCGGTGGCAGGGGAGGACGACGCACAGCGGGTTGGCGCCCAGCGCCGCCCCGACGGCCCGGGCCGCCTTGGGTCGTTCCACCCGCGCCGCGAGCTCGCCGTACGTCGCCCGCGTGCCGTACCCGACCGACGCGGCCAGCGCGGGCAGCACGATCCGCTGGAAGTCCGACGCCAGCGCGAGGTCGGTGTGCAGCGTGAAGCCCCGGGTGCGCCCGGCGAGGTAGTCGTCCAGCTGGCGCCGCGCCTCGTCGAGCTCGCGCGGCTGGCGCAGGATCCGTGGGGAGACCTTGGATGCGAGGCGGGCCAGGACGGCGTCTTCGTCCTCGTTGGTGCCGATGAACGCGGTCGCGACCATGGCGCCAGAGTCCTTGCGGGCCAAGAGCATCCGGCCGATGACGGTGTCCTCGACGACGTACGAGACGTCACTCGCGGCGAGCACGGGCGGACGCAGCGAGGGTGCCCAGCCGGCCAGGGCTGCGGCGGGATCTGTGGCGTCGTTCATGGGAGGTCCTTTCGCAGCGTCGCAAGGGCGTCGCTGACCAGGCGCCGGCTCATCGCGGGCGAACAGCCCAGCGCGGCGGCGATGGTCGGGTGGTCGAGGTCGACGACGTACTTGAGGACGACGGCCTCGCGCTGCCGCGGGGGCAGTGCGTCGACCGCGGACCACAACGGCGCGTCGGGCAGGTGCGTGTCGGCTGCTGGGGCGGCCGGCTCACGGGTGGACAGGGACGCGGGGTCGTCGTGGGGGACCGCCCGGCGACCACGACCGCGGTGGGCGTCCATGGCGCAGCGGTGCGTGATGGTGAGCAGCCAGCCGCGCAGGTTGGTCGCCGAACGCAGCGACGGGTAGGCCGCCAGGGCCTGGGTCCACGCCTGCTGGGCGACGTCGTCGCCGTCGACCGGCCCGGCCAGGGCGTGGGCGAGGCGGGCGACGTCACGCCAGTGGGCGTCGACGAGGACCTGGAAGGCGGGGAGGTTCACAGCCATGGAACGCGCCACTCCTCCTTCATGTGAGTCCTTGCCGGGGACTCGGCCCGGTGTGGAACCATGGTGGCGTGCTCGACGACGCCGTCTCCGTGCGGCCCTCAGCTGTGTCCCGTCCCACCCCCCTGGTGATCGCCCACCGCGGGTCCAGCCTCGCCGAGCCGGAGCACACGCTCTCGGCTTACCGACGGGCGATCAAGGAGGGCGCCGACGCCCTGGAGTGCGATGTCCGGCTGACCGCCGACTCCCACCTGGTCTGCGTCCACGACCGACGGGTCAACCGCACCTCCAACGGCCGGGGCAGCGTCTCGACGCTGGAGCTGGCCGAGCTCGAGGGCCTCGACTGGGGCTCGTGGAAGGACGCGCACGGTGGCGACCTCGAGCTGCCCGACCGCGACCGCAACATGCTGCTCACCCTGCGGGCGCTGCTCACCATGGTGACCGCCAGCGACCGTCCCATCGGCATGGTCATCGAGACCAAGCACCCGACGCGCTACGCCGGGCTGGTCGAGCGCCAGCTGGCCAAGGTGCTCAAGGAGTTCGGCCTCGACGGGCCACGGCGGCCAGGGCAGCACTGGGTGCGGGTGATGTCGTTCTCCCAGCTGGCGGTCCAGCGGATGCGCCAGCTGTGTCCCGACGTGCCGGCAGTGCTCCTCGTGGAGGACTCGGTGCCCCTGCGGTTCCGGGACGGGTCTTTGCCCCGCGGGGTGAACGCGATCGGTCTCGACATCAAGATCGTGCGCCGGTGGCCGGAGACCGTGGCCCGTCAGCGCCGTCGCGGTCACGAGGTCTACGTGTGGACCGTCGACGAACCGGCGGACGTGCAGCTGTGCCTCGAGCTCGGCGTGGACGCCATCATCAGCAACCATCCCGCCGCGGTGCTCGACGCTGTGCGTGGGACTCGATAGTCTCCGTGCCAATCGGTCGCAAACGAGGGGATCTGGGCACGTCATGACCGCAGCACCCCACCCCGACCGCCCCGTGCGGTCCGCGACGGTGTCGCAGGGCAGGTCCGGGACCGACTCCTCCCGGACCATCCGGGTCGCGTGGCGCGCCACGAGCGTCTCGCAGGTGCGCAAGGTCCTCGTCGAGGACCTCGCCTCCCGCGAGGTGGAGGCCGACGTCGTCGACGAGGCCGAGATCGTCATCTCCGAGCTCGTCTCCAACGCCGTGCGCCACGCCCGCCCGCTCTCCGACGGCAACCTCCGGGTCCACTGGAAGGTCAAGTCCGGGGTCGTCGAGGTCGAGGTCACCGACGGCGGTGGCGACAGCACCCCACGCCCCGCGCCACGCACGATCTGGGCGCCCTCGGGTCGCGGACTGCGCATCGTGCGCTCGCTCGCCCACGAGTGGGGCGTGACCGAGGACCGCAACGGCTGCACCGTCTGGGCCTCCGTCGGCGGGCCCTCCCGTCGCCGCAGCCGCTGACGCCGGGCCCACTGCAGCGCCCACTAGGGTTTGCGCCATGGGTAAGGCATCGCGGCGCCGCAAGCACGGCGCAGACCAGGGTTCCACCGAGGCAGCACGCACGAGGGTCGAGCCGGCACCCTTCGTCTCACGGCCCTTCGAGGGCCTGCCGAACGAGACCGACTGGGTCGCCATGCGCGAGATCCTCCCGGCCGCGACGGCCTCGGTGTCGTTCGCCAAGGGCAAGGCCCCCGAGGGTGCCCCCTCCGACGTGACCGTGGCGACCGTCCTGCCGATGGCGTGGCCGGGCCTGCACCGTGCCGACGGCACCGTCTTCTTCGGCACCCAGTCCGGCTCGGTCTCCGGCGACGCCTCCCGCGACCTGGCCGGCTCCCTGATCGCCGCCGCCACGGCAGAGAAGGGCACGCCGATCGCCTCGACCCCGTCGGCCACCGCCGACAGCCCGCGCCTGCAGGACCTCCTCGACACCGGTGCCCCGTTCGAGGTCACCGTCCACGAGGGCTTCGACTTCTGGGTCGGCGACAGCGAGCTCGACGACGACGCGAAGTCCTCGCTCGAGCGGGCCAACGAGTCGGTCATCCCCACCGTCAAGATGGACGCCGCCCCTTCGGCCTACTGGTGCCGGATCGGCGAGCGCACCCACATCCGCCTGGTGCTCCCGCAGGACGAGGACACCGCGACCGACGCCCTCGCCCGCCTGCACGCCGCCAGCGAGAGCGGCCTCGGCGGCCCGACCCGGCTGCTCGGCGCCTTCCGCGCCTGCGGCCTGCTCGTGCCGGTCTGGGACCTGGAGCCCGAGAAGACCTCTGCCGACTACGAGGGCCCGCTCGGCGAGTTCATGGAGCGCTACGCCAAGGCCGTCGCCGCCACCGACTCGCTCACCGCGGACGAGCGCCGGGCCAGGTCCGGGTTGCTCAGCCGCCAGGTCACCCTCCGCTGACGACGGCCCGCTGAGATGACCGCTCCCGGCGTCGCCGCCATCATCCCCGCCAAGGACGAGGCGGACCGGATCGCGGCCACGGTCGCGGCCGTCCGCGCCATACCGGGGGTCGACCTGGTCGTCGTCATCGACGACGGGAGCACCGACGCGACGGCCGAGCTGGCCCGGGAGGCCGGCGCCGAGGTGGCGCGGCACGCCCGCAACCGTGGCAAGGCGGCCGCCATGGCCACCGGCGCCGACTACGTCGCCCGCCACGAGGGGGTCGAGGGCGGCGACGCTCCTCGACCGCTGCTGTTCGTCGACGGCGACCTCGAGGCCTCCGCGGCGAACCTCGGGGTGCTCGTGCCCCCGGTGCTCAAGGGCCGCGCCGACATGACCATCGCCACCCTGCCGCCGCAGAAGACCGCAGGTGGCGGGCGCGGGTTCGTCGTCCGCCTGGCGCGCAAGGGGATCGAGGACCTCACCGGGTTCTCCGCGGTCCAGCCCCTGTCCGGTATGCGGTGCATCTCGCGGCCCGCGTTCGACGCGGCGACCCCCTTGGCGCGGGGGTGGGGCGTGGAGGTCGGGCTGACCGTCGACGTCCTGCTCGCGGGGCTGCGCGTCGAGGAGGTCCCCTGCGAGCTGCACCATCGGGTGACCGGCAAGGACTGGCGCAGCCAGCTGCACCGGGCCCGGCAGTACCGTGACGTCGCGCTGGCGCTGGCGCGTCGCCGGGCGCGACGCGGCCTGCGCTGAACCACACTGCACCTCATGGGGAACTCGGTGCGCGCACGGGCGGGGACGGCTGCGGTCGCACTGTCGTTCGCCCTGCTGCTCCTCGTCGGCGTCGCCGGCCCCAGCGCCGCCAAGCCCGGGCTCGGCCCGCGAGGTTGGGCGCCGGGTGACCTCGCGTGGGCACCGTCCTCGGCGCTGGTCACCGCCCTGGTGTGGGCGGCATACCTGCTCGGTGGAAGTGGCGTCCTGCTGCGGCTCCTCGCCGCCGGAAGGGACGCGGCGGTCGTCGCGACGCGGCACGCCGCTCGGTGGTCGGGCTGGGGCTGGCCGTTGCTGCTGGGCGTGGCCGCCCTGCTCACCGGACCGTTCGGCTCGGCCGACCACACGAACTACGCGGCGTACGGTCGCATCGCCGCCCAGGGTGGTGACCCCTACTTCACCGCCCCCGACGCGTGGTCGGCCTCCGACCCGGTGACCAGCGCGGTCGAACCGCCGTGGACCGGGACGGTCAGCATCTACGGGCCGTTCGCGACCGCGCTGCAGGCCCTCGCCTCCGTGGTCGGGGGCGCCAACCTGCGCCAGACCGTCTGGGTGTGGCAGCTGCTGGTCGTCGCGGCCTGGCTGCTCGTCCGGCTCCTGCTGCTGCGTGCAGGCGCGGATCGGGCCCGGGTCGACACCCTCTGGACCCTCAACCCCCTCGTCTTCGGCATCGGCGTCCTCGGTGCGCACGTCGACCTCCTCGCGGCCGCGCTCGCGCTCGCCGCCCTCGTGCTGGCGGCGAGGAGCCCGTTCGCCGCCGGCCTGGTCGGCGGCCTGGCGGTGTCCACCAAGATCACCTTCGGCATCGCCGGGGTCGCGCTGCTGGTCGGGTGGTGGGTGCACGAGCGGAGCGGGTTCTGGCGACGGGCGCTGCTCCTCGCGGTCGGGGCGCTCCTCGTCGCGGTGCCGCTGCACCTGTGGGCCGGGCCGCACGTCTTCGACCAGCTCGAACGGGCGCGTCGGTCCATCTCGCTGGCGACGCCCTGGCGCCTGCTCCTCGACCGGCTCGCCGGTGGAGCGGTGGCCGCCGGCACCGTCCGTGACCTCATCTCCTGGGCGTCGGTGCTGCTCGCCGTCGTCTTCCTCGTCCTGCTGGCGCGGCTGACCCGCGGCCTCGCGCCCGCCACGACGATCGGCACCGCGGCCCGCTGGGTCGTGGTCCTCAGCTCCGCCTACACGCTCGCGGCGCCCTATTCCCTGCCGTGGTACGACCTGCTGGCCTGGGTCGCCCTGCCGGTGCTGGCCCCCGGCGTCGTCGACCTGCTGCTGCTGGGCCGGCTGACCGCGATGGCCGTCGCCTACGTCCCCGGCCGAGTCGTCGGCATGTCCAAGACCGTCGAGCACCTCACCCTCGGTGTGCGCCGGCGGGTGGTGCCGTATGCCGTGCTGGCCGTGTGGGTGTGGCTCAGCCTCGCCGCGAGGCGCGGGTCCGTGAGAGCGAGCGCGCCTCGTCCTCCAGCACCCTGACGCTCACCGCGATGATGAGCGGGACCGCGATGATGGCGCCGTTGGCCGGGATGGCCACGCCGGAGTCGTTGATGGCGAAGCCGATGGTGAGCATGACGAGCAGCGCGATCAGGCCGGGCCGCAGCGTCGGGCACGCCTCATACGACCGCTCGAGGGCCCGGGACCCCCACGAGGTGGGCCGGGCGAGGATGTAGATGACGAACACCAGGGCGATCGGGACCAGCAGCGCGAGGCGGTAGTTGCCGAAGAGGATCGAGATGTTCTGCTCGAGCTTGCGGCTGACGATGTCCCACGCGCCCCCGGTGAAGAGGGAGTCGAAGAAGCGGCCGAGGTGCGACTGGTTCTCCGTGGCGCGCAGCGAGTCGAGGAACCCGACGAGCAGGAACAGGCCGACCGTCACGCCGGCGATCAGGGCGCCGCGCTTCCACGTCATGGTGATGCCGAGGATGGCCAGGACGAGGTAGGCGATGCCGGGCAGGAGGGCCGGCGGGCCGCCACCGTCGGCACCCCACCCCGGGTAGCCGTCGACGACGACCGCCGCGAGACCGATGAGCACGGTGGCCACGGCTGCCCGACGCGGCTGACCCCGCTTGACGAAGTAGCTGGACACGGCGATGCAGAGCAGGATCGCCGAGGTGGCGAACAGCGCGAAGGTCACGTTGCCCATGCCGTAGAACCGTCCACCCACGACCGGCTGCAGGCCCATCAGGGAGGAGATCTGCAGGCGGCCGCCGAGCATGATGTCGCCGCCGAGGACGAGCAGCGTGGCCAGGGAGACGGCAGCGAGCGGGCCGGTCAGGCGGCGCCCCCACGGACCGAGGAAGGCGATGGCGGAGATGATCGCGACGAACACCCCGACGGAGGCGGTGATCGCGAGCATCGGCACCGGGAAGCGCCACCACGGGACGAGGTTGGCGAGGAAGGTCGCGGCCGGCACGGTCGCCGCGACGATGGCCACCCGGCGGGTGATCCGCAGCATGCGCAGCCGCAGCTCCGTGGACCCGAAGTCGCGGCGCCACACCAGGGCGGCGAACAGGTAGATCGCGATCTGGGTGTAGACGACCGCGTTGAAGAACGGCGGCACGAGCGAGTGCACCTCGTGGCTGGCCTCGTCGAAGTCGATGAGACCGCGCAACCGGTCGGCCGCGGCGGTGCCGGAGTTGGCGTCGGCGGACCCGCGGGTCAGCGTCGCGCCACCGAGACCCGTGGGCACCGGCACGGCCGCGGCGTTGAGCATGGTGACGGTGAGGTCGGCCGCCTGCACCAGACCGGGCTGGCGGGTGGACTTCGAGGTCAGGGTGCCCGGCCCGTAGTGCGGACCTTTCGCCGCGACGAGGCGCAGCCGCTCGCTCGCCCCGGCGTCGGAGAGGCTGGCCACGACCACGTCCGAGCCGCTCGGTGCCGCCGCCAGCACCTGGCCGATGCGCTTGTCGATGGCCTCGGCCTGCTGCGTGCGCGATCCGGCGCCGGCGGGAGCGGTCTCGCCCTTGGGCAGGTCGGCCGGGTCACGCAGCGAGCCGACGTCGACGAGCGTGACGCGGCACGCCGAGAGCAGCCCGGTGAGCTCGGCCGGGTCGTATGGCGCGTAGCGCGGCACCGCGCCGGACCGGTAGGCCGCCCCGACCCCGGCCCCGGGGCCGACCGCCTGGATGCACTGCTTGTTGGAGGCGAGGGTCTCGCCCAGGGTCCCGAGGGTCGAGTCGAACTTCTTGTCGGTCGCCGACTTCACGTAGCCGTTCCAGCCGGGGACGACCCCGCTGTCGACGACGGGGACCGGCGGGCACGGGTCGGTGGTGGACCGGTCGCCGCCCTTCCCGGGGCCGGCCGCGGCGGCACGGTTGCCGGCCGAGAGGCTCAGCCAGCCGTCGACCGGGCAGGTGTTGGTGAACACCGAACGCACCGACAGCGCGGCCGTCGAGCCGTCCCGCAGCAGCGACCACAGGGCCGGCGTGGCCTTCTCGTCGACGTCGCTCCAGGTCAGCCCACCGGTGCCCACGAGGATGACGGGGTTGCCGTCGGCGACCGCCGGGGCCGCAGGGACGGTCGTGGAGTGGGTCGCGGAGATGGTCGCGGAGACGGCCGCGGCGCTGCTGGCAGCAGCCGGGAGGAACACCGCCGACACGGTCGCGAGCAGGCCGAAGAGGCAGAGCAGGGCGCGGCGGGTCACCGGTACAGGCTACGGGTCGGGACACGCGCAAGAATGGGGGCGTGACGACGACGACCCGCCCTGCGGCACGCCCCGGCAGCCGCACCCGGCGGTGGCGGGCCCTTGGTGACCGGGCGGCCACCCGCTTCTCGTCGTGGTCGGCGCGGACCCGCTGGTCGGTGGGGATCCTCGTCATCGCCCTCGCCGCCGCCGTCCCGGTGCTGCGCTACCTCGTCTTCTGGCCCCTGGACCAGTGGCAGGTCGACGTCGAGGTCTACCGCGAGGCCGGGGTGTCGATCCTCACCGGTCGCCCCATCTACTCGGCGATGACCGAGTCCCCCCAGCTGCTGCCGTTCACCTACCCGCCGTTCGCGGCCATCATCGCCGTCCCCCTGGCACTGGTGCCGTTCGGCGTCATCGGCTGGCTGTGGACGATCGCGCAGGTCGCGGCCACGACGGCGATCGTCTGGTACGCCGGGTGGCGCCTGATCCACCGCACCGGACGGCTCGCCCCCCTGACCCTGGCCCTGCTCACCGCCCCGATGCTCTGGCTGCACCCGGTGTCCGACGGCCTGCGGTTCGGCCAGGTGAACGCGTTCATGGTGCTGGCCTGCCTGATGGACCTGCGCCGTCCGCGCCCGGGCGTGCTGCGCCGCATACCGCCGGGTGTCCTCGTCGGGCTCGCGATGTCGATCAAGCTCACGCCGGGCGTGTTCGTCGTGCACTACCTGATCAACCGCCGGTGGAAGGAGGCCGCGACCGCCGTCGGGACCGCTGTCGCCGTGACGGTGGGCTCGTGGCTGCTGCTGCCCGAGGCGTCGTTCGCGTTCTGGGGTGGCGCGCTGCAGGACCCCACCCGCCTGGGCCCCAACGCCGGCACGTCCAACCAGAGCATCCGCGGGTTCCTCCTGCGGGTGGGCCCGGACGGCCTCGCGGGCAACGTCCTGTGGCTCGCCCTCGTGGCTGTCGTCGGGTTCGTCGGCTACTCCCTGGCCCGGCGCGCCTACCTCGCCGGCGACTCCATCAGCGAGGTCGCCGCCGTCGGGCTGATGGCCGTGCTGCTCTCGCCGGTCGCCTGGATCCACCACCTGCACTGGATGGTCGTCGTGGTGTTCGCGATCCTGGGGGCCGAGCCGTGGCGTGACCGCCGCCGGCTGTGGGCCGCTGGCGTGCTCACCGCCTTCTTCCTCTGCCGGATGCCGTGGTGGGGCATCTCCTGGCTCAACCAGCCGCACTGGCCGCGCTGGCCGGGGCGGATCCTGCAGAACGCCGACACCTTCGGCTCGCTGCTCGCCCTCGCGCTGCTGTGGTGGGCGCTGCACCTGCCCGAGGCCGTACTGCGCGACAGCGCCCCGGGTGCGGAGGTCGCGGACCAGCGGGGCGCGGACCAGCTGGGCGCGGACCACGCGGTCGATGCCCCCGACGGGTCTGCCGATCCTTCGGTCGACGTCTCCGACGGGTCTGCAGACCGCCCGGCGGTGGAGGCCCGGTGAGGGTCGCCGTCCTCGACGACTACCAGTCCGCGTTCGACCAGCTCGAGGCCGCGCGACGGCTGGCCGACCACGAGGTCGTGACGTTCGCCGACTCGGTGACCGGCGCCGACCTGGTCGAGCGGCTGAGCGGGTTCGACGCGGTCATCCTGCTGCAGCAGCGGACGCACCTGCCGCGCCCCGTCGTCGAGGGCCTGGACACCGTGCGCCTGGTCAGCCAGACGGGCCGCAACACCGGCCACCTCGACCTCGAGGCCCTGGCCGGGCGTGGGGTCACGGTCTGTGCCGGGGGAGCGGGGTCGGCGGCGACCACGGCCGAGCTGACCTGGGGGCTGATCCTCTCGTCGTTGCGCCACCTGCCCGACGAGGTCGCCCGGCTGAGGGCAGGCCGGTGGCAGGGGTCCGTCGGCACCTCGGTGGAGGGCAGGACGCTGGGCGTCTACGGCCTCGGCCGGATCGGCAGCCGGGTCGCTGCGGTCGGCCGGGCGTTCGACATGCGGGTCGTGTGCTGGGGACGTTCGGGCTCGCAGGAGCGCGCGCGTGCGGCGGGGTACGACGTGGCGAGCAGCCGGGAGGCGTTCTTCGCCGAGGCAGACGTCCTGACGGTGCACCTGCCGCTGAACGACGACACCCGCGGCATCGTCACCGCTGACGACCTGGCGCTGATGAAGCCGGATGCGTTGTTCGTCAACACCTCACGGGCGGGACTGGTCGAGCCGGGCGCGCTCGCGGCCGCCGTCGGCGCCGGGCGTCCGGGTCGGGCCGCGGTCGACGTGTTCGACACCGAGCCCGTGCTCGACGCGGCCGACCCGCTGCTCGCCCTGCCCGGCGTCACGGCCACACCGCACCTGGGCTACGTCGAGTGGGACGTCCTCGCCTCGCTCTACGACACGGCCGTCGACCAGGTCCTCGCCTTCGCTGCAGGCGAGCCGGTCAACCGGGTCACCGGCTGACCGGATCCGCGCAGCACGCGGGCGACCCGCATACCCTCCTCGTCGGCGAAGGGTGGCGATCGGTCCCTTCCCGTACCCGGGAAAGGGCAACGCGCCACCTTTCGGCGAGCCGTTCGACGGTGCTTGGGCGGGGTCAGCCGCCGAAGACGCCGACGATCTGCAGCGCGGTGACGGCGGCCAGCAGGAGGCAGACGCCACCGCCGACGCGGCGGATCGTCGCGAGCTTCACCCGGGACAGCAGCACCCGGCCGAGGATGGTCGCCAGCCCCGAGATGGTCACCAGGGCGAGGAACGCACCCACGAACACCGAGAGCGGGTCGTGGTAGCGCAGCACCAGGGTCGCCGTGAGGATCTGCGACAGGTCGCCCCACTCGGCGAGGAACAGCACGCCGAACGACACCCCGATCGCCTTGAGCCCGACCGCCGTGGCGGCACCCTTGTGGGAGAACTCCTCGACGGTCTCGGCCTCCTCCTCGTCGGCCTTGGACGCCCCGCGCAGCAGCAGCACGCCGCCGATGAGGAACATCGCTGCGGCGAAGACCTCCACGGGGGTCCGCGGCAGCCGGGCGAGCAGCCCACCCACCGAGACGGCGACGAGGGTCTGCACGAGGAACGCCAGCGACACCCCGATCCACACGAACAGCGGCCGGAACCGGGTGGCCAGCACGAGGGTGGCGATGAAGGTCTTGTCGGGGAGCTCCACGAGGAAGATCGCGCCGAAGACGATGGCGGCGGTGACGATGCTGAATTCCATATCGGCGTCGACTGTATCGGCGCGGCCCCAATACGCTTCCGGGGTGTCCGACTCCGCCCTGACCCTCGTCGCGCTCGTCGTCGCCGTCCTGGCGCTGGCGGTCGCTGCGCTCGCAGTCCTGCAGGCCGGCCGGGCCCGGGCGGAGGTTCGCGTCATCGAGGGGCAGCGTCCCGTCGGCACCGGTGACCTGGCGGCCCTGCGAGCCGACATCGCGCAGACCCTGCGCCACGTCGCGGTCGTGCGGTACGACGCGTTCGGTGACATGGGCGGCCGGTTGTCCTTCAGCGCGGCAGTGGTGGACGACCGCGGTGACGGCCTGGTCTTCTCCGCCATCCACGCCCGCGGCGAGTCCCGCACGTACGCCAAGGGGATCGTGGGTGGCGGCTCCGACGCGACCCTGACGCCCGAGGAGCAGCAGGCGCTGGCTGCCGCCCGCACCGGATCCCAGAAGGCCTGACGATGACCGACGACCAGTCCGACACCGCTCGCACCTACGCCTACCTCGGCCCGGAGGGCACCTTCACCCAGATGGCGCTCGACGCCTGGGCCCCGTCCGCCGGCGCGAACCACCGCCCGTGCGGTTCGGTCGATGCAGCGCTCGGCCTCCTGCGGGCCGGGGAGGTCGACGGCGCGATGGTGCCCATCGAGAACTCGGTCGAGGGCGGTGTCAGTGCGACCCTCGACGCCCTCGCCAGCGGCGACCCGCTCGTCGTCGTCGCCGAGGTGCTCGTCCCCATCACCTTCGTGCTCGCCGCCCGACCCGGTATGGCGCGCACCGACGTCCGCGCGGTCGGCACCCACTCCCACGCCTGGGCCCAGGTCCGCGGCTGGATGGACGCGAACCTCCCTGAGGCGACCTACGTCCCGACCCTGTCGACCGCCGCCGCGGCGGCCGGGCTGGCCGGCGCCGGTGGTGAGCAGGCGGCATACCAGGCCGCCGTCTGCGCCCCCGTCGCTGCCCGCAACCACGGGCTGGAGGTGCTTGCCGAGGACATCGGGGACAACCGGTCGGCGGTGACGCGGTTCGTGCTCGTCGCGCGACCGGGCGCCCTGCCGGAGCGCACGGGGGCCGACAAGACGACGCTGGTGCTGTTCCAGCGCGACGACCACGCCGGTGGCCTGCTCGAGCTGCTGGAGCAGTTCGCGGTCCGCGGGATCAACATGTCGCGGCTGGAGTCACGCCCGACCAAGGCGTCGATGGGCAGCTACTGCTTCTCCATCGACATCGAGGGCCACGTCCTCGACGAGCGCGTGGGCGAGGCGCTGCTCGGGCTCAAGCGGGTCTGCGCGGAGGTGCGGTTCCTCGGCAGCTATCCCGCGGCGCACGGCACGGCGGTCCGCGTCACGCCGCACACGACCGACGAGGCGTTCGGCGAGGCCCGCACCTGGCTCCGCTCCCTGCGCGCCTGACCCCCGACCTACTTCTCGCGCCAGACGCGTTCGAACGGCAGGCGCCAGGCGTGCGGGGCGATGAGCTGGTGGACCGCGTTCGGACCCCAGGTGCCCGGCGGGTAGGACTTCACCTCGGGTGGGTCCTCCAGCAGTGGAGTCGACCGGTCCCACAGCGACTCGATGCCCTCCGCCGTCGTGAACAGCGTGTGGTCGCCGCGCATGGCGTCGAGGATCAGCCGCTCGTAGGCCTCGAGGACGTCGCGAGCCCGCTCCGTCTCCCTGGTGGAGAACTGCATCGACAGCTTCTCCAGCCGCATGCCGGGGCCCGGGCGCTTGCCGTAGAACGACAGGGACACCTTGGACTCGTCGGCCAGGTCGAAGGTCAGGTGGTCGGGCCCGGCGTTCCCGACACCGGAGTGCGCGGGGAACATCGACCGGGGCGCCTCCTTGAAGGCGATCGAGATGATGCGCGCCCCCTCGGCCATCCGCTTGCCGGTGCGCAGGTAGAACGGCACCCCGGCCCAGCGCCAGTTGTCGATGCCGCACTTGAGCGCGATGAACGTCTCGGTGTCGGAGTCGGCCGGCACCCCGTCGAGTCCGGTGTACCCGGCGAACTGGCCGCGCACGACGTCCGAGGGCTCGATCGGCAGCAGTGACCTGAAGACCTTGTTCTTCTCCTCGGAGATCGCCCGCGGCTCCAGCGCGGTGGGCGGCTCCATCGCGACGAACGCCATCACCTGGAACAGGTGCGTGACGACCATGTCCTTGTAGGCGCCGGTCGCCTCGTAGAAGTTGGCGCGCTGGTCCAGGCCGAGCGTCTCGGGGATGTCGATCTGGATGTGGTCGATGAAGTTGCGGTTCCAGATCGGCTCGAACAGGCCGTTGGCGAAACGGAAGGCCAGGATGTTCTGGGCCGCCTCCTTGCCGAGGAAGTGGTCGATCCGGAAGATCTGGCTCTCGTCGAACGTCTGGTGCACCTCGTCGTTGAGCGCGATCGCGCTCTCGAGGTCGGTGCCGAACGGCTTCTCCATGACGACGCGTGAGCGCTCCACCAGGTCTGCGTCCCGCAGCATCGCGATGACCGCGACCGCAGCCTTGGGCGGGACCGAGAGGTAGTGCAGCCGGAGCGCGTCATCGCCCAGCTGCTTCTCCGCGTGGGCCACCGCCTCGGCCAGGGCGCCGGGACCTGCGGACTGCGGGACGTAGACGAGGTGGTCGTCGAACGCGTCCCACTGCTCCGGGGTGAGCCGGTGGCTGCCGAACTCCTCGACGGCGGTGCGGGCGAAGTCTCGGAACTCCGCGTCGCTCATCTCCTCGAGCGACGTCCCGATCACGCGGATCGCCGGCGCCAGCGCGGACGCAGCGAGGTGGGCGAGCCCGGGCAACAGCTTGCGCCGGGCGAGGTCACCCGTGGCCCCGAACAGCACGACGACGTGCGGCTCGGCCTTCTCCAGTTCCCCCCGCGGAGTGCGGGCGTCGGAGGCCGGGTAGGAGATCGTCTGCACGCGGTGGGGCGTCGGCTCGGGCACCTGCCGATACTCCCACCGCGACCGGAGCCGTGCACCCGTGACGGCGGGGAGCCAGTGGGCCGGGAGCCTGACGGCCGGGAGCCAGTCGACCGACGGTCAGACGGCCGGGAGTCAGCTCCGGCTGAACGCAGCGTCCTTCACGCGGGAGCCGACCTCGTCCTTGCGGGTGGCCTTCCACCAGGAGTAGGCGAGGACGGCGCAGATGATCCCGTTGGCCATACCGACACTGACGTCGGTCACGTGGTGCATGCCGCGGTAGAGCCGGGCGAAGGTGACCAGCAGCGGCAGCGCCAGGCACACGACCATCGTCGTCACCCGCAGCCAGGTGCGCTCGATCCGCGTCGCCATCAGGGCGAAGGTGAGGTAGAGCGCCGTCGACGCCCCGACGTGCCCGCTCGGGTAGCTCGACGTGGGGGGAGCCGGGTCGAGGTGGCTGACCTGCGGTCGGGGGCGGCCGACCACGAGGGTGGCCAACACGAAGATGGTGGCCTGCAACGAGATCGCGATGACCGGGACGAGGCTGAACAGCAGGTCCTTGGTACGCCAGAAGATGATGATGGCGACGAGGATGCACACCGCGATGACGTACTCGGTGTTGCCGACGTGCGACCACAGCATGGTGATCTGGTTCCACGTGGGCGTGCGGTCCGACGCCAGGGTCTTGTTGACCGTCTCCTCGCTCTTGGACAGCCCGGTGAGCGGTCCGGTGATGAGGAGCCCGAAGCCGACGATCGCGCCCCAGACGACTACGCCGGGTGCGATGGCCCTGCTGAGGAGGTCGGTGAAGTTCTGCCTATGAATCCTTGCCATGAGGAGAACGTAGTGCCCACGCCGAGAATCCACGCGGCGAGCACGTCGGACATGAAGTGCACCCCCAGGAAGATGCGGTCCAAACCCACCACGAAGGCCCCGACGACGGCCAGGGTGACGGCCACCCGCCGCCCTCCGTGCGAGAGCACCGGCCACAGCAGGAACACCATGGTCGTGGCGATGATCGCGGCGTTGGCGGCGTGCCCCGAGGGGAACGAGAAGCCGGGTGCGTGCGAGATCGGGTCGTGGATGACCGGCCTGGCCCGCTGCACGAGCAGCTTGGCGTCCAGGGCGAGGTTCCAGCCGACCATCATCGTGACGAACGCCCACAGCGCGCGGTTGCGCAGCCCCTTGACGAGCCACGCCCACACGCACACGAGGGTGGCCACGATGTAGAGCACCCACGGCTGGCTCACCGCCTGCAGCACGATGAGGGCGGGGCCCGCTCCGACCGACCGGGTGACGTCGGTCGCGTGCTCGGCGATCGTCTGGTCGAGGTGGACCAGGGGGTCGAACTTCTGCCGCACCGCGAACCCGATCAGCACGAACGGCACCGCGAACAGCACCATCGCGAGCGCCCCACGCCCGAGGCGGAGCAGCCGCCTCCGGGTGGGGGTCGTCGCGGACGCCGTCGAGGTCGACATCAGCTCGGGGAGCCCACGCGGACGACGAGGGCGCCGGGGACGATCTCGGCGTTGATGGCCCGGGCCTTGCCGAGGGTGTCGCCGTCGATCTGCACCTCCTGCGGGCGGTCGGCGCGGATGCGCACCGTCTCGCTCGTGTAGTGGTCGACGCGCTTGTGCCCCTTGCGCTTCTTGGAGGCGATGCGCGCCGCGACGGCCGCCCAGCCCACGACGCCCTGGGGCGAGAGGATGATGGTGTCGAGCATGCCGTCGTCGACCTCCGCCTCGGGCATCAGCACCAGTCCGCCGAGGAGCTTGCCGCAGTTGCCGATGACGACGGTGCGGGCACGACGGGAGAACTCCTCCTGGTCGTCGATCTTCATCCGGACCCGGAACTGGGGTCCGCGCAGGTTGCGGGCACCGGAGACGACGTATGCCGCCGGACCCACCTTGGCCTTGAGGCCCTCCGGGGCGTCGGCCATGATCGCGGCGTCGAAGCCGAGCCCGGCCATGACGAGGAAGATGTGCTGCTCGGGACGCTCGTGCTCGCCGGACTGGTCGATGGTGATGCGTCCGACGTCGACGCGCTTGTTCTGGCCGGTCAGGGCGACGCGGAGCGCGTCGTCGAGGTCGTCGACGGGCAGGCCGAGGTTGCGGGCCAGCAGGTTGCCGGTCCCCCCGGGCAGCAGCCCCATCGGGGTGTCGGTGCCGGCGAGCACCTCGCCGACCGCGCGAACGGTGCCGTCGCCGCCGAGGGGGCAGACCAGGTCGACCTGCCGCTCGAGGGCCTCGCGGGCCTGCCCCTGCCCGGTGTCCTGGGCCGTGGTCTCGATGAACAACGGCTCGGACCAGCCGAGGGAGTGCGACTGCTTGGAGATCTGCTGCTTGACGGCGGCCAGGTCGTCGAACTTGGTGGGATTGATGATGATCGCTGCGCGACGCGTGGGTGACTCGGACACGGTGCCCTCCGGACGGAACTCGTTGCGGTGGGGGCGGCGCCGCCACCGGCGTCCTCGGTGGGAGCCTCCGGAGCTGCCGCCACGCATCCCTGCCCAGCCCGCGACACCGAGGGCGAGGAGGATGACGATGACGATCGCCGCGAGGGCGATCCAGCCGGAGTGGTCGTGGAGCACGGGCCGACGTTACAGCACGGTAGGGGGCCGATCGCTGCCCGTCCGGGAGGCCGTGGCGACGACGCCCGGCGACGGGCCCGGAAGGGTTTCTGCACTGGTCAGAGGGTCAGGAGGGAGGTCGCCGGGTCGACCTCGGGATCGGCAGGATCTGCTCGGCGGATGGCACAGGACGGGCTGCCCATGGGGTCGCGCGATCCCTACGGTGGCGGCATGCGAGCAGAGTCGGACGCCGTCGACCCGAACACCGTCGACCCGGACACTGTCGACCCGGACACCAAGGACTGGACCTGGACGCTCGAGCGGCCGTGTCCCGAGTGCGGGTTCGACGCGGGGTCGGTGGCTCGGGAGTCGATCGCCGGGTTGACGACCGAGCTCACGAGCCCGTGGCAGGCGGTGCTGGCTCGCGACGACGCGACGAGCAGGCCCACGACCGGCGTGTGGTCGCCGCTGGAGTACGCCTGCCACGTCCGCGACGTCTGCCGGGTCTTCGGCGGGCGCCTCCAGCTCATGCTCGAGCAGGAGGACCCGGCCTTCCCCGACTGGGACCAGGACGAGACCGCCGTGCAGGAGCGGTATGGCGCGCAGGACCCGTCGGTGGTCCGCCACGAGGTCTCGGCGGCTGCCGACGAGGTGGCCGCCCGCTTCCGCTCCGTCGGGGCCGACCAGTGGACGCGACGAGGGACCCGCAGCAACGGGTCGGCGTTCACGGTCGAGTCGCTCGGCCGGTACTTCCTGCACGACCTCGCCCACCACCTCGTCGACGTCGGGGTGACCCGTCCTCGCCCCTGACCCCAGACTGCCCCCCGCCTGACCCCGTTCTCGCCCTCCCCGGCGCTCTGGCCCACCTTCCCCCCTTCCCCCCTCTTACGGCAGCAACCTCTGCTAGCAGAGGTTGCTGCCGGAGGGGCAGGGTGCAACCTGGGTCTGCGGCAGCAACCTGTGCTGAGTGGGCGGGTCAGGTGCTGCTGGGCTGGCCGGTGAGGGCCGCGGCCCCACCCATGACGAGGAAGATCGAGCCGGAGACGTACTTCTGCCGCTCGACGGCCCGCGGGTGGCGGCCGAGCCAGCGGCCGATGCTCCCGGCGCTGAGGGCGTACACGCTGTCGAACACCGCGCCGATGACCACGAACACCGCGCCGAGCACGAGCACCTGCGACCAGATCGGTCCGGACCCCCGGTGCAGGAACTGCGGGAAGAACGCGACGAAGAAGACCGCGGTCTTCGGGTTGGAGATGCCGACGAGGAACGCGTCGCCGAACGCGCGGCGTGAGGTGGTGACCGGCACCCGCTGCAGGGCGAAGTGCCCCTTGCTGCGGAGCTCGCGAACCGCCAGCCAGAGCAGGTATGCCGCGCCGGCGTACTTCACGACGGAGAACGCCAGGACCGAGGAGCTGATGACCGCGGAGAGCCCGAAGGCCGTCGCGACCACCATGAGGGCGGTCGCGGTCTCGATCCCGGCCATCGAGGCGACGGCGAGACGTCGGCTGCCGTGCCCGATGCCCCGCGAGATGAGGAACAGCATGGCCGGACCGGGCAGGAGGATCAGCGCGGTGGCGGCGACGGCGAAGGCACCCAGGGTGGCGGCGGACGGCATACGGCAAGGATCGAGCCCGCGGACCCGATGAGGCAACGGGGTATCGCGCCGTGGTCGGTTCCCCCCGGTCCCGCCGCCCGCCCGCCCGCCCCGGGAGCCAACGGGAAATCGGATGGCGGGCGCTCGGTAGGCTGACGCCGTGATCGACATCAAGCTCCTGCGCGAGGACCCGGACCGCGTCCGCGCCTCGCAGCGCGCCCGTGGTGAGGACGAGGGGATCGTCGACGCGATCCTGGCTGCCGAGGCGACGCACCGCTCCTCCCTGACGGAGTTCGAGCAGCTGCGCGCCCAGCAGAAGTCCATGGGCAAGCAGGTCGCCCAGGCCCAGGGAGAGGAGAAGCAGGCGCTGCTCGCGCAGACCAAGGAGATCTCGGCCCGGGTCAAGCAGCTGCAGACCGACGCCGACACCGCGCAGGCGACGCTCGGCGAGCTCATCCGCCAGATCGGCAACATCGTCGAGGACGGCGTGCCGGTCGGCGGCGAGGACGACTACACGCTGCTCGAGACCGTGGGCGACCTGCCGGAGTTCGACTTCGAGCCCAAGGACCACCTCGCCCTCGGTGAGTCGCTCGCGGCCATCGACATGGAGCGCGGTGCCAAGGTCGGCGGCTCGCGGTTCTACTTCCTCACCGGCGTCGGTGCCCGGCTCGAGCTGGCCCTGCTCAACATGGGCATCGCCCAGGCCGTCGAGCACGGCTTCACCCCGATGATCACGCCGACGCTCGTCAAGGCCGACGTGATGGCCGGGGCCGGCTTCATCGACAAGCACGGCGACGAGGTCTACCGCCTCGAGGCCGACGACCTCTACCTCACCGGCACCTCAGAGGTGGCGCTCGCGGGCTACCACGCCGACGAGATCCTCGACCTGTCCGCCGGCCCGAAGCGGTATGCCGGCTGGTCGGCCTGCTACCGCCGCGAGGCGGGGTCGCACGGTAAGGACACCCGCGGCATCATCCGCGTGCACCAGTTCCACAAGGTCGAGATGTTCACCTACTGCCGGGTCGAGGACGCCGCTGCGGAGCACCAGCGGCTGCTCGGCTGGGAGAAGGAGATGCTCGCCAAGATCGAGGTGCCCTACCGCGTCATCGACACGGCGGCCGGTGACCTCGGCGGTCCGGCGGCCCGCAAGTTCGACTGCGAGGCGTGGGTCCCGACCCAGGGCCGCTACCGCGAGCTCACCTCCACCTCGAACTGCACGACCTACCAGGCGCGGCGCCTCAACACCCGTGAGCGGGACCCGAACGGCCAGGGCACGCGAGCCGTCGCCACGCTCAACGGCACGCTCGCCACGACCCGCTGGATGGTCGCCATCCTCGAGAATCACCAGCAGGCCGACGGCTCCGTCGTCGTGCCGAAGGCGCTCCAGCCGTTCCTCGGCCTCGAGGTGCTCGAGCCCGTCAGGTAGTCCGCCGTGTAGTCCCTCGCACGCTGGTGGTCGTACGACCATCTGGTGGTGAGGGGGCCCGAGTGGGCCATGTTCGTGGGGCCCGCGCAGGTCAAGGCTGGAGGGGTGGGCCTCCTCGACGACGGCGACCTCGCGGCAGAGATCGTGCTGCTCGGTGAGGTGATGGCGGCTGTCTCCAGCGCCTCCGGGGTGCTGACCGACTCGGAGGTGGACGCCGTGCTGGGGGTGGCCCCCGCGCCCGGTCCGGCCCCCGTACCCGAGCCGGCCCCCATACCCGAGCCGGCCGCCGCGCCCGAGCCGACGGCGCCCCGCGCGTCCGAGGAGGGCGCCGCGCCCGAGCCGACGGCGCCCCGAACGGCCGAACGGCTGGAGGCTGTAGGGCGGGTGAACCGGCCCGCGCGAAAGACCGCCGACCTCGGTGGTCCCGGGCGGCGGGGTCGGTAGGACCGCTGTAGCGTCAAGGCGATGAGTGATCGCCAGCTGCCCAAGTGGTCCGAGCTCAAGCCGCTCCTGCGACCCAAGCCCGTCGAGCTCGACCCGAGGAAGCGCCGCCTCGACGCCGCCCTGACCATCGCCGACCTGCGGCGGGTCGCCAAGCGACGCACGCCCACCTCGGTCTTCGACTACACCGACGGTGCGGCCGAGGGTGAGATCAGCCTGCGGCGGGCTCGGCAGACCTTTGCCGGCCTGGAGTTCCACCCGGCGATCCTGCAGGACGTCTCGGACATCGACCTCTCCACGACCTTCCTCGGCAAGCCCTCGTCCCTGCCGTTCTCCTTCGCCCCCACCGGGTTCACGCGGATGATGCAGCACGAGGGAGAGCGCGCGGTGGTCCGCGTGGCCGACCGCGTCGGCATTCCGTACGCCCTCTCGACGATGGGCACGACCTCGATCGAGGACGTTGCCGCGGCAGCCCCGGACGCCCGCAAGTGGTTCCAGCTCTATGTCTGGAAGGACCGCAGCGCCGGTGAGGACCTCATGCGCCGCGCCAAAGAGGCGGGGTACGAGGCACTCATCCTCACCGTCGACGTCCCCGTCGCGGGCGCCCGGCTGCGCGACGTCCGCAACGGCTTCTCCATCCCGCCCGCCCTGACCGTCAAGACCGTCGCCGACGCGGCGCTGCACCCGAGCTGGTGGGCGAACCTGCTCACCACCGAGCCGCTGACGTTCGCCTCGCTGGCGTCGTGGGACGGGACGGTGGCCGAGCTGCTCAACGCGTTGTTCGACCCGACGATGACCTTGGCCGACCTGGAGTGGGTGCGCTCGGTCTGGGACGGGCCGCTCATCATCAAGGGGGTCCAGACCGTGCACGACGCCAGGATGGTGGTCGACGCCGGTGTCGACGCCATCGTGCTGTCCAACCACGGTGGCCGCCAGCTCGACCGTGCCCCGGTGCCGCTGCGCCTGCTCCCCGACGTCCGGGAGGCCCTCGGTGACGACGCCGAGATCATGCTCGACACCGGTGTCATGTCCGGGGCCGACGTCGTGGCGGCCGTCGCGCTCGGGGCCAGCAGCGTCATGGTCGGCCGCGCCTACCTCTACGGGCTGATGGCCGGTGGCGAGGCGGGCGTGCAGCGGGCCGCTGACATCCTGGCCACCGAGGCGCGACGTACGATGGCCCTGCTCGGCGCGCGCCAGATCTCGGACCTCGGGCCGCAGCACGTGCGCCTTCCGTAGGCTCGGGCCCATGGTCCACCCTCACCTCGTCGCGCTCGACGTCGACGGCACGACGATCAACCATGCCGGCGTGCTGTCCCCCGCGGTGCGCGAGGCCGTGCACGCAGTGGTCGCCGCGGGCCACCACGTGATCATCTCGACCGGACGGTCCATCCCCGCGACGACCTTCATCCTCGAGGAGCTGGGGATCAGGACCGGGTATGTCGTGTGCTCCAACGGTGCGGTCACCCTCGAGCTGGATCCCGCGCACGACAAGGGATTCCAGGTCATCGAGGCCGTGACGTTCGACCCCGCACCAGCGCTCACCCTCCTGCGCGGCCAGTGGCCCGACGCGGTGATCGCGGTGGAGGACCTCGGTGTCGGGTTCAAGCTCAGTGCGCCGTTCCCCGACGGCGAGCTGCAGGGCGAGCTCACGGTCGTGCCGTGGGAGGAGCTGGTCGCCGAGCCCGTGACGCGCGTGACCTTCCGCTCCCCGAGCGGGACCGCGGAGGACTTCCTGGCCCTGACCGAGCGGATCGGCCTGCACGGCGTCAACTACGCGGTCGGGTTCAGCGCCTGGCTCGACCTCAACCCCGAAGGTGTCTCCAAGGGCTCGGCCCTGGAGATCCTGCGCCGCCAGCTCGACATCGACCCGCGGCACACCGTCGCCGTGGGCGACCAGCGCAACGACCTCGAGATGCTCCAGTGGGCGGCCCGTGGGGTGGCGATGGGCAACGCACCCGACGAGGTCAAGGTCGCAGCCGACGAGGTCACCGGCCACGTCGACGACGACGGCCTGGTCCCGGTCCTGCGCTCGCTGCTCTGACGCAGCGGTCGGTGGCGGGGAGTCGCCGGGTCGGTCGGGTCAGCGGGACTGGAGGGCGTCGAGGGCGACCGCCATGGCCAGGCCCACGCGCCAGTCCAGCTGCCAGCCGTTGCTCGCCTGCGGCAGGCGGATGTCGTACCGGTCGCGCAGCGAGCGCTTGCGCTCCGAGGACAGCACGACGCTGCCGTCGGGAGCGGCGAAGTCGAAGTGGAACAGGAACGGCAGCGGGATCTCCCCGACGTACGGCACCAGGTCCCACACGCGGCGGACGATGGCGACCTTCTGGTTGCGCTCGGTCCCGAACGCCTCGAGCCCGTCGGGGGTGCCGAGGTGCCACGAGGAGCGCAGCAACGACTTGCCGAAGTCCTTGCGGAACCAGCCGATCGGCGCGCCCGTGGCGTCGAACACGTCATACGTCGCACCGAGGTCCATCCGCTGGCGCGCCTTGAACGAGAACACGCGCTGCGAGCGCGACTCGTCCGAGTAGAAGGTGACCTCCTCCTTGAGCGCCATCCGCTTCTGCTGGGCGACCGCAACGACGGCACCCTCATTGCCGGAGGCGTCGACGGTCCGGATCTCGTAGCGGTTCACCATCATGGTGATCTTCTGGCGCAGGGCGTAGCGCTCGGTGACGGCGGTGTGGCTCATGTCGGACATTCTGCCCGAGCGTCGGTCTGCGACAGTGACCTGCATGCGCACGAGTGACCTGTGGCGGGCCTTCGCGCAGCGCGAGGCGGCCGGTTCGTCCCCCACCTACGAGCAGATCGCGTATGCCGTCGCAGCCGCCGAGCGCGTCCTCACCCTCCTCGACGGCCTCCCCCCGGCCAAGCGCCAGCCCAA
The DNA here is from genome assembly GCF_045348425.1 of Pedococcus sp. KACC 23699. GTDB lineage: Bacteria > Actinomycetota > Actinomycetes > Actinomycetales > Dermatophilaceae > Pedococcus. The sequence goes on from NZ_CP157483.1 coordinate 1,911,335, forward strand.
CCTCCTGCTCGGTGTGGGTCGGCTGCTCGGGGCGCCGCTGTCACCGGACGCGTTCGTCGGCTGGGTCGTCGACCACTGGGACGAGGTGCGCCCGGAGGTCCTGTCGCGGTCGACCCAGACGAACGAGCCCGGCCGGTGCGCGACGCTGCTCCCGGTGCTCGCCACGATCCCGGGCCCGCTCGCCCTGCTCGAGGTCGGCGCCTCCGCCGGCCTCTGCCTCTACCCCGACCGGTACCGCTACGACTACGGGCACGGCATCCTCGGCGACGGCCCCGGCCCGGTGCTGCGGTGCCGGTGGGACTGCGAGCGACCACCGCCGACCCGGGTGTCGGAGGTGGCCTGGCGCGCCGGTGTCGACCTCAACCCGCTCGACCTCACCGATCCGGACGACCTTGCCTGGTTGCGGGCGCTGGTCTGGCCGGAGCAGCACGAGCGGCGCGAGCGGCTGGCCGAGGCGGCCCGGGTCCTCGTCGCCGAGCCACCGCACCTCGTCGCCGGCGACCTCGTCGCCGAGCTGGAGTCGCTGGCGGCACAGGCCCCTCGGGACGCCACCCTGGTCGTCCTGCACTCGGCGGTGCTCGCCTACCTCGAGCCGGCTGCGCGCATGGAGTTCGTGGACGTGGTGCGCCGGCTGCCCGGTCACTGGGTCGCGAACGAGTCGCCGCGGGTCCTCGAGGGCCTGGTCGACGACCCGGGGGCGTGGCCCGGCGTCGGCGCCACCGACGGCCCGGCGCCGTTCCTCACGACCCTCGATGGCGCGCCGAGCGGCTGGGCGGGGCCGCACGGACAGTCCTGGGACTGCCATGCTGGTGCGCGCCATGGCTGACCTGTTCATCACCTCGCCGTCCAACCCGCGGCTCAAGGCGCTCGCCGCCCTGCGCCGCCGCCGTACCCGCGAGGAGACCGGCCAGACCCTCATCGAGGGGTATGAAGAGCTGACCCTCGCGCTCGACGCGGGCATCCTGCCCGAGGCCCTGTACTACTGCCCTGAGCTCATGCTCGACCCCGCGACGCAGACGCGGGTCGTCGACGACGTGCGCCGGTCCGGGGTCGACACCGTGCAGGTGTCCCGGGCCGCCTTCGAGAAGGCCGCCTACCGGGAGGGGCCGGACGGGTTCATTGCCGTCGTCCCCGCCGTCGTCCGCAGCTGCGCCGACCTCGTCGTCGGACCGAACGCCCTCACCGTCCTGTGCCAGGGCGTCGAGAAGCCGGGCAACCTCGGCGCCATGCTGCGCACCGCCGACGCGGCAGGGGTCGAGGCCGTCATCGCCGCCGACCCGGTCACCGACTGGGGCAACCCCAACCTCGTCCGCGCCTCCAAGGGCACCGTCTTCTCGGTGCCGGTGGCCAGCGACTCGACGGCCCAGACGCTGGCCTGGCTGGACGCCCACGGCATCGCCCTGGTGGCCACCACCCCGGACACCGACCTCGACCACACCGAGGTCGACTACACCGGCCCGGTGGCGATCGCGGTGGGCGCAGAGAAGTACGGGCTCACGGACGAGGTGCTGGAGCACGCCGCATACCGGGTGCGAATCCCCATGGTGGGCAAGGCAAACTCACTCAACGTGGCCACATCGGCGGCAATCGTCATCTACGAGGCGGTGCGTCAGCGGACGGCCCGGGAGCACCCGCGGTCTCACTGACCCCACCCGTGTCAAGAGCACTCCCGAGGGTGTGTCACGATGTCGGGTATGCGAGTTGACCATGTTTCGTATGCAGCTGAGCGCGACGGCCTGAAGGCCACTGCCGCCCGGTTGGCGAAGGTCATCGGGGTGGACGCAGTCGACGGGGGCATCCACCCCCGGTTCGGCACTCGCAACGTGATCCTCCCGCTGGCCCATGACCGGTACGTCGAGGTCGTCGAGGTGCTCGACCACCCGGCTTCGGACAAGGCCCCCTTCGGGCAGGCCGTGCGGGCCCGCTCCGAGGCCGGGGGCGGCTGGCTCGGATGGGTGGTGGCGGTCGACGACCTCGCGCCCTACGAGAAGCGCATCGGCCGCGAGGCGGTCGTCGGCAACCGGCACCGCCCCGACGGGGTGGAGCTGCGCTGGCGCCAGCTCGGCGTCAAGGGGCTCATGTCCGACCCGCAGCTGCCGTTCTTCATCAAGTGGGACGACCCGGCGTTGCACCCCTCGACGGCGGCCCATACCGAGGTGACCATCGACGGGCTCCAGATCGCCGGTGACCCCGCCCGGGTGCGTGACTGGCTCGACATGCAGCCCGACGAGACCTCCTCGGTCATCGACTTCACGTTCGTCGCACCGCACGGCACCCCCGGGCTGCTGTCGGTCACGTTCGACACCCCGGGCGGCAAGGTCACCGTCTGACCCGCCTGCCCTTCCTGGGTCCGGCGCCGTCCGGACCAGCCGCCTACGCCTCGTCGAAGAACGCCTCGACGAGGCGTTTCGGTGCCCGGGCCGCCCAGGCGTCGGTGATGACCTCCTCGAGCTCACCCGTCGAGAGTCGGGGAGGTGCGGGTATGGAGCGCTCCCAAACCGCGCGGACCAGACTCTCGGCGGGGGTGTGGGTCACGACGCCACCGGCTCGGCGACGAGCGAGCGCACCCACGGCAGCTGTGCCGCGGCGTTGACGACGACCGAGAACACGAGCAACGCGACGGCCGCCGTGGGGTGACCGGCGGCCCACAGACCCGCCGACGCGAGCCCGAACACGAGCACCTTGACCACCGGCCGCACCACCGGTCCGCCGAACCTCGCCCTCGGCGACGCGAACGCCCACCAGACGGCGACCACCGCGACCGGTGCGAGGACGGCGAGCAGCACGCCCCCGGCATACCGACCCCACACCCCTGCGGCGACGGCGGCGAGCACCTCGTCGAGGAACACCAACGCGAGGACGCACCACCCCAGACCAGCCACGCGCCCAGTCTGGCCCTCCGTGGTGGGCCGTGGAAGGCTCTCAGTCGAGGAAGTCGACGAGCTCCGGCGCGGCGCCGATGTAGGTGGCCGGGGTCATCGCCGCGAGCCGGGCTGCCACGTCGTCCGGCAGGCCGAGGCCGCCGACGAACTCGCGCAGGTCGTCACCGGTGATCCGGCGACCGCGGGTGAGCTCCTTGAGGCGCTCGTACGGGTTCTCCATCCCGGCCACGCCCTGGGCGCCGAGCGCACGCATGGCGGACTGCACCGCCTCGCCCAGGACCTCCCAGTTGGCGTCGAGGTCGGCGGCCATCGCAGCGGGCACCGCGTCGAGCCCGGCGAGGCCACGCTCGGCGTTGTCGATGGCGAGCAGCGAGTGGCCGAACGCCGACCCGATGTTGCGCTGCATCGAGGAGTCCGTGAGGTCGCGCTGCAGGCGGCTGTTGACCAGCGTCGACCCCAGCACGTCGAGCAGGGCGTTGCTGACCTCGAGGTTCGCCTCGGCGTTCTCGAACCGGATCGGGTTGACCTTGTGGGGCATCGTCGACGAGCCGACCGTGCCCTGACCACGGACCTGGGCGAAGTAGCCCATCGAGATGTAGGTCCACACGTCGGTGCACAGGTTGTGCAGGATCCGGTTGAACCGCGCCACGTCGGCGTAGAGCTCGGCCTGCCAGTCGTGGCTCTCGATCTGGGTGGTGAGCGGGTTCCACTCCAGCCCGAGCGACTCCACGAACCCGCGGCTCAGCTGCGGCCAGTCGGCCTCGGGGACGGCGGCGAGGTGCGCGCCATACGTGCCGGTCGCGCCGTTGAGCTTGCCGAGGTACTCGGCACCCTCGATGCGGCGCAGCTGGCGGCCGAGGCGGTGGGCGAGGACCGCGAGCTCCTTGCCCATCGTCGTCGGGGTCGCGGGCTGGCCGTGGGTGTGGGCCAGCAGCGGTACGTCGCGCAGGTCCGAGGCCATCGTCGCCACGGCCTCGACGAGCCGGCTCGCGCGGGGGAGCCAGACCTGCTGGACGGCGCCCTGCACCATCAGCGCGTAGGACAGGTTGTTGATGTCCTCGCTGGTGCAGCAGAAGTGGATGAGCTCGGAGAGGCCGGCGTCCTCCTCGGCGGGGGCGATCGCGGTGAGGCGGCGCTTGAGGAAGTACTCGACGGCCTTGACGTCGTGCAGCGTCTCGCGCTCGATCGTCGCGAGCTCTTCGATCTCGTCGGCGCCGAAGTCCCGGGCCACCTGGCGCAGCTCGGCCTGCTCGTGGTCGGTGAGGGCGCGCACCCCCGGGACCACCTGGTGGGTGGTCAGCCAGATCAGCCACTCGACCTCGACCCGGACGCGGGCCCGGTTGAGGGCCGGCTCGGACAGGTGGTCGACGAGCGGCGCCACGACGCCGCGGTAGCGACCGTCGAGGGAGCCGAGGGCGATGGACGGGGTCGCGTCAGCAAGCGAAGCCATGGTGGACAGTCTCCCAGAGAGCGGGCACCCCTCAGGACACCCGTCCAGTCCGGGGCCGCGCCCGCGGTGCGACCAGGGGTATGCCGCCGAGCCGGGTCCGCGCGGACCCGGCAGCCGAGCGGCGGCGAGCCACGCGACATACGGTGGAACCCATGCGCTACACCACACTCGGATCCAGCGGCACCGTCGTCTCCACCCAGTGCCTCGGCACGATGACCTTCGGGGCGGAGGCCGACGAAGCCACCTCCGGCGACATCATCACCGCCTACGTCGAGGCGGGCGGCACGTTCCTCGACACCGCGGACGTCTACTCGACCGGGGTCTCGGAGGAGATCATCGGACGCTGGCTGAAGGCCCACCCCGACGACGCCAAGAACATCGTCCTCACCACCAAGGGCCGCTTCGCGATGGGCAAGGGCCACAACGACCAAGGCCTGTCCCGTCGCCACCTGCGCCAGGCCCTCGACGCCTCGCTGTCCCGGCTCGACGTCGACCACATCGACCTCTACCAGATGCACGCGTGGGACGCCGTGACCCCGCTCGAGGAGACGCTGCGCTTCCTCGACGACGCGGTGTCCGCCGGCAAGATCGGCTACTACGGCTTCTCCAACTACCTCGGCTACCAGGTCACCAAGGCCGTGCACACCGCCCGGGAGCACGGCTGGACGCCGCCGGTGACCCTGCAGCCGCAGTACAACCTGCTCGTCCGCGACATCGAGCACGAGGTCGTCCCCGCTTGCCTCGACGGTGGCCTCGGGATGCTGCCGTGGTCGCCGCTGGCCGGTGGCTGGCTGACCGGCAAGTACCAGCGCGACACCACCCCGACCGGGGAGTCCCGCCTCGGTGAGGACCCGGAGCGCGGCATGGAGGCCTGGGGTCCGCGCAACAAGCAGGAGCGCACTTGGGCCGTCATCGACGCCGTCGGCGAGGTCGCCAAGGAGGCGGGCGTGAGCTCGGCCCAGGTCGCGCTCGCGTGGGTCGCGGCGCAGCCGGCCGTCACCTCGGTGATCCTCGGTGCCCGCAACGTCACCCAGCTCACCGACAACCTCGCCGCCGCCGACCTCGACCTCACCGCCGAGCAGCTCGACGAGCTCACCGAGGTCAGTGCCCCGCAGATGGACGACTACCCCTACGGCCCGGCCGGCATCGGCCAGCGCCACCGTTCCGTCACCGTCTGACCGCCACCGTCCGACCGCCGGCTCCGCGCCATCCCCCCTTGTGACTGGGTATGGCGCGGGGCCGCGTCAGCTGAAGCCGTGGCGCGACAGGGCGGGGATGAGCTCGCGCTCCTCGTAGGACAGGTGTGAGAGCAGCGTCGCACCGAGCAGGTCGACCGCCTCACGCACCACCGACGTGCCCTTCTCGCCGGAGACCATCTGCACCAGGGCGTGGTCGACGCGTTCGAGGACGTCGTGGATGACGTGGTGCTCCTGCTCGAGCCGGTCGATGACGGGGACGAGCTGCGGGTCGCTGTGCCGAAGGTGCGGGAACACCGACCGGTCCTCCAGCGTGTGGTGACCGGTGACGACGCGGCAGTAGGACGCGCAGTAGGCGCCGAGCGTCCAGTTGTTCTGGCGCATGGTGAGCTCGTTGATGATGTTGCGCGCTCGGCCGGCGTCGACCTCGCCCGCGGCGACCTGCTCGACGACGTCGCGGAGGCGTTCGAGCTCGCCGCGCAGGTGGTCGTGGACGTCGACGAGGTGCTGCCCGGTCGCCTGCTGACTCGCCGTGAAGCGCTCCTGCGGGTCGACCGGCGCGCTGGGTCGGGTCGACTCGTCCCAGAGCCCGGCAGGCACCTCGGTGCCGGGCGCGGTCGTGGCGCGCACCTCGAGCCGCCGGTCGTCGGGAGGCGCCTGCCCGGTGTTCGGCTGGTCGGTGGGGCTCGGCGCGTGCGCGGCCCGGGTGCGCTCGGCGTCGACGAGCTCGCGGGTCAGCGGGGCCACCTCGGCGGCGAACCGTTCGACGTCCTCGAGGCTGCTCACCGCGAGGATGTAGGTGCTCATGCCCTGGTCGAGGGTGATCTCGGCGAGCTGCTCGGCCCAGTCACGGGGCTGGCCCTCGAGCAGCCCGGCCCCCGACCCGAACCTGCCGTGGATGTTGTAGAGCCGGCGGATCGCGGCCGGCGACCGACCAGCCTTGTCGGCGGCCTCGTCGATGGTGGCGTTCATCGCGCCGAGGGCCTCCGGCGCGGCATACCCGAGGCTGGGGAGCCAGCCGTCCGCGAGGCGGCCGGTGACCCGCAGCATGCGCGACTTGTAGGCACCCAGCCAGATCTCGACGTCGTGCGCCGGCGCCGGGCCGGCGTGCAGGCCCTGCACGGGGTAGTGCTGGCCCTCCACCCGCACCGACCCGTGGCCGGACCACAGGCCGCGGATCACCGCGATCGCCTCGACCAGGGCCTCGACCGCCTCCCCCGGGTTGCGGCGCGGGCCTCCGGCCGCGGCGATCGCGTCCCAGAACGCCCCGGTGCCCAGTCCCAGCTCGACGCGTCCGCCGCTGAGCTGGTCGAGGGTGGCGACGCTGCGCGCAAGGACCACCGGCGGGCGCAGCGGCAGGTTGGCGACGTTGGGGGCGACGCGGATCGAGGTGGTGCGGGCCGCGATGACCGACAGCAGCGTCCAGGCGTCCAGGTGCTTGGCCTGGTAGGGGTGGTCCTGGATCGTCACGAGGTCGAGGCCGCCCACGTCGGCGGCCTCGACCATGGCGAGGACCTCGGGGATCCGGTCGACGTCCGGGCTCGGGAAGATCCCGAACGCCAGCTCGTGTCCGTAGTCGGTCATCGTCGTCGTCCTCTCACCCCGCCGCCCGTCAGGCGCCCTGCTCCTCACCGTAGGCGGTCGGGCGCTCGTGGTCGCCCAGGATGCTCGCCAGGGTGAGGTGGCGACGGGCGTCGTCGTGCCGGCGCTGCCGCTGCAGGGTGCGGCCGAGCAGCAGGTGCAGGTAGCCGTCGTCGGGGGACTCCTCGACGAGCTCGCGCAGCACCGACTCGGCGCGACCGAGCTGGGCGGAGCCGAAGTACGCCCGGGCCAAGGAGATCCGCAGGGCGGTGGTGCCGTGACCGATGTCGTCACGGGTGGCCTCGTCGACGAGCTCGGCGTAGGCCGCCGCTGCCGCCGCGTGGTCAGCGCGGTCGAACAGGCTGTCGGCGAGGGTCAGGCGGAGGCTGAACGGCGTGCTCATCGTGGTCATGCCGTCACAACATGGTTTCGATTTCAACTATTCCGCTGAAGGTGCTCCCGCACGTGCTCCACGACGCCGTCGGCCGCGGCGGTGACCTCGGCGTAGGTCTGGTCGAAGGAGCTGTCGTCGCCGTACCAGGGGTCGTCCATGTCGAGATCGTCCTGCTCGGCCGACGCAGGGTCGAACGAACGGAACAGGCGGACCTTGGCGCGGTGCTCGTCCGTGCGCGCGAGCTTGGTGAGCTCGCGGTGGTGACCGGAGTCGGCGGCCAGGACCAGGTCGACCTCGTCGAACCACGACCGCTCGAACTTGCGGGCGACGTGGTCGCTGGCGCCGAGGTCGTCGTGCCCGTTGCGGGCGAGCACGGCCAGCGTGCGCGGGTCGGCGGGGTTGCCCACCTCCCACGAGTGGGTGCCGGCCGAGTCGACGACGACCTCGTCCTCGAGCCCGGCGTCGGCGAACCGTTCGCGCAGGAGGAACTCGCCCATGGGGGACCGGCAGATGTTGCCGGTGCAGACCACGGTCACGCGGTAGGGCCGTTTCGCACTCATGAGGCCATTCAACCCTGCCGTCGCTCAACCCAGTGCGACGGCCAGCAGCACCACGGGGGTCGCGAGCACGACGACCGCGAAGGCCAGCATGACGCCGCGCAGGGCCGGGTGGGGATCGGGTTCGGTGAGCAGCAGCATGCGGTCCCGGGTGGCCGAGCCCGAGGGCGCGCGTGCCTGGTCGCCGTCGACGACCCCGAGCGCGGTGTCCGGGTGCGACCCGCCGGCCAGCGAGACGAGGGCCCGGGCCAGTGGCACCGGCCCGGCGACGCGTCGGGCGGCGCGGTCGGCCAGCACCTCCACGAGCAGCCGCACCTCGCGCAGCGCCCCGACCGCCCGCAGCCGCTGCGGGACCGCCTCGTGCAGCACCGCGAAGAACTCGAGCACGAGGTCGTGCCTGGCCCGCAGGTGCGCCCGCTCGTGGGCCAGGACCGCGGCCAGCTCGTCGGCGGGCAGGGCGAGCAGGGCGCCCTCGGTGAGGACCACCCGGTGCCGCCGTCCGGGCAGGCAGTATGCCGTCGGGGTCGGGTGCGCGAGGACCCGCACCTCACCACCTGCCAGCGACGCGGCCCTGCTGTCGTGCGTGCCGAGGGCATCCACGAGCTGGCGGTGGCGACGGCGTTCGCTGCGCAGGCGGGTGCCGACCCGGTGCCCCGCCCACAGGACGCGGGCCAGCATCGCGGCGCTGAAGACCAGGGCGGCGACCGTGGCCCATCGCGGCAGTGCGGTGCTGGCGACCGCGGCGGGAGCCACGGCCAGGGCTGCGACGACCCCCGCCAGGGAGACGCACTGCCAGACGACCAGCGCCTCGAACGGTGCCCTGCGGAACCCGGTCAACCCCGCCATGACCCGAGGTCCCGGCCCGGCGAACAGCACGGCGGCCACGGCCAGCGCGACGGGTGCGGCTGGGGCCAGGTCACCGATCAGGGCGTCGCGTCCTTGCCGCGACCACCTGTCGACCCGGCGCGGGAGGCGTGCTGCTGCTCGACCTCGGCCAGTGCGGCCTTGAGGTCGGCGATCTCCTCGGGCGTGGCGTCGCCGATGAAGTGCAGCATGGCGGTGCGGCGGTCCGGGGCCGCCATGCCGCTGAGCTGGTCACGCATGGTGGTGGCGGTGAGCTCCTCACGGGAGTCGGCCGCGGCATACAGGTAGGCACGGCCGCTGCGCTCCTGGGTGAGGAGGCCGGCCTCGGAGAGGCGACCCATCACCGTCATCACGGTCGTGTAGGCGAGGTCGCGGCTGCGGCTGAGCTCGTCGTGGACGGCCCGGACCGACAGCGGTGACCGGCCCTCGGTGCCGGCCTGCCAGACCGCATCCATCACCGCCCGCTCGAGCTCGCCGAGCTTGTTGATCGCCTTGTGCGGCATCCTCATCCCACCTGTCCGACGAGCCCGACCGCCGGGTTCGTCAGGTCCATGATGCCGTCCGCGTCCGCGAGTCCTTCGGGCCGGTGGCTGACGACGACCACGGTGCGACCGGCGCGGGACCGGACCAGGTCCCGCAGGACGGCGACGGCGGTGGGGTGGTCGAGGTGCGCGACGGGTTCGTCGAGCAGGAGCACCGGTCGGCCGGACAGCAGGGCCCGGGCGATCGACAGCCGGGCGCGCTCGCCACCGCTGACACCCCGGCCGCCGCTGCCCAGCACCGTGTCGAGTCCGTCGGGGAGCCTGTCCAACCAGTCGCCCAGCCCCGCGTCCCGCAGCGCCGCGACGACGGCGAGGTCGTCGGCGTCGGGCCGGGCCAGTCGTAGGTTCTCCCTGACGCTGGTCGCGAACACGTGCGGCTCGTCGTCCACCACCGCCACCAGGCCCCGGACGGTGGCGGCGGGCAGCTGTCGGACCTCGGTGCCGTCCACGAGGTAGGACCCGGCCGACGGGTCGAGCTGGCGTGCCAGCACGGCCAGCAGCGTCGACTTGCCGCAGCCGCTGGGCCCCACGACCGCTTGCACCGTTCCCGGGGGGAGGTCAAGGTCGGTGGTGGTGAGGTGGGTGCGCTCGCCGTCCCAGCTCGCGCTCACCCCGCTCAGCCGGAGGTGGGGTGTGCCACGACGACCGGTGACGGCCGCGGCGGCCTCCGCTCGCTCGACGGGCTCGGTGGACTCGGTGGGCTCCGTAGGCGACGTGGGGAGGGAGCCGTCGACGTCGTCGACCACCGCGGGGGTCGCGTCGAGCAGGGCGTCGAGTCGGGCGGCGCTCGCCTGCGCGCGGGCCCAGGCCCGGGCGACGTCCGGGAGCGGGCCGAACACCTCCGACAGCGCGAACGGCGCCAGCACCAGCAGGGCGGCCACCGGGGGAGGGTGCGCGCTGCGGCCGGCGACGACGGCACAGCCGACGGTCGCCAGGGCCGTGGCGAGGGGGAGGGCCGCCGACGCGACGGCCCGACCCACCGCCTGGCGACGGCTGCTCTCGGCCACCGCGGCATGGGCGGTGCCGACCCAGCGCAGGGCGGCGTCGGTCGCCCCGATGGCCTGCAGCTCGTCCGACTGCGAGGCGACCAGCTCGCTGACCCGCGTCAGCTCGCCCCGGGCCACCCCGAGCTCGGCCTGGCTGCGGGACTCGACCCGCCAGGCGAGGACCGTGACGGCCAGCACGACGACGAGCAGCGCCGCGACGAGCGCGCCCGCCCATGGCTCGACGAGCGCGCACAGCACGGCTGCGCCCGCCCCGGTGAGGCCGACGGCGAGCAGTGGCACGGTCACCCGGACCTGGGCCTCGACACGGTCGGTGACGTCGTCGACCACACCGCTCAGGACCGCGGCCCGGCCCCGCCGGGGCAGCCGGGCCGGGGTCAGCGGCACCAGGGCGGCATACACCGCGGTGCGTGCCCGGGCCAGGTCGTCGAGGGCGGCGTCGTGCGAACGCAGCCGCTCCCAGTACCGCAGGACCGGGCGGGCCATGCCGAAGGTCCGGACGGCGACGATGGCGGTGAGCAGGCTGAGGATCACCGGTCCCTCGCTGGCGCGGACGATCAGCCAGCCCGAGGTCGCGGTGAGGGCCACGCCCGCGCCCAGTGCCGCTGCCCCGATGACCCCGGCGACGACGATGCGGGGGGAGGCAAGGCGCATCCCCGGCCGAGCGCCAGGGCGCACGCCGGACCGCACGCCGGGCCGTGCGCTGGGGCGGCTCATGCCGGCACCCCGACCGGTTGGAGGTGGAGGTGCTGGTCGGCACGGGCCACCAGCTCGGGACGATGGGTCACGACGACGACGCAGCGGCGCTCGGCGAGGGTGGCGATGGCCTCGTGGACCAGGGCCGCGCTGCGCTCGTCGAGGTGGGCGGTGGGCTCGTCGAGCAGGACGACGGTGGCATCGCTCAGGACGGCTCTGGCCAGCACCAGGCGGGCGCGCTGGCCGGCCGAGAGGCCGCGGCCGTCGTCACCCAGCGCGGAGTCCAGGCCCGAAGGCAGGGCCGCGACCGCCCCGTCGAGACCCACCTGGCGCAGCGCTGCCCACAGGGTCTGGGCAGGTGTGGCGGGGTCGCCGCCGAGGGTGAGGTTGGTCCGGATGCTGTCCGGGGTGAGGAACGGCCGTTGCGTGACCAGGTGGGTCCCCGGGGTGGTGACCGAACCGTGGGTCGGCGTCCGCAGCCCGGCGATGAGGGCGAGCAATGTCGACTTGCCGACCCCGGACGGGCCGGTGACGACGGTGAGCCCGACGCCGGCGGTGAGGTCGAGCCCGTGCAGGACCGGGTGGGTCGCTCCGGGGTGGGTGTAGGAGAGGTCGCGCACCTCGACCCGGGCCACGACCGGCTCCGCCTGGGCCTGCTCACCTTCGGCCGCCGGAGCCTCGCGACCTGCGGTGCCGAGGTGGGAGGTGACCTCGGCCAGGGCCGCGGCTCCGTCGGCGGCGCTGTGGAACTCGGCCCCCACTCGCCGGACCGGCCAGTACGCCTCCGGTGCCAGCAGGATCGCCACCAGCCCGGTGCCGAGCTCCATGCCACCGTGCGACAGCCGCAGCCCGACGATCACGGCGACGATCGCGACGCAGATGGTGGCCAGCAGCTCCAGCGCCGCGGAGCTGAGGAAGGCCAGCCGCAGGGTGGCCATCGTGGCCCGACGGTGGCGTTGGCTGACCTCGGCGATGACCGCCGTCTGGCGCTCTGCGCGACCGTAGGCGGCCAGGGTCGGCAGGCCGCGCACGACGTCGAGGAAGTGTCCCGACAGGGACGCGAGGGCCTGCCACCGCTGCTGGGTCGCGTCGCGGGTGGTGGCTCCGATGAGCGCGGCGAACACCGGGAGCAGGGGCAGGGTGAGGACGACGACGAGCGCGCTGCGCCAGTCGACGACGACGAGCACCGTCACGGCGAGCGCGGGCACCACCGCGGCCGAGACGAGGGCGGGCAGGAACCGCGCGACATACGGCTCGATGCTCGTCGCGCCCTGGTCGGCGAGGACGAGGGCCGTGGCGGGGTCGGGACGCCGCTCGACCGGCGCGGTGGCCCAGTGCCGCAGCAGGCGGGTCCGCGCCCCCGCGCTGACCGTGGCCCCCGCGGAGGCCGCGACCCGGTCGCCGGTGAGCGCGAGCAGTCCTCGGACGACGAACAGGGCGAGGAGGTATGCCGCGGGGGCGCCGAGGGGCGTGCCCCTCACCACCGCGACGACGACCGCGGACAGGGCGAAGGCCGTGGCCACGGTCGCGACGCCCTGGGCCACACCCACGGCAGCCAGGGTGGTCAGCGGTCGGCGCGCCTCGGGCAGGATCCGCAGGACCTGCGGGTCGAACGGGCGCATCAGCGGACGACGGGCGTCGCGGTGACGGGAGGGGTCGACTCGGACGGGCGCTGGCTGGTGGGGCCGTGACCGGTCGCCGCCGGGATGTGCTCGGTGCCGATCCGCTTGCGGAAGATCCAGTAGGTCCAGGACTGGTAGAGCAGGACGATCGGGGTGAACACCGCGGCCACCCAGGTCATGATCTTCAGGGTGTAGGGCGTGCTCGACGCGTTCGTGGTGGTCAGCGACCAGGCGGCGTCCAGGGTGCTGGGCATGACGTTCGGGAAGAGCAGCAGGAAGTACGTCGTCACGGCCATCGCGATGGTGACGAAGGTGCCGACGAAGGCCCAGCCCTCGCGACCGCGGAGGTTGGCGTAGAGCGCACCGACCAGCGAACCTGCGGCGACCACGGTCGTCACCCAGGAGCCGGCGTTGCCGTCCATGGCGCCGAGGATCACAAGGAGGGCGACGGCCAGCACCGCGGTCACGGCGCCGGTGCGCGTGGCCACGCCCCGCGCGTCCTGCCGGATCGGGCCGCTCGTCTTCAGGGCCACGAACAGCGCGCCGTGGGTGAGGAACAGCCCGAGGGTGACCAGGCCGCCGAGCAGCGAGACCGGGTTGAGGAGGGTGAGGAGGTTGCCCGTGAACTCCTTGCGGGCGTCGATCGGCAGCCCGCGGACGATGTTGGTCAGGGCCACACCCCACAGCAGGGCCGGTACCGCCGACCCGACGATGATCGCCGTGTCCCACCGCGCCCGCCACCGGGCGTCGTCGCGCTTGCCCCGGTAGTCGAACCCGAGGTTGCGCACGATGAGGGCGACGAGGATGAGCAGCAGCGGTAGGTAGAAGGCGCTGAACATCGTTGCGTACCAGTGCGGGAAGGCCGCGAAGGTCGCGCCACCGGCGGTGAGGACCCATACCTCGTTGCCGTCCCAGACCGGGCCGATGGTGTTGATGAGGACGCGCCGGCGCTTCTCGGTCGTCTCAGCGTCCTCCCCCCTGCCGAGCACGGGCAAGAGCATGCCCACGCCGAAGTCGAAGCCCTCGAGGACGAAGTAGCCGGTCCAGAGGACGGCGATGATGATGAACCACACGGTGCTGAGTTCCATTGCGGGGCAAGCCTTCCGAATCAGTGACGGTGGGTCAGTAGGCGAAGGCGAGGGGAGCGTCCTCGTCCTGGTCGGCGGGTGACGTGGGCTCCTCGAACGGTGGTGCACCGGCGCGCAGGTAGGTGAGGAAGAGCTTCACCTCGACGACCGCGAGCAGGCCGTAGAGCAGGGTGTAGACGACCATCGACGTGACCACCTCGCCGGCCGAGACCGACGGCGAGACACCGGAGCTCGTCGACATCACCCCGAACACGAGCCACGGCTGGCGCCCGGCCTCGGTGAAGATCCAGCCGAAGCTGTTGCCGAAGATGGGCAGCAGCGGGGTCGCGATGACGACCCAGTGCCACCAGCGGGCGCGGGGCACACGTTCACCGCGGGTCGTCCAGAGCACGAGCAGGGCGATGAGGGCGGCGGCCATGCCGACGCCGATCATCAGGCGGAAGCTCCAGTAGGAGAGCGGGATGTTGGGCGTGTAGGTCGCGTCGGTGGTGAGCGGGTTGCCGCTGCCGTACTTCTGGGCGTACTGCGCCTTGAGCTCGTTGATGCCCTGGACGCTGCCGTCGAAGTGGCCGGTCGCGAGGAAGCTGAGCAGCCCGGGGACGGTGACCGCGAACTTCTCCCGGCTGCCGTCGAGCGAGCCGACCGTCAGCAGGGAGAACGGTGCGTTGCCGGCCGAGCTCGTGTACAACGCCTCGGCCGCCGCCATCTTCATCGGCTGGACGTCGGTCATGATCTTGCCCTGGATGTCGCCGGTGACGGCCACGCCCAGCGCCGCGACGAGGGTGACGACCGCACCGAGGCGGGTGGCGCGCCGGTACATCCCGGAGTCCTTGCCCACGTCGGCGCGGCGCAGGTGCCACAGCGAGACCGCCATGACGACGGCCCCACCGACCATGTATGCCGCCGCGACGACGTGCGGGAACGTCACCATCTGCACCTTGTTGGTGAGGACGGCGACGAAGTCGGTGAGCTCGGCGCGGTGGGTCCGTGGGTTGAGGCGGTAGCCGACGGGGTGCTGCATGAACGAGTTGGCGCTGAGGATGAAGTACGCGGACAGCAGCGTGCCGACGTGCACGATCCACATGCAGCTGGCGTGCAGCTTCTCGGGGATCCGACCCCAGCCGAAGATCCACAGGCCGAGGAAGGTCGACTCGAGGAAGAACGCCAGCAGCGCCTCGATCGCCAGGGGCGCACCGAAGATGTCACCGACGAAGCGGCTGTAGTCCGACCAGTTCATGCCGAACTGGAACTCCTGGACGATGCCGGTGACGAGCCCGAGGGCGAAGTTGATCGTGAACAGCTTGCCGAAGAACTTGGCGAGCCGCAGGTCGTCCTGACGGCGGCGGCGGACCCACGACGAGTGGTACCAGGCGACAAGGGCCGACAGGCCGATCGTCACCGGGACGAACAGGAAGTGGTAGACGGTGGTGATGGCGAACTGCCACCGGGCCAGGTCGAGGTTGTCCATCGTTGCTCCGGGTATCTCTGCACTACAACGGGGCACTACTACAGGTCGTAGTACATACTACGCCGCGTCGTAGACCGGCCGACAGGGCAGAAGGTCCCGACGGGCCGTGAGCCGCGTCTCACCCCCGTGGGTGACTGGTTAGGGTCCTGCACATGTCGCGCCCGCTCGTCCTCGTGCCCGCCCGCTGGGCGGGGGTGGTCGAGGGCCGGGAGCGTCCGGGCCTCTTCGCCCCGCGCACCCTGATGGACGCGATCACCCGCGCCGGTGGCGAGCCGGTGCTGGTCTGGCCGGACACCCTCGAGCGCGCCAGGGACCTCGTGGCCCTCGCCGGTGCCGTGGTGCTGCAGGGCGGCGACGACCTGGACCTGCGGCCGTTCGGGGTCCCCGACGTGCACCCGCGGGAGACGCATCCGCCGGCCGAGCAGGACGCCGCCGACGTGGCGCTGGCCCAGGCCGCGGCCGAGGTCCGGGGCGGCGACCCTCTGCCCGTGCTGGCCATCTGCCGGGGGATGCAGGTGCTCAACATCGTGCTCGGCGGGACGATCCACCAGCACCACGAGGAGACCACGGTGGCGCACGCGAACAACCCGCACGACGTCGATGTCGTCCCCGGCACCGTGCTCGAGCGCGTCATCGGAGCCGGCCGGCGCGGCGGGTGGTCCAACCACCACCAGGCCTGCGACCGGCTGGCGCAGGGCTACCTCGTGTCAGCCACGACCGTCGACGGGTGCGTCGAGGCGATGGAGTCGACCGACGGGCGGGTCCTGGCCGTGCAGTGGCACCCCGAGGTGGACGCCGCGACTGTGCCGCACCAGCAGGCGTTGTTCGACTGGCTCGTGCACAGCGCTCGGACCAGGTAGCTCAGCCCAGATGGCTCAGTCGGGGTAGCCCACGGGGTTGTCGCGCTGCCAGCGCCACTGGTCGGCGCACATGTCGTCGATGGTTCGCGTGGCCTTCCACCCCAGCTCGGCCTCGGCCCTGGACGGGTCGGCGTACGAGGCGGCGATGTCACCGGCGCGGCGGCCGACGACCTCGTGCGGGAGCTCGTGACCGCAGGCCTTCTCGAAGGCGTGGAGGACCTCGAGGACGCTGGTGCCGTGGCCGGTGCCGAGGTTCCAGGTCGAGACGACCTCGTCGGTGCTGCCCAGCTTGGTCAGCGCGGCGAGGTGCCCGGCGGCCAGGTCCTCGACGTGGATGTAGTCGCGCAGTGCGGTGCCGTCCGGAGTCGGGTAGTCGTCGCCGAAGACGCTGAGCTTCTCGCGGGTGCCGACCGCGACCTGGGCGATGAACGGCATGAGGTTGTTGGGGATCCCCTGCGGGTCCTCACCGATGGTGCCGGAGGAGTGGGCGCCGACGGGGTTGAAGTAGCGCAGCAGCGCGATCCGCCAGCGGTCGTCGGTGCGCGCGACGTCGCGCAGCACCTGCTCGATCATCACCTTCGTCCAGCCGTAGGGGTTGGTCGCCGACGTGGGGAACTCCTCCTTCATCGGGACCGGCGCGTTCTCGCCATACACGGTCGCGGAGGAGGAGAAGACGAGCTTGTGGCACCCGTGGCGCTGCATGGCGCGCACGAGGGCGAAGGTCGAGTCGAGGTTGTTCTGGTAGTACTCCAGCGGCACCTCGACGCTCTCGCCCACGGCCTTGAGCCCCGCGAAGTGGATGACCGCGTCGAACTTGCGCTCGGCGAACAGGTTCTCGGTCTTGTCGCGGTCGGTCAGGTCGAAGGCGTGCACCTCCAGCGGCCCGCCGATGAGCGACTCGAGCCGCGGCACGACCGTGGGCTTGGAGTTGGCGAAGCTGTCGATGACGACGACCTCGTGCCCGGCCGCCGCCAGCTGGACGACGGTGTGGGATCCGATGTAGCCGGCACCGCCGGTGACCAAGACGCGCATGGGACCACCGTATTGCGCGGCGCCGGCTCCCACCCATCCGCACCACCGGGGTGGGTGGGTTGGGTCGTGCCGGCGCCGCGCTACGCCGAGGTCAGTGGCGGTGCGTGCCGAGTCGCGCGCGCTCGATCTCGGTGCGCAGGGCCGGCGCCCCGTCCTCGGCGGTGCCGTCGGTGCCGGGGTCGATGCCGCCCGCGGCGATCCGGTCGAGGACCTTCATGCCCTGCTCGCTCACGTGGCCGAAGACCGTGTAGTCCGGGCGCAGCCGCGAGTCGCGGTAGACGAGGAAGAACTGGCTGCCGTTGGTGTCGGGTCCGGCATTGGCCATGGCCAGGGTGCCGCGCGGGTAGACCTTGCGGCTGCCGTCGGGGAAGCCGGGCCAGTTGTCGAGGGCCCTGGCGGAGTCGAGCTCGTCCTTGAACGCGTAGCCGGGGTCGCCCCAGCCGGTGCCGAGGGGGTCGCCGCACTGCAGCACCGACAGGGCCGCCGGCGGTGTCGTGTACGAGGTGAGGCGGTGGCAGATGGTGTCGTCGAAGTACTTCGCCCGGGTGAGGAACGCGAAGCTCTGCACCGTGCAGGGGGCTGCTGCCTTGTTGAGCACGAGCGGGATGTCGCCGCGGTTCGTCGCCAGGGTGACCCCGACGGTCCCGCGGTCAGGGGTGTGCCGCGGGTCCTGCGGCAGGCCGACGAACGTCGAGTAGGTCGTGTCCGCCATCGGCGTGTAGGCGCAGGGCCCCTTCGTGGGCTGCGTCGGCGCGGTCGGTGGCGTGCCGTGGTCCCTGCCGGCGGCGGTGCCAGCGGTGGCGGTGGCCGTCGGGACGAGGGCGACGGCTGCGGTGACCGCCACGGCTGCGGCGAGGCTTCTCAGGGGGCGCATGGTTCCTCCGGTGCTCGGTGCTCGGGGCCCGACAGGACGGCGTCGGCTCCCTCGGACCCTAGGGACAAACCGGGCACCTCGCTCGCCGAGATCCCGTGAGACGCCTACCGCTCACCGTGATCAGCCCCGGTCGTCCCGCGTTGGCACCGGCGACGCATGCCGCTCACTGTGATCAGTTGGGTCTTCGGGTCTTCGGGATCCCGCGTCAGCGGGGCGGGAGGCTGCGCGACCGGCCACGGAACTCCGCGACGACCGCACCGTCGGACTCCCGCGTCACCGTGACGTCGGTGAGCCCGCTGCGTCCGTAGGTCGTGCGTTGCCGGGCCTCGGCGACCAGCACGTCCCCGAGTCGACCGGCGGTGACGAACGTGATGTCTGCGCCGGCAGCCACCGTCAGGATCCCGCCGCTGTTGCAGGCCAGCGCGAACGCCGAGTCGGCGAGGGTGAACACGAACCCGCCGTGGGCGATGGCGTGGCCGTTGACCATGGCGGGCGTGACCTCCATCCGGACGACCGCGTGGTCGAGCTCGATGAGCACCGCCTCCATGCCGAGACCACGGGAGGCCTCGTCGTCGGCCCACATCCGCTGCACGTGCGTCAGGTCCGCCTGCTGCGCCTCGTCGCTCATCGGCCCATCATGGCCGGTCGGCGCGGGCGCGGGCGCGCCTACGATGGCGCCATGACCCAGGCAACGGCGCCCACCCAGTCCGAGCAGCCCCACGAAGGCACTGCCGGCACCCCCCACCCCCTCGTCGCGAAGCACGCGGACGTCCTGGCGCAGGCCACCGCCGCGCTCGCCGCCCGCTCCTACTTCTCGCGCTACCCCGAGTCCCCCTCGCCCCGCGTCTACGGCGAGTCGGCAGCGGCCGACGGGCAGGCGGCATACGAGGGGCTGCTGGACAAGGCGTTCGGTGCCCTTGGCGCGGTGGCCACCGACGGTTCCTGGGTGGGCGAGGAGACCTCGCCCTACGGCCCCGCGCTCGGCATCACCTACCCGCACCTCGACCTCGACGCCGCCGTGGCGGCAGCCGAGGAAGCCCTGCCGGTATGGCGCGACGCCGGCGCCCGCACGCGGGCGGCAGTCTGCGTCGAGATCATCGAGGGCATCAACCGCCGCTCGTTCGAGATCGCGCACTCGGTCATGCACACGACGGGACAGCCGTTCGTCATGGCGTTCCAGGCTGCTGGTCCGCACGCCCAGGACCGTGCCCTCGAGGCGGTCGTCGCCGGACTCGTCGAGCAGGAGCGCGTCCCCGCCTCGGTCGTCTGGGAGAAGCCGGGCAAGAACCGCCAGGGCAACCCCGCGCCGCTGCGGATGCAGAAGGACTACCGCATCGTCCCCCGCGGCCTCGCGCTCGTCATCGGCTGCAACACCTTCCCGACGTGGAACGCCTACCCGGGGATCTTCGCGTCCTTGGTCACCGGCAACCCGGTCATCGTCAAGCCGCACCCCCACGCGATCCTCCCGCTCGCGATCTCGGTCGCGGTGGCCCGCGAGGTCCTGGCCGCGGCGGGGTTCAGCCCTGACCTGGTGCAGCTGGCCCCGGAGGCCGACGGAGAGGGGCTGGCCAAGGTCCTCGCCGAGCGCGACGAGGTGCGGATCATCGACTACACCGGAGGGCCCACCTTCGGCGCCTGGCTCGAGGAGGCCGGCGCAGCGAGCGGCAAGCTCGTCTACACCGAGAAGGCCGGCGTGAACTCGATCGTCGTCGACTCGACCGACGACCTGCGCGGCGTCCTGGGCAACCTCGCCTTCTCGCTCACGCTCTACTCCGGCCAGATGTGCACCACCCCGCAGAACATCTACGTGCCCCGCGACGGCATCACCACCGACGAGGGCGAGGTGTCGTTCGAGGAGTTCGGCCACAAGCTCGCAGCCGCGGTCGGCAAGCTCACCGGGGACGACGCCAAGGCCGTCGAGCTGCTCGGCGCCACGGTCAACGACGGGGTGCGCGCCAACGCAGGTGGCCTCGCGGACCTCGCCGAGGAGGCGGGTGGCACCGTCGTGCTGGACTCGCGCGCCGTCACGCACCCGGCCTGGCCCGACGCCGTGGTCCGCGCCCCGGGGCTGGTCAGCGTCGACGCCAGCCGTGAGGACGTCTACACGCAAGAGTGCTTCGGGCCGGTGACCTTCCTCATCGGCACCTCGGGCACCGACCAGTCGCTGGCGCAGTTCCGCGACACCGTCCGTGAGCACGGCGCGATGACCGCAGCCGTCTACTCCACCGACGAGGGCGTCCTGGACGCCGCCCGCGACGCTGCGGCTGAGGCAGGGGTCGCGCTCTCGGAGAACCTCACGGGCCAGGTCTTCGTCAACCAGACGGCGGCCTTCTCCGACTTCCACGGGACCGGCGCCAACCCGGCGGCCAACGCGGCCTACACAGACGCGGCGTTCGTGGCCAGCCGCTTCCGGGTCGTCACGAGCCGACGGCACGTCGCCTGAGTCGTGGGGGCGGGATCTGTAAGGATCGGGCCATGAACTTCCTCATCAAGGTCGCGGTGAACGCGGTGGCCCTCTGGGTGGCGGCCTGGCTGCTGCCCGGCATCTCCTTCGGCGACGGCAAGTTCGGGTCGAAGTTCGCGACGGTGGTCCTCGTGGCTATCGTCTTCGGCCTGGTGAACGCCTTCGTCAAGCCGATCGCCAGGTTCCTGAGCTTCCCGTTCATCGTGTTGACGCTGGGGTTGTTCACCTTCATCCTCAACGCCTTCATGCTGCAGCTCACCGAGTGGATCAGCGGCCCGCTGGGGCTCAGCTTCACCATCCGGGAGTTCTTCTGGGACGCGGTCTGGGGCGCCCTCGTGATCACCCTCGTCTCGATGGTCCTCAACTGGGTCCTGCCGGACGGCGTCGACGACTGAGGCGGGGACGGCTCCGCCGGACCCTCCACCGCGCCACACAGCACGAGGCCGCACCCCACCTGGGGTGCGGCCTCGCGACGTGAGCGGACCCGCTACCTGCCCCTGCACGAAGTGGTCTGCGGGTCGCCGGTGACCTCGGTCCCCCCGGAGGAGGTCACCGGCGCACACTGTTGCAGGGGGAAATCGTCGGTGCCACCCGGTTGGCCCTCATTGCGTGAACACGCAACGGCCCGGCAGCCGGGCCGCCTCAGGGGCGCCCGCGACCGTTGCGGAGGATGGCGGCGGCGTCGAGGCGGCTCGTCGCACCCAACCGGGCGGCGATGGTGGCGACCTCCGACACGACGGTCCGCACCGACACCCCGAGCTCGCGGGCGATGCTCGTGTCCTTGGCACCCCGAGCGAGCAGCACGGCCGTCCGCACCTGTCGCGGCGTGAACGGTGCTGCCTCACCCTCGGGCACGATCGGCCGCGAGCTCTCCCAGATGAGGTCCCACAGCTCCAGCGTCGGGGTGAGCACCTCGGGGTTGGTCGCCGTCCACGCGGTGGCGGAGCCGTCGTGGTTCAGCGGCCCCGGGAGGACCGCACGCACGCGGTCGACGAGGTAGAGCGTGGTGACGGCGTGCCCGATGCGCACCGTCTGGTCGAGCGAGGACAGCAGGGGGTTCGCCGCGAGGCTGCGCTCACCGACGACGGTGCGCAGCTCCACGCCACGGTCGATCGACCGCTGGTTGAGCTCCTCTGCGGGGTCCCACGGGTTGAACGTCAGCAGCGGGATGACCGAGCACATCACCCTCGTGCTCAGCGGCTCGAGCCGGTCGAACCCCGCGTCGATGGCCGCGGTGCCCGAACCGACGAGGTCGAACCCCGGAGTCCGGCGCCCCTCGAGGTGGTCGAGGGCGAGGTCGTTGACGGTCGCCGTCAACGACGCAGCGCGACGGACCAGGTCGACCCGCAGGCCCTGGTCCGGTCCGGCCGTTCCCATCCCCGCCCCTTCCCCTCGCGCGCCCCCGGGCGACCGCATCCTGACACACGACGCGAGGTCGGGCGCGCGGAGGTGCTGGGCGTCCAGCACGTGCCCATCCCGACCCCGACCCCGCCCCCGACCCCGACCCCGCCCCCGACTCCTGCGCCTCGCGGCCGGGCTGGCGCCCCATATGGTGTTGACCATGAGCGACACCGCCCGCGACACCGACGTCCAGCTGCGCAGCGCCCTCGACCAGGTGCCGGCCTACGTCCCCGGGAAGCCGGCGTCGGCACCCGAGGGGGTCGCCGCATACAAGGTGTCGTCCAACGAGAACCCGTTCCCCCCGCTGCCGTCGGTCCTCGACGTGATCACCCAGGCGGCCGGCAACGTCAACCGCTACCCGGACATGGCCGTCACCGCCCTCAGCGAGGCCCTGGCGCAGAGCCTGGGCGTCCCGGTCGAGCACGTCGCCACCGGCACCGGCTCGGTCGGCGTCCTCGTTCAGGTCATCGCGGCCACGTGCGACGCGGGCGACGAGGTGGTCCACGCGTGGCGCTCGTTCGAGGCCTACCCGATCGTCACGGCCCTCGCCGGGGCCACGTCGGTGAAGGTCGGGCTCGACGACCACGAGCGGCACCGCCTCGACGCGATGCTCGCCGCCATCACCGACCGCACCAAGGTCGTCATCGTCTGCACCCCCAACAACCCGACCGGCCCGATGGTCACCCACACCGAGCTCGAGCGCTTCCTCGAGCGGGTGCCGTCGCACGTGCTCGTGGTGATCGACGAGGCGTACGTCGAGTTCGTCACCGGCGAGGACGCACCCCGCTCCCTGGAGCTGTACCGCGACCGCCCCAACGTCATGGTGCTGCGCACCTTCTCCAAGGCCTACGGTCTGGCCGGCCTGCGGGTCGGGTATGCCGTGGCGCACCCGAAGGTCGCCGGTGCCCTGCGCAAGACCGCGACGCCGTTCGGCGTGAACTCGATCGCGCAGGCCGCGGCGATCGCCTCGCTGCAGGCGTTCGACGAGCTCCAGGAGCGTGTCGACCAGCTCGTGGCCGAGCGGGAACGCGTCGTCGGCGCGTTGCGCGGTCAGGGGTGGTTCATCGCCGACACCGAGGCCAACTTCGTGTGGTTCGGCCTCGGTGAGCGGTCCGGCGACTTCGCTGCGGCGGCCCAGGCCGCCGGCCTGACGCTGCGCCAGTACGGCGACGACGGCGTCCGCGCCACGATCGGCGAGACCGAGGCGAACGACGTCCTCATCCGGGTCGCCGGCGAGTTCCTGGCCGACCACCCGGTCGAGCACCCCGCCGAGCGCCCTGCAGGCTGACCCCGCCGGGAGCGCGGCGGCGTCAGCTGCTCCCCATCGGGTCAGGGCGGCGGCGCACGCCGGACAAACGGCAGCAAACCGTCGACTGGTGGCCTCTGACCGGCAGACTTGGAACAACCTTTACCTTTCCGGCCGAACCAATCCCACGCAGCCGGGGCGAGACTGACTCGGGTCGCCCACCGCACGGGGGTGTCGGACGAAGGGGAGCTCGACGTGACTGCACGACGCACCAGGCGCCGCGGACTCACGATCGTTGCCGGGATGGCTGTCGCGGGGGTGGTCGCAGCAACCGTTGCGCCCGTCGCCTCAGCCGAACCCGGCGGCGGCGTGGGCAAGGCACCGATCGCCAAGGCACAGAAGGACAAGGTCAAGAAGGTCCAGAAGAAGGACAAGCTCGGCCAGCACGACCGCCAGCTGCTGGCGACGGCACAGCAGAAGGGGACCAAGCGCGTCACCCTGATGCTGGCCACGCAGAAGGGCGCCACCAAGGACGTCGTGGCCGCGGTCAAGGCCGCCGGCGGCTACACCGGGATGGTCAACGACCGCATCGGCTACGTCCGTGCCAGCGTCCCGACCGGCAAGGTCGACAAGGTCGCAGGCGCCCTCAAGGTGATCGCGGTGGACCTCGACGAGGCCATCCCGATGCCGAACCCCGCCGTGGAGACCGCCAAGCCCGGCGCCACGACCGCGGTCGCCGCCCCCGGCAAGAGCACCCCGGACTCCAACCCCTACATGCCGACGCGTGACCAGGGCTCGGTCGACTTCAAGAAGAAGAACCGGGCCTGGGACGGCCGTGGCGTGACCATCGGCATCCTCGACTCCGGTGTCGACCTGGACCACCCGGCCCTGAAGACCACCTCGACGGGCCAGCGCAAGATCGTGGACTGGGTGACCGCGACCGACCCGGTCTTCGACGGTGACGCCACGTGGCGCCCCATGATCACCAAGGTCACGGCGACGCCGACGTTCACCTACGCCAACGCCACCTGGACCGCTCCGAAGGCTGGTGACTACTCCGTCAGCCGGTTCTCCGAGAACATCACGGAGGGCAGTGAGCCCGAGGGTGACGTCAACCGCGACGGTGACACCACCGACAAGTTCGGGATCCTCTACGACTACGCCACCAACGACATCTGGGTCGACGCCAACCAGGACATGAAGTTCACGGCCGACGAGATGATGCGCCCCTACAAGGAGCGCTTCGACGTCCACCACTTCGGCACCGACAACCCCAGGACCGCGGTCGTGGAGCGCATGCCGTTCACGGTCGAGTTCCGCAAGAACGTGAGCCTCGCGCCCTACCAGGACCCGACGCTGCCCCCGACCGCCGACTTCGTGAACATCGGCATCGTCGAGGACGCGCACGCCTCGCACGTCGCCGGCATCGCCGCCGGGCACAGCCTGTTCGGCGGGAAGATGGACGGCGAGGCGCCCGGCGCCAAGATCGTCTCGTCGCGCGGATGCACCTGGGGCGGCGGCTGCACCGCTGCCGCACTGACCGACGGCATGGTCGACCTCGTCGCCAACCGTCACGTCGACGTCGTCAACATGTCGATCGGTGGCCTCCCGGCCCTCAACGACGGCAACAACGCCCGCGCTGCGCTCTACAACCGCCTCATCGACGAGTACGGCGTGCAGCTGTTCATCTCGGCCGGCAACAGCGGCCCGGGCGTCAACACCATCGGCGACCCGTCCGTGGCGACCGACGTCGTCAGCGTGGCCTCCTCGATCACCAAGGAGACCTGGCTGTCCAACTACGGCTCGGTCGTCTCCTCGCCGCTGAACCTGCACAACTACTCCTCGCGCGGTCCGCGTGAGGACGGCGGGTTCAAGCCGAACATCATGGCGGCGGGCTCGGCGATCTCGTCGGTGCCGCAGTGGCTCAAGCAGCCCGACGTGGCCGAGACCGGCTACACGCTGCCCGTGGGTTACGCGATGTTCAACGGCACGTCGATGGCCTCCCCGCAGGCTGCGGGTGGCGCGGCGCTGCTGCTCTCCGCCGCCTTCGCGACGGGCACCGACACCACGCCGGCGCAGCTACGCAACTCGATCTACACCTCGGCGAAGTTCGTCAAGGGCATCGAGGCCATCGGTCAGGGTGCCGGACAGATGAACGTCCCCGGTGCGTGGACCCTGCTCAGGAAGCGACCGGCCACGCAGGACTACACAGTCACCGCACCGGTCTGCACCCCGATCTCGGACTTCCTCGCGACGCCCGGCGTCGGCACCGGCGTCTACAACCGTTGTGGCAGCAAGGACGGTGGTCAGGTCTCCGGCGTCTCCAAGACGTACACCGTCTCGGCGACCCGCACGAGCGGCCGGTCCGGCTCGGCGCTGCACCAGCTGCGGCTCATCGGCAACGACGGCACGTTCACGCTCGGGACGACCAAGGCCCAGATGCCCAAGGGCACCAAGGTCTCCATCCCGGTCACGGCGAGGACGACCAGCCAGGGCGCCCACTCGGCGATCCTGGAGATCGACGACCCGACCACCTCGGTGGTCGACCAGCGGGTTCTCCTCACGGTGGTCCTCGCCAAGGAGCTGACCAAGCCGTCGTACGCCACGACGACCAGCGACAGGGTGGGGCGCAACCTCACCAAGAAGCTCTTCGTCAACGTCCCGGCGGGCACCAAGGCCCTCCAGGTCAACCTCGGCGGGATCGCGACGAAGAGCCAGGTCCGCTTCATCGGCATCAACCCGTATGGCGTGCCCGTCGAGTCGACCTCGTCGCTGGAGTGCTACACCAACTTCAGTGACCCGAAGACGTGCAAGCCGACGTCACGCAACTACGCCAACCCGCTGCCCGGCATCTGGGAGTTCGAGGTCGAGGCCCGGCGCACGTCGCCGTTCCTGGACAACCCGTTCCGCCTGACGGCAGCAGCCCAGGGCGTCACGGTCGACCCGGAGACCCAGACCCTCCCGACGGCCAAGGCCGGCACACCGACCCCCGTCAGCTGGAAGGTGACCAACACCTTCGGGCCGGTCACGGTGCAGCCGCAGGGTGGGTCCTTGGGCAGCTCCTTGTCCGACCGCAAGACCATCACCGATGGTGCACAGCAGTCGTTCGACGTGGTGGTGCCCGCGGGTGCCGAGCGTCTGGACGTGGCGATCGGCAACACCTCCGACCTGGGCGCCGACCTCGACCTCACGGTCTACAACGGCGGCAAGGTGGTGGCCAGCTCGGCCGACGGTGACTCCGAGGAGGCGGTCAGCATCGCGAACCCGCCGGCAGGTACCTACACGGCCGTCATCGACGGCTACTCGGTGCCGTCGGGGACCACGCAGTACGACTACCTCGATGTCTTCTTCTCCCCCGCCCTCGGATCGCTCGACGTGCCCAGCACGTTGATCGACCTGGCGCCCGGGGCGTCGACGACGATCACGGGTGAGGTCACGGCGGAGCAGGCTCCGGCCGCGGGTCGCAAGCTGTTCGGCGAGATGAACGTCGTCTCCTCCGAGGGCGCGGTGCTCGGCACCGGGTCCGTGGTGGTCGGCGCCGTCACGCCGTAGTCGCACCAACGCAGCACAGGACCCCGCAGGCGTCGTGCCTGCGGGGTCCTGCGCGTTCGTCAGCCCGCGACGATGCTCTCCACCTGGAACGGGCGGCCCTGCTGGCAGGTGCTGGCGACGTTCTCGACGCGGTACCCACGCACGGTGACCTGCTGGCCGGGCTTGATCCCCGCGACCTTGCCCATCAGCTGCCACGGCCCGTTGCTGTCGGCCGGGGTCGGCGTGAGCAGCAGGCAGCCGGACTCCACGCCTGCCGACACGGACCCGGTGACGGTCAGGAGCCGCACCTTCCCCCCGGACGGAGGCGGCAGGGTCGGGTCCTCGGGGGCCGCCGAGGTCGTGGTGGTGGAGGCGGACGGGGTCGTGTCGCCGGCGGTGCCGGACGTGCTCGAGCCGCCTGTGCTGCCACCCGTCCCGCACGCACCCAGCACAGCGACGGCCGTCAGCACCAGAAGGGGACGAAGGGGTCTCATCCACCCATCCTCACCCCGTGTCTCGGCGAGGGCAATGCCGTTGGTCCCCCTCGACCCACCGCCGTGCCATACCCCGGTGGTCGTAGGGGGCGGCCCACGACAGACTGGGGCCATGGTCGACACCTGGCTCCCCGCCTACCTCCCCAGCCCTGACCGCTACGGCCCCATGCCCTACCGCAAGGTGGGTCAAAGTGGTCTGCACCTGCCCGCCGTCTCCCTCGGCCTGTGGCACAACTTCGGCGACGACAAGCCGTTCGACGAGCAGCGCGCGATCCTGCGCCGCGCCTTCGACATCGGCATCACGCACTTCGACCTCGCCAACAACTACGGGCCGCCCTACGGCTCGGCGGAGAAGAACTTCGGCCGCCACTTCGCCGCCGACTTCAAGCCCTACCGCGACGAGCTCGTCATCAGCACCAAGGCCGGCTACGACATGTGGCCGGGGCCCTACGGCATCGGCGGCTCGCGCAAGTACCTCCTCGCGAGCCTCGACCAGAGCCTGGAGCGGATGGGCCTGGACTACGTCGACATCTTCTACAGCCACTGCCCCGACGAAGACACCCCGCTCGAGGAGACCATGGGCGCGCTCGCGACCGCGGTGAAGCAGGGCAAGGCGCTGTATGCCGGCATCTCCAGCTACTCACCGGAGCGCACCGAGCGGGCGGCCGAGGTCCTCGCCTCGATGGGCGTCCCGCTGCTCATCCACCAGCCGAGCTACTCGATGCTCAACCGCTGGGTCGAGGGTGGCCTGCTCGACACGTTGGGCGAGAAGGGGATCGGCTGCATCGCGTTCAGCCCGCTGGCGCAGGGGATGCTGACCAACAAGTACCTCGGCGGCGTCCCGGAGGGTTCGCGGGCCTCCCAGGGCAAGTCCCTGTCTCCCGACCTGCTCACCGACGAGTCGCTGACGCACATCCGCAAGCTCAACGACCTCGCCTCCGAGCGAGGCCAGTCGCTGGCCCAGATGGCCCTGGCCTGGGTGCTGCGCGACGAACGGGTCACCTCGGTCCTCATCGGCGCCTCTTCCGTCGCGCAGCTAGAGGACTCCGCTGCCGCCGTGGCCAACCTGCGGTTCAGCGACAAGGAGCTTGCAGAGATCGACGCCGACGCCGTGGAGGCCGGGATCGACCTCTGGCGCGGCAAGTCCGAGATCTCCTGACTCCCCACGCAAAACGCTGGTTGCGCGGCATACCGCGGGAAAACAACCCGACCTTTGCCGCGCAACCAGCGTTTTGCGGGGGTGGAGGACCCGTCGCGAGTCCGGATTCTGAGATTTCCCGGGGTCCGGTTATCTTTGGCCTCAGCAAGGCCCTATGTGAGCGCCGCCACAACCGGTGCAACCAGCCTGCCGCGCAACGCCAGCAGCGGTGACCCCGCGGGGGTTGCCGTGGCCCGAGCCGAAGGTCCCGTCATCCGCGGGTCCGGAGGAAGAAGGAGTGCCTGTGAGCGACAACGCTGTCGCCAGTACCGGTGAGAAGGCCGGCACCACCCCCCACGAGGAGGAGGTGCTCGCCGAGCTGACCGCCCCCGTCCCGGAGGTGGGTGACGGTGGACCCGAGATGGTCCAGCTGCTCACCCCCGAGGGCCAGCGCGTGGAGAACGACGAGTACGACGAGTACGTCAAGGACCTGACCGACGAGGACCTGCGCGGCTTCTACCGCGACCTGGTGCTCATCCGTCGCGTCGACGCCGAGGCCACCGCGCTCCAGCGCCAGGGTGAGCTCGGCATCTGGGCCAGCCTGCTCGGCCAGGAAGCGGCCCAGGTCGGTTCCGGTCGCGCGATGCGCCCGCAGGACTACGCCTTCCCGACCTACCGCGAGCACGGCGTCGCCTGGTGCCGCGGGGTCGACCCGCTCAACCTCCTCGGCCTGTTCCGTGGCGTCAACCACGGTGGCTGGGACCCGAACGAGAAGAACTTCCACCTCTACACGATCGTCATCGGCGCGCAGACGCTGCACGCGACCGGGTACGCGATGGGCATCCAGCGCGACGGCGACGTGGGCACCGGTGACGAGGACCGCGACGCGGCCGTCATCGCCTACTTCGGCGACGGGGCGACCGCCCAGGGCGACGTCAACGAGTCGTTCGTCTACGCCGCGGTCAACAACGCCCCCGTGGTGTTCTTCTGCCAGAACAACCAGTGGGCCATCTCCGAGCCCAACGAGCGCCAGACCCGTATCCCGCTCTACCAGCGGGCGCGCGGCTTCGGCTTCCCCGGTGTGCGGGTCGACGGCAACGACGTCCTCGCGGTCTACGCCGTGACGCAGCAGGCGCTCAACGCCGCCCGCAGCGGCAACGGCCCGACGTTCATCGAGGCCTACACCTACCGCATGGGCGCGCACACGACGTCGGACGACCCGACGAAGTACCGCGTCTCGGCCGAGGTCGAGGTATGGAAGCACCGCGACCCGATCGAGCGGCTCAAGTCCTACCTCGTGCACACGCAGAAGGCCGACCAGGACTTCTTCGACGCCGTCGAGGCAGAGGGCGACGAGCTCGCCGTCACCGTCCGCGAGGGCTGCCTCACCATGCCCGACCCGACCCCCGACTCGATGTTCGACCACATCTACGTCGAGGAGCACCCGGTCGTCGAGGCCGAGCGCAAGGAGTTCGCCGCTTACCACGCCGGCTTCACCACGGAGGGTGGTCACTGATGGGCACCATGACGATCGCCAAGGGCATCAACAACGGCCTGCGCGCCGCCATGGAGCGCGATCCCAAGGTCGTGCTCATGGGTGAGGACATCGGCAAGCTCGGTGGCGTCTTCCGCGTCACCGACGGCCTCCAGAAGGACTTCGGCGAGGACCGGGTCATCGACACCCCGCTCGCCGAGGCCGGCATCGTCGGCACCGCGATCGGTATGGCGCTGCGCGGCTACCGCCCGGTCGTCGAGATCCAGTTCGACGGCTTCATCTACCCGGCGTTCGACCACATCGTCAGCCAGGTCGCCAAGATGCGGGCCCGCTCGCTCGGCAAGATCAAGCTCCCAATGGTCATCCGCATCCCCGTCGGCGGTGGCATCGGCGCCGTCGAGCACCACTCGGAGTCCAACGAGGCCTACTTCGCGCACACCGCGGGCCTCAAGGTCGTCTGCTGCTCCAACGCCGAGGACGCCTACTGGATGATCCAGCAGGCCATCGAGTCCGACGACCCGGTGCTGTTCTACGAGCCCAAGCGCCGCTACTGGGACAAGGGTGACGTGGACGAGTCGGCGGCACCGCGCCCGCTGCTCAAGGCCCAGGTCGTCCGCGAGGGCACCGACGCGACGCTCGTCGCCTACGGCCCCATGGTCAAGACCTGCCTGCAGGCCGCCGAGGCCGCTGCAGCGGAGGGCAAGAACCTCGAGGTCATCGACCTGCGCTCGCTCAGCCCGCTCGACCTCGACACCGTCGCCGCGTCGGTGGAGAAGACCGGTCGGACCGTGGTGGTGCACGAGGCGTCGACCTTCCTCGGCCTCGGTGCCGAGATCGCCGCCGCCCTGCAGCAGCGTTGCTTCTACCACCTCGAGGCGCCGGTGCTCCGGGTCGGCGGCTACAACCTGCCCTACCCGCCGAGCAAGCTCGAGGAAGAGTTCCTTCCCGACCTCGACCGCGTCCTGGACGCCGTCGACCGCTCGCTGGCCTTCTGAGAGGTAGGAATCTTCATGGCAGTCAAGGACTTCAACCTTCCCGACCCCGGTGAGGGCCTGACCGAGGCCGAGATCGTCACCTGGAACGTCAAGGTCGGCGACACGGTCAAGGTCAACGACATCGTCGTCGAGATCGAGACGGCCAAGTCGCTCGTCGAGCTGCCCGTGCCGTTCGCCGGCACGGTCATGGCGCTGCACGTCTCCGAGGGCGACACCGTCGAGGTCGGCACGCCGATCATCTCCGTGGACACCGCCGGTGGCGCAGCCCCCGTGCAGGACGCGCCTTCGGCCGGTGCCGTCGAGCCCGGCATCGAGGGCTCACCGGCCCCGAAGATGGCGGCCGCCGCGGCGGCAGCGGAGGCGGACGAGGAGGTCATCGAGGAGGGCAAGATCGGTGGCACCACGTCGACCGGTCGCACCGCCGTCCTCGTCGGCTACGGCGTCAAGCAGACCGAAGCCGTCCGTCGCCCCCGCAAGGGCGGTGCCGCTGCTGCGGTGGCTCCGGCCGTGCAGCCGTCGTTCCCGCCGGCCGTGCAGTCGCCCGTGGCACCGGCCGCACCGGCCGCACCGGTCGCCCGTGAGGGTGGGGGCCGGGCGCTGGCAAAGCCGCCGGTCCGCAAGTACGCCAAGGACCTCGGGGTCGACCTCGCCGCCGTGGCCGGCTCAGGGGAGGGTGGCATCATCAGCCGCGCCGACGTCGAGGCGCACGCAGCGAACGGCTCCGCCGCACCCACCGAGGCGCCCGCCCCGGTGACGTCGGGCACCCAGGGTGCGTCCGCGGCATACCAGGCTCCGGTCTTCACCCGCGGTGGTGAGCGCGAGACGCGCCTCCCGATCAAGGGGGTCCGCAAGATGACGGCCCAGGCGATGGTGGGCAGCGCCTTCACGGCGCCGCACGTCACCGAGTGGGTCACCATCGACGCGACCGCCACGATGGAGCTCGTCGAGCGGTTGAAGAAGGACCGCGAGTTCAAGGACGTCAAGGTCACGCCGCTGCTCGTGCTGGCCAAGGCGATGGCCGTCGCGATCCGTCGCCACCCCGAGATCAACGCGACGTGGGACGAGGCCGCCCAGGAGATCGTGGTCAAGCACTACGTCAACCTCGGCATCGCCGCGGCCACGCCCCGGGGCCTGATCGTCCCGAACATCAAGGACGCCGACCAGATGTCGATGCTCCAGCTGGCCCAGGCCATCGGTGCCTTGACCGCCACCGCGCGCGAGGGTCGCACGCAGCCGGCCGACATGTCCGGCGGCACGATCACCATCACCAACGTCGGGGTCTTCGGTGTCGACACCGGCACCCCGATCATCAACCCCGGTGAGTCGGCGATCATGGCGTTCGGCGCCATCCGTCGCCAGCCGTGGGTGGTCACCGCCGCCGACGGCACCGAGACGATCGAGCCGCGCTGGGTCACCCAGCTCGCGCTGTCGTTCGACCACCGGCTCGTCGACGGCGAGCTCGGCAGCAAGTTCATCGCCGACGTGGGCGCGATCCTCGCCGACCCGGCGCGTGGCCTCGTCTGGGGCTGATCGTCGAGGCAAGCCCCAGAACGTACGACGAGGGCCCGCTCCGTTGACCGGTGCGGGCCTTTGTCGCGCCTTCGAGGTGGTTTGCGGCTGTTGGAGACTCTTTGGTGTTTCCGTCTACGTCAGATGATGGAGAAAACGGCCAGACTGCATCATCCGAAAGTCGTAGATGAGGGTTAGTATCGCGGCTTGTGTCCCGCCTTGGGCGCCATCCTCGATCAGGAGCTGCAGACAGTTGGCGCTCGTGCACCAGATCCCCCTGGATCAGGGCGGCACCTCGACGACCTCGCGCTGCGTGCTCGTCGAGGGGGCACGCGGTACCCACCCGATTGGCTTCTCCATGAGCAGGGCGTGGCGAGTCGAGTGAACACAGGAGCAACATCAATGACCCTCAAACGTAGAGACCTGTTGGCTGTCCTCGGAGTGGCCGGCGCTTCGGTGCTGACCGCTTCCGCACGGGCAGATGCTCGGGCCTTGAGCGCGTCCACGGCGGAATCCACTGCGCCACTGACGCACACGTGGGCCCCCGCAGTGGCACGGACGGTCCCCTCCACCCCACCAGCGCCGTCCTTCTCGATCGGGACCAACGAGCCGACGTGGAGCAACTCTGGCTGCCGCGTCGCCGTGTCCGCCCTGAAGTACGATTCCCGCACCAACGTGGTGACGTCGTACGACGGTCAGGTGATCTCCGGTCTGTACCTCCCCCATGGGCGGATCGAGGTGCGCCACGCCAACGTGACCATCCGCGACTGCGTCATCGGGGTCGGCTGGGACTCCTCCCGGGCGTACATCCAGAACAACTGCGGAATCGTGCACAAGCCGAGCGCCAACACCTCAGGCAACCTGATCGAGTATGTGACCATCGACCCCACGAACGCTGCGAGCCCCGTCACCGCAGGCCGGGCCGGGGCGCGGGACGTCTGGGGCAACGACGCCCAGACCTCCGGGATCTACGGGTACGGCATGACGGTGCGTCGCTGCGCCATCCGCCATGTCACGGACGGGGTCATGCCCGACGTCAAGGTCGGCCAGATGGCCCCGTCGAGGGTCGAGGGCAACTACATCGAGACCCGGTGGCTCGCCTACGACCGCGACCAGCGGGACGGAACTCACAACGACGGGGTCCAGCTCGCCGGCGGCAACGGTCACGTCATTCGGGGAAACACGCTGCGCAACCCCTCCGGCAACTCGGTCGTCAAGGGGCAGTGCGTGGTGCTGACGCCGTATCACGGCCCCATCACCAACACCGTGATCGACCGCAACTGGATGTACGGCGCGTACACCCAGGTGAGTGCGTGGCCGCACCTGTCCGAGGGCGGCCCGAACTGCTCGGGGACCACCATCACCGGCAACCGGCACGGAGGTCAGTGCGTCTGGCCGATCCTGGTGACGCCTGAGGTCAAGGCATCGAGCGTCGCCATCGGGTCCAACGTCGCCGGCCCCGCCGGGCTGACCTGGAACAACGGCCGTACGGCTGCAGGGGGCAGCATCAAGGTCAACGTCACCGCCGCCCGCTGACGCTGAGGGTCCTTCCGGGAGGCAGGCGCCCAGCACGTACGACGAAGGCCCGCACCGTGATCGGTGCGGGCCTTCGTGGTGTCACGACGTCAGTGCGTCACGACCTGGTTGCGTGACGACCTGGGTGCGTCAGTGCCCGACGGCCGGGTGGGCAGCAGCCGCGTCGGCCTTGTCCGCGTCGGCCTTCTCGGCGGCTCCCCGCTCGGAGTAGGCCGAGCCGCCACGCAGCTCGACCGCCGGGAGGAACAGCATTACGAGGAAGCCGATGACCATGACCGCGCCACCGACGAGGAACACGGTGTCCATCGCCTCGGAGAACCCCTGCAGGAACGGCTTGGCCAGGCGCGGGTCGAGCTGGTTGAGGAAGGACGAGTCCTTGAGCACCCCGCCTGCCGGGCTTGCGCCGCCTGCCTGCTGGGAGGCGGCCATCGACTTGGCGAACGCGGCATTGGCCGGGTCCTTCAGCGCGGCCTGGAACTCGCTCGTCCCCAGGGCCTCCTTGAGGGAGGAGGCGATCTTGCTGGGGACGGTCGAGAACAGGATGGACAAGAAGACCGCCGTGCCCAACGTGCCACCGATCTGGCGGGTGAAGGTGGCCGAGGAGGTGGCGACACCGATGTCCCTCGGGGGGACGGCGTTCTGCACGGCCAGCGTCAGCGGCTGGAAGTTGAAGCCGAGGCCCAGGCCGAAGAAGACCATGACGATCATCGTCTGCCACAGCGGGGTGTCGGCCTGGACGTAGTGGAAGACGAACAACGCCAGAGCGAGCAGCGCCGAGCCGATGATCGGGAAGATCCGGTACCTCCCGGTGCGGCTGATGATCTGGCCCGAGAGGATCGAGCCGAACATGATGCCGAGGGTGAGCGGCAGCAGCTGCAGGCCGGCCTGCGTGGGCGAAGCGCCCTTGACGATCTGCAGGTAGAGGGGCAGGCAGGCAAGCCCGCCGAACATCGCCATGCCGATGAGGACGGACGCGCCGGAGGCGACCCCCACCGTGCGGATCCGGAACAGCGCGAGGGGCAGGAGCGCCTCTTCCTTCATCGCCCGCTCGACGAGCAGGAAGGCGATGACCCCTACGCCGCCGACGACGTAGCAGGCGATCGAGCGACCCGACTCCCAGCCCCAGTCCCGGCCCTGCTCGGCGACGAGCAGCAGCGGCACGAGTCCGAGGCTGAGGGTGACCGCGCCCCACCAGTCGATGCGGTGGTCGAGGCGGGTGTGGTGCAGGTGCAGCGTCTTGGAGACGACAGCGAGCGCGGCGATGCCGATCGGGACGTTGACGAGGAACACCCAGCGCCAGCCGTCGACGCCGAAGATGGTGCTCTGGCCGGCGAAGAACCCGCCGATGACCGGGCCGAGCACGCTCGAGGTGCCGAACACCGCCAGGAAGTAGCCCTGGTACTTGGCGCGCTCACGGGGCGGCACGATGTCGCCGATGATGGCCAGGGCCAGCGAGAACAGGCCGCCGGCGCCGAGGCCCTGGATGGCGCGGTAGAACGCGAGCTGCAGCATCGACTGCGACAGGGTGCACAGGACCGAGCCGACGACGAAGATCGTGATCGCGGTGGTGAAGAGCTTCTTGCGACCGTAGATGTCGCCGAGCTTGCCGTAGAGCGGCGTGACGATCGTCGAGGTGATGAGGTATGCCGTCGTGGCCCAGGCCTGCTGGTCGAGGCCCTTGAGGTTGTCCGCGATGGTGCGGATGGCGGTGGCCACGATGGTCTGGTCGAGGGCGGCGAGGAACATCCCCATCATCAGGCCGATGAGGATGGTGACGATCTGCCGATGGGTCATCGGGCCGTCGGGCCGCGCGGTGGCGGTGGCTGCCATGTCAGTTCTCCGGGGTGCTGGTGTCGCCGGTGGTGGCGTCTGGGGTGGGTTGGGGTGCGCGTCGGCGCAGGAGGCTCTCCCTGTTGGACTCCAGGGCGGAGCCGAACCGTTCGAGGTGGGCGGCGAAGTCACTCGCCTGGTCGGGGCTCCAGTCGTCCATGAGCTCGAGGAACCATTCGTTGCGCTGCTGCTGGATGGCCCGCAGCAGGGCGGTCCCCTCGTCGCTGAGGCGGACCACCTGCGCCCGGCCGTCCTCCGGGTCGCTGACCTTGTCGAGCAGGCCGTGGCTGACGAGGGTGCTCACCTGGCGGCTCACGGTGGAGACGTCGGAGTGGATGACCTCGGCGAGGGCCGAGACCCGGCGGGGCTCGGCGAGCAGGTTGAACAGGAGCGGGTAGGCGGTGGCGTCGACGGCCGGGTGGAGCCGGGGTGCGTGCAGCTTCATCGACTGCAGGAGCTTCATGAGCCGTACGAGGCCGAGGCTCACGCGGTCCGCGGTCTCCCGATCGAGGTGGGACGAGGGTTCGGGCATGGGTGGACCTTGGGGACGGAAGGTTGCTTGCGGCATACAAGTATCACGACATCGTTGCGCGTCGCAATCAGTTGCCGCCCACCGAGCCGGACGCCGAGCACGGGGGCGCGGCAAAGACCATCCATTCGGACGAGAAAGATCCCTCAGGGAACGAGGACGAGGTGCTCCAGCACGCGGCGGGCGACGTCCTCGTCGCCGACGACGCTGAAGTGGATGTCCTCGACGCCTCCGCGGCCGGCGGCCCGACGGGTCAGGCAGTCGGTCGACAGGGTGATCGTCGTGAAGACGTCCTCGGGGTCGCCGTCGTGGGCGATGCCCGAGAACAGCGGTATGCCGCGGGCCTGCCCTTCGTCGCCGGGCTCCACCCACACGCCGGCGCGTCCCATGACGGGCCCGGTGGAGTCGATGATGACGACGTTGCCGGGCTCGATGCCGGCCTCCTTGGCCACCAGCCGCGGCAGCGCCGCGAACAGCAGGTCCATGAACACCGCGGCGCCACCGGAGTCGAGGTTGCCCGGCCGGCCGAGGGCGTGGCGCAGGTCCTGCTCATGGGTCCAGATGTCGAGGATCCGGCGGCGGAGCGTCTCGCCGACCGGTGCCGGCCCCCAGGCGCCACGGACGACCGTGTCGAGGGTGACCTCGGGCGCGGAGAACTCCGCGATGCGGCGGGCCGCCACGGTCTCGAGCTCGTCGACGACCTTCTGGCCCACCATGCGACGCCGCAGCTCGACGGACTTCTCGATGAACTGGCCCGCGGCGTTGCGGATGTGGCTGTAGGCGGGGACGTCCACCTTCGGGACCTCGCCGGTGTAGAGCCAGGACTCCAGGCCCACGACGTGCGAGATCTGGTCCTTGACCGTCCAGCCGGGGCAGGCGGTCTCCTTGTCGAAGTCGGCGTCGGAGCAGGAGCGGCCCAGGTCCACGATGGCCTGGGTGGTCTGCTGGTAGGCCGAGACGAGTCCGGCCAGGTCTTCGGGTGCTGCCGGATGCAGAGGCATGCCCCCACCCTACTTAGGCTGGGGGCATGACCTCACCTGCCGCGGTGTCCGTGAGACCGCAGGCGGCCGCCCCGGCTCGGCTGCCTGGCGCCGCCCTGCTCGTGGGGGTCCTGCTCGCCCTGCCGCTGGCGGCCGCGGTCGGACAGGCGGCGGCGGCCCCCGTCGTGGGCGACCCGGGAGCGGTCGTGCGCTGGGGCGTCCTCTACGCCCGCGTGCTGCACGATGTCGCCGCGGCGGCCACCGTGGGCCTGCTCGTGCTCGCTGCCTTCCTCGTCCCGGAGACCACCCGGACGCACCGCCGTGTCACGGCGACCCGACTGGCGGGCGTCGCGGCCGGGGTATGGGCGCTGGCGGGAGCGGTCGGCGCCCTGTTCAGCATGGCCGTCCTGATCGGCATACCCCTGTCCGACCCGGGCTTCGCCCAGCAGTTCATGACGTTCGCATGGCAGCTCCTGCCGATCAGGGAGGTGCTCATCACCAGCGGCCTGGCCGCCGTGGTCTGCGTGGGGGCCCTCCTCGCCACGACCAGGACGGCCATGGCGTGGCTCTGCGCCGTGTCCGTCGTCGCCCTGTTGCCCCTCGCCCTCGCCGGTCACGCCGCAGGGGCGGCCGACCACGGCACCGCCGTCAACGCGCTCGCCGTGCACGTCGTCGCCGTGACCATCTGGGTCGGCGGCCTGCTCGCGCTCGCGATCCTCCGCCCGCTCCTGGCCGGCGCCGACCTGGCCGCGACCGCCCAGCGCTTCTCCACGCTCGCAGGCTGGTGCTTCGCGGCCGTCGCGGTGTCCGGCGTCCAGAGCGCCTTCCTCCGGGTGGGCACCTGGTCCGACCTCGCCACGAGCTACGGCGCGCTGGTCATCGTCAAGACCGTCGCCCTGGTCCTGCTCGGGGTGGCTGGTTACCTGCACCGCCGCAGCCTCCTGATCCGGCTGCACAGCCCCACGCCCGGCACCTCCTTCGCCCACCTCGTCCTGGCCGAGCTCGTCGTCATGGGCATCGCCATGGGCACCGCCGTCGCCATGGCCCGCAGCGCGCCGCCGGTCTCCGAGGCCGTGGTGGACTCGACCCCGGCGTACAACCTCACCGGGTACCCCGAGCCGCCGCCGCTCACGGGCAGCAGCTGGATCACGACGTGGACCACCGACTGGTTCTGGGTCGCCGTCGCCCTCGTCGCCGTCGGCCTCTACCTCACGGGGGTGGTGCGGCTGCGCCGCCGTGGCGACGCCTGGCCCGTCCACCGTTCCATCGTGTGGGTGCTCGGCTGGGTGGTCCTGCTGTATGCCGTGTGCGGCGCCCCCGGCGTCTACGGCCGGGTGCTCTTCTCGATGCACATGGTCATGCACATGGTCGTCGCGATGCTCGTGCCGCTGCTGCT
The DNA here is from genome assembly GCF_045348425.1 of Pedococcus sp. KACC 23699. Classification (GTDB taxonomy): domain Bacteria; phylum Actinomycetota; class Actinomycetes; order Actinomycetales; family Dermatophilaceae; genus Pedococcus. Next base: position 1,949,989 of record NZ_CP157483.1, read on the forward strand.
CGTCCCGGCTGCGCCGATCCTGCTGGCCCTGCGCGCGCTGCCGTCCCGCCCGGACAAGACGTGGGGTCCCCGCGAGGTCCTCCTGCAGGTCGTGCACTCGCGACTCTTCCGGGCGATCGCCAACCCCGTGGTGGCGGCGGCCCTGTTCTTCTTCAGCCTGGCGATCTTCTACTTCTCGCCCGTCTTCGAGCTGGCCCTGCGCACGCACACCGGCCACATGCTGATGATGTTCCACTTCCTGCTCAGCGGGTACCTGTTCGTCTGGGTGCTCGTGGGGATCGACCCCGGCCCGAAGAAGTGGTCGCCGCTGATGCTGCTCGTCATCCTCTTCGCGACGATGAGCTTCCACGCCTTCTTCGGCGTCGTCATGACCGGCAGCACGACGATCCTCGCGCCCGACTTCTTCGAGGTCGTCAAGCTGCCGTGGATGACCGACGTCCTCGGCGACCAGAAGAAGGCCGGAGCGATCGCCTGGGGGATCGGTGAGGCGCCCACGCTGGCCCTGACCCTCATGGTCGCCATCGCCTGGGTCCGCTCCGACCGCATCGAGACCCGGCGCAAGGACCGGCAGGCCGACCGCGACGGCGACGCCGAGCTCGCCGCGTACAACGCGCACCTGCAGGCGCTGCGCGAGCGAGGAGAACGAGGGGAGCAACGATGAAGGTTGCGGTGCTGCAGGTCGCCTACGGTGACGCCGAACCCATGGACGAGCGGGTCGACCGGGTGGCCGCGCTGGTCCGCGAGCAGCGCGGCCACGACCTCGTGGTGCTCCCCGAGCTGTGGGCCCCCGGGGGCTTCGCCTACCGGGAGTGGGACGACCGCGCCCAGCCCGTCGACGGCCCGATCGGCACGGCCATGGCCCGGGCGGCCCGTGACGCCGGGGTGGTGCTGCACGCCGGCTCGATCGTCGAACGTCCCCGTGACGGCGAGACCGGTCCCGAGGGCCGAGGGCTCTGGAACACCTCCCTCGTCTACGCCGCGGACGGCAGTCTCGTCGCGACCTACCGCAAGATCCACCGGTTCGGCTTCGGCGCCGGTGAGCCCAGGCTCATGGATGCCGGCGAGGACATCGTGCTCGTCGACCTCCCCGGCGGCGTAGGACGCGCGGGGCTGTCCACCTGCTACGACCTGCGGTTCCCCGAGCTCTATCGCCTCCAGCTCGACGCCGGCGCCACGGCGTTCGTCGTGCCCGCGGCGTGGCCGGCCGCACGCGTGCGGCACTGGACCCTGCTCGCCCACGCCCGCGCCATCGAGGACCAGTGCGTCGTCATCGCCTGCAACACCGCCGGCACCCACGCCGGCACCGAGATGGGCGGCCACTCGCAGGTCATCTCCGCCAGCGGCGAGGCGCTCGCGATGGCCGGGACTAGCGAGCAGGTGCTCAGTGTTGAGGTCGACATGGATGCCGTGACGACCTGGCGTGAGCAGTTCCCCGTGCTGCAGGACCGGCGGCTGTGACCCGAGCTGCCACGCGGCTGCGCGCTCCCGAGCTCGCAGGCCGCGGCTGGCTGAACACCGGTGGTGTCGAGCTGTCGCTGGCCGACCTGCGGGGTCGCATCGTCGTCCTCGACTTCTGGACGTTCTGCTGCGTCAACTGCCTGCACGTCCTCGACGAGCTGCGCCCGCTCGAGGAGAAGTACGCCGACTCCCTGGTCCTGATCGGCGTCCACTCGCCGAAGTTCGAGCACGAGGCCGACCCTGACGCGCTGGTCGCCGCCGTCGAGCGATACGCCGTGCACCACCCCGTCCTCGACGACCCCGACCTCGTGACGTGGGAGGCCTACACCGCCCGCGCCTGGCCGACGCTCGTCGTCATCGACCCCGAGGGCTACATCGTCGCCTCGATGTCGGGGGAGGGCCACGCCCACGGCCTGTCCGTCCTCATCGAGGAGCTCATCGCCGAGCACGGCGCCAAGGGCACGCTGCGCCACGGCGACTCCCCGTATGCCGCGCCGGAACCTGCCGAGACCGCGCTGCGGTTCCCGGGCAAGGTCGCCACCCTGCCCGACGGCTCGTTCGTCGTGTCCGACACCACGCACCACGAGATCGTCTGGCTCGAACCGGACCTCGTGACCGAGCGACGGCGGTTCGGGGCGACGAGTGACGGCGTTGGCGGCCTCGCCGAGCCGCAGGGCGTCCTCGTCCTCCCCGAGGCGACGGCCCGGCGAGTCGGGTACGACGTCGTGGTCGCGGACTCCGTGAACCACCGGATCCTCGGCCTGCGGCTGTCCGACGGCGCATGGACCCTCCTTGCGGGGACCGGCGAGCAGCTGCGCGAACGATCCGGCAGCGGCCCTGCCCTCAAGCAGGCCCTCTCGACCCCGTGGGACCTCGCCTGGTTCATCGACCGGGTCGTCATCGCCATGGCCGGCGTCCACCAGCTCTGGGCCCTGCACCTGGCCACCGACCCGGCCGACAACACCGTCGCCATCCTCGGTGGCACGTCGGCCGAGGGGCTGCGCGACGGCGCGGCCGACGAGGCGTGGTTCGCCCAGCCGTCCGGTCTCGCGGTCTCCGCCGACGGCAGCCGGCTCTGGGTCGCCGACTCCGAGACCTCCGCGCTGCGTTCGCTCGATGTCACCGACGAGGGGTTCGTCGTGACCACCCACATCGGGCAGGGGCTGTTCGACTTCGGCCACCGGGACGGCGCAGCGGACCAGGCCCTGCTCCAGCACCCGCTCGGGGTCACCGTCCTCCCGGACGGCTCGGTCGCGATCAGCGACACGTACAACGGCGCGATCCGCCGGTTCGACCCGGTGACCACCGAGGTCAGCACCCTGGCCAGCGGACTGCGCGAACCCTCCGACGCGGTCGTCGAGACCTCCGACGGCGACTCCACGGGTGGTGCGACGACGCGGCTGCTGGTCGTCGAGTCGGCGGCCCACCAGCTCGTGCGGGTGCCGCTGCCGGACAAGGCAACCCGGGTCGACGGCCTGGCCCGGCAGACGCAGCGTCCCCGCACCAGCATCGCGCCGGGCGACGTGCGGCTCGAGGTCACCTTCACCCCGCCGACCGGCCAGAAGCTCGACCACCGTTGGGGCGACCCGACGCGACTCATGGTCTCGGCGACCCCCGAGCACCTGCTCCGCTCCGGTGCCGGCAGCGCCCAGGGCCTGACCCGGGTGCTCGACCTCGACCCCGCGGTGGGTGACGGTGTCCTGCACATCTCGGTACAGGCAGCCTCCTGTGACGGCGACCCGGTCACCGGTGAGGTGCCTGAACACGCTGCATGCCATCTCTACCAACAGGACTGGGGCATCCCCGTCGTCCTCGACGCCGACGCCCCCGCCGAGCTCACCCTCGATCTTCGAGGCGTCTGATCCCTGCGGCGCGCCTGACCCCTGTGGTGGGGTCCACCCTCCGCAGCTCCGCCTTGAGGCGACCCGGGCCTCATGTTCGCAGGGCGAAGGTGACGTGCTTCCTCCCCTTGGCCTTGGTGACGACGTGGTGCGAGTAGCGCGGGTCGTGGGCTCTTCGGTGGTGGTGTCCGCACAGCGGAACCGCCTTGGCGAGATCTGTCCGCCCACCCTGTGACCACGGGTCCTCGTGGTGGAGCTCGGACCAGGCGTACGGCCGATGGACCGCCCAGCACTGCCGGGCAGCCGCGTTGCCGGACAAGGAGTCGGTCGGCAGGTGCTCCAGCAGTTCCACGAACGCCGTCCCGTAGCGATGCGCCCAATGGCCATCCGCTCCACGGAAGGCATTCCACGCGGCGGCCTCGGCCTCTCGGCGGGTGCCGGCTCCGGCCTTCGCAGCCTTGGCCGCCTGCTGGGCGAACCGCCGGGGGTGAAGCGTCGATCTCTGCCAGTGAGCGCTCCGTGGCCGACAGGAGGCGCCAGCTCCTCGGACGGGTTGCGCTCTCGGCTGTTCCAGCGCGCCATTCATGCAGGTCAGGGGTGGCGGGTCTACAGTCGTGCCCACTCGGGTCAGCCTGCACCCGCGACCCTCCAGGAGTGAGCATGTACATCGGACTCGGCATCTTCCTCATCGTCGTCGGAGCCGTCCTGGCGTTCGCCCTCAACGCGTCCGTGTCGGGGCTCGACCTCCACATGATTGGCTGGATCTGCATGGGCGCCGGCGTCCTCGCCATCTTGTTGTCGTTGCTCGTCACGCGCCGTGCGACGACGGGTGGCGGCTACTCCGCGCGCCGGGTCAGCCACGTCGACCCCGCAACCGGCACCCGTGTCGACGAGGTCGACGTCGACCGCGAGCGCGAGCGCGGGATCTGACACCGCGCAGCTGAGCGCAGAGGGCGGGCTGCCACACGGCGGCCCGCCCTTCGGCGTCCGTAGGGCAGATCATGATCTGGCGGCGGACCAATCCGAACCCGCGAGGGCGCCGAACCGCATACAGAGGCAGGGTCCCGCCGTGCACGGGGGTGCCAGGGGCGCTGTCGCAGGGGCGTCGAAGGGCTGGTGTCCGCAGGGGGACGCCAGCCCTTCGGACGTGCCGGGGGCGGACGCCCCATGAGAAGGCAGGCCAGCGACGGACCTGGGGAGCTGCGGCCTCAGCGGGAGCACCGACAGCTAGGGCGATTCGACGGGCTCGTGCTGACCGACGACGTCGTCACGGGTGTGGCTGGAGAGGCGGTCCCAGGCAAGTCCCACCTCCGCGACAAGGGCCGCAGTGATGACGACCGTCGCACCGAGACTCTCTTGGGCCACCTCGTGCGGCACTGTCTGGATCAGCAACCCGCTGGAGATCGCGGTGGCGAGTCCACCTCCTACAGTGGCGACCAGGATCACGTCGACCCCCCACGGGCTCCGGCGCCACAGACGCCGTCTGGTCGCCGCCACGGCGAGGATCACCGCCGCGGCGGCCCACAGGATGAGCGGCTGGGAGCGATAGGTGTGTGTGCCGAATGCGTCTTGGGGGAGGGCAGGGGTACCGAAGAACAGGCCGGCCAGGGGTGGTGGCGTGGCCGCGGTGACATCACCCCAGACGGATGGCACGAGTGAGTGTGGCAATTGGGACTTGATGACCTGCACCGTGCTGCCGGGGTGGGTGAGCAACCAGTGGATCCACCAGCTCTGCCAGTGCTCGGTTGCCCACTCGTTCATCCCGGGACAGGTCTTGACGGTCGTAGCGACCCAGCTGGTCGTGCCCCTGTCCGTGACCGTTGCGGGGGTGGCCGGGATCATGCACTTCGGAGCGTCGGACGTGCGCAGGTCGGCGAGCACCTTGGTGGCGACGGGGTCGTACGTGCCCATGGGGTAGGCCATCCCGACAGTCGAGCGGGAGTAGCCGTTCTTCTGCGTCCACGTGCTGTCCGAGTTCATGTTGTAGACGTAGCTGTAGCCCGAGAACAGCACGAGGAGGCCCGCCACGGTCCCCAGGAGGACAACCTTCTTGCTGAGCAGTGCGACCAGGGCGAGCCCCGCGGCCCACGCCAACAGGACGACGAAGAGGTTGGGGCGGGTCATCGTGTACCAGAGGGCCAGTGGCAGGAACAGCAGGGCCCGGCCCCAGCTGGGCTCCCGCGTCAGCCAGATCAGGCTGGCGAGGGCGAGGACCCCCGTGGTCATGGCGATGGAATCGCCGAGGATCACGGTCTCCCAGTTGGCGATCTGGGCCGTGCAGGGGATGAGGACCAGCAGCGCGACGAACAGGCGCCGCACGCCGGGGCGCCGGATACCGTGGGACACGACCAGGGCCAGTGCGCCCCACGCCACCGCGGCCAAGAGGACCTGGGCCACCATGATGGCTCCGTCATTCGGCCACATCGCCAGCCAGAAGGTCGCCCCGACGGGGCGGACCGATCGACCGTTCATGCTGCTCAGGGAGAGGTCGAACCAGTGGCCTTGGTGGCGGTACGTCTTGGTGTCCGGGTAGATGGACGGCGTGGCCGACACGACGCCGACGAGCTTGATCACGGGAAGGGCCAGGACCATGGCACGGACGACCGGGTCGGTGTCCAGGAGGCGGTCGAGGATGCGCCCCGCGCGGGTCCGTTCGCGTGGTGTGGCCGGTGTCCCCGAGTCTGGCTCCATGCGCGAAACCATAGGCGAGACGGCCGGTGAGACAGCCCCGCCCCGCCCCGCCCGGGCCACGGGAGATTGACCCTGCGTCACCGGGAGTGAATCATCGGGTCAGGCCTGAGTCCTGGAGGACCGGATGGATGAGTCACGGCAGGAGCTGCGCGTAGGAGTCGTCGTGGTCGCCTACAACGCCGCCTCGACGCTCGTCGACACGCTCGACCGGATCCCGCAGGAGACCCTGTCCCAGCTCTCGGAGATCATCATCTCCGACGACGCGAGCCATGACGACACGTTCGTCCTGGCCCGCGAGTGGGGCCTGCGCGCCGACGCCGTGAAGACCACGGTGGTCCGGCATACCAAGAACCTCGGGTACGGCGGTAACCAGAAGGCCGCCTACCGCATCGCGATCGAGCACGGCCTGGATGTTGTCGTCATGCTGCACGGTGACGGTCAATACGCACCGGAGCGGCTGGGCGACATGCTCGAGCCGCTCGAGTCCGGCTCCGCCGATGCGGTCTTCGGCTCGCGGATGATGCTGCCCGGTGCGGCCCGCGCAGGCGGGATGCCGTTCTACAAGCGCGTCGGCAACCGCCTCCTCACCACCTTCGAGAACGGCGTCCTCGGCACCCGGCTGACTGAGTTCCACTCCGGCTACCGCGCGTACTCGACGGACCTGCTCAAGCGGATCCCGTTCGAGGCGAACAGCGACGGGTTCGACTTCGACACCCAGATCATCGCGCAGGTCGTGCACGTCGGCGGGGTGATCGTGGAGGTGCCGATCCCGACCTACTACGGCGACGAGATCTGCTACGTCAACGGCTTGCAGTACGCCCGTGACGTCGTCCGCGACGTGGTCGAGTTCAAGCTGGCGACGAAGGGCTTCGGCACACAGGAGTGGGTGCCCACCCCGGACGAGTACGACTTCAAGGAGGGCGACGGGTCCTCGCACGCGGTGATGCTGGCCATGCTCGACGCGCTGCCGCCCTCACGGATCCTGGACCTCGGCTGCTCCGGTGGGCTGTTCGCCGAGCGGGCCAGGGCGACGGGGCACCACGTCACGGGTGTCGACTACATGGAGATCCCGGGCGTGCGGCAGCGCACCGACGAGTTCTACGTGGCGGACCTCGAGAAGGGCCTGCCCCCGGAGGTCGGTGGCGGTTACGACGTCGTCGTCGCAGGAGACGTCATCGAGCACCTGACCAAACCTGCCGAGGTGCTCAGGGCCGTCCACGCAGTCCTGCGCCCGGGGGGTCAGCTGCTCCTGTCGGTGCCCAACTTCGGGCACTGGTATCCCCGGGTTCGGGTCGCCACCGGCACCTTCGGCTACGACCGCCGCGGCATCCTGGACAACACCCACGTGCGCTTCTTCACTCGGGCGACGCTCCGTCGCACGGTGCGGGCTGCCGGCTTCGACATCCTGGAGGAGTCCGTCACGGGCCTCCCCCTGGGTGCCATCGGCTCGGAGCAGTCCTCGCGTCTGCTCGACTCCGTGCGGCGGGTCGATGCCAGGCTCACCCGGATGCGACCGACCTTCTTCGGCTACCAGCACGTCCTGCGGCTCACCCCGCACGCCGAGGATGCGGTCTTCGCGGTAGGCCTGAATGGCACCGCCGAGGAGGGGCCTCGCCATGGCGCGGGCGAAGTCTCGGCCAAACCGGTTGGCTCCGCCTGACGAGCGCGCGAACACCTCCACCAGCAATGGTGCCGAGGGGCTGGCTTCCGCAGGGGGAAGCCAGCCCCTCGTCATACCCCTGCGCCCTGGTGGGTGTGGGCCCGCGTCAGAACGCGGACTCGGGCACGTCCATGAGGGCGTTGTCGGTGGCCTCGGCGATCGCACGCTCGGCTGCGATCTTCGGCAGGATCGTGCGGGCGTAGAACGAGGCCGCAGCGATCTTGCCCTGGTAGAAGTCCTGGTCCCTGGCCGACGCGGAGCCGGACTCCAGCGCCTTGTGGGCGACCTCGGCCTGGCGCAGCAGCAGCCAGCCGATGACGAGGTCGCCGGCGGCGAGGAGCAGGCGCGAGGTGTTCTGGCCGACCTTGTAGAGGTTGGTGACGTCGCCGCCGTCCTGGCGCGGGTCGGACTTCATCAGCTCGCCGACCATGAACCCGAGGATTCCCTGGACGTCCTCGAGGCCCTTGCCGAGCAGCTCGCGCTCGGTGGTCAGGAACTGACCGCCCTCGCCCGCCTTGGCGAACTCCTGGATCTGCACCGCGAGGTGGGACAGCGCCTGTGCCTTGTCCTTGATGATCTTGCGGAAGAAGAAGTCGAGACCCTGGATCGCCGTCGTGCCCTCGTAGAGGGTGTCGATCTTGGCGTCGCGGATGTACTGCTCGATCGGGTAGTCCTGCAGGAAGCCCGAACCGCCGAGCGTCTGCAGGGACTCGGTGCCGAGCAGCACCCACGCCCGCTCGGACCCGACGCCCTTGACGATGGGCAGCAGCAGGTCGTTGACGCGGTTGGCCATCTTGGCCGGGCTGTCCTCGGCGATCTGCTCCGAACCGCTCTCGAGGAAGGCCTGGTCGACGATGTCCTGCTGGCTGGCGGTGTAGACGACCAGCGCCCGCAGGCCCTCGGCATACGCCTTCTGCGTCATCAGCGAACGGCGGACGTCGGGGTGGTGCGTGATCGTCACGCGCGGCGCGGTCTTGTCGGCCTGCTGGGTGAGGTCGGCGCCCTGGACGCGCTGCTTGGCGTAGTCGAGGGCGTTGAGGTAGGCCGACGACAGCGTGGAGATCGCCTTGGTGCCGACCATCATCCGGGCGTGCTCGATGACGCGGAACATCTGGGCGATGCCGTCGTGGATGTCGCCGGTGAGGGTGCCGACGGCCGGCTCCTTCTCGCCGAAGGTGACCTCGCACGTCGTGGAGACCTTGAGGCCCATCTTGTGCTCGAGGTTGGTGACGTAGGCGCCGTTGCGCTCGCCGAGCTCACCGGTCTCGAGGTCGACGTGGAACTTGGGGACGATGAACAGGCTCAAGCCCTTGGTGCCGGGGCCGGCACCCTCGGGGCGGGCGAGCACGAAGTGGATGACGTTGTCGACCATGTCGGACTCGGCCGAGGTGATGAAGCGCTTGACGCCGGTGATGTTCCAGGTGCCGTCGCCGTTGTCGGTGGCCTTGGTACGCCCGGCGCCCACGTCCGAGCCGGCGTCGGGCTCGGTGAGCACCATCGTGCAGTGCCAGCCCTTCTCGACGATCCAGCGGGCCAGCTTCTTCTGCTCGTCGTTGCCGAGGATGTGCAGCAGCTTGGCGAAGGAGTAGGAGGCGGCGAACATCGCGATGGCGGGGTTGGCGCCGAGGACCATCTCGTTCATGGCCCACTTCAGCGACGGCGGGACGACGGTCCCGTCGAGCTCGCCGGGGACGTCGACGGCCCAGAAGCCGGAGTCCGTGTAGGCGGCATACGACTTCTTGAAGCTCTCCGGCATGGTCACGGAGTACGTCTTCGGGTCGTAGACGGGCGGGTTGCGGTCGGCGTCGCTGAACGACTCGGCGAGCTCGTTCTCGGACAGGCGCGAGACCTCCTTGAGCATCTCGCGGGCGGTGTCCTCGTCCACCTCGGCGTACGGACCGTGGCCCAGGACGTCCTGACGACCGAAGACCTCGAAGAGGTTGAACTCCAGGTCTCGCAGGTTGCTCTTGTAGTGGCCCATCGCGGGCACCTCCGCAGGTTTCAGACGTCGTTGGCTCCGGCCGTACTGGCCGGTAACTTCCATGGTGCTACTGGCGGGTAATGAATGCAAGCCTGTGTGGCCAACCCCACCGGAACGGCCGACCCGCCAGAACGGATGACCCACCAAAACGGACGACCCGCCAGACGCGGCATACTCGCCGTGTGACCGAGCAGACCCCGACCGACAGCCACGACAGCGCCGTCGACCGCGCGCGGGCCGACCTCGATGCGGGCCAGGAGTGGAAGGCGCGGGACCGGCTCTCCAGCCACGTGGCCAACGCTTACGACCCCGAGGCGCTCGGTCTCCTCGGGGAGGTGCACGCGACGATGCGCGACCTGCCGTCGGCCGGAGCCGCCTGGTTCGGGACGAACCGCCGCGGCGCGGACGTCGACGCCGCCGTGGATGCCTGGCGCGACCGGCACTCCGACAACTTCGTGCAGATGTGGCACAGCCTGCCCCGTTCGGTGCGTGACCACGAGGGCAACAAGCGGGTCGACGCCCTGCGCCGCAGGGTCGAGCGCGACCAGCCTGCGGCTGCTGTCGACGCGGCCGAGGGCGACAGCGAGGGTGGTGTCGACGCGGCGGTGATCATCGCCGTGGGCGTTGGCATCCTGTTCGTCGTGTGTGCGGTGATCGGGTTCATCACGCTGCTCGGCTGGCTCATCCCGGGACTCTGAGCGGCATGCACGTGACCGACGGGGTCAGCCCCGAGGTGCGGTATGGCGCCCGCGCGGCCCTGGTCGCGAAGGTCTCCTCCCTCGTGCCACAGCCGACCGCCGACGACTGCGTCCGGGTCGGCGTGGACGGGGTCGACGGAGCGGGCAAGACCGTCTTCGCCGCCGAGCTCGCCGCAGCTCTTCGCGACTTGGGGCGCCCGGTCGTGGAGCTGTCCGTCGACGGCTGGCACCGGGTCCGTGCCGAGCGCTACGCCCGTGGGCCGAGGTCGCCGGAGGGGTTCTGGCTCGACTCGTTCGACCATGACCGGCTGCTCGCCGAGGCGCTGTTGCCGCTGGGTCCGGGTGGGTCACGGCGCTACCGCGCGGTCGGACACGACGTCGAGACCGACGAGGTGCTGCACCCTCCGCTCCTGGAGGCGCCGGCGGGCGCCGTGGCGGTGGTCGACGGCTTGTTCCTGCACCGGGTCGAGCTCGAGGACGCCTTCGACTTCACGATCTTCGTCGAGGTGCCGTTCGAGGTGTCGGCCGCCCGCATGGCCGTGCGTGACGGTTCGCCGGCCGACCCGACCCACCCGGACCTGCGGCGCTACGTCGAGGCCCAGCGCACCTACTTCGCGCAGCGCTCGCCGTGGGAGCGCGCCGACCTCGTCATCGACAACAGCGACCTCGAGCGCCCGATTCTCGTCGAGTCAGCCCTCGACTGAGCCGGCCAGATCGGGGGCTGCGAACCTCGCCAGGTGGTGCCAGACCTGTTTGAGGGTCTGCCGGTCGTGCTGGTCGGTGGCTGCCGCGTGGCCGATGACCTCTGGGGTCAGCCACCCTCCGACGGCCACGACCTCGGCGAGATCGACGACGTGCGCACCGCGGTAGTCGGGGTGCGCCCGGACCGTGTCGAGGTTCAGTCGGAACCCGTCGTGCCACTCCACGGTGCACGGGAGCTCCCGCGCCGCTGACTCCACCTCGGTGGCGCAGTAGGAAGGGTCCAACACCAGGGCCTCGACGTCCCGGGCGAGGTCCACGACGCCGTGGACGTGCGCCTCGACGTAGCTGTCCAGGTCGTCTGTGGCACCGGTCGCGAGGTCCTGGTCGGCCGGCGTCGCCAGGTCGAACCGATGCGCCGTGGCGAACAGATCGGGCTCGAACACCGAGTCCGGGTAGCAGAACGTCGTGCGCGCCAAGGCATCCCGCGTCAGTCGCAGGTGCGACGACCCGAAGCGCGGTGCCCCGCCGACCGGGCGGCGGCGGTGGTTCAACGCGCCGTACTTGGGGCGCTCGCTGTCGGGCGCGGCGTCATACGCACCACCGAAGATGCGCTGCTCCCACACCCACCGGTTGCCGCCGGGGTGGGCAGTCAGCCCACCGTTGCTGGTCCCGGTCTCGAACTGGGAGCGGTAGGTGCCGTCCTGCGCCATCGCTCGCAGGATCGGTGTGCCGCGCACGCTGCGGTCCGGGTGGAAGTTGAGGGTGACCCGGAGGTCGGCGTCGATCGGACCTCCCCGCGCCGAGCGCTCGACGTGGCCGACCGCATCCGCAGCCCACGACGACAGCTCGCTCACGCACGGGAGCATGCCAGAACGGGTCGCCCCTCTCGGCAGGGTGGGGGTGGACGGGATAGTTTCGACAGGAGAGTCCCGAGCAACAGGAGATGTGCGATGAGCGACACCCAGACCTCCCCCACCTACGCGATCACCAACCCGGCCACGGGTGAGGTGGAGAAGACGTTCGACCCGGCGACCGACGAGCAGGTCGAGGCGGCGATGGCAGCTGCCCACGCGGCATACACGTCGTGGAAGGACGTGCCGATCGAGGAGCGGGCCAAGGTGGTCCACCGCATCGCCGAGCTGTTCGTCGAGCGCAAGGACGAGCTGGGCGCCATCGCCACCCGTGAGATGGGCAAGCCGCTGAGCGAGGCCGTGGGTGAGGCGGAGTTCTGCGGAGAGATCTTCGACTACTTCGCGAACGAGGGCCCGACCCTTGCGGCCGACCAGCCCATCAAGACCTTCTCCGGCGGCAAGGCCGTCGTGCAGAAGCTGCCGATCGGCGCGCTGCTGGGGATCATGCCGTGGAACTACCCCTTCTACCAGATCGCCCGTTTCGCGGCCCCGAACCTCATGCTGGGCAACACGATCATCCTCAAGCACGCCGAGTCGGTGCCGGGATCGGCGCTGGCCGTCGAGCAGATCATGAAGGACGCCGGGCTGCCGGAGGGCGCCTACGTCAACGTGTTCGCGACGCACGAACAGATCGAGACGATCATCGCCGACCCGCGGATCGCGGGGGTCTCGCTGACCGGTTCGGAGCGCGCCGGTGCGGTCGTCGCCTCGATCGCCGGCAAGAACCTCAAGAAGTGCGTGCTCGAGCTCGGTGGTTCCGACCCCTACGTCATCCTCGACACCGACGACGCCAAGGCCGCGGCCGACACCGCGTGGGAGACCCGCATCTCCAACACCGGCCAGGCTTGCAACTCCAACAAGCGGATGATCGTCATGGACGACGTCTTCGACGACTTCGTGGCCCGACTGGTAGAGCAGGCCAAGGACCTGCGCCCCGGCGACCCGGCCGCCGAGGAAGAGGGCACGTTCGCCCCGCTCTCGTCGCGCAAGGCCGCCGAGACCCTGGCCGAGCAGGTCAAGGACGCCGTCGACAAGGGTGCGACCCTGCACGCCGGTGGTGTCCTCGGCGACGGTCCCGCGGCCTACTACTCGCCGGCCGTCCTGACCGGCATCACCAAGGAGATGCGCGCCTACCGCGAGGAGCTCTTCGGCCCGGTTGCCGTGGTCTACAAGGTGACCGGCGACGAGGAGGCCCTCGAGCTGGCCAACGACACGCAGTACGGCCTCGGCGGTGCGGTGTTCAGCAAGGACCCCGAGCGCGCACGCAAGATCGCCGAGCGGCTCGAGGTCGGCATGTCCAACGTCAACACCCCCGCGGGTGAGGGTGCCGAGGTGCCGTTCGGCGGCGTGAAGCGCAGCGGCTTCGGTCGCGAGCTCGGCCCGCTCGGCATGGACGAGTTCGTCAACAAGCGGATGTTCTACGTCGCCGACTGACCGTCGGCGCCGCATGGGTGCCTGACGTGCGAAGGCCTCTCGACCACGCCGGGTCGAGAGGTCTTCGTCGTCGCCGAGGCCTTAGTCGTCGCCGAGCGAGCTCCCGGGGAACGGCCACGCGAGATGGTCCGTCTTGACCATCTCTTGACCCTCCCACGCGTAGCCCGGGGGAGGGCCGCCTCGTTGAGCGGTGCAGGTGAGCACCGGAGCCCCCTCCTGTGACCACCTGCCCCAGGCGGGTCCTCAGGGGTCACGCCACTCCCGGACGAGGAGCTCCAACCATGGTGTCACCTGCATTCGACCGAACCCACCGACGCGGTCTCGTCGGGCTCCTGGCGGCCTGCGTCGTCGGGACCCTGGGAGTCGCGGCTCCAGCGCTTGCGGCCACCCCTGGCTCGGGCACGGTGTCGGGCACGAGCACGACGACCTCGTGGACGGCAGGGCCGTTCGCGGCACCGAACGTCACGGGGGCCACCGGTGCCGTGACGTGCCAACCACAGCTCTGCGACGACTTCGCCCTGCACGTGGCGACCCCGACCGGGTACGGCGACACCCACCAGCTGACGGTCAAGGTCGGCTGGGCCAACGCCGCGGCGGACTTCGACGTGTACCTGCTCGACGGCACTGGTGCCGTGGTTGCCTCGTCGGCCTCGAGCGCCGACCCGGAGGTCATCGTCGTGCCGCCGACGAGCGGCGACTACACGGTGCGGGTCGTGCCATACGCCCCCCTCGGGGAGTCCGTGACCGGGACCGCGACGCTGACGGACCTGCCCGCGAACCCCGCGCCGAGCACGGCGACCCCGCCCACCTTCAGCCAGTACGGTGCCCCGCAGTCCTTCGCCCGCGCCCACGACGCCGGTGAGCCCTCGATCGGCAGCAGCCACCGGACGGGTTCGACGTTCTACCAAGCGCTGTACGACACCTACAAGGCGACCTGGGACGACAGCGTCACCCCGTCGAAGGTCACGTGGTCCGACGTGTCGGCCACACCCGCCAAGGGCTGTGCGACCGGCGGCTCGACGTCGCTGGACCCGATCGGGTTCACGGACCCGACGACCGGACGCGTCTTCGAGAGCCAGCTCGCCGGCAAGACCTCGCTCATGTGCTACTCCGACGACGAGGGCGCGAGCTGGTCGCCGAGCCAGGGTGGCGGCCTCAACTCAGGTGTCGACCACCAGACCGTGGGCGGGGGTCGCCACTCGCCCAACGGGATCGGAGCGCTTCCCACCTCGAGCTACGCCAATGCCGTCTACTACTGCAGCCAGGACATCGCCGACGCGAACTGCGCGTCGAGCCACGACGGCGGTGTGACCTTCGGCCCGGCCGTCCCCATGTACTCCCTGCTCGACTGCGGTGGTCTGCACGGCCACGTCAAGGTCGCGCCGAACGACGGCACCGTCTACGTGCCGAACAAGTCGTGCGGCGGCAACCAGGCGGTCGCCGTCTCTGAGGACGGTGGCACCACGTGGTCGGTCCGCAAGGACCCGGCCAGCACGGCGGGTGACTCCGACCCCAGCGTGGGCATCGGTGCCAAGGGCACGGTCTACATGGGCTACCAGGCCGCCGACGGCACGCCTCGTGTCGCGGTCAGCCGGGACAAGGGCAAGACGTGGACCGACGACCAGAACGTCGGAGCGGCCCTCGGCATCCACAACACCGTCTTCCCGGCCGTGGTGGCGGGTGACGACGACCGCGCCTCGTTCGCCTTCATCGGCACGACCACTCCTGGCAACTACCAGGATGCCGCCACCTTCAAGGGCGAGTGGCACCTCTACGTCTCGACCACCTACGACGGCGGCAAGAGCTGGGTCACAGTCGACACCACCCCGACCGACCCGGTGCAGCGCGGGTCCATCTGCACCGGCGGCACCACGTGCGGCAACGACCGCAACCTGCTCGACTTCATGGATGCGACCGTCGACCGCACGGGTCGGGTCGAGGTGGGTTACGCCGACGGCTGCACCGGCGCCTGCGCCCAGGGCGGCGGCGCGCAGAACTTCGACGCCTACGCCACCGTCGCGCGTCAGCAGTCGGGGAACACCTTGTATGCCGCCTTCGACGCGCAGCCCAACCTCACCCCGACCGCCCTGTCGATGGCCAAGACCGGAGGCCTCTACGCCGCGACGGCGACGGTGGCGAACACGGGCAACGCTCCGGCCTCCGGGGTGGCGACCCGCCTGCTCGTCGACGGGGTGAACGTCGCCACGTCGGCCCCACTCGCCCTGCCCGCCGGTTCGTCGAGCGTCGTGAAGTTCCCCGGTGTCCGTCTGGGCAAGGGGACCCACACCGTCGTGGTCGTGGCCGACCCCGACGGGCACGTGAAGGAGTCGAACGAGGCCGACAACCGACGGCAGATCCAGGTCACGCGGTGAGCCCGCGTCTCCGTCACGCCCCGTGGGCCCGTGGCGTGGCGGGCGGGACCGTGGCCATCGCGGCCCTGGTCGCCCTCTCCGGGTGCGGGGGCGACGAGATGGAGAAGGCGATGGCGTCCACGTCCCCCAGCGATGGGACCACGGCGCCACTGGTCTGCGCCAAGGACGCGACCGCCGTGGACGTGCCGGCCTCCTTCCCCGCCCAGGCCACGCCGCCCAGCGGTTACGTGGTCACCGGCACGGAGGCCCGCAGCGGCGGAAGGGTCATCCTGACCGCCGTGTCGCCGAAGCCCTTCAAGCAGACCCTGGCGGACATGCAGGGTGCCTACTCGACCCGCGGGTGGACCCCGTCCGAGGGTGAGGTCGAGGCCCGGGACGCCGAGTCCAACTTCGCCGGCAACGAGCTGCGCGGCCGCTGGGCGATACGGCAGATCCCCGACTGCCCCGACAACACGTCGGTCAGCGTGCTCGTCGGCAAGTGACGTCCTGCAGCCCCGCGGTCGTTGCCGGCTCCTAGCGAGTGAGGTCGGCCGTGAACTGGTAGGCGTCGCCCCGGTAGTGGTTCCGGCCGAAGAGCAGGGGAGCGGTGTCTCGACCGACAGCCACCTCGGTCGCGACGAGGATCGCGCCGCCGATGGGGAGATTCAACAGTGGGGCCAGGGTGCTGTTCGCGTTCTGCGCCTGGACGGTGTAGCGGGAGTACGAGAGCTCGACTCCATGCTGCGCGAGCAGGTCGTAGAGCGAGGCATCGGTCAGGTCCGTGGACGGAAGCCACGGAGCCACCGCCACCGGGATGACGAGATCCTCGACGGTCACCGGGCGGTCGTCCATGGACCTGACCCGGCGGATCGCGACCACCGGAGCGGTCGGTGCGAGATGAAGGCGGTGCGCCTCGTCGAGGGTGGCGGCTCGCTCGCGTTGGTGCACGACCGTGGAGGTCGGACGAAACCCCAGCTGGTGTGCCATCTCGGTGAAGGACTGCAGCCGACTTGGAGGCTCCTGGAGCACGAGATCGCGCACGTACCAACCACGTTGGGGTGAGGGGCGGATCAGGCCGTCGTCGCAGGCTGCCTGGAAGCCGGCCCGCACGGTCATGCGGCTGAGGCCGATCTCCTCCGCGAACTGCCGTTCGCTGGGCAGCTTGCTCCCGCTGGCGTAGCGCCCGCCCACGATCCCGTTGCGGATGTGCTCCTTCACCCGCGTCACGGATGGCTGGCCGACTGTCATGCCACGCGACTATACCAGTTGTGTCACGACCGTCGGGCGTGAATCACCTTGATCCACAACGAAAAACATGTCAATCATTTGGCCAAAGATTTCTACTGGTTACTACTGGCATAACTGGTTTTAACTCCGTAGGGTGGCCGACGGAACTGAACGGACAAAGGAGTCACGATGGTCACCAGACGGACAGTGTTGAAGTCGGCAGCAGCCCTCGGGCTGTTCACCGTCGCCGGCTGCGCGCCGCAGGGAAGCAAGGCGAGCAACGCCCCGGCCAAGCCCGCCGCGTCCATCGACGTCGCCAAGGCGGGCACCGTGACCCTCACCATGCTGGACTGGTGGTCCGGGGACGCAGCCCAGTGGGTCTCCAACGCGGTCAAGGCGTACCAGCAGAAGTACCCGAACGTCACCATCAAGCGCACCACCGTCGACTGGGGGCAGCTGACCCAGACCGCGAACCTGCGGCTGAAGGAGAAGAACCCGCCGGACATCATCACCGTCAACAACGGCTGGCAGTCACTGGGGACCCTGGCCAAGGCCGGGCTCGTCCTCAACCTCGACGGCTACTCGCAGGCCTTCGGCTGGGATCGCTTCCCCAGCACCATCCTCCGGCAGACCCAGTTCACCCCGGACGGCAAGACCATGGGCGGTGGGTCACTGTTCGCCGCTCCCGTGGCGAGCTCGTCCCTGATCGGCCTCTACTACAACAAGGCGGTCCTCGACCGGATCGGTGCAGCCGTGCCGACCGACCTCGCCTCCTTCGAGGACGCGTGCGCCAAGGCCAAGGCCGCCGGCGTCGTGCCCATCGGGTACGGGTCGCAGGACAAGGGCTCGTCGACCGCGGTCATCCTGGCCCTCCAGGACCTGTTCGGTGACCAGAACAAGATCAACGACTTCGTCTACTCGACCGGGTCGGTCAAGGCCGCAGAGATCGGGCTCATGGAAGCGGCGCAGCGCCAGAAGTCCTACCAGGACAAGGGCTGGTTCACCCCCAACCACCCCGGCATCCAGTACGCCGACGCCGTCGATGCGTTCCTCAAGGGCAAGTCCGCCTTCCGGTTCGAGTACACGGGCACCCTGGCCTTCAAGGGCGCCCAGGAGAAGGACTACGGCTACCTCCAGCTGCCCCAGGCCTCCGGCGGCAAGATCGTCGGCACCGGCGCGTCGACCGCTGTGGCGATCGGGTCGAAGTCCGCCCACCCGGACATCGCCGCGTCGTTCCTGGACTTCCTCGCCGGCCCGCAGACGGCGCAGTACGTGGTCGACAACGGCCTCCTGCCCCTGCTCCACGACGTCAAGGCGCCGACCGACAAGCCCGAGTTCGCCACGGAGATCGCCGGCCAGCGTTCCCTCGACAAGGACAACGGCTACGTCCCCTACTTCGACTGGTCCACTCCGACGATGCTCGACACCCTGGGCGGCCAGGTGCAGATGCTGCTGGCCAGCAGGAGCACGCCGGACGACGTGGTCAAGGCGGTACAGGCCGACTACGACAAGTTCCAGGCCGGAAGGTGACCCTCCAGGTCTCCCAACGCCTGACCGTTCAGGGGGTCGGGCGGGCCAGGACGCAGACCATGTCCAAGCGGGCCCGGCGGCGGCGCTGGGTCGGACTCCTCTACCTCTCGCCGGCACTGATCCTGTACGGCTTGATCGTCCTGGTGCCGTTGGTGCAGACCGTGAACTACTCCCTCTACAAGTGGGACGGCGTCAGCGAGCCGACGTGGGTGGGTCTGCACAACTACCTGCAGCTCGGCCGCGACCCCCGCATGGTGGCTGCCTTCGGCCACGTCGTGGTGCTGATCATCATGTTCGGTCTGGTGCCGCTGGGCCTCGGACTGGTCTGCGCCTCGCTGCTCAGCAGGGCCAAGATCCGTGGGGAGGGCCTCTACCGCTGGTTCCTCTTCCTCCCGCAGGTCCTCACCAGCGTCGTCGTGGCGATCATCTGGAAGCGCATCTACGCGCCCGACGGTCCCCTGAACGCGATGCTCCGCGCTGTGGGCCTGGAGCATCTCACCCGCAACTGGCTCGGTGACTTCACCTGGGCCCTCCCGTCCCTGGGCATGATCGGGGTCTGGGGTGGGTTCGGCTTCACCATGGTGCTGTTCCTCGCGGGCATCCTCGCGATCCCCGACGAGCTGTTCGAGGCCGCGCGGTTGGACGGCGCGAACCGGTGGCAGGAGTTTCGCCTGATCACGCTCCCGAGCCTGCGTGGACAGATGGCCATCGCGCTCACGCTGACGATCACCGGTGCGCTGCGCAGCTTCGACATGGTCTACATCACGACGCAGGGTGGACCCGGCACGGCCACCACCACGCCGGCCCTGCTCCTCTACCAGCTGGCCTTCGTCAACCCCGATGTGGGGATGGCCTCGGCCACCGGCATCGTCCTGGCCGTCCTCTGCCTCGGCATCGCCGTCGCCATCACGCGGACCATGGAGAACAAGGACCGATGATCTCCAGGTCGGAACGAGTCACCAACTACGTCATCGTCATCGCGCTCACGCTGGGGGTGCTCTTCCCCGTCGCATGGTTCTTCATGACGTCCTTGAGCCCCAACACCTCGGGCGCCCTCGACTTCTCCCACCTCGCGTGGGGCAACTTCGGCGCCGCGTGGCGCGACGGCAACCTCGCCCATTCCATGTACGCCTCGTTGGTCATCGCCGTCTCGGCCGTGGCCGGCCAGACCGTCCTCGCCATCCTGTCCGGGTATGCGTTCGGTGTGCTGGGCGTGGTCGGCGAGCGGTTCCTCTTCCCCGTCATCCTGCTGGGGATGATGGTGTCGACCGAGGTCATCGTCATCCCGCTCTACTACGAGTTCGAGAAGGTGGGACTGACCAACTCCTGGCTCGGGCTCGTCATCATCCAGCTGGGGATGGGTGTTCCCTTCGGGACCTACTGGATGCGCGCGACGTTCAGGGCACTCCCGAAATCGATCATGGACTCGGCCGAGATCGACGGCGCCAGCTCATGGAGCACCCTGTGGCGGATCCTCATCCCCATGGCGCGGCCGGCGGTGCTCACGCTCGTCCTGCTGTCGTTCATGTGGACCTGGAACGACTTCTTCCTCTCGTTGATCTTCCTCGGGGACCCCGCCAAGCAGACCGCGACCGTGGCGCTCGGCGCCTTCCAGGGGCGGCACGTGCTGCAGGTCAACCTGATGGCAGCCGGCTCGTTGATCGTCTCGTTGCCGGTCGTCGCCCTCTACCTGTTCTTCCAGCGCGAGTTCATCAGTGGCGTCATGTCCGGCGCAGTGAAGGAGTGACGTGCCGACCCCCATCACGGTGATGCCCTCTGCCGACGACATCGGCGAGACCGTGGCCCAACGCATCCTGGACGGCCTGGCCGGCGACGACACGTTCGTCGTCGGGTTCCCGGCCGGACGCAGCGCGACGCCGGTCGCGGTCGCCCTCGACCGGTTGGCCCACGAGCAGGGGGTCCGCGTGGACAACCTGAAGGTGGTGATGATGGATGAGTACGTCACCGGACATGCCGGGAAGTGGCGGCTCCTGTCTCCCCACACCCCCCACAGCTGCATCGGGTGGGCCCAGCGAAACCTGTTGGCACCGCTGCGCGACCTCGGTGCCACCTCGCGCAGTCTCATCGCCCCGGACCCCAACCAGCCGGGCGCCTTCGAGCGGGCAGTGCGGGCCGAGGGCGGCATCGACCTGTTCCTGCTGGCCAGCGGCCAGGGCGACGGTCACGTGGCCCTGAACGGCCCGGGGACCCCCCGCGAGGCCCGTACCCGGGTCGTCTCCCTGCCGGAGTCGACCCGCCGGGACAACCAGTCCACGTTCCCCCACCTGAGGTCCCTCGGTGATGTCCCCACCCACGGCGTCACCATCGGCACGGCCGAGCTGGCCGCCCTCTCGCACTCGGTCCTCATGCTCCTCTGGGGACCGAACAAGTCCTACGCCTTCGATCGGATCAGCCACGCCACCGGGTACGACCCGGCCTGGCCGGCGACGATCGTCCACGACTGCCGCAACCCACAGATCTACGCGGACCACGAGGCCGCACAGAGCGCCCGACGAGAAGGAGTCTCCTAGAACATGGCTCGAATCAAGATGGCCTACATCGGCGGCGGGTCCTCCCGCGCAGCCGGCACGATGGCCTCATTCCTCTGGCACGGCCCCGAGTTCGCCGGTTCGGAGGTGGTCCTGATCGACAAGGACCCCGACCGGCTGGAGATCGTCAGCCGGATCGCTGCCAAGCTGGCTGCCGAAGGCGGCCACGACATCACCATCTCGGCGACGACGGACCAGCGCGCGGGCCTGGCTGACGTGGACGCCGTCCTCACGAGCTTCCGCCCGGGCAACTTCGCCGGGCGCGCGCTGGACGAGCGCATCCCCATCAAGCACGGCGTCATCGGGCAGGAGACCCAGGGGCCGGGTGGGTTCTTCATGGCGCTCAGGTCGATCAACGACATGAGGAGCATCACCGACGACCTCCAGGCGGTTGCCCCCGAGGCAGTCATCTTCAACTACACCAACCCGGTCAACATCGTCTCGCAGGCGGTCTCCGACTACACGCCGATCCCCATCTACTCGATGTGCGAGGGACCGCTGGTGTTCCCGCCGGTGATCCTCAAGGCGGCTGGGCTCGACCCCGACCGCGCCCAGGTGACCATGGCCGGGGTGAACCACAACTGCTGGAGCTTCGAGCACCTGTACGACGGTGAAGATGTCATGCCGTTGCTCGAGGCAGCCTGGGAGGAACGAAAGAACGACCCCTCGCTCGACGACAACTCGAAGCGGGCCCTGCACCTCGCCGTGACGATGCAGTCCATCCCCTCGGACTACTTCAACTACTACTACTTCCGTGACGAGCTGCTCCGGGAGCAGCGTTCCCAGCCCAAGACGCGCTCGGAAGTCATCATGGACGCCGTCCCCGGATACTGGGACCACTACCGCGAGCAGGCCGAGTCGGCCCACCCCGAGCTCGACCCGGCGAGGTCGCGTGGCGGCATCCACGAGCTGGAGCTGGCCATCGACGTCATGAGCGCCTACTACAACGACACCGGTGCGCGACTGCCCGTCAACCTCCCCAACGCCGACGGTGCGCTTCCCGGTTTCGACGAGGAGACGGTGGTCGAGGTGTTCTGCACCGTGGACCGCAAGGGGTGCCACATCGAACGGCAGCAGCCCCTGCCACTGGCCGTCCGGGGCATCACCCGTCAGCTCGCCGACTACCAGATGCTCACCGCGAAGGCTGCCTGGGAGGGCACCCGCGCGGACGCCATCCGGGCTCTCGTCGCCAACCCGCTGGTGCCGGACCTGTCGGTCGCCGAGCACCTGTATGACGAGATGGCCGCCGCCCATGCCGCCTACCTGCCCGAGCGACTCCTGACGTGAGCGAGCTCTACCTCGCCGTGGACGCCGGCAACACCAAGACGTGGGCGGGACTGACCACGGCAGGTGGGGAGCTCGTCGGCCTGGCCCGCGGGGGCGTGGGCGACATCTACGCCCCCGCCGGGGCCGACGCCGCCAAGGACGTCGTCGTGCGTCTCGTCGAGGAGGCACTTCGTGCCGCCGACGCCACGGCGTCCGACGTGCGGCACGCGGCTTTCCGGTTGGCGGGCGTCGACTGGCCCGAGGACGAGCAGTTCTGGATCGCAGCCCTCGCGCCCCTGCTCGGCGGGACCACCTTCACGGTGAAGAACGACGGGTTCGCCCTGATCCGTTGCGGTCGCCTGGATGGTCAGGGCATCTCCGTGGTGCTCGGGACCGGCGCCGCGCTGGCGGGCCGGGGGCCACTCAAGGAATGGGCGCTGTCCTGGTGGATCCAACATCCCCTCGGTGGTGCGGGTCTGGTCACCGAGGCCCTGCGTGCGGTCTACGTCGCCGAGCTGGGCCTGGGCGAACCGACCAGGCTCGCGGAGGTGCTGCCGCCCCTGTTCGGGGCGTCGACCCCGGAGGCGATGCTCGAGGCCACCACCCGGCGGGGCACGCCCGTGACCCATTCGGCGCTCGCCGCCCACGCACCCTCCGTCCTCGCCCTGGCGGACTCCGACCCGGTGGTCGCAGATCTGGTTGCGACGCAGGCGGCGCGGATCGTCGACTACATCGTCAGCCTGGCCGGCACGTGCGGACTCCCCGGCGCGGGGGAGCGGGTCAGCGTCGTCCTGGGGGGCGGTCTCGTCCGCGAGCCGTCGGCACCACTGTTCACCCGGCTTCGTGAGCTCACTGACGACCACGCGCTCGACATCGACCTCTGCCACAACAAGGAACCCGCCCTCCTGGGCGCGCTCCTCGACGCCTTGGCGGAAGGGGGAGCCGACCCGACCGAGGCCGTGCGGAGCCGGCTGGTGCAGGCCCTGACGGGAACCGTGGCCGATGGCGACGCACGTGGCGAGCTGGCCGGCGCTCGCGTCGCCACCGCCCCGACGCGCGACGGAGCAGGCGCATGACGGACACCACCGCCATGGAAGAAGCTGCTGCACTCGGCGATCGCCTCGGCGACCTGGTCAGCCGGCTCACGCTCGAGGACAAGGTCACGCTGCTCACGGGGCGCGACTTCTGGACCACCTGGCCGCTCGAGCACATCGGCCTGCGCCGGATGCTCATCTCGGACGGACCCAGCGGCGTGCGTGGAGAGGTGTGGGACGAGCGTTCGCCGTCGATCAACCTGCCTTCGGCAACCGCCCTCTCGTCGTCCTGGGACCCCGAGATCGCTACGAGGTATGGCGCGGTGTCCGCCCTCGAGGCCCGGCGCAAGGGTGTGGACGTGGTCCTCGGGCCCACCATCAACCTGCACCGGTCGCCGTTGGGGGGCCGACACTTCGAGGCGTTCAGCGAGGACCCGGTGCTCACCGCCGAGCTGGCTGCTGCCTACGTGGCCGGGGTCCAGCGCAACGGTGTGGGAGCCACGCCGAAGCACTACGTGGCCAACGACTTCGAGACCGAGCGGCACACCGCCGATGTGCGGGTGGGCGACCGTGCGCTGCACGAGCTCTACCTGCTGGCCTTCGAGAAGGCCGTCGTGCAGTCGCGGGCGTGGCTGGTGATGAGTGCCTACAACTCGGTCAACGGGACGACGGCCTCGGAGAACGACCTCCTGGAGACGCCACTGAGTTCCGAATGGGGGTTCGACGGGGTGGTGATCAGCGACTGGACGGCCGTCCGCAGCATCGCTGCCGCCGCCGCGTCCCAGGACCTCGCGATGCCCGGCCCCGAGGGCCCCTGGGGTGACGCGCTGGTCGCGGCCGTCCACGCGGGGACGGTCACCGAGGCGGCGATCGACCGCAAGGTCCAGCGCCTGCTCCTCCTCGCTGCACGGGTCGGCGCGCTCGCCGGCTTCGAGGACGTGGCCACGGAACCGGTCGACACCGAGGACGGCGTGGCGTTCGCGAGGGAGGCCGCGGCCGAGGGCTGTGTCCTGGTCGGCAACGACGGACTGCTGCCGCTCGACCGCGACTCGGTCTCCACCGTCGCCGTGATCGGCCACAACGCCCGCGAGGCCAGGACGCAGGGTGGGGGCAGCGCCACGGTCATCCCCGCGTCCGTCATCTCGCCCCTGGACGGCATCCGCGCAGCCTTCCCCGACACTGCCGTCACCTACGAGCTGGGCGCGGTCGTGCAGGAGGGAGTCGTGCAGCTGCCCCCGTCGGCGATGCACAACCCCGTCACCGGTGGTCCGGGCGCCCACGTCCGGTTCCTCGACGGCGATGGCGCGGCGCTGTACACCGAGGACCGCTTCGCGAGCAGCCTCGTGTACTTCAGTGGGGACGCGCCGGTCGGCGAGGCCGCCGTCATCGAGTTCGTGACCCGGTACACACCGGACCACACGGGCGAGCTCCTCATCGGCTTCGCGGCCGTCGGCACCGGACGCATCTTCGTCGACGGAGAGCTCGTCGCCGAGGTCGCTGCGGCCTCGACCAGCAAGGACGCCGGGGCGGCCCTGCTGGCACCGCCCTCGGTGTCGGCCGCAGTCGACGCCGTGGCGGGGCAGCCGCTCGACCTCCGCGTCGCCTTCGCCCCGCACCGCACAGCGGAGAGCACGCGCCACGCGCTCAGCCTGACCGTCGGGATCGAGGCGGACCAGTCCGACCCCGCCTCGAAGATCGCTCGCGCGGTGGAGGCGGCCGAGGCCGCCGACGTGGCCGTGGTGGTCGTCGGCACCAACGCCCGCGTGGAGTCCGAGGGATACGACCGGGTCGGCCTGGCGCTGCCCTGTGCGCAGGACGAGCTGGTCCGGGCCGTCGCGGCCGCCAACCCGCGGACGGTCGTCGTGGTGAATGCTGGATCGCCGATCGAGATGCCGTGGCGCCACGAGGTGGCAGCGGTCCTGGTGACCTACTTCGGTGGCCAGGAGTACGGCAACGCCCTCGCTGACGTGCTGGTCGGCGACCGCGAGCCGGGTGGCCGCCTGCCGACCACGTGGGCTGCCGAACAGGCCGATGTGCCGGTCCTGGACGTGACCCCGCGGGACGGCGTGCTCGCCTACGACGAAGGCATCCACATCGGTTACCGCGCCTGGCTCCGCGCCGGCCGCGAGCCGGCATACCCCTTCGGTGCCGGACTCGGGTACACCACCTGGTCGCTCGGCCCCGTGACGGTCGTCGACGACGCCGAGGGGTGGGTACTCGAGGTGCCGACCACCAACACCGGACACCGCGCCGGCAAGCAGGTGGTGCAGGTGTATGCCGCCCGGGCCGACTCCTCGATCGAACGTCCCGTCCGCTGGCTGGTCGGGTTCGCCGTCGTGCGCGCCGACGCCGGGGTAACCGGCACCGCGCGGGTCCACGTGCCGCGACGCGCGCTCGCGCACTGGGCGGACGGATGGCGTTACGAGACAGGGAAGTTCACGCTGCAGGTGGGGACATCGGTCGCCGACCTGCCGCTCGCGGTCGAGGTCGAGGTCGGGGTGTAGGTGTCCGGTGTCGCGCCCGTCCGTGATCATGGACGGGCGGTCCGGCGCCCCGGTCGACCAGACGATCAGTGCGGCGCTGGACCGAGCTCCCCGGCGAGGGCCTTCAGGAGCAGGGCGTAGGCGACGTCGGTGAGGTGCACGCCGTCCTCGACGAAGGCAGAGGCGCCGAGACCCGCCAGCACCTGCTGCGACTCCACGGTCGTGCCTGCGTGCGCGGCGACCGCTGCTCTCGCCGCGTCGGTGTAGCGGGCGACCCCGGCCAGGGTGGGGTCGTCGGGTCCGAGCACCGACTCGTCCACGCCGGGTGGGGCGAGGTAGACCACCCGCCCCGGAAGGGTGGCGACGAGGCTCGGGATCGTCGAGGCGAACGACTCGAAGGAGATCTCCTTCCACGGGGCGCAGTCGTTGGTGCCCAGCGAGAGCACCGTCACCGCGATGTCTGTCGGCGCCCCTGCAGCCTGTGTCGGGACGTCGTGCACCCCGGATCCGCCGACCGCACGGTTGTCGACGCGACGGCCGACCGCAGCCTCGAAGGCAGTCAGCCGCTCCCCGCGGACCGCGTCGAGGTGGCTGTCTCCGACGAACATCACGCGCGACATGGCGCCCACCCTATTGGCGCGCGCGGACCCAGACGGTGGACGTCGCCCTTCGAACCGGACGAAGAGGACCCCCGACCAGAGCAGGTCGGGGGTCCTGGGTATCGGAGCCGGTGACGAGAATCGAACTCGCGTGTCCAGCTTGGGAAGCTGGCGCTCTACCATTGAGCTACACCGGCGCAGACCGCCCGAAGGGCGATGCGGCAGGCAGTCTAACCGACGCCACGCGGCATACCGGACACCCGCTCCCCGGCAGTCGTACGCTCCACTCGTGAGCGCCCTCAACCTCATCCCGCTGGTCCGCCGCATGGGTCCGCGCGACCCGCACGAGGCCCATCGCGTCGCCTCGCCGCTCGAGCTGTTCTTCGACCTCGTCTTCGTCGTCGCCATCTCGAGCGCGGCGGCGCAGCTGCACCACGGCCTGTCGGCTGCGCACTACGAGACCATCCTCGGGTTCGGCCTGGTGTTCTTCGCGATCTGGTGGGCGTGGATGAACTACGCGTGGTTCGCCTCGGCCTACGACTGCGACGACGTGGTCTATCGCCTGCTCACCTTCGCGATCATGGCCGGTTCGCTGCTGCTGGCCGCTGGCGTCCCGGACCTGTTCGACGACGGCCAGTCCGTCGCCGTCGTCACGGGGTATGCCGTCATGCGCCTGGCGATGGTCGCCCTCTGGCTTCGCGTCGCCAAGGACGACCGTCCGCATCGCACCACCGCGCTGACGTATGCCGTGGGCATCACCGTCGTGCAGGGCCTCTGGATCGCCCGCCTCGCCCTGGACGGAGCGGGGGTGCTCTATGCGACCTTCGGGCTGCTGGTCCTGGCCGAGCTCACCGTCCCCTGGCTGGCCGAGCAGCGCGGCGGGCCCACCCCGTTCCACCCCCACCACATCGCGGAGCGCTACGGCCTCTTCACCATCATCGTCCTGGGGGAGGTGATCCTCGCCAGCGTCCAGGCGATCCAGGGTGTGCTCGCCAAGCCGGTCACCGGGACCAGCGCGACCGGTCATGGCCCGGTCACCGCTGCCGAGGCTGGCGGCGGGGGAGGTCTGACGCCGGGGCTCGTCCTGCTCGCCGTCGGTGGTCTGCTCATCGTGTTCTCGCTGTGGTGGCTGTACTTCAAGCGCGAGCACGTCGACCTCATCGGCCAAGGACGCACCATGACGTGGGTGTTCTCGTACGCCCACGTGTGCGTCTTCGCTGCCGTCGCAGCCGTCGGCGCGGGCCTCGCGGCGGCGGTCGACGTCGTCGAGCACGCAGCGATCGCAGGACCTCGAGCCATCGCCTTCGCCCTCGCCGTCCCGATCGCCGTCTACTCGATGGTGCTGGGCTCGCTCCACGCCGCTGCCGACCACGACCCGCGGACGGCCGTGCCGGCCATCGGCCTGTCGGTGGTCGTGCTCGGCATCGCTGCCCTCGGGCTCGAGATGCCGCTGGCCGTCCTGCTCATCGGCATCGCCATGGCCGGTGCGGTGGCCGAGCACGTGCTCTTCGCCCGACGCCGCCTCGACGCCGCCCCCGACGACGGCATGCCCGCCACGAGCGCAGGCTGACGAACCGGCTGCGGCCACGGGCTGACGAACCCGGCCACGCGCCATACCTCGGGCGTTAGTCTCTCCCCGTGCTGCTCAGCGACCGTGACATCAAGGCCGAGATCGACGCCGGACGGGTCATCCTCGACCCGTGGGACCCGGAGATGGTCCAGCCATCGAGCGTGGACGTGCGCCTCGACCGCTTCTTCCGGTTGTTCGACAACCACAAGTACCCCTACATCGACCCCGCCGAGGACCAGCCCGACCTCACTCGCCTCGTCGAGGTGGAGCCGGGTGAGCCGTTCGTCCTGCACCCAGGGGAGTTCGTCCTCGGGTCGATCTACGAAGCCGTCACGCTGCCCGACGACATCGCCGCCCGCGTCGAGGGCAAGTCGAGCCTGGGTCGCCTGGGCCTGCTCACCCACGCGACGGCCGGGTTCGTGGACCCCGGTTTCACCGGCCACGTCACCCTCGAGCTGAGCAACGTGGCGACCCTGCCGATCAAGCTGTGGCCGGGGATGAAGGTCGGCCAGCTCTGCTTCTTCCGCCTGTCCTCGCCGGTCGAGAACCCCTACGGCAGCGCCAAGTACGGCTCGCACTACCAGGGCCAGCGTGGCCCGACCGCGAGCCGTTCGTTCCAGAGCTTCCGCACCACCGACGTCTGAGGCGTACCCCGCGGCATAGCCGGGAGACCTCAGGCGTTGGACTGCAGGACGCCCCCATCCGGACGGTGGCACGGCGTCGAACACCCGACGTCACCCCCCGCACGAGGAGAACCACGCGATGCCCGCCGCCCGCCTGCTCTGGCCCACCGAGGCCGAGAACCCCCGCGCGATCGTCCTCGTCCTGCACGGGGGCCGCTCCAAAGGTCGCGGCTCGGTCCGCCCGTGGCAGGGCGCGGTGCTGCGGATGGCGCCGTTCGCCAAGGCCGTGGGCCGCGCCGGGGATGGTGAGGTCGCTGTGGCCGAGCTCCGGTACGCCGTGCGCGGCTGGAACGGTGCCGAGGCCAGCCCCCTCGCGGACACCCGCCTGGCGCTCGAGCAGATCGCGGCCAAGCACCCCGGTGTCCCGATCGGCCTGCTCGGTCACTCGATGGGCGGCCGGGTCGCCCTGCACCTCGCCGACGACGAGCGGATCCAGGCCGTCGTCGCGCTCGCGCCCTGGGTCGAGGGCGTGGACGAGCCGCGCTGGCACCCCGACCTGCACCTCCTGGTCCTGCACGGCTCGCTCGACCGGATGACCTCGGCGAAGGCCTCCCGCGCGATGGCGACGGCGATGGAGCGCCTCGGCGCCGACGTCACCTACGAGCGCGTCGACAACGACACCCACGCCATGCTGCGCCGGGCCGGCTACTGGCACGAGCGGTCAGCCGACTACCTCGTGCAGCACCTGCTCGTGGAGCCGTACGACGCCGACGACCGGGTCGCCCAGGACGAGCGCCACTCCCGCTAGCGCTCCTGGGGGGTGCTCACGGCATACCCCTCGACGATCCGCTCGGCGACGACGAGCTCGGGTGACAGGTCCCTGTCCTCGAACCCCGAGGGGAGCTGCGCGCACTTCGCGAGCGCGGCGGCCAGCTCACCGACAGGGCTGACCCCGCGCATCCGCAGCGCGCGCACCGCGCACACGAGCTCGACGGCGAGCATCCGTCGGTAGGCCGCGGTCGCCTCACCCAGCCGGACCGCTGCCATGCCGGCGAACGACGCGTCGTCCTCGATGCCCGCGGACACGCCCGCGGTCTGGACGCTCGACGGTGTGGAGGCGTGGCCTCGGATGGTCGACAGCGCCGACGCGGCAACGTACTCGGCGATGAGGACCCCCGACGAACCCGCCGTGGCGTCCGACAGGAACAGCGGCAGCCCGCTCGCGGAGTCGGTGAGCACGTGGCTCACCCGCGACTGCACCGCCTGCGCGGAACGGGTGAGCGCCAGCAGCGTCGAGTCCACCGCCAGGACGAGGTATGCAGCGTGGAAACCACCGTGGTGCGTGACCCGACCGCCGTCCTCGTCGACGGTGAAGAGCGGGTTCTCCGAGGCGGTGTTGGCGGCCGTCTCCACGACGGCCTTGAGGTCGGTGACAGTGTCGAGGACTGGTCCGTGCACCTGCGGCCAAGTGCGCAGGCCGAAGAAGTCCTGGAGGTGGGCGGGCTCACCGGGTTGCCCGTGGAGCAGCTCGCGCAGCACCCGAGCCACCTCGCGCGCACCGTGGAACGGGGTCGCGTCAGCTGCCGTGGTGCTGACCGCCTCGGGGTTGCCGCGCAGGGCCACGAAGCTCAGCGCGCAGACCGTGTCGGCCGCGCGCGCGAGGGCGTGCAGCGACGCGGCGTGCAGGCCGGTCTCGGCGATCGCGAACGCGTTGGACGACATGAGCGGCAGCGCATCCGCCGAGCTGAGCTGCAGGTCGGCCCGCCGGTGGCCGCCCACGCGGTCCCTCTCACCGATCAGCGCCAGGCCGACCTCGGCCAGCGACGTGAGGTCACCGGTGCCCAGCGAGCCGTACCGGTGGACGACCGGGAGGTCCTCGGCCGGTGCCCCCACGAGCGCGGCGAGCGCGCCGGCGAGCTCGGGGCTCGCACCGCTGCCGCCGGCGAGGAGCTGGTTGGCCCGCACCGCCAGGGCCGCCCGGACGACGTGGTCCGGCACGACCGCGCCCCAGCCGGCGGCGTGCGAGCGCAGCAGCCGCAGACCGTGGTCGACGGTCGAGTCGGTGCTCTCCTCGCGGGCTGCCCCGACGCCGGTGGTGCGCCCGTAGACGGGACGTCGGGCGCTGATGGTGGCAGCCAGGTCGTGCGAGGCCGCCGCCCGCCCGAGGGCGGCGGGATCGGGGTCGGCCGGCGTGCCGGCTGCCGCGAGGAGCAGGCCGTCGAGGTCGAGGCTGCTGCCGTCCAAACGCAGGGAGAGGTCCACGACGCCAGTATCGCGCCGGGCCCGCGGAGGTCTCGGTCAGGTCTCAGCGGGCCTGCGCCGGTCAGTGGCCTGCATTAGGTTGGCACGCATGATCGTCTTCGACGGGGTGTCCAAGCAGTACCCGGATGGCACCGTGGCCGTCGACCACCTGAGTCTCGAGGCGCCGACGGGCAAGATCACCGTTCTCGTGGGGCCCTCAGGCTGTGGCAAGACGACGTCCCTGCGCATGATCAACCGGATGATCGCCCCGACGTCGGGCACGATCACGCTGGACGGCAAGGACACCAAGCGGATGAAGGAGTCCGAGCTGCGCCGCGGCATCGGCTACGTCATCCAGCACGCCGGCCTCTTCCCGCACCGCACCGTTCTGGACAACGTCGGCACCGTGCCCCGGCTGCTCGGCATGGACCGACGCGAGACCGAGAAGCGTTCGATGGAGCTGCTCGAGCGCGTCGGCCTCGACCCGGCGTTCGCCAGGCGCTACCCGTCCCAGCTGTCCGGTGGCCAGCAGCAGCGCGTCGGCGTCGCCCGGGCGCTCGCCGCCGACCCCCCGGTCATGCTCATGGACGAGCCGTTCAGCGCGGTCGACCCGGTGGTGCGCGAGCAGCTGCAGGACGAGTTCCTGCGCCTGCAGGGCGACCTCGGCAAGACCATCGTCTTCGTCACCCACGACATCGACGAGGCCATCAAGCTCGGCGACCAGGTTGCGGTGCTCCGGGTCGGTGGCACGCTCGCCCAGATCGCCGAGCCCGCCTACCTGCTGTCCCACCCCGTCGACGACTTCACCGCCGACTTCGTCGGGCGCGACCGGGGCTACCGCGCCCTGTCGTTCCAACCGACTCCGCGCCTGCCGTTGGCGTCCGAGCGCACGGTCGCCATGGGTGAGACCGTCACAGGGATGGACGACGAGTGGGTGCTGGTCGTCGACGAGAGCAACCACCCCCTCGGCTGGGTCGAGCCGGCCCGCGTCGCCGGTGAGGTGAGCACGGAGGTGCTGCACCGGGGCGGCACCGTCGCCAGGGCCAGTGGTCCGCTGCGCGCAGCCCTCGACGCAGCACTGTCCAGCCCCAGCCGCCGTGGGGTCATCGTGGACGACTCCGGGGCACTGGTCGGCACGGTCCGGGCCCACGAGGTGCTGACCGCCATCGAGCAGTCCGACCGACCCGAGCTCGAGGACCCCGCGCACCCCGGCGCCGCCCAGCCGGCAGCGATCTCCTCGACCTCCCAGCCCTCGGGCGCCTGAGGGTTCGTCATGACCTGGTTCCTCGACCACCTCGACCTGTTCTGGACGCGCACCCTCCAACACGCCTACCTCGCTGGTGTCCCGCTGGTCGTCGGCCTGCTGCTGGCTCTGCCCCTGGGGTGGCTGGCCCGGCGCTACCGACCCCTGTTCGTCCCGCTCATCGCCGGCTTCGGTCTGCTCTACACGATCCCCAGCCTGGCGCTCTTCGTCCTGATGCCGGCGATCATCGGCACCAACATCCTGTCGCCGCTCAACGTCATCGTCGGGCTCACCCTCTACACGTTGGCGCTGCTGGTCCGTACCGTCGCCGACGGCCTCGGCGCCGTCCCGGAGGCTGTGAAGCAGTCGGCTACCGCGATGGGCTACACGCCGGTCAAGCGGTTCTTCGCCGTCGACCTACCGCTCGCCGTGCCGGTGATCTCCGCGGGGCTGCGCGTCGCCGCCGTGAGCAACGTGAGCATCGCGAGCATCGCCACGGTCATCGGCGTCCCGCAGCTCGGGCTGTTCTTCTCCGACGGCTTCAGCCGCGACTTCTACGACCCGCTCGTCGTCGGCATCGTCGGGTGCGTCGCGCTCGCCCTGGTGTTCGACGGCGTGATCCTCCTGCTGACCCGGGCGTTCACGCCCTGGGTGCGCGCGACAGGGAGCCGAGCATGATCCCCGACATCTTCAGCTGGCTGCTCGACCCGGCGCACTGGTCCGGGTCCGACGGCATCCCCGCCCGCACCGTCGAGCACCTCTGGTACTCCGGCCTGTCGATGGTGCTCGCCTGCCTCATCGCGATCCCGGCGGGCCTGGCCATCGGGCACACCGGTCGCGGCCGCTTCCTGGCCGTCAACCTCGCGGGCGCCGCCCGCGCCATCCCCAGCCTGGGCCTGCTCTACCTCATGGTGCTGTGGCTGTTCCCCAAGCTGGCCGGCGACTCCGCGTTCCTCGTGCCCTCCCTCATCGTGCTCGTCGTCCTCGCGATCCCGCCGATCCTGGCCGGGGCCTACTCCGGGGTGGAGGGCGTCGACCCCGCTGCGCGGGACGCCGCCAAGGGCATGGGTATGACGGGGATGCAGGTCCTGCGGCGGGTGGAGGTGCCGTGCGCGTTGCCCCTGCTGTTCTCGGGGGTCCGTTCGGCCACCCTCCAGGTCATCGCGACCGCCACTCTCGCCGCGATCGCCGGGACCGGTGGCCTGGGCCGGTTCATCATCGACGGCCAGAAGGTCCGCGAGTTCCCACAGATGGCCTCGGGCGCGATCCTCGTCGCGGTGCTGGCGCTGCTCGTCGACCTGCTGATGTCGCTCGTGCAGCGGTTCGTCGTCTCGCCCGGCCTGAGCACCCCTCGGGTCAGCTCTTCGCGTCGCAGTCGCGCAGCCCGCACGGCGCCCGCCGGGAATACCCCTGTCGATGTAGAGATTGACCAG
The DNA here is from genome assembly GCF_045348425.1 of Pedococcus sp. KACC 23699. Taxonomy (GTDB): domain Bacteria; phylum Actinomycetota; class Actinomycetes; order Actinomycetales; family Dermatophilaceae; genus Pedococcus. The sequence continues at coordinate 1,983,514 of NZ_CP157483.1, forward strand.
TCCGGGCGTACCGTTGACGCCCCGGCCCGTTGACCCAACGGCCTGTGGGCCCTTGAGCCCACACCCGTCGAGCCCACCACACTGAGGAGCAGGACCGTGAAGCTGACTCGCATCACCCTGACCATGGCCACCGCGGCAGCCCTGATGGCAACTGCCGCGTGCGGCAGCTCGGGCGGCGACCCGCTCGCCCCGAGCAGCAGCTCCCAGTCGGGCAGCGCTGCAGCCGGGGGCATCACCGTCGGCTCGGCCGACTTCCCCGAGAGCGCCCTGCTCGCCGAGATCTACGCCGGGGCCTTGGAGTCCAAGGGCGTCAAGGTCACCAAGAAGCTCAACATCGGCGCCCGAGAGGCCTACATCCCGGCCCTCAAGGACGGCTCGATCGACCTCATCCCCGAGTACACCGGCGTGCTGACGCAGTACTTCAACAAGGACGCCAAGGCGACCGACGCCGAGGGTGTCTACACCGAACTCAAGGCCGCCCTCCCCGCGACGCTGACCGTGCTCGACAAGTCCGCGGCAGAGGACAAGGACGCGCTGGTCATGAAGAAGTCGCGCGCCGACCAGCTCGGCGTGAAGTCGATCGCCGACCTCCAGGGCAAGGCCCAGGACCTCACGGTCGGTGGTCCGCCGGAGTGGAAGACGCGCATGACCGGCATCCCGGGGTTCAAGAAGATCTACGGCCTGGAGTTCAAGCAGTTCCGTCCGCTGGACGCCGGCGGCCCGCTCACGCTGCAGGCGCTGACGAACGGCCAGATCGACGCCGGTGACCTGTTCACCACCGACCCGAGCATCGCCGCGAACGGCCTCGTCGCCCTCGAGGACCCGAAGAGCATGTATGCCGCGCAGAACGTCGTGCCGCTGATCACCAAGAGCAAGAGCAACCCGACGATCGAAGGCGCCCTGAACGGGGTCTCGGCCAAGCTCGACACCGCCACGCTGGCTGCCCTCCTCAAGGAGGTCGTCACCGACAAGAAGGACGCCGACGTGGTGGCGAAGGAGTTCCTGTCGAAGAACGGCCTCGGCTGACCTCTGGGCCCTGACCCCTCGTCAGGACTGCTCGGGCCGGCCTCGCGTCAGGTCCCCAGCACCAACGAAGCACCCCGGCCGCGGCCGGGGTGCTTCGTCGTTCCAGCGAGTGATCGGATCCGTGGCCCCGAGACACGCCCCTCCACGTCTCCCGCGGCCACCGGTCCTGCTCGTGTCGTCGACCACAGTGGCGTGACCCGGGTTGGCAGGGCATCGGTAGAACCACTGATATCGACCCGCAGGTTCTCGATAGCCTGACCCCGTGCTGACACCCTGCGTGGGGCGCGACGATGTCCTCGATCGCCTCCGCCTGCTCCTGCGCAGCCACCAGTGGGTCACCCTGACCGGTCCGCCCGGGTGCGGGAAGACGCTCGTGGCCCGGCACGTCGCGCACTCGGCGTCCACCACCGCGTGGGTCAGTGGCCACACCAACCGCACCACGGACGCCCTCCTCACCGCCTGCCTCGATGCCCTGGACGCGGAGGTCGCCCCCGGTGACTCCCCGGCGATGGCCCTCAAGCGGGCCCTCGACGGCCAGGACGTCATGCTGGTCCTCGACGGGGTGGACTCGGTCGACGGCCTCGGGGAGGTCCTGAACGACATCGTCGAGGAGGCGGCGACGTTCAGGCTGCTCTGCACCGCAACGACCGTGGCAGGGCGTCCGCTCGAGAACGTCCTGCGGCTCCAACCCCTGCCGGTCCCTGCTCGTGCGCAGCCGCTCGAGGGGGCGGCGGTGGAGCTGCTCCTGGCCCGCGTCGCCGCTGCCGGTGGGCGCACCGTCGACGTGGCCCAGCACGACGACACCCTCCGCCGGCTGCTGCGTGCCAGTGGTGGGTTGCCGTCGCTCATCGAGCAGCTCGCGGTGCAGATAGCCCTCATCGGGGTGAGCGACGTGGCGCCGGTCGGCACGATGGCGCAGGCCGTCCGCGGGTCCTACGACCTGCTCGACGAGGACCAGCGCCGTTGCTTCCGGCGGCTCGCGGTGGTGGGCCGCCCCGTCGGGCTCGATGCGCTCGCCGACATCTGCGAGGTGACCCGACCCGCGGCGGTCCAGCTGGCCTCGGCCCTGGCCGGACGCAGCCTGGTCGAGGTGCAGTCCGACGGCCGGTTCGACATGCTGCCGCCGTTGCGCGAGGTGGGCCGCGAGCTCGCCCGAGGCACGCCCGACGAGACGGAGGCGATGGACGGGCTGTTGCGTTGGGCCGACCGCAGCATCCCCGCCGGGTACAACACCGGGGCCGCAGACGAACCGTGGTTGGGCGAGGTGCCCCTCGTCGTCACCGCCGTCCGCCACGCGGCCGCGGACGACCGGCGCCGGGCCGAGGCCTACGACCTGGCGAACCGCGCGTTCTCCTCCCTCTACACCGCGATGCGCGCCCGCGAGGCGGTCGACCTCCTCGAAGCGGTCCTCGACAGCGGCGACGGACCACCAGTGATCGGCTCGCAGCTCGCCCGCCGGGCCGGCATCTGCGCCTCCGAGGTCCGCGGCACCTACGAGGGTTTGCGCCTCCTCGACCGCGCCGAGCAGCACGCGTCCGGGCTCGACGACGGCCTCCGGAACCTCGAGCTCGCCCGCAACGCCGCCATCCGGGCCGAGATGCACCTCGACGCCGGCAACCTCGCGCAGGCCCGCACCGATGCCGAGCGCACCCTGCTGCTCGGGCAGCACGACCCCTACGTCGTCCGGCAGGTGCGTCGCACCCTCATGGACGTCTGTGTGGCCAGTGGGGACCTCGCGCAGGCCGAGGACCTCGGGCTGAAGATCGTCGACGCGCCACCGGCCGACGAGATGTGGATCGCGCTGTCGGCGCGGACGCTGCAGGCCAAGGTGGCGTGGGAGCAGGGACGGCTCGTGGAGGCGGAGTCGTTGGCCCTGTACGCCAGGGCCAAGGCGCGCGAGATCCGTGAGGACCGGATCGCCCTGCTCGCCGACACCGTGGTGCGGCTGGTCACCGGTCGCCCCGGCGCCGCGCTGGACCTCGACACGGACAACCTCCCGTGGGCGGTGCGCGTGGTGGTGCAGCTCCAGGACGCCCGCGACCTGCTGGCGGCCGGCGAGGTCAGCCGGGCGGCAGGGCGCGCCGCCGACGCCGTCGTCCTCGCCGACAGCAGCCGGCTCGGCCGCGACGGTCTCGAAGGACGGTTGCTCGTCGCCGACGCACTCATGGCCGCCGGCGACCCCACCCAGGCCCGCCCCTCCTACCTGTCCGCCCTGCGCCGCGCGTGCGAGATCCCGATGCCGTTGCGGGCCGCCGATGCGCTCGACGGTCTCGCCGCCTCTGCCGACCGGGGCACGGCGGCGCACCGCCAGCTCGCCGGGGCTGCCGCGGCGTTGCGGGTGCCGCGCGGTGCCGTGGGCCGGGTGCGGCCCGGCGTCAGGTACGCCGCGGGCTCACCCCGCGACTGCCCCTCGGGCTGGGTCGTGGGCGGGCACCTCACCCCCGCCGGGCTGGCCGCGGTGACCGACCTCGCCGACGGTGGTGACCAGCCCGAGGTCGCCTCGCCCCTGGGGGCGCTGACCAAGGCGGAGCGGGCCGTGGCCGAGCTGGTGGCCGAAGGGCTGACCAGCCGCCAGATCGGCGAGCAGCTGTTCGTGTCGCCGAGGACGGTGGACGCGCACCTGTCCCACATCTTCCGCAAGCTCGAGATCAGCACCAGGGCCAAGCTGGCCGCCTTGATGGCCGAGGTGGCCTGAGCTGACCCGGCACGGCAACCGGTACGGGGCTCGGCTCCGAACGACTCCCGTGCGCGACCTCACCTACCGCCTGGTCATCCGGGCCTGCCACGTGCTGTTCCGGACGCTCGGTCTGAAGATCGACGTCGCGGGAGCCGACCGGCTGCCGAAGTCTGGGCCGGTGGTCGTCGCGGCGAACCACAGCAGCTTCATCGACTTCATGGTCGTCGGCGAGGTCGGGCCGGCCCGCGGGCGGCTCGTGCGGTTCATGGCCAAGCAGTCGGTGTTCGACGCCCCGGTGTCCGGGCAGCTGCTCCGCGGGATGCACCACATCCCCGTGGACCGCGCCCACGGTGCGACCGCAGCACGCGCCGCCTACCGGGCGCTGCAGGAGGGCGAGGTCGTCGGGATCTACCCCGAGGCCACCATCGGACGGGCGTTCGTCGTCAAGGACCGGGCGGACGTGAAGCGAGGCGCGGCCTACCTGGCGCTGGCGACCGGGGCGCCGATCGTGCCGGTGGCGCACTGGGGCGTGCACCGGGTCTTCACCGTCGGCGGGCGGGTCAGCCTGCGCAGGGGGACGGCCGTGCAGGTCCTCGTGGGCGACCCGATCGTCGCGTTGCCGGGCGAGGACGCCGAGGCGCTGACCACGCGGCTGCACGCGGTGCTGGTCGAGATGGTCGAGCAGCTCGTGGAGGGCTACCCCCAGAAGCCGGCCGAGCCGCATACCGCGTGGTGGTGGCCGGCTTCGCACGGAGGGGCAGCCCCGGCACCGCAGGAGGCGCGCCTCCTCGACGAGGAAGCGCGCCTGCGGGCCGACGCCGGCCGCGGCGCCTGAACCGAACAAGCCCGACTCAGCACAGGTTCCTGTCTCGGGGGCAGGTTGCTACCTACCCGCTCGGCAGCAACCTCTGCTAGCAGAGGTTGCTGCCAGCCGGGCGGGGTCAGACGGGGGCCGGCTCCGGGTCGGGGGTGGGCTCGCTGGCCTCGGCCTCGGGCGCTGCCTCGCCGCCGGGGCGCTTGACCGCGGCGAGCAGCATCTGTGCGACGTCGACGACCTCGACCTCCTCGGCCTTGCCCTCGGACTGGGCGGCGGTGAGGCCGTCCGACAACATCACCCGGCAGAACGGGCAGCCGATGGCGATCCGCTCCGCGCCGGTGGCGATGGCCTCCTCGGTGCGGTTGGTGTTGATCCGCGTGCCGAGCTTCTCCTCCATCCACATGCGGGCGCCGCCGGCGCCGCAGCAGAACGACTTCTCCTTGGTGCGCTCCATCTCCTTGAGCTCGACACCGGGCAGGGCGCCGATGAGCTCACGCGGCGGGGCGTAGACGCCGTTGTGCCGGCCGAGGTAGCACGGGTCGTGGTAGGTCACGGTCTCGGCGGTCGAGGCGACGTTCTTGAGCGTGGACTTGCCGGGGGAGTCGGCCGGGCGCGCGACCGGGACCAGCTTCTTCTCGCGGACGAGGCGGTTGAGCAGCTGGGTGTGGTGGACGACCTCGTACTTGCCGCCGAGCTGCGGGTACTCGTTCTTGATCGTGTTGAAGCAGTGGGCGCAGGTGACGACGATCTTGGTCGCGCCGACCTCGTTGAGCGTCTCGACGTTCTGCTGCGCGAGCATCTGGAAGAGGAACTCGTTGCCGGCCCGTCGTGCGGAGTCGCCGGTGCAGGACTCGCCGTCACCGAGGATGGCGAACGAGACCCCGGCCTGGTCGAGCAGCTCGGCCACGGCGCGGGTGGTCTTCTTGGCCCGGTCCTCGTAGGCACCGGCGCAGCCGACCCAGAACAGGTAGTCGACGTCGTCGGCCGAGTCGACGTCCTGGCCGAGGATCTTCACCGGGAACGGCAGGTCCTTGGCCCAGTCGAGCCGGGCGCGGGCCGCCATGCCCCAGGGGTTGCCCTTGTTCTCGAGGTTCTTGAACAGGCCGCCGAGCTCGTTGGGGAACGCCGACTCGATGAGGTTCTGGTAGCGCCGCATGTCGACGATCGCGTCGACGTGCTCGATGTCGACGGGGCACTGCTCGACGCAGGCTCCGCAGGTGGTGCAGGACCACAGGACGTCCTGGTCGATGACCGCGTCGGGGCCATGCGGGTTGTAGGCGGCCAGCGGGTCGGTGATCGAGTACCCGGTCTCGCCGATGAGCGGCACCTCGGCGAGGGCCTTGGCATCGGCGCCCAGCCCTTCGCGGTCGGCCTCGGCCGCGAGCAGCCACGGCGCCTTGGCGTTGGCGTGGTCGCGCAGCGTCATGATGAGCATCTTGGGAGACAGCGGCTTGTCGGTGTTCCACGCCGGGCACTGGCTCTGGCAGCGGCCGCACTCGGTGCAGGTGGAGAAGTCGAGCAGGCCCTTCCAGGTGAAGTCCTCGACCTTGCCGACTCCGAGCGCCGCGTCCTCGTCGAGCTCCTCGATGTTCTCGAAGTCCACCGGCTCGCCCTTGACCATGAGCGGCTGGAGCTCGCCCAGGGAGGTGCGGCCGTCTGCGTGCCGCTTGAGGAAGATGTTGAAGAACGCCAGGAACCGGTGCCACGCGACACCCATGGTCGGCTGGAGCGAGATGGTGATCATCCAGGCGAACGAGATGAGGATCTTGATCGCAGCGATGACGACGATGAGGTTCTTGACCGAGTCGGTGCTCAGGCCGGTGAAGGCGTTGCCGATCCAGCCGGTGAGCGGGAAGTGCAGCGCGGTGTCGTGGCCGGTGCCCAGCTTGCGGGCCAGGGTCCACTCGAGGGCACGCAGCAGGCCGATGCAGATGGTCACGCCGAGGATGGTGAGCTCGACGTAGTAGGCCTGCCAGAAGTTGGAGCCGAAGAACCGCGAGCGGCGGCCTCCTTCGCCGGCGGCGCTGCGCGGGTGGTTCTTCTGGCGGATCGCCATGAGCAGGACGATGCCGATGAAGCCGCCGAAGGCGAAGACGTCGGTGACCCACTCGTAGAGGAAGAAGTGGCCGATGAGGGGGAGCGCGAACTCCGGGTCGGCGAGCTGCCCGAACGCGTTCACCAGGGTGAAGAACAGCACCCCGAAGCTGATCATCGTGAACCAGTGCGCCACGGCCACGACCGGCAGGCGCGACATCCGCGTGTGGCCAAGGAACTCGCGCAGCAGCGTCACCGTGCGCGTGCCCTTGTCGTCGGTGCGTGTCGCGTCGGGAGCGCCGAGGCGGAACACGGACAGGAAGTGGCGGATCACGCGGGCGAACAGGGCGATGGCCACGAGCGTGACCACGCCGCAGACGACGAGCGCGACGAGCTGGAGGGCAGACATGGCGGTCATGCTACCCGCGGGTAAGCGTCCGCTTACCGGTTTGTGACCCTCCTCAACCGCGTGGCGCCGGTGCGGGGGCGGCGTCCACCCGACCAGGTATGGCGCCGGCCACCTCGAGTGGCCGCGCGCGCCCGGACGGGTGACATCCGGACAACCCGTTGCACCTGACATAAGCGTCTGTTGGAATATCCATAACGCGTTCTTCGCTGACACGAGAGACTGCCACGACATCACTGCCCCCGCCCGCGCTCGAGGTGAGCGCGCGGCATACCGAAAGTAGAGGCGCATGCCGATCCACGACGACGTGACCCAGCTCATCGGCAACACCCCGCTGGTCCGCATCAACCGACTGATCCAGAGCGACGCGACGGTCGCCGCGAAGCTGGAGTTCTACAACCCCGCTTCATCGGTGAAGGACCGCATCGGCGTCTCGATCGTCAACGCCGCCGAGGCCTCCGGACAGCTGCAGCCCGGTGGCACCATCGTCGAGGCCACCTCCGGCAACACCGGTATCGCGCTGGCGATGGTCGGTGCCGCGCGCGGGTACGACGTCGTGCTCACCATGCCCGAGACCATGTCGAAGGAACGGCGCGCGCTGCTGCGGGCGTACGGCGCCGAGCTCGTCCTCACCGAGGGGGCCCTCGGCATGAAGGGTGCGGTCGCGAAGTCGGAGGAGATCGCCGCCGAGCGTGGGGGTGTGCTCGCGCGCCAGTTCGCCAACGAGGCCAACCCCGAGATCCACCGGAAGACCACGGCGGAGGAGATCTGGAAGGACACCGACGGCGAGGTCGACATCGTCATCGCCGGCATCGGCACGGGTGGCACCATCACCGGCGTCGGCCAGGTCCTCAAGCCCCGCAAGCCGGGTCTGCAGATGATCGCCGTCGAGCCCGCCGAGTCGCCGATCCTCAACGGTGGCCAGCCCGGCCCGCACAAGATCCAGGGTCTGGGCGCCAACTTCGTGCCCGAGATCCTCGATCGCGAGATCTACGACGAGGTCATCGACATCAACGCCGAGACCTCGGTCGAGTGGGCCCGTCGTGCCGCCCGTGAGGAGGGCCTGCTCGTCGGGATCTCGTCCGGCGCAGCGCTCGCCGCGGCCGACCAGGTGGCCCGTCGCCCCGAGAACGCCGGCAAGACGATCGTCGTGATCATCCCGTCGTTCGGTGAGCGCTACCTGTCCACCATCCTCTTCTCCGACCTCCTCGACTGACCGGCGGCGCATCCCCAGTGACCCTGGCCCTCTACGCGCGGCGCGCGCGAAGCCGCATCGTTGACGACCTCGACGCTGCCATCGCGCGCGACCCCGCGGCTGCCTCGCGCCTCGACCTGGCGCTCAACTCCCCGGGGCTGCACGCCACCTGGGCCTACCGGGCTGCCCACCGCCTCTGGCTCCGTGGCGGTGCGGCGAAGCCGTTCGCCCGGATGTTGTCCACGGTGGCTCGTTCGCTCACCGGGGTGGAGATCCACCCCGGTGCGACGATCGGTCGACGGTTCTTCATCGACCACGGCATGGGCGTCGTCATCGGCGAGACCGCGGAGGTGGGTGACGACGTGATGCTCTACCACGGGGTGACCCTCGGCGGCCGTTCGCTGGCCAAGGTCAAGCGGCACCCGACCGTCGGCAACCGCGTCACCATCGGTGCCGGTGCCCGCATCCTGGGTCCGGTGTACATCGGTGACGACGTGCAGGTCGGCGCCAACTCGGTCGTCGTCAAGGACGTTCCGGCGGGCGCGATCGCGACCGGCATCCCCGCGACGATCCGCTTCCCGCAGGGCCGCGAGGACCCGTACGAGGCGATGTTCAAGGACCCCGCGATCTGGATCTGAGGGCCGCCGCCGGTTCGGTCGTGGGCCTTCCCGTGCAGCGACGCCCTCAGACGGACGTAGGCGGCGTGGCCCAGTCCGCGCCGAACAGACAGAAGGACCGAGCGCCCGGGTGCTCGGTCACGGCAGTCGCGAGGGCCCGGGCCGCGGGGACGCCGACGCTGAGCTGACGGTGGTAGTCGACCATCGCGAGGGCGGCCACCTCGTCGGCGACTGGTGCGACGGCCGCCACGACGCTGCGGGCGCCGAGGGACAGCAGGGCTGCGGTGAGGCCGAACGGCTCGTCGCCCGGGCGCAGGTCGGACTGGCCGACGTCGCAGGCTGACAGCACCACGTGCCGCGACCGCAACGGTCGCGGGAGCTCATGGGCGAACACCGGTCCGTCCGCGAGGTGCAACGAGGAGAAGAACGGGTTCTGCGGCTCGTGGGTGCCGTGGGCAGCGACGTGGACCACGGTGTCGCCGGCCAGCGCCCCGATCAGCGCTCGGCTGTCATCGGTGCCGTTCGGGGTCGAGGCGCTTCTCGCGCCCCACGCCGCAGCGATGTCGCCGGCTTCGTCCACCGCCCGGCGCAGGCCGGGCCCGGCAAGCGACGCAACCGTCGTCGGACCGCCGGCGGGAGGCTGCGGGGTGGCCCACCTGGTCAGTGACGCGGCCACCGTGACCGGCCGCCCGGCCAGGCGCGGCAACGCCGTCCACGGCACGCTCGCCAGTGCCCGGCTGGGGGCCACCACCACACCGGAGCCGCGCGGGAGCGAGAGATCGCCGAGCACCGCTCTGTCGAGCTCGGCGAGGGAGGCGTCGACCGCTCGACCCACGGCGGCGGCCAGGGCGGGGTTCACCGAGGCGAACGCGTGAGCCCGCAGGTCCCGCACGAGCCGGTCGGCGAGGACGGTCACCGCGGTGACGCTCCCGAGGTGGCGCACTCGGCTCCGCCGCTGGGCGCCGACCTCGAGCGAGTACTGCTCCCCGGCGTGGGCGAACAGGACCAGGGCGACCTCGTCACGCGCACCGAGGACGGCCCGGGTCCGGGTGAAGGCGGCTGCCGCACCGGCTCCACCCCGGTGGCCGGCGACATGGCCGACGTCGTGCCGACCGGTGCGCTCGTCCGGGTGGTCAGCGGGGTTGCCGACGGTCGGAGCCGACGTCGACCAGTCCCGTTCGGCGATGCGCCCCTCGAGCGAGGCGACGCGGGAGCGGAGCGTGACCTCGTCCTCGCCGGCCGCAGTGCTGCCCAGCTGCAGCCGGGTCTGCCGCAGCTGCGCCATGAGCGCTGAGGTGTCGGGGTCCAGGGGTGCGCGGACCGGGGGCAGCCGGTGCGAGATGGCGCGCCAGCGTTCGACGCTGTCGAAGATGCGTCGGGCCGACCCGCTGGCGAGGGCGTCGCCGAGGTCGAACTCACTGAGCCGACGCCCGTGCAGGGCCAGCGCGGCCCGTACCTCCAGGCTCTGGGTGGGTGCCTGTCGGCGCCCGAGCTGGCGTGCGGAGGCATGGACTTCGCGTCGCGCACCGCGCGAGTCGCCCTGTGCCGCAGCGACCTTGGCGAAGAGCAGACGGTCGTGCATGGCCGCCGCAAGGCCTTGGTGCGCCGCGCCCCGAAGGGGCTTCGCGGCATACGCGGCACCGGCCACGTCGCCACGCAGGAGCAGGGTCTCTGCGTGGATGCGGACGGCGAGCCGTTCCTCGCTCGTGACGGGACGTCCTGTGCCGAGCCAGGGAACGAGAAGGGTGTCGATGCCGCGCGGCACCCGACCGTCACCGAGGTCGACCGCGGCCCGCAGCAGCGACGTGCTCCGCTGCCGGCCGTCGGCGCCGCGGGTCCGGTAGATCCGGATCGCCGCACCTAGCTCCCTGCGGGCGGCGGCGAAGTCGCCCTCGACGAGTGAACAGGCGGCCAGGTCGAGGCGGATGTCGGCCTCCTCCAGGGCCAGCTGCTCGTCGCGGGCCTCGTCGAGTGCACCCAGCAGCGTCTGGCGGGCCTGGCGCAGGAGGCCCGACTCGAGCAGCACCTGGGCCAGGTCCTGCTTGGCGCGGGCGCGAGCGACGGGGGCGTCGACCTCATCGGCCGAGCGCATGAGCGAGATGGCCCCGGGGAGGTTGCCCGCGTAGAACTCCAGGCACCCGAGGTTGTGGCGGGCCTTGAACTCCTGCTCCGGCACCCGCTCGGCGACGGCGGTGTCCAGCGCCTCCTGAAGCTGCGCGCGGGCCTGGTCGAGCTCGAGCAGCGACAGGTGGGACAGCCCGCCGTTGAGCAGGGCGGCGGTGCGTTCACGCGGCGTGAGCAGCGCCATGGACGTGTCGTCGACGTGGGCCAGCGCGGTCAGGGCCTCGCGCCAGTCCGAGAGCGAGACGTGGACGACCGCCTCCTGCACCCGGCTCAGCGCATGCAGCCGGGGGGAGTCGGTGAGCTCGCGCACCTCCCGGAGGAGGTCCAGGGCCTCACCGCGTCCGCGCAGCGCCACGGTCGTCCAGGCCAATGTGATGAGGATGCGCGAGCGGGTGGCTGCGGTGGCCCCTTCGTCCGAGCCGGCCCCAGCAGCGAGCGCAGACGCGTTGACGAGCGCCAGCGCGTCGACGAGGGCCGCCTCGGCGTCCCGGTAGCGCCCGATGGAGTTGAGGTGGCGCCCCCGCGAGAGCAGCTCCTCGACCTCGGGGTCGACGACCTCGATGGGGTCCCCTAGATCTCGATGGCCGGGGTGATCACCGGACGGCTGTCGGGCAGGTCGATCCGGCGCAGCACCAGGTGGACCAGGCCGCGCTCGACGCCGACGAACGTGAACCGTCCCTCGGTGTCGGTCTGCGTGGTCTGGGTGCGCGACCGCTCCCGCAGCTCGACCGCCGTGGGGCCGTCGCTCACCCAGCCGCTGAGCCGGGAACGCACCCCGTCGACGGACTCGATGGTGACCATGGCGCTCACGGTGTCGGTCGAGAAGGTCACCGTGGCCGCGCGGTCGTAGACGGTGGTCCGGACGCCGACCGCCTCGGCGCTGGTCCGGGTGATCTCGGCGACCTCCGCCTCCAAGGACGCCACCGTCATCGCGAACTTGACCCGTTCGGTGAGGCCCGGTGGCACGGGGTCGCTGGTGGCGAAGATGCTGCCCACGGCGGCCAGGGCCCGTTCGTCCTGTGCGTCGAGCGGCTCCGCGGCCAGGCGCTGGAGTTCGAGTTCGTCGTCGGCGTACCCGGTCATGACGCCACCTCCCAGGCGGGGTCGTTCGTGAGGTCCGCGCGCAGCTTGGCCAGGCAGCGCCCCCGCGTCGGGCCGATGCTGCCGACCGGCATCCCGAGAGCCTCGGCGACGGACTGGTAGTCCGGCCGCTCGGCCTGGGCGACGACACGCAGCAGCTCCTGGCACCGCTGCGACAAGGCCGCGAAGTGTCGCCACAGCACGGTCTGCTCGTGGCCTCGGACCGCCAGCTGCTCCGGCCCGTCGGTCAGCACGGTAGCTCCGTCGAGCAGGTCACCCATCTCCTCGCGGGCGTCCTCGCGCCGGGACCGGCGCGAGACGCTCCACGCCTCGCGCCGAGCGGTCGTGAGAAGCCACTTCAGGACGGCGCGGGGGTCCTCGATCGAGTGCTGGTGCCGTACGAGCGACAGCCAGGTCGTCTGCACGACGTCCTCTGCGGCGGCGCTGCCCAGCCCCTGCGCGCGTGCGGTGTGCCAGAGCAGGGCCGTGGTCGCGTCCACGAGGTCGGCCATCGCCGCTGGGTCGCCGCCGCGGTATGCCGCGAACGCGCGTCCCGTCCGTTCGGCGAGGCTGCCGGTGGTGCCGTCGGCATGCATCACGAGCGACCGCCTTCCAGCACCGAGGCGACGGCACCTGCCGCGGCCTTGACGCGAGCCTGGGTGCCGGCGCCCTTCTCGCCATCATCCCCCTTGCCGCTCGTGCAGGCGAGGAGCTCGGCCGCGACGTCACCGGCGAGGGCCGGGGCGGCGAACGACGTGCCGCTCCACAACCCGAACCCGCCCGAGTAGTCGTCGAGGTCGATCGAGCCGCGAGCCGGGTTGGTCGAGCCGGGGAGGTTGAGCACGCTGCGGATGCTGCCGTCGAACGTCGTCGGCATCGTGCTCACCACGGCCGTGCCGCACCGGTAGGCGGTGACCCACGACCCGGTGTTGGAGTAGACGGAGACGGTGGGACCGGCAGGGTTGAGCCCGCCCGGGTTGCGCGCACCCACGCTGACCAGCGGCACGTCGAACCCCGCACCCGAGGTGAACGCCGCGGGGAAGAACTCGACGTCGCTGGACCCGTTGCCGGCAGCGGCCACGACGGCCACGCCCGTCGAGCTGAGCGCGCGCAGGACCGTCACGAGCGCGCCCTCGTCCTCGAACGTCCCCGGCGTCTCGTGGTAGTAGCCGAGCGACAGGGACAGCACGTCGATCGCCGGGCCGTGTGCGTCGCGGTCGCGCTCGACCAGGAGCTGGCGGGCGTAGAGCAGCTGGAGGGCGTCGATGATGTCGGCCTCGTCGGCGACCCCGTCGCCGTACATGACCGGGATCGCCATGATCGTGGCCTCGGGGCAGTGCTGGCGCACGATGCCCGCGATGAACGTCCCGTGGCCGGCGAGCCGGTCCAGCACGCCGTTCACCCGGTCGACGGTGACGCCGGTGTGCTCGGGGTCATCGGCCGGCGTCCAGACCAGCCCCACCGGCACGCCGTCGACCTCGACGTCCTTGATGACCCCGCGCTCGAACCACGGGTGGGCGCCGATGCCGGTGTCGAGCAGGGCCACGACCGGTCCGTCGACGCGGTCCTCGCCGGAGCCCTCACCCGTGCCCTTGCCCCAACCCTCGGCTGGGCCCGGGAGGCACGGGTCCGGTGCCGCCCAGGTGACCGGGGACCGTCCAGACGGTCCGCCTCCGGGCAGCCCTGTGAGGCCCACGCCGTCGCCGTACCCGACCCCGTCGCCATACCCGACGCCGTCCCCGTAACCCACTCCGTCGCCGTAGCCGACCCCGTCGCCGTAACCCACGCCGTCGCCGTACCCGCTCCCCACCATGACGTGGCTGAGCTCGACGGCGGACGCCAGGCGTGGGTGGGCGCTGCGGAAGTCCTGGAGGATCTGCCACGCGTCCGGGGGCTCGACGGACTTCCCTTTCACCGGCGTGATGAGCACGCTCGTGGTCCCGACCCGGTCCAGCTCGTCGGCCAGCTCTAGGCGGCCGAACACCTCACCCAGCCCCGTCTCACGGCGCTCCTGCACGGTGTAGCGGCCCTTGAGCTGCTCGCGCAGGGCGCTGACCGGTCCCTCGGCCCGGCCCTGGAGGAGGCCGCGGACCAGGAGGGTGTCGCCGACGTAGACCGTGGGGCGCGGCGCGGGCTGGTCGCCGAGCCGCTTGCACGTGGCCGGGTCGAGGGCCCGGGCCCCGAGGCGTCGAACAGCGCTGCCGGGCACCGCCAGGTGGGGGACGCGGCGGCCCGGTCCCCTGCTCGGTGTGGGGGTCACGTGTGCCATGGGCTCTCCTGAGGGCGGTGCTGACCCTGGGTGCGCCGATCGGGCGTGCCCGGGGTCAGCGTAGTGAGGCGGGTGCCTCACAGACAGGAGTTCGCGTGGTTCTCCCTGATACCTCGGGGCGACGTGCGAGTCCGGGGTCGACCGCTGCCGACGAAGGTCGTCCGACCTCGGCCGAGAAAGTCTCAGGGTCGGTGTATCAGGAGCCGGGGTCGGTGCTCTTGTCCGGTGTCGGGCTCGAGCGGGGATGACGGACCGGGCCCAACGAGAGGAGACCTCATGTCATGTCGGAAGGGCGCACGCCGACGGCGCCGTGCCGGTGTGGCTGAGGCGCTGGCCAACAGGGGGTGCCAGCGTGGTGACCGGCGGTGCGAGCGATTGCGCTGCGGGTCTGCCCTCAAGGGCACGTCACCGGGTCGGTCCGCTGGGAGCAGGTGCTGGTCAGGGGTTTCCGGCACACGTGCGACGCGGGCCGCCCGGTGGCGACCGTGAAGAACAGGGGCTGAGCTGCACGGGGGTGCGCACGAGAGCCCGCGGCACGCATACCGATCCGGTATGGCGCGCCGCGGGCTCTCGTGCGTCTCCGTCTGTTCTGACGGGTGCAGGTCAGGGGAGCTTGTCGCCCCCGGGGCCGAAGCCCGACGTGTCGGCGTGCAGCTTGCCGTCGGTGCCGCGGTGCAGGGTCTCGGGGAGGTCCTCTCCCGTGAGTCGCTCCTTGGCGCTGGCGCCGGCCGTCTTGGCGGCGTCGCCGAGCTTGGCGCCGAGGACGGGGGCCTGCTCCTTGACGGCATCCTTGACGGTCTCGACGCGGGTCTGGACCGGGTCGCTCGCCCAGACCTGGCTCGCGCGTCCGCGGATCTGCTCGTAGCGCTTCTGCCCCGCCTTGGCGCCGAGGACGTAACCGGCGGCGACGCCGGCGATGAAGGTCAGCTTGCCCATGGTGAATCCTTTGTTCGGTGTGGTTCGACACTAACAAGTGCCCTGCTCAGGGGCCTGTCGAGCGGTTCAGGCGACGGCTCAGGCCCAGCGGGAAGACCAGCCAGGCGGCGAGGAACAGGACGGCTCCGAGGGTTGCCGCGACGATGCCGGCCGGCTGGCCCAGCACGAGGGAGAAGGTGAACGCCATGACGCTGACCACGGCTCCGGCCAGGGCGGCCAGGCCCAGGACGGCGACGCGGTGGGCGACGTGGACCAGCGTCCCCTTGCGCTGCTGACGGAACAGCCACCGGTGCATCGCCACCGGGGTGATGAGCAGGCAGGTGGCCAGGATGCTCGTGCTGATGGCCACGACGTAGGCGGTGCGTTCGAAGCCGCTGATGCGACCGAAGGCCGGCTGGATGGGCAGGGTCAACAGGAAGCCGGTGAGGATCTGGACGCCGGTCTGGGTGACCCGCAGCTCCTGGAGCAGCTCGTCCCAGTTGCGGTCGAGGCGCTCGGCCTCGGATTCGCCCTCGCGTTGGTAGCCGTCCATGACGTGACGATACCGTTGGCCCCGGTCCGGCGAAGGTCTGTCGCCAGGCCAGGAGGGCTCGCATAGTGGCCTAGTGCGGCGGTCTTGAAAACCGCTATGGCGGCAACGTCATCGTGGGTTCGAATCCCACGCCCTCCGCCCGCCCAGCTCTGCTCCTTGTCCCGCAGCACCTGGTCCCCGTCCTGCAGCAACGTCTGCTAGCAGGGGTTGCTGCCGCGGAGGTAAGGAGCAACCTGTGCCTGGGGCAGCAACCTGTGCTGGGTCGCGGCTGTGGTGTGCGGCGGATGCGGGAGATGAGCAAGCGAGCGTAGGAAAGCCCGCACATCGGTACGCGCATTGCACGATCCTGTCCCGGACGGGCCGCCCCTAGCGTTGGGCGCGACCCCGCAAGGGGAAATGCGCGTCCGCTCTAGGGCGGCGGGCCGGAGGTCGGGCAACCCTGCAGCCCGGCCTTCGTGCCGTCCGGGGCAGGTCAGCGGGCGCGGCCGTTCCAGCCCCCGGTGTGGGCGGCGTCGGCCAGCGAGTCGGCCAGGGCGTCGAGGGCAGACGCGTCGTCCTGGGCCAGGCCGACGGTGACGCGGACGTGGCCGCCCTCGCCCGCCGGGCCGATCCGGAACGGCGTTCCCGGCGCGACCCCGATCCCCTGGCTGGCCAGGCGCACCACCGCAGCGGTCTCGTCCTGCACCGGCACCCAGATGTTGATCCCCTCGGTGCCACCGACCTCGACGCCCCGCTCGTGCAGGCGGCCGACGACGTGGGCCCGTCGCGCGGCATACCTGCGGGCAGCGGCCTGGACCGCGGCCGTGGCGACGTCGTCGGTGAGCAGCCCGAGCAGCACCTGCTGCAGCAACCGGCTGGACCAGCCCTGCCCCAGCTGGCGACGACCGTTGACAGCATTGAGGATCGGCGCGGGCGCGGTGAGGGCGGCGAGGCGCAGGTCGGGCCCGTGCGACTTCGAGAACGAGCGGATGTGCACGGTCTGGTCGGGGCGCCACTGACCGAGGCTGACGAGCGGGGACGGCGACAGCCCGGCAGCGGAGTCGTCCTCGACGACGATCGTCGCGCGTCCCTCGAGCAGGTCGGCGATCCGGGCAGCGCGTCGCGTGCTCATGGTCACGCCGGTGGGGTTCTGGGCGCGCGGCTGCAGGAAGACCGCCGCCACGGGCTCGCCGAGCGCGGCCTCGAGGGCGACCGGCTCGAGACCCTCCTCATCGACGGCGACCCCGACGAGCTGCACCCCCACGGACTCGAGCAGGTCCACCAGCGGCGGGAACCCCGGGTCCTCCACGACCACCCGGTCGCCGAAGCGCAGCTGGGTCCGCACGAACAGGTCCATGGCATCCATGGCCCCGTCCACGACAGCGACCTCGTGGGCCTCGAACGGCCAGTCGGCGAGCAGTGTCGCGGCGAGGTCGGGCAGCACCGGGTCGTCGAGGTAGCTGCCGGTGGTCGGTGCCGTCCGCAGCCCGGCCAGGGCCCGGTCGAGGTCGGGCAGCAGCGCGGGGTCGGGAACGCCGGTGGACAGGTCGTGCTCGAACGTCGAGGGCCGGTCGAGCGCAGCGCGGTAGCGAACCGTGCCGCCGGCGCGATGGTCCAGCACCCTCGTTCCGCGTCGCCCGTCGGTGGCCACGGTGCCTGATCGTGCAAGCAGGGCCCACGCGGCGCTCACGGTGGTGGGCGACAGGGCGAGCTCCGCCGCGACGGCGCGGATCGGGGGGAGCCGGTCGCCCGCGACGAGCACTCCGTCGCGGATGGTCGCGGACACGGCGTGGGCCAAACCCTTGGCCGAAGGGGAGTCGAGGCGCTCCTCGAGGGCCCTGAGGGTCGCGGTCATGTTTGCACCATAGCAATACTTCTATTGTGCTACTAGTGAGTGGATCGTATGGTGTGACCCATGACGACGCGCATCTCCCACTGGATCGACGGCCAGCCCACCGAGGGCACCTCCGGACGCACCTCACCGGTCTACAACCCGGCCACGGGTGCGGTCACCGGCGAGGTCGACCTGGCCTCGGTCGAGGAGCTCGACGCCGCGGTGGCCAGTGCTGCCGCGGCTGCCAAGGAGTGGCGGACCGCCTCCCTGTCGCACCGCAGCGCCGTGCTGTTCGCCTTCCGCGAGCTGCTGCACGCCCGCACGCCCGAGCTCGCGGCGATCATCACCTCCGAGCACGGCAAGGTGCTGTCCGACGCCGCCGGGGAGATCGCCCGGGGCCTGGAGAACGTCGAGTTCGCGACCGGCGTCCCCAACCTGCTCAAGGGTGGCTTCAGCGAGCAGGCCGCCACGGGCGTCGACGTCTACAACATCCGCCAGCCGCTCGGCGTCGTCGCCGGCGTCACGCCGTTCAACTTCCCCGCGATGGTGCCGCTCTGGATGTGCGCCAACGCCATCGCGTGCGGCAACGCCTTCCTCCTCAAGCCCTCGGAGAAGGACCCGTCCGCGGCGCTCTTCCTCGCCCAGCTGTGGAAGGAGGCCGGTCTGCCCGACGGCATCTTCACCGTCGTCCACGGCGACAAGGTCGCCGTCGACGCGATCCTCGACCACCCCGGCATCGCTGCGGTGAGCTTCGTCGGCTCGACCCCGACCGCCAAGTACATCTACGAGCGCGGCACGGCGAACGGCAAGCGCGTCCAGGCCCTCGGCGGCGCGAAGAACCACGCCCTCGTCCTGCCCGACGCCGACGTGGACATGGCCGCCGACTCGGTGGTGTCCGCGGCATACGGCTCCGCGGGTGAGCGCTGCATGGCGCTGTCCGTCGCGGTCGCCGTGGGCGATGTCGCGCAGCCGCTCGTCGACGCGATCGCCGCCCGCCTGCCCAAGCTCACCGTCGGCAACGGCACCGATCCCGACACCGACATGGGCCCGCTCATCACCGCCGAGCACCGCGACAAGGTCAAGGGCTACGTCGGCGCGGGCCAAGAGGCCGGGGCCACGGTCGTCGTCGACGGCCGCGAGGGTGACCTGCCGAGCGACGGGTTCTTCCTCGGCACCACCCTCCTCGACCACGTCACCCCGGAGATGACCGTCTACACCGACGAGATCTTCGGCCCGGTCCTGTCGGTCGTCCGCGTGGACACCTACGAGGAGGGCCTGGAGCTCATCAACTCCAACCAGTACGCCAACGGCACCGCGATCTTCACCCGCGACGGTGGGGCCGCACGCAAGTTCCAGTTCGACGTGGAGGTCGGCATGGTCGGCATCAACGTCCCGATCCCGGTCCCGGTCGCCTACTACTCCTTCGGCGGCTGGAAGGACTCGCTGTTCGGCGACACCCACATGTACGGGCCCGAGGGCATCAACTTCTACACCCGCGGCAAGGTCGTCACGCAGCGCTGGCCCGACCCGGCCACGTCCAGCGTCGACCTCGGCTTCCCGCGCACCCGCTGATCCCCGCCGCCGGAGAGAGACACCCATGACCGACACCACCGTCCAGCCGACCCTCGCCACCGACGTGCTCGACGGCGTCACCGGCGCCACCGAGGAGCAGGTCCGCCGCGACGACCGTGGGCACGTGTTCCACTCGTGGTCGGCGCAGGGGCTCATCGACCCGCTGCCGATCGCCTCGGCCCTGGGGTCGTACTTCACCGACTACTCCGGCAAGCGCTACCTCGACTTCTCCAGCCAGCTGGTCAACGTCAACATCGGCTACCAGCACCCCAAGCTCGTCGCAGCGATCCAGGAGCAGGCCGGTCGCCTCACGACGATCAGCCCGGCCTTCGCCAACGACGCCCGCTCCGAGGCCGCCCGCCTCATCACCGAGCTCGCGCCGGGCGACCTCAACCGGGTGTTCTTCACCAATGGCGGCGCGGAGGCCAACGAGAACGCCCTGCGCATGGCGCGCCTGCACACCGGGCGCCACAAGGTGCTCGCCGCCTATCGCAGCTACCACGGTGCCACCGCGGGATCCATTGCCATGACCGGTGATCCGCGCCGGTGGTCCTCCGAGCCCGGTATGCCGGGTGTGGTCCGTTACTGGGGGCCCTACCCCTACCGCTCGGCCTTCCACTCCACCACCGAGCAGGAGGAGGGGGAGCGCGCTCTGCAGCACCTGCGCGACATCCTCGCGGTCGAGGGCGCCCACACCGTCGCCGCGATCATCCTCGAGTCGGTCGTCGGCACCAACGGCATCCTCGTCCCGCCGCCGGGCTACCTCCAGGGCGTGCGCGACCTCTGCGACGAGTTCGGCATCGTCATGATCGCCGACGAGGTGATGTCCGGATTCGCCCGCTGCGGTGAGTGGTTCGCCGTGGACCACTGGGGTGTGGCCCCCGACCTCATCACCTTCGCCAAGGGCGTCAACAGCGGTTACGTCCCGCTCGGCGGCGTCATCATCTCCGAGCGCGTCGCGACGTCGTTCGACAGCAAGCCCTTCCCCGGTGGGCTCACCTACTCCGGCCACCCGTTGGCCTGCGCCTCGGCCGTCGCCTCCATCAACATCTTCAAGGAGGAGGGCATCGTCGAGCACGCCCGATCCCTGGGTGCGGACGTCATCGGCCCGGGGCTGCGCGAGCTCGCCGAGCGCCACCCGAGCATCGGTGAGGTCCGCGGACTCGGCGCGTTCTGGGCCCTCGAGCTCGTGCGCGACCGCCAGACCCGCGAGCCGCTCGTGCCGTTCAACGCCGGCGGTGCGGATGCGAAGGCGATGAACGACTTCGCGGCTGCCTGCAAGGAGCGTGGCCTCTGGCCGTTCACGCACTTCAACCGGACCCACGTCGTGCCCCCGTGCACGACCACGGCGGACGAGGTGCGCGAAGGCCTGGCCATCCTCGACGAGGCGCTCGAGGTGGCGGACCGCCACTACACCGGCAGCTGAGGGACATGGCGCCGTTGTCCCCGTTGACGGGTGGCTCGGCGGGGACGCTGAGCGGTCCTGCCGCCCACGCCCTCGCCGACGCCGCACCGTCGGTGTTCTGGCTGGACCGGGCGGACCGTCCGGCGCCACGGACGTCGCTCGACGCGGACGCCACCGCCGACCTCGTCGTCGTCGGTGGTGGCTACACCGGCCTGTGGACCGCGCTGCTCGCCAAGGAGGCGAACCCCGGTCGGGACGTCGTGCTCCTCGAAGCCGGCCGGATCGGCTGGGCCGCCTCGGGCCGCAACGGTGGGTTCTGCTCGGCGAGCCTCACCCACGGCGAGTCCAACGGTCGCGAACGCTGGCCCGCGGAGTACGAGCAGCTGCACCAGCTCGGCCTCGCGAACCTCGACGCGATCCAGGCGACCGTGCAGCGCCACGACATCGGGTGCGACTTCCAGCGCACCGGTGAGCTCACGGTCGCCACGGCGCCCCATCAGGTCGACTGGCTGCGCGAGGACGTCGGCACGGGCACCTTCCTCGACCGGGACGCCATGCGCGCCGAGCTCGACTCGCCCACCTACCTCGCTGGGGTCCACACCCCCGACGAGACCGCCATGGTCGACCCGGCCCGGCTGGTCTGGGGCCTGGCCGAGGCGGCGGAGTCACTGGGCGTCCGCATCGTCGAACGAACCAAGGTGACCGGCCTGGAGCGGGACGGCGCCGGTATGCGGGTGCACACCGAGCGCGGTCACGACGTGCGGGCGGCGCGGGTTGCCTTGGGTACCAACGCGTTCCCGTCGCTCCTGCGCCGGACCCGCCTTCACACCGTGCCGGTCTACGACTACGTGCTCATGACCGAGCCGCTCTCGGACCAGCAGCTCGCGTCGATCGGCTGGCACACCCGTGCGGGCGTCGGCGACATGGCCAACCAGTTCCACTACTACCGGCTCACGGACGACAACCGGATCCTCTGGGGTGGCTACGACGCGATCTACCACCTGGGCCGCCGGGTGCGCCCGACGAAGGACCAGCGTCCGCAGACGTTCGAGCGGCTGGCCACGCACTTCTTCGAGACGTTCCCCCAGCTCGAGGGCCTGCGGTTCAGCCACCGCTGGGGAGGGGCGATCGACACCTGCACCCGGTTCTGCGCGTTCTACGGCTCGGCCCACGACGGTCGCGTCGCCTACGCCCTGGGCTACACCGGTCTCGGTGTCGGGGCGTCGCGGTTCGGCGCCGCCGTCACCCTGGACCTGCTCGATGGCGCCGACACCGAGCGCACCCGACTGCAGATGGTGCGCGAGAAGCCCTTGCCGTTCCCACCGGAACCCTTCGCCTACGCCGGGATCCAGCTGACCCGCTGGGCCCTGGCCCGCGCCGACCAGAACGACGGGCGCCGCAACGCCTGGCTCCGGACCCTCGACCACCTGGGCCTCGGCTTCGACTCCTAGGGCGTCGACCCTCGGGACTCGAGGCAGGCCGGAGAGCCGCCTGTCAGCTAGAGACGGGACAGGGCGCGTTCGACGAGAAGTGGCACGGAGTGACCGACGCGGTTGTAGCCCTCACCCATCGAGCGCCCGGCCAGGTAGCGCGCGTGCACCCCTTCGAGGATCACGGCCAGGCGGAAGTCGGTGAAGGCGCGGTAGTAGTCCAGGGCGGACACGTCGCGGCCGGTCACCGCGGCATACCGCTCGGCGATCTCGTCGGTCGTCGGGAACCCCTCGTGCGCGGTGAGCCCGGCGGCGACGGGAACGGCGCTGCCGTCCTCACCGGGGCCGGAGTAGTAGGTGAGCCAGGTCGCGAGGTCGGCGAGCGGGTCACCGAGCGTGCTGAGCTCCCAGTCGACGACCGCCGCGACCTCGGGTCGACCACGGTCGTGGCTCACGAGGGTGTTGTCGAGGCGGTAGTCACCGTGGACCAGCGTGACCTCACCGCCGATGGGGCGCTGGGCGTCCAGGGCCCGGATCAGGTCGTCCATCGCCGGGAGGTCGCGGGTGCGGCTGGCCTCCCACTGCCCGCTCCACCGCCGGACCTGGCGTTCGAGGTAGCCGTCCGGCTTGCCGAAGTCGCGCAGGCCGGTGCGGTCCAGGTCTACGGCGTGGATGGCGGCGAGCACGTCGACCAGCGAGTCCGACAGCTGGTCACGGTGGGCCACGGCGAGCTCGGTGGTCTGCGCCGGGTCGCGGTAGACGGTGCCCTCGACGAGTGCCATGACGTAGAACGGGGCTCCGACGACGTCGGCGTCCGAGGTCGTGGCGAGCACCTGCGGCACGGGGACGTCGGTGGGCCAGAGCGCGGTCAGCACCCGCGACTCCCGGCCCATGTCGTGGGCGCTCGGCAGCAGCTTGCCCAGTGGTGGTCGGCGCACGATCACCGTCGCCGTCGGGCTGGTGACGCGGTAGGTGATGTTGGAGAGGCCGCCCGAGATCACCTCGGCGGTCCAGTCCGGTCCGAGCTCGGGCACGGCCTCGGCGGCCCATGCGGTGAAGCTCGCGCGCGGCAGCCCGCGGACCTCCTCCCGCTCGTGACCGCTCGCCGAACCCGGTATGGCGTCCGCCGGGCTCACGCGCGGTCCTCACGGCCGGCCGTGCGTGCGGCGGCCCTGCGGGCCGCGCGCTTGGCGATCGACATCTTGTGCACCTCGGTGGCGCCGTCGTAGATGCGGAAGGACCTGATGTCGCGGTAGATCCGGCCGAGGACGAGCTCCTCCGAGGTGCCCATGCCACCGGCCAGCTGGACCGAGCGGTCGACGACGCGGCAGGCCGCCTCGCTCGCGAAGACCTTGGTGCGCGAGGACTGCTCGCTGCTGCGCTGGCCCTCGGCGATCGCCCACGACGCGTGCCAGATCATCGAGCGTGCGGCGTCGAGGTCGATCTCGTTCTCGGCGATCAGGGCCTGAGCCATGCCGAGGTCGGAGAGCGTGGTGCCGAAGAGCTCTCGTCCGACAGCACGCTCCACGGCGATGTCTTGGGCGCGCCGGGCGGCGCCGAGCCAGCGCATGCAGTGGGTCAGGCGCGCGGGGGCGAGGCGGACCTGCGCACTCTGGAAGCCCTTGCCCACCTCTCCGAGGACGTGGTCGTCAGGCACGAAGCAGTCGCGCAGCGCGACCCGGCAGTGTCCGCCGACGCCGGTCGCGTCGATGGTGTTGAGGTGCTCGCCCACGACGAACCCCGGGTTGTCCGCGTCGACGAGGAACATCGTCGCGCCGTCGGGGGCGTCATCCCCCTCGTTGAGGGCCATGACGATCGAGAACGCGGCACCGTCGGCTCCGGTGATGAGCCACTTGTCGCCGTTGAGCAGCCAGCCACCCTGGGTACGGCGGGCGCGGGTCTTCAGTGCCGACGGGTCGGACCCGGCGCCGGGCGGCGGCTCGGTCATCGAGAAGCATGAGCGCACCTCGCCGGCGACGAGGGGCTCGAGGTACTTCTCCTTCTGCATCGTCGACCCGGTCATGTGGAGCAGGTGGATGTTGCCCTCGTCGGGGGCCGCGCAGTTGAGGGCGAGCGGCCCGAGCAGCGAGTAGCCCGCCTCCTCGAGCAGCACGGCCGACTCGTCGAACCGGAAGCCGCCCCCGCCGAACTCCTTGGGCGCCTGGGGTGCGAAGACCCCGGCGGCCTTGGCCTTCGCCTGGAGCTCGACACGCAGGGCGTCGGTCATCCCCTCGGCGAACACCTGCTGCTCGAGCGGCACGACCTCGGTCGCGACGAACTCCTCGACCCGTCGGCGCTGCTGCTCGACGGCTGGGCTCATGCTGAAGTCAAAGGCCACGTCCCGACCCTACCCAGCGACGCCGCTCCCTGACCCCGAACGGTGCTCGGCAGCATCGAGGTACTCCTCGAGCGCCTCGGCCACGACAGCCTCGCGCGTCGTACCCCGGGAGGTGGCGTATGCGGTGAGACGAGCCTCGAGCGACGCCGGCAGCTCCGGGGGAGCCTCCGACGGGTGGAGCTCGCCTCGGCGTGTCCCGGTCGGCGGCGTCGCCGCTCGGGTGGTGCCCGCGCCGAACCTCACCACCGCGGGCAGCACCACCGTGCCCAGCACGTCCAGGATCGCGACCACGCCCAGGACCCGGAAGTAGCCGCTGCCCTTCGGCTCGTAGCCGAGGATCGGCACGCACACCATCACCGCCAGAACCGCGGCCATGGCCAGGGTGCCGAAGAGCATCCGGGTGACCCATCGGCGCGCGGAGTCGGCGACGGCCAGGAGCAGGCTCGCCTGGGCCAGCGTGGCGGCGACGACCGCGCCCACCCCGAACGTGCGGCCGAGGCCCTCGCTCGGCCCGCGTTCGAGGTCCACGCCCCAGATGATGAAGAGGCCGCACGCCAACGGCACGAGCACGCTGATCCCGCCGGCCACCCCCACCGGTTGGGAGCGCCGGCCGGCGGTCGAGAGGTAGCTGAGGACGGCGATGCTCGCGACCCCTACGAGCAGGGTGGTGAGCAGGACCCGGCGTTCGGTGGGTCCGAACCCGCCGCCGGTGAGCAGGGCGACGATGCCCATGAACGCTGCGAGTGAGAACGAGCCGATGGTCGTGCGGACGATCCAGCGGCGGAGGGGGAGGTGCCTGGTGCCGGCCATGCCCCAGCCTTCCACCGGGACGCGTGGCGGACCCGGGTCTGCGGTCCCTTGCCGGTGAGGGTGCAGCGGCGTAGAAGGGGTGCCGGGCTGGGCGGGTCGACCGGTGCGAGGATGACGCCGTGACGACCCCGCAGCCGCAGCCGATCGACCTCCCGCGCACCCCGCCCCTGGTGCTGCGCGACCGGACCTTCGACGCCTCGAGGCCCGCGGTGATGGCGATCATCAACCGCACGCGCGACTCGTTCTTCGTGGGCAACCGCCATGCCGACCTCGACTCGGCGAAACGGGCCCTCGACGACGCGGTGGATGCCGGCGCCGACATCGTCGACGTCGGCGGGGTGCGGGCCGGGCAGCAGGGCGAGCACGTCTCGGCCGCGGAGGAGGTCGAACGGGTCGCACCGTTTCTCGAGCACGCCCGCGGGGCATACCCCGACCTCGTCCTCAGCCTCGACACCTGGCGCAGCGAGGTGGCCCGGGAGGGTGGCCGGCACGGCATCGACCTCGTCAACGACACGTGGTCAGGTCACGACCCCGAGCTCGTCGGGGTCGCGGCGCAGATCGGGGCCGGCGTCGTGTGCTCGCACACGGGTGGCCTGCCACCTCGGACCGATCCGGTGCGCGTGACCTACGGACCCGACGAGCTCGACGTGGTCCGGGACGTCCTGCGCACGCTGGCTGCCGGCGCCCGGGAGGCCCTGGAGGCCGGGATCCCGGCCGAGCGGATCCTCGTCGACCCGACCCTGGACTTCGGCAAGACCACGGCCCACTCGCTCGTCCTCCTGCGGCACACGGCCGACCTTGCCCAGCTGGGCTTCCCCATCCTGCAGGCGTTGTCCCGCAAGGACTTCGTGGGGGAGTCCTTGGGACTGGAGGCCGACGACCGGCTCGAGGGGACGCTCGCCGCGACCGCCGTCGCGGCGTGGTTGGGCGCCACGGTGTTCCGGGCGCACGACGTCCGGGCCACGCGACGGGTCGTCGACATGGTCGCGACCATCCGCGGGGACCGGCCGCCGGTGCGTGCCGTACGCGGCGTCTGAGCCCCGAGGGAGCTTCCCCCAGCCCCTGGATCCCTGTTGATAATTTGACTCCAGTTGGTCTCCACGTTTCGGATCCTGCGTGCTAGCGTCTGTCGCGGTTGCATCAAGCAGTTCCTCGCAAAGGTCGACGAAGTGCCCGCCCTAGCACCATCAGAGCGGGCTTTTCTCATCTGAGGCGGGCATGTCTCGTCGGTGGGGTTGTGTACGGCAGCCTGGTGTTTCGCAAAGTGCGTGGCACCAATGGCTACGAAGGAAAGAGTTACCCCATGGCACAGGGAACCGTTAAGTGGTTCAACGCTGAAAAGGGCTTCGGCTTCATCGCCCAGGACGGCGGCGGCCCGGACGTGTTCGTCCACTACTCGGCGATCGACTCCTCGGGCTACCGCTCGCTGGACGAGGCGCAGCGCGTGGAGTTCGAGGTCACCCAGGGACCCAAGGGCCCCCAGGCTGACGCCGTTCGCCCGATCTGATCCGAGGACTGCTCAACCACAGTCTTCAGCGAGGCCCCCACCGGATCCCGGTTGGGGGCCTCGTTCTGTCGCAACGGCGCCCGCGACACTGGAGCGAGCTCGATGGGGAGGCCTCGAGCTGCCCGACCGGCTACTTCGCCAGCGCCGTGAGGAAGTCCTTGACGACCGGCGCCGCGACGGTGCCGCCGCTCTTGCCCTTCTCGACCAGCGCCGCGAAGGCCACCCCGTCCTGGTAGCCGACGAACCACGCGTGCGTCTCCGGCGGGTTCTTCGAACCGAACTCGGCGGTCCCCGACTTGCCGCGGACCGCGCCACCGGGGGCGTCGCGCAGGACGGTGCCGGTGCCGTCGGTGACGACCTTTCTCATCAGGTCGCGCAGCTGCCCGACGACCTTCGAGTCCAGCGGCTTCGGCGTGCGGTCCGCGCCCGGTGCGGCGGGGTCCGTGACGAGCGCCGGAGGTATGGCGCTGCCTCGCGCCACGGACGCGACCATCGTCGCGAGGGCGAGGGGGGAGGTGAGGTTGCGACCCTGACCGATCATCGCCGACGCCTTGTCGGTCTTGCCGTTGTTGGCCGGGACGCTGGCGTCGAACGCGTTGCCGACACCGAGCGTCCTGGCCCAGCCGGTGAGGCCGAGGGCCTGCGCCGCCTTGGCCAGGTCGCTGTCACCCAGGTCGCTCGAGAGCTTGACGAACGCGGTGTTGCAGGAGTGCGCGAAGTCGGTCGCGAAGTCCGGTGTGCCCAGCTCCTCGCCCTCGTAGTTCTTGTAGGAACGCCCGTCGACGGTGATCGACTTGGGGCAGTCGACCGATGTCGTCGGGGTGACCTTGCCGCCGGTGAGCAGCGCGTAGGTGCTGGCGATCTTGAACGCCGAGCCGGGCGGGTACTGACCGGTGAGGGCGCGGTCGAACCCGAGGGCCGGCGAGTTCGCCGAGGCGAGCACGTCGCCGGTCGCCACGTCGACCGCGACCAGGGCCGAAGGCACGTCGCCGGTCCGGGCGATGGCGGACTCGGCGGCCGTCTGGACGGTGGGGGCCAGCGTGGTCTTCACGTCGGTGCCGTCGACCGCCTCCTTGGTGAACAACGGGGTGTCCGGCGTGGCGCTCGAGGTCACCGTGACCCCCGGCGTGCCGGCGAGCTGGGCGTCGTAGCGACCCTGGAGGCCGCTGAGTCCGGCGTAGTCGCCTGCGACGTAACGGCCCTCGCTCTTGGCGACGAGCTCGGAGCTCACCGCGCCATACGAACCGAGAAGTGGTTGGGCGAAGGTGCGGCTCCGGGCGAGCGGCTGCTCGCGCACGGGGTAGATGACGCCCTTGAGCCCGTCCAGGGCGGCCTTGCGGTCCTGGAAGTCGGTCTCGCGGTAGGTGATGACGGCGATCGGCGCCTTGCTGCCGGCCTTGGTGGCCGCCTCGAGCTTGGCGACCAGGGAGCCGGCCGGCTCGTCGACGACCTTCTCCAAGGCCTTGACCGTCGAGACCGTGGCGCGACTCGGGTCGATCTGCACCGGGTAGACCTTGCCGATGGGCATCAAGGGCTTGCCGTCGCGGTCGAGCAGGTCACCCCGCCGGCCCCACGTGCGGGTGGCCTTGAGGGTGTCGGTGGCCTTGAGTCCCGGGTGCCACAGCGACCCGGTCGCGGGCGGCACGACCGCCCATTCCTGGCCTGCTCGTCGGACGGTGACAGGCGCGTCGTACGACCACTTCACGTCACCGCCCAGGGTCCAGGTGACCTTCAGGGTCGAGGTCGCGCGATCGCCGTTGCGGGCGACGGGACCGGGCTCGACGGTGACCGGTCCGCTGCCGAGACCCCTGGTGGCCGTGGTGAACCCGTCCTGCACGGTCTGCGCCTGGGTGCCCGCAAAGGTGGCGCCCGCCTTGGTGAAGGACCGCTGCGACCAGCCCCTCGCGAAGGCGGTCACCGCTGCCCGGGACTGGTCGTCCACCTCCTTCTCGACCGTCGTGTGACGCCACCACAGGCCACCGCCGACCAGGGCCACCACCACGGCCGCAGCTGTCAGGGCCCCCACCAGTGCTCGCTTGCTCATGAGCCCATCCAACCCCACCCGGCTGGAAGGGCATGTCCAATTTGTTCCGAGGGGCAACCTGACGGGCGCGTCGGACGTCGGTGTAGAGAGCGACGTGAGGCCGGATCCTCAGGTCGCGCCCTTACACTCGGCGCGACGACGCGTCGCCCCGCCCCTACGCAAGGCGGTGCAGTCGAACAGAGAGGTCAACGTGAGCGAGCCCACCAACGGCTCTGCGCCAGGCAGCACGCCCGGCCAGGGTGCAGAGGTCCCGGTGGAGGACACATCCCAGGCGGCAGGCACTGCGGGAGAGCGTTCAGAAGGGCACCAGGGGAGGTCGCACCGGCACCCGTGGATGCGTCGTGCCCTCTTCGGGGTGGCCGGCCTGATGGTCCTCGTCCTCGTCCTCGGTATCGCGGCGTACGTGAAGCTCAACGGCAACATCAGCCGCGTCGACATCACGAGCGCCCTGGGTGACCGCCCCAAGCAGGACGCCACGACCGACGCAGCCACCAACCTGCCCCCGGTCAACATCATGGTCATCGGTTCGGACAGCCGAGCCGGCACCAACCTCGGCAAGGGGCAGAAGGAGTACGGCATCACGGGTGCCCGCTCCGACACCAACCTCGTCGTTCACCTCGCGGCTGACCGCAAGTCCGCGATCGTCGTGTCGATCCCGCGCGACTCGATGACCATGGCGCCACGCGACTGCAACAACAAGAAGGACACCGTCGAGAACGGCGTGATGCGTCAGTGGAACGCCAACTTCACGTTGGGTGGGCCCGCCTGCACGATCCGCACGTTCGAGGGGTTGACGGGGATCTACGTCGACCACTTCGTCGTCATCGACTTCCGCGGGTTCCAGAAGATGGTCGACGCCCTGGGCGGTGTGACGGTGTGCCTCCCTGAGGCCGTCAAGGACCCCCAGAGCCACCTGGACCTGCCGGCCGGCAGGACCAGGGTCAACGGCACCAATGCCTTGGCCTACGTGCGGGTGCGCCACAACATCGGGGACGGGTCCGACCTCGGTCGCATCGACCGGCAGCAGGCATTCTTGTCCTCCGTCGTCCAGGAAGCCACCCAGTCCTCCCTGCTGCTGCGCCCCGACAAGCTGTTCCGCTTCCTGGACGCGGCCACCGGCGCGATGACCACCGACACCGGGCTCGACGTCGGTGCGATGAAGGACATCGCTCAGAGCGTGCAGTCCATGGGCACCGACCAGATCCGGTTCGTGAAGCTGCCGACGACCGTCTACGCCCCCGACCCCAACCGCGTGCAGTGGCTGCCGTCCGCCGAGTCGATCTGGAAGTCCATCCGCGAGGACAAGCCGCTGCCCGGCACCAAGGTGCCGAAGAGCACCAAGACCCCGTCGCCGACGGCGACGACCTCCACCCCGGCGCTCACGGTGGCGCCAGGCGACATCTCCGTCCGGGTGACCAACGACTCCGGGGTCCCCGGCCTTGCCAAGCAAGCAGCCTCCGACCTGTCGCTGCAGGGCTTCCGCGTCCAGACCTACCTCACCGGCACCGGCGACAAGACCTCGGGCGTCGTCGTGCGCTACGGCCCGGGCAAGGCCGAGGCAGCCCGCACGGTCGCCGCGGTGTTCCCGGGCGCCAAGGTCAAGGCCGACGCGACGTTGGGCAGCACGCTCGAAATCAGCATGGGCCTGGACTCCCCGGCTGCCGTCGAGATCCCCAACCGCACCGGGACCTCGCCCCTGCCGAAGCCGTCGGTGACCGCGACCAGCAACCCCACCGACACCGCCACGATCGCGGCGCGCACGGCCAACACGGACATCTGCAAGTGACCTCGGGGACCACTGCGCGCTGGTCGCAGGGGGGTCGCTTTGCTCCTGCGCGCGGCGTCCGGATACCCTGTGCGGGCTCGGTCGACCTGTCGTCCGGGCGTGGAGACGTCGCCTAGTCCGGTCTATGGCGCCGCACTGCTAATGCGGTTTGGGTTTATCGCCCATCGAGGGTTCAAATCCCTCCGTCTCCGCAGAACGAATGAAGGACCCGACACGCTTCTCGTCGGGTCCTTCATTCGTTCTCTGGTCTGCACGCGGGATTTGGAGGAGCCGGAGCGAAGCGCAGGCGACGGCTCCCTCCGTCTCCGCTGCCGATCCGCTTTGGGGGCAGTGGCGTGACGCATGGGTCACTGTCATGCCCCCAAAGCGGTCAGGCGACCCGGCTCGTCACCTCGGTATGCCGCGCAGCCGCCGTTTCGTGACCGTCCTCGACGGCAGCGGGCGTCCGGAACATCCACGAGCGCATCGCGACGAACCGTACAACCGTGGATGCAGCCGTGGCGAGGGCAACCACCGCGGTCTGGAGCGACGTGGCGGGGGTGGTCGTCACCAGGTGGAGCAGGCCGAGCGCCCCGGCGGTCATCAGCCAGGTGATGCCGAAGACGACGAGCCCCTGGGCCTGGTGGCGGGCAGCGCCGCGACCACCCTGGATGCCGAACGTCCACCGCCGGTTCAAGGCCGTGTTGGCGACTGTTGCCACGAGCAGCGCCACGAGGTTCGCGCCCTGGGCCGAGGCGTCGCTCGCGGTGAGTGCGGCGAAGAGCCCGAGGTGCACGACGGTGCTCGCCACCCCCACGGCAGCGAACCGCTGGAGCTGCTGCCACGTGCTGCCTCCCGGGGTGCCTCGTCCGATCCGGGCCGCGATGTCGGCCACCGGCAGCGCACCCGAGGACAGCGACCGGCGCACGCGGCGCACCCCGCGCAGGTCGTCCAGCGCCGTGGCCACGGCGTCGACGCGGGAGTCCGGGTCGTCGAACCAGTCGACCGGCACTTCGTGGATCCGCAGCCCGCAGCGTTGGGCCAGGACGAGCAGCTCGGTGTCGAAGAACCAGGTGGTGTCCTCCACGAGCGGCAGCAGCTCGGCCGCCACGTCGGCCCGGATGGCCTTGAACCCGCACTGGGCGTCACTGAACCTCGCACCCAGCGCTCCTCGCAGGATCAGGTTGTAGGCGCGGGAGATGACCTCGCGCCTGGCACCCCGGACCACCCGTGAGCCGCGTGCCAGCCGTGAGCCGATGGCGAGGTCGGAGTGGCCAGACATGAGCGGCGCGACCAGGGGCCACAGGGCATCGAGGTCGGTGGAGAGGTCGACGTCCATGTAGGCGAGGATCGGCGCGTCCGAGGTCAGCCAGACGGCCTTGAGGGCCCGGCCCCGACCCTTCTCCGCGAGCTGGACCACCGCGACGCCGGGCAGCTCGGCCACCAGCCCCGTTGCGACCAGGACGGTCGAGTCGGTGCTGGCGTTGTCGGCCACGGTGATCCGGAACGGGTACGGGAAGGTCTGCACGAGGTGCTGGTGCAGCCGCCACACGCAGGCCGCCACGGTGTGCTGCTCGTTGTGCACCGGGATGACGACGTCCAGCACCGGGGTGGGGGAGGTCAGGTCGCTCACCGTCGTCCCCCTCAGGTGGTCTGGGTCGCGGCGGCCGTGCCCGTGGTCCCGGACAGCGGTTGGGTCAGGTCGTAGAAGGTCGAGCTCCCGATGGTCACCGAGGTGAAGTTCGCCGCCACCCAGGTGGAGATCTCCGTCCCCGTGCCCGAACCGCCCATGCCGCCACCGGGGCCGCCACCCTGGCCGCTGCTGGCGGCGAAGTAGTGGATGTCGCCGTTCGCGACGTACGCCTGGAACTGCGCCAGCGTCGGCGACGGGTCGCTGCCGTTGAAGCCGCCGATCGCCATGACCGGCAGGCCGGTACCGAGCTGGAGTCCCGCGGCGTTCTGCGACCCGATCGCGGCGGCGACCCAGCGGTAGGAGCCGGCGTCGGCGCTCAGGGCGGAGACGACCTCCGTGCTCGGCGTGCTCGCGTCGAGCAGGCCGCCCATCCCTCCGGCGGTACCGCCTCGTGTTGCGCCGGTGGTGCCACCGGGAGCCGTGCCCGTGCCGCCCGGAGCCGTGCCGGTCCCGCCCTGCACCATCCCGGGGGGCGTGCCGCCCGCACCAGGCCCACCACCCGGCATACCTCCACCCGGCATACCTCCGCCGAATGCTCCACGGCCCGTCGACGGGCCGGCGGTGACGATGGAGCCGGTGTGGGCGGTGCCCACGGTCTGGAGGCTGTATGCCGCGGGGCCGGCGAGGACGGCCACGAGGGCGGCTGCGACGACCGCCGGGACGAACCTGCGGTGCAGCTGCGTGATCGCGAGCAGGAGCAGGGCGCTCGCGAGTCCGACGACGAGGACGCTGATCCGCAGCCAGTTCTGCCAGTCGGTGCGCGACAGGAGGATGAACGACCAGGTGGCGGCCGCGGCCGTCGCGGCAGCGAGCGTGATCGAGCCGATCGGGCGATGACGGTTCTCCCACGCCTCGCCGGCTCCCATGCCGACGACCGCGGCGACGGCCGGCGCGAGGGCGACGGTGTAGTACTCGTGGAAGATCCCGGCCATCAGCGAGAAGGTCAGCATCGTGGCCAGGAGCCAGCCGCCCCAGACGACGTATGCCGCGCGGCGGGGGTCGGGGCGCGGCGCCCGCCCGCGCAGGAACAGGCCGACAGCAAGGAGGATGAGGGCCGAGGGGATGAGCCAGGAGATCTGGCCACCGATGGACGAGCTGAACATGCGGGTCAGGCCGGGGGTGCCCCAGCCGTTGCCGCCGCCGACCGAGCCGGTCTCGTTGCCGCTGATGCGGCCGAGTCCGTTGTAGCCGAAGGTGACCGACAGGAACGAGTTGTCCTGGCTGCCACCGATGTAGGGGCGCATGCTCGCCGGGACGAGCTCGACGACGGCGACCCACCAGCCGGCCGACAGGACCATGGCCGCGGCGCCGATGAGGGCGCCGGTGATGCGGCGTCGCAACGTCGTGTTGGCGAACAGCAGGTAGGCGAGGCCGAACGCCGGCACGACGAGCAGGACCTGCAGCGCCTTGGTGAGGAAGCCGAGCCCGATCAGGACGCCGACGATGGCGAACCACTTGTGCGAGCCCTCGTCGATGGACTTGAGCGTCGCCCACGCGCCCAGCGCCATGAGCAGCACGAGCAGCGCGTCAGGGTTGTTGAAGCGGAACATCAGCACCGCCACGGGCGTCAGGGCCATGACGAGGCCTCCGACGAGGCCGGCCGCGGCGCCGAAGTGGCGGCGGACCGTGGCGTGGACGACACCCACGGTCGCCACACCCATGAGGACCTCGGGCAGGAGGATCGAGAACGAGCTCAGTCCGAGAACGCGGACGGACAGCGCCATGACCCACAGCGAGGCCGGAGGCTTGTCGACGGTGATCGAGTTGCCGGCGTCGGAGGAGCCGTAGAAGAACGCCTCCCAGCTCTTGCTGCCGGCCTGGACGGCCGCTGAGTAGAACGAGTTGGCGTAGCCGTTGACGCTGAGGTCGTAGAAGTAGAGGAGGGCGGTCGCGAACAGCAGGCCCAGCAGTGCGGGGCGGGCCCAGGACGGGTCCTCCTCGCGGGCGCGCCAGAGGCGCTGGAGGCGCCCGGAGGCAGAGGGTCCCGTCTGCACGGTGGTGGTCTGCGGGACGGCAGGGAGGCCGTCGGACGCGCTGCGGTGGAGGGTCATGGTGTCCATGGCCCAACAGTCGAGCCGGTCACTGTGCGGCCCCTGTGGCATCCCTGAGCCAGGGGAGTGAGCCCGCGCCGGTGAGGGACCGGGGTCAGTGGGCGGGGAGCAGGACGCTGAAGGTGGTGTCGCCGGGGGAGCTGTGGAGCTCGACGCGGCCGCCGTGGGACTTGGCCACGGCGTCGACGATCGACAGGCCCAGGCCCGTCGACCCGGCGGCGCGGTTGCGCGAGTCGTCTCCCCTGGTGAACCGCTGGAACACGTTGGGCTGCAACGGCTTCGGCACGCCTGGACCGTTGTCGGCCACGCTGAGGCGGATCCACCGGCCGTCGGGGCGCACGGACGTGACGACCTTGGTGCCTTCCGGGGTGTGGGCGCGGGCGTTGGCGAGCAGGTTGGCGACCACCTGGTGCAGGCGGGCCTGGTCTCCGGTGACCTCGATGGGTTCGTCCGGGAGGTCGAGCTCCCACCGGTGGTCGGGGGCGGCCGCATGGGCATCGCTGACCGCGTCCATCGCCAGCAGGGACAGGTCGACGGGCTCGCGCTCGAGCGGGCGACCGGCATCGAGCCGGGCCAGCAGGAGGAGGTCCTCGACCAGCCCCTGCATCCGCAGCGCCTCGGACTCGACGCGCGACAAGGCGTGCGTGACCGACGCGGGCACCGGCTCGTGCTCGCGACGGGACAGCTCGGCATACCCCCTGATGGAGGCGAGGGGCGTCCGCAGCTCGTGGGAGGCGTCGGCGACGAACTGCCGCACCCGCTGCTCGCTCTCGTGCCGGGCCTGCAGAGCGCCCTCGACGTTGTCGAGCATGTTGTTGAGGGCGAGGCCGACCTGGCCCACCTCGGTGCGCGCGTCGGTGTCCGCGGAGGGCACCCGCTCGGCCAGGGCCACGTCACCGGAGTCGAGCTTGAGGCGCGACACCTGGGTCGCGGTGTGGGCGACGCGCTGGAGCGGGGCGAGGTTGCGGCGCACGAGCCACAGGCCGCCGGTGCCGACCAGCACGAAGCCGATGATCGTGCCTCCGACGACGAGGCTGACCATCTTGTTGATGGTCTCGGTGACCCCGGCCAGTGGCAGCCCGGTGATGGTCGTGGCTCCGCCGTGGTTTCGGGTGGACACGAGGCGGTACTCACCGAGACCGGTGACGTCGAGCGTCGTGGGGTCCTGCCCGATGCCCGCCGCGTCGATCTGGGCGATCTGCTCGGAGTTGAGGCTGCCGTAGGTGTCGCCGCGGACGACCCGGTTGTTGGTCACCGTCCCGCCCGCGAGGGTCAGGGTGAGGAACCGGCCCGCACCGCCGGGGGGTGCACCCCCCGGCGGGAGTCGCCTGTCCCCGTCCCCGTCATCGGGGGCGCCGCCGAGGCGCACGGCGCTGGAGCGCAGATCCTGGTCGAGCTGGCCCTGAAGGTAGTCGTGGAGCAGCAGGACGGTCAGTGACGACGTCGCGAGGGTGACCGCGAGGAAGAGGCCGACGACGGTGGCCACGAGCTTGGCGCCCAGGGACCACGTGGCGGGTCGGAGTCGGCTGCGGGCGGCCCCGACGGCTGGAGCCGGGCTCATGAAGCGGGCTTGAGGACGTACCCGACGCCGCGCATCGTGTGGATCATCGGCTCGCGCCCGGCGTCGATCTTCTTGCGCAGGTAGGAGATGTAGAGCTCGACGACGTTGGCCTGGCCACCGAAGTCGTAGTTCCAGACGCGGTCGAGGATCTGGGCCTTCGACAGGACGCGCTTGGGGTTGCGCATGAGGTAGCGCAGCAGCTCGAACTCGGTTGCGGTGAGCGCGATCTGCGTGCCACCTCGGCTCACCTCGTGGCTGTCCTCGTCCATGGTGAGGTCACCGACCACGATCACCGA
Organism: Pedococcus sp. KACC 23699; assembly: GCF_045348425.1. GTDB lineage: Bacteria > Actinomycetota > Actinomycetes > Actinomycetales > Dermatophilaceae > Pedococcus. The sequence continues at coordinate 2,019,512 of NZ_CP157483.1, forward strand.
GGAGGACTCGTCGGTGACGACGGCGGTGCGCCGCATCAGCGCGCGGAGCCTGGCGACGACCTCCTCCAGGCTGAACGGCTTGGTGACGTAGTCGTCCCCGCCGGCGGTGAGGCCTGCGACCCGGTCCTCGACCGCGTCTTTGGCGGTGAGGAACAGGACCGGCACGCTGGGGGAGTCCGAGCGCATCCGACGCAGCACCTCGAGGCCGTCGAAGTCCGGCAGCATCATGTCGAGGGCCACGGCGTCGGGCTGGAACTCGCGCGCGGCACGCACCGCGCTGGCACCGTTGGAAGCCGTCCGCACCTCCCAGCCCTCGTAGCGCAGGGCCATCGAGAGGAGCTCGGTGAGGTTGCTCTCGTCGTCGACGACGAGCACCCGCACCGGGGAGCCGTCGATGCGCTGGAGCTTGGCGGAGGTGGACGGCTGCGTGTTCATGGGCCAAGACAACACCCGTTCACTGGGCAAAGGCCACGCACAGACTGTGTGAATTCTGTGAAACCCCTGTGGTGGATCCCGGACATACTGCAGGGGTGACTCCCGAACGACGGCGAAAGGCCGAGGACCCGCCGAGCCCCGAGGCGGTCGACGTCAGGTCCCAGCCCGAGCGCTATCGGGTCGGTCGCGGCGAGCAGGGGGTCCTGACGGTGCAGCCCTACAAGGACGAGCTGCTGCCCCTCTGGCGGTTCAAGGACCCCGACGTGGCGCGGGAGAGTGCGACGGCCATCAGGGCGGCCTTCGACGACTACCTCGCCTCGGGGGACCTCGTCGGAGCCGACATGGCTCGCAAGTTCCTCCAGATGGGGTTCACCCGGGTCCGGCGCTGCGCCAACCACCCCGGCGGTCGCAAGTACGACGGTCCCGTCCCGCCGGACCAGCGTGGGGTGAGCGGCGCCCATGGTCGGGCCGAGCTGCCGCGGGGTCCGCAGGACCCGGGCAAGGCTGAGTCGGCGCGCATCTTCAAGTCGGCCTGGGACGAGGTCGAAGGGGTCGCCGAGTACACGACCTGGCGCGCCGCGCACAAGAAGGAGCACGGGTAGCCCGTCGGTGCTCCCGACGCCGCGATGCTCAGTCGCCCGACACCGTTGCCACAGGACGCGCACAGGCCTCGCGTCGACGCTCGAGGGGACCGAGCCACCCTGATCCCGGAGGCGTCCGATGACGAACCCCACCACCCCTAGCGACCTCGACCGCAGCGACGACACCGCACCGGTCGCTTGGGCCACCACCCGGACCATGGCACAGGACGTGCCGCCGCCGGCCCCGCACGGCGTCCAGTCCCCTCACTACATCCAGTCCCCTCACTACATCCAGTCCCCGAACCACATCCAGTCCCCGACCCCGTATGAGGCGCACTCGCCGGCGCAGCCCGCTCCCGCGAGCACGGCGCCCGCGCTCCACCCCCCGGTCTGGTCGGGGCGCAAGACCGCAGTGGCGGCCGCGCTGGCCATCGGCATCTCGGCCATGGGCGCGGTCGGGGCAGCGGCGGCGCTCCCGGTGGGATCGGCCCAGAGCGGTGGAGGTCAGTTCCAGCCGGGCGGGTTCGGCGGTCGGTGGCCGGGCGGGTTCGGCCGGCAGGGCACCCAACCGGGCACGCAGCAGTCGCCCGGTCAGCAGTTGCAGCCCGGCGTGCCGGGCCAGGGGCAGGCCGCCACCGACCCGAATGCGAGCGGGACGTGAGCCCGCTGGCGGTCACCCGGTCGATCGTCGGGACGATCGCGTCCTGTGCGCACACGGCATACCCGGCTCGTCCGCGGTGGCGTCACGCGGCACCGTTGCAGCGCAAGGACTTCGGCGCCCTCCCCGTCTGCGGCTCGGTGCGTCCGCTTGCAGGACAGCGTGAACGGGCGGCGATGCCTACCGACCACGAGCGGTCCGGGCGACCTACGAGGCAGGCCTGATCTCGCCGGAGCCGCGGATGACGAGCTCGGGGGTGAGCACGACGTGTTGGGGGGCGGAGGTGTCGCCGTCGATGCGCGCGAACAGCCGTTTGGCCACTTCGGAGCCGATCATCGCGACGTTCTGCTTCACCACGGTCAAGGGAGGGTCGACGATGTCGGCCAGGGGGAAGTCATCGAAGCCGACGAGCGCCACGGAGCCGGCGAGCCCACGCTGGTGCAGCGCACGAATCGCCCCGATGGCCAACGAGTTCCGCGCCGCGAAGATGGCCGTCGGGGGATCCGGGAGGTCGAGCAGGCGGTTCAGCGCGGCCGCTGCGTCCTCGGGGGAACGCAGGGACACCGCGCTGAGTGACGCATCGGGTTCGATGTGCGCAGCGCGGAGCGTGGCGACGTATCCGTCGTGCCGCGTCTGGGCGGTCTGGATCGTGGGCATGTCACCGAGGAACGCGATGCGCCGGTGCCCCTGGGCCAGGAGGTGCTCCACCGCCATCCGTGCGCCGAGGGCGTTGTCGACCGTGACCGAGTCGGTGTCGACGCCGTTGGGCCGCCGGTCGACGAAGACGATCGGCAGACCGCTGCGCAGGTCGTCGGCGAGGTAGTCGTGCCGCTGGGTGGCCGGCATGAGGAGCAGGCCGTCGACGCGACGCCGGACCAAGCCCTCGACCAGCGCTCGCTCGCGCTCGGGCTCCTCGTCGAGGCTGGAGGAGACGATGGCGACGTCCCGGTCGCGGCCGGCGTCCTCGAGGCTGCGCAGCAGGCTGGAGGAGAACGAGTTGCTGACGTCCTGGAGCAGGGCGCCGACCATGGCGCTCCTGCCGTTGCCGCGCCGCAGGTTGCTCGCCGCCAGGTTGTGCCGGTAGCCGAGCTGGGACACCGCTCGCTCGACCCTGGCCACCACGTCCGGTGACACCCCGCCCTCACGGTTGACCACCCGCGACACGGTTTTGAGGCTGACCCCGGCGAGGGCCGCCACTTCGCGCATGGTGGCGCGCGGCGGGCGGCGGTCCTCGTTTGACAACGATGTCACGATCACGAGCCTAGTTGTACATGACCCGTTGACAACGGCACAACCTAAGGCTACAAATTGTCCTGACAACGTTGTCACGCGGCGATGGCGCCGCCTGAGAAGGGGAGCACCTTCATGCCTCGTATCACCCTGCAGAACCCGACCCTGCGACGCAGTCTTGCCGTGACGGTCGCCGTCTCCGCCGCCTTCGGCCTCAGCGCCTGCAACCGGTCCAGCTCGTCCGACACCGCCAGTGGCAGTGGAGGCGGTGCCCCGGTCGGCGTCACCCTGATCACCAAGGACTCCACCAACCCGTTCTTCGTCGCCATGCAGAAGGGCGCCAAGGCCGACGCCGGAAAGAACAACGTCAAGCTGACGGTCGCCTCGGGCAAGCAGGAGGGCGACGACCAGGGCCAGATCACGGCCATCGAGGACGCCATCGCCCGCGGCGACAAGGGCATCCTCATCACGCCGATGAGCACCGGCGTCAACGCCGCCATCAAGAAGGCGCGCGACGCCAAGCTCTTCGTCATCGCCCTCGACACCCCGCCCGACCCGGCTGACACGGTCGACATCACCTTCGCCACCAACAACCGCAACGCCGGCAAGCTCGACGGCCAGTGGGCGGCGGCGCAGCTCGGCGGCAAGGCTGCCACGATCGCTCTCCTCGACCTCTTCGACGACAAGATCGTCTCGGTCGACTACAACCGCGATCAGGGCTTCCTCGAGGGCATGGGCATCCCCGTCAACGACCCGAAGAAGAACGGCGACGAGGCCAAGACCGGCAAGTACACGGGCGGTAAGGGCGGCGACTACACGATCGCCTGCAACGAAGCCGGTCAGGGCGCCGAGGACGGTGGACGCTCCGCGATGGAGAAGTGCCTCGCGAAGAACCCCAACATCAACGTTGTCTACACGATCAACGAGCCGACGGCCGTCGGTGCCAACGCCGCCCTCAAGGCTGCCGGCAAGACCGCCATGATCGTCTCGGTGGACGGCGGCTGCGCTGGTGTCGCCAGCGTCAAGAGCGGCGTCATCGGTGCGACCGCCCAGCAGTACCCGCTCAAGATGGCCACGCTCGGCATGGAGGCCATCGCCAAGATCGCCCGCGGTGGCGAGAAGCCGAAGGTCACCGATGGTCTCGACTTCTTCGACACCGGTGTCGCCCTGGTCACTGACAAGAAGGCTGACGGCGTGCCCAGCATCACCTCTGACCAGGGTGCCAAGATCTGCTGGGGCAACTGACCATGAGCACCACCACCGAGGTCACGTCTGCCGCCGCCGAGTTCGCTCGGCGGCAGCAGTCCCCCCTCCAACGCGTCCAGCACCAACTGCACGGCAAGCCGTGGTTGAGCCCGCTCTTCCTGCTGCTCATCACCTTCGTGGCGTTCTTCATCGCGACGCCGACGTTCCTCACCGCCAACTCGATGGGCATCCTGCTCCAGCAGACGGCGGTGGTGGCGGCGCTCGCCGTGGGCCAGACGCTGGTCATCCTCACCGCCGGCATCGACCTGTCGGTCGGCGCGATCATGGTGCTGTCGATGATGGTGACCGCCACGCTCGCCAAGGACGGCGGGATGCCGGCCGTCCTCGCGTTGGCGATCGGGATCATCCTCGCGACGGGGGCCGGCTGCCTCAACGGCCTGCTCGTGACACGGATCAACCTCCCCCCTTTCATCGTCACCCTCGGCACGTTGAGCATCTTCACGGCCATCGCGCTGCTCTACTCAGGCGGTGAGAGCATCCAGGCCGACCACCTGCCCCGGCTGCTCAACTTCCTCGGCGAGGGCTTCGCCATCGGGGACTTCCGACTCACCTGGGGCATCGTCGTCGTCGTCCTCATCTACGCCGTGATGGGGTTCGTGCTCTCGCAGACCGCTTGGGGGCGCTACGTCTACGCAGTCGGTGACGACGCCGAGTCTGCCCGGCTCTCCGGTGTGCCGAGCAAGCGCATCCTGCTCGTCGTCTACACCGTGGCCGGACTGATCTACGGCATCGCCGGCTGGATCCTCATCGGCCGCGCCGGTGCCGCCACCCCCAACGCGGCGCCCGACGCCAACCTCGCCAGCATCACGGCGGTCGTCATCGGTGGCACCAGCCTCTTCGGTGGACGCGGCCGCCTCATCGGCACCCTCATCGGTGCCCTCATCGTCCAGACGTTCGCCTTCGGTCTGTCCCAGATGGGCGTCAACCAGCAGTGGCGTGTCCTTGCAACCGGCGTCCTCGTCATCGTGGCCGTGGCTGTCGACCAGTGGATCAGGAAGGTGAAGGCATGAGCACCAGCACGCTCGAGGTCGCCCACGGCGGGGTGCCCGCCGGCAAGGAGGCCATCTACGCCAAGGAGCCGGTCCTCTCGGCCCGCAAGCTCGTCATCACCTTCGGCCGCGTCGTCGGACTCGACGGTGTCGACCTCGACCTCTACCCCGGTGAGGTCCTCGCGGTCATCGGCGACAACGGTGCCGGCAAGTCCACCCTCATCAAGTGCCTCACCGGTGCCTATGTCGCCGATGACGGTGAGATCACGATGAACGGCAAGCCGGTGCACTTCCGCAAGCCGCAGGATGCTCGGGAGGCAGGTATCGAGACGGTCTACCAGCAGCTGGCCGTCATCCCTGCGCTCGACATCGCGAGCAACCTCTACCTCGCTCGCGAGGAGCGCCGCAAGGGTCCGCTCGGCTCGGTCCTGCGGATGCTCGACAAGAAGGGCATGGAGAAGCGCGCCGGGCAGTCGGTGCAGGACCTCGGCATCCAGACGATCCAGAACATGAGCCAGGCGGTGGAGACCCTCTCCGGTGGCCAGCGCCAGGCCGTGGCGGTCGCACGGGCGGCGGCGTTCGGGAGCAAGGTCGTCGTCCTCGACGAGCCGACCGCCGCCCTGGGTGTCAAGGAGTCCGGCATGGTGCTCGACATGATCAAGCAGCTGCGCGACCGGGGCCTGTCGGTCATCCTCATCAGCCACAACATGCCGCACGTGTGGGAGGTCGCCGACCGGATCCACATCCAGCGCCTCGGTGGCCGGGCGGGGGTCATCACGCCCCAGACCCACGACATGGGTGAGGGTGTCGCCATCATGACGGGTGCCAAGCGCCTCGAAGAGGTCCCGTCGTGACCGGCGCGGTGGTCGTGGGCTACATCCCCAGTCCGGAGGGGGTGGCGGCCTTCGAGCGTGCCAAGGACGAGGCGCTGCTGCACGGCTCGCGGCTCGTCGTCATCAACACCGGTCAGAACGGGGACTTCGCCACGCCGAGCTTCGCCACCGCGCAGGACATCGACGCCATCCGGGCCGAGCTGGCCAAGACCGGCCTCGACCATGACGTGGTCCAACCCACGGGCGGACTGACGGCCGCCGAGGAGATCCTCCGGGTCGCCGCCGAGGAGGACGCGGACCTGATCGTCATCGGCATGCGGCAGCGCTCGCCGGTGGGCAAGCTCTTCCTCGGCAGCACCTCCCAGCAGGTGCTGCTCGACGCCCCTTGCGCGGTGCTCGCGGTCAAGGCCCGCAAGGCGCCGTGAGCCCCCTGGGAGCCGGCTCCTCCCCGCGCGTTGCTGGATCCACCCCGGGAAGATGAAGGTGCCGCGTGCCTCAACAGGCACGCGGCACCCATCTTGGCCCTTGGCCCTCAGCGGCGCAGGACCTGGACCTCGCTCACGGCGATCTTCTGCGCCCCGCTGTAGGCGGTGGTGCAGTCGGTCGCGTTCGCCGGGTCGTCGTCCTGCTCGCCCTGGAACGCCGGCCCTCCTTGGCACTGGTTGGTCACCAGCTCGATGCGCAGGTGCGTGGCTGCGGTCTGCGGGATGTCGAACTCGCGCATTTTGAGCTCCGGCGCCACCGGCCGCGGGGCGGTCCCGGGGAAAGCGTCCGCCGGGGAGGTGAACACCTCGCGGTAGTCGCCGTCCTGGGCGCAGGACACGCGGCCCTTGGCGTCGCAGGCCCAGACCTTGAACTGGCGCAGGTTCTGGAACCTCCCGGCTGAGCCCGGCTCGGGCAGCGCGCTGACCTGGACCTTGCGCACGACCTGTCGGCCGCCCGCGAGGTCGATCGTGAACACCTTCTGCGCGGCCGTCGGGGCGTCGCCCGTCGTCGCCGTGGTGCCCTCGTCGCCGTCGGTCATCGCCGTGACCTTGGTGCCCGCACCCGTCACCGTGGCCCCGGCCAGCGTGCTGGCGAGGTTGGTGGTGAGCGAGACCGGCATGGCCCGTGTCTGGCCCGGCTTGGCCGTGAAGGTGAACTGCTTCTGGGCGTAGCCCGGAGCGGTCACCGTGTAGGTCGCCGTCCCCGGCACCGTCGTGAACGACGAGCCCAAGCTGGTGGCCGGGTCTGTGTCGGCGATGGGCCGCGACCGAGCGGTGTACTCACCCACGTAGACCTTGGCCCCCGTGACCGGGCGGCCACTGTCGCCCGAGGGGTTGAACGTGAGGGTCGCGTTCTTGGCGTACGGCGACTCGAAGGACGGGATCGGCGCGGAGTCCGCGCTGCTCGTCGACGAGGCTCCGCGCCCCATACCCCGGGCGGCGAAGGCGTCCCAGAGGAGGTCCTGGTTGGCGCCCTTGAACCGCAGCAGGTCCGCGGCGAGCATCGCGTCGCGGGCGTCGGTCATGCTGACCGCACCCGAGGGCATCAGCAGCCAGGCGTCGAAGACCAGCTGGATCCAGCGACGGTTGCCCGGGCAGGCCTCCACCTTCGTCGCGCCCGTGGCGCAGCTCTTCTGCAGCTCCGCGTCGCCACCGCCGTAACGCGTGATGAACGCGCTGCGGATGTCGCTGTGCGTCGCCGACCAGATCTCGCCGTCGGCGTGGACCTGCGGTCCGGTCTGGTCGTAGCCCACGTTGCTGTAGTTGAGCGGGCTCTTGCTGAAGTTGTAGTTGCGGATGCCGTGGTCGGCGTTGCCCGTGACGTAGGCGCCCATCGGCGTCGCCGTCGAGCTGAACGGCACGTAACCCTGCTCCTGCAGGTACTCGGTGGCCATCAGGTCCGACCAGCTCTCGCCCATGGCGCCGGCCTGCAGGCCGGAGAGGCCACGGTCCGGGCCCCCGGCCATGCGGTTGCTGATGCCGTGTCCGTACTCGTGCCCGATCACCGACATGTCGTAGTCGCCGTCGACGCAGGGCGCGTAGAACGAGCCGGCCAGCGGCTGCCAGAGGTACATGTTGCTGTAACCGCTGATGCCGTCAGGAGGCGTCCCCTGGTTGGCGTTGTTGCGCGAGCCTGACTTGGCCCCGGACTGGCTGTAACCGAGCTCCGGGTCGCCGCCGAGGCCACCCTTGCCCAAGTTGTCGCGCTGCATGTTCCAGGCCGACTCGGTGTAGCCGAGCTGGTAGGACCAGTCGTGCATGCGGTTGTGCATCGCGAACAGGTTGGACGTCGCAGCGTCGATGTCGTTGCGCTGCGGGCTGGCGTAGTTCGCCGGGTTGCAGCGCTCCTTGGTCCACTGCCCCGTGAAGGGATATGTGTAGCTGCGATCGCTGCGTTGCGTTGCCGGGGTGACCACCCCGCCGGCGACCCAGCGCTCACCACTGGTGGCGTTGTTGCCGCTGGTGGTCGTCGTGGTCATCTTCGTGACGGGGTCGACGTCCCAGGCCAGCGGGGAAGCGGGGTTCTGCACCGACTCGGAGCACCCGGACGCGGTGGTCCAGCACCACTGCACCCTGGTGTCGGCCGGTGCCTGCGAGACCTCGGGCACGGAGGTGAAGACCGACCAGCGCGGGTTGTCGCTGTCGTGGTCCACCAGGCCGTCGCGGGCGAGCACCTCGCCGGTCGCCGCGTCGACGTAGACCGAGTAGCCCTCGTCCTGCTCGGCGCGGGTGACGACGTGGTACGCCGTGCGGGCGGCCCCACCGGGGACCGGGACGGCGACCTGCTTGACCTGCTGGTCACCCAGGAGTCCCTTGGCCTGCAACGACGTCCAGCCCGTGTCGGCGGTCCGGGCGTTCGACGGGGCGGAGCGCTTGACGTCCGACACCTTGTGGCCGATGTTGCCGGCCGCGCGGATGAGGGCCTGCTCGGGGGTGAGCTTCGGCGCAGCTGTCCGGGCCACGGCGGCGCCGCGGGTCGGGGCGAGCGACGAGGTCAGGTACCGGGCAGTGCCGTCCTCCACGGCGACCACCACGAGACCGTCGAGCCCTGCGGGGACGCCGCCGACGACCTGGCGGAACATGACCGCCGAGCTGCCGCCGATCTCGTTGGTGGTGACGTGCTCCATCGCGTCGATGTCGGACTCGGTGAGCCCGAGCACCGTCGCCTGGCGCACGAGGTAGGCGCGGGCTGCGGCGACGGGGTCCTTGCCGAGCCCTGTCGCGAGTGCGGTCGCCCCCGTGCCGGCGGGGGTGATGGTCGCCGCGGATCCGAACCGGTTCCAGGTCACGGTGGCCGGTGCCGCCCCGCGCTGGTTGCCGGAGCGGGTCTGTGCCGCAGCCGCCTTCTGTTCCGTGGAGGGTTGGGCCCTCGAGGTACGGGTGTCCAGGTCGTCGAGGTGGTGGCTGTCCTCGCCGAGGAAGCCAGATCCCTTCGCCTTCGTCGGTGCCTGCGCCGCTGCCGCTCCCGGCAGGGCGGAGGTCACCGCCACGGCCAGGGCTGCAGTGGCCGACACCACGGCCAGTTGTCGTCGCCTACGGGTCATTGTCGGGCTCCCTTCAGTCACGGGCCCCCGCGGCGTTGCGGATTCGCCGTCACTGGGGAGCGCGTGCACCCACCCAACGGGACGACTGGTGAGTAGGGTTCAGGCCCCGGTCTGGATTGGTTCAGGAAAGGACAATTCGTCCCGAACTACCCCTGACCGGCGCGGACGTCAGCCCCGCGCGGAGCCCAGTCCGAGCACGACCGCGAGCCCCAGCGCGCTGCGCGGGTCGTATGCCGTCCGCCAGAGCCCCCCGTGCACCGCACCGTCAGCCTCGGCCAGCCACGGCGCGCGGGTCGGCTGCGCAGCTGCCGAACGCAGGTCGTGCACCAGAAGGGCGGCCATCAGGGTGTTGCTCGTGGCTGGTGTGAAGACCTCGATGCCGAACCGGTGGGCGCCGGCGTAGGCCGAGGCGAGGACACGGTTCTTGACGACCGAACGCGTGCGCGTCGGTGGCGCGACGTTGAGGGACACCGTCACGCCTTCGCGGGCTGCGACCGTGGCACGCCAACGCTGCAACCGCTTGGCGAGCGCGTAGTTGGGCCCCTGCTGCGGGACGAGGCTGTCGTTGAGCCCGGGGGCACTCCCCGGGGCGTAGTTGCGCTGGAGCAGTCGGCCGCCGCTGACCGTGCGCAGCGCCGGTCGCAGCACCCGCATCGCGGCGGACGGGGACCGGTAGGCGCGGGTGGAGAAGTCGACCGCCGCACCCGGCACCGCGAACACGTCGGTCGGCGTCGCCAGGAAGGCCAGGGCGACGTCGTCGCGGCGCTTCAGCAGCTCGACGCTGAGCGCATCGACGGCCATCGCCACGCGCACGTTCGTCGCCCCGTCGGCATACACGTAGTTGCCCAGCACGAGGGGGCCGTCGAGGCCGGTGAGCCAGTGCGCCACCGAGGGGAGGCCGTGCACGAGGTCGGCGCCGGCGTCCATCGCGAGGTCGGACGGGGTGGCGGCGCCGGAGCCAGGCGCGGAACCTGCGCCTGCCGCGACCGGGAGGTGCAGCGTGCCGGCCGATCCGGCGGCCACCTCGAGGACGCGCTTCCAGATGTCGGGTCGCGGCAGGTCCACGCCGACGACCTCGGCGCCCCAGGACAGCAGCGCGCGCAGCGGTCCCATCTCGGCCCCCGCGCCGAGCACCACGACCTTGTCCCCGGAGAGGTCGAGCCAGTCGGGGTGGGCCATCACGTCGCGGACCTTGTCCGCGGCAGAGGGCTCCAGCGTCCCGGCGGCGACCCAGCGGTCCAGCTGCCGGTGGAGCGCGTCCCCGCTCAGGCGCTCGCCGTGCACGGGCAGCGTCAGCGTGGTGGCCCGCTCACCGGAGCCGCGCACCGTCGCGGTCTCCAGCGCAGGGCCGGACTCCGGCGTCACCGTGAACGCCTCGGCCAGGGACACCTCGCCACGTGCGGTGGCGCAGCGCATCCGCTCGTGGAGGGAGCCCAGACCCGCTCGGGCGATGTCGACCGCGGCCTCGCCGTCGCGCAGCAGCCCGGCCTCGACCATCCGCCGGAAGTGTGTGAGGTAGCCCTGGCGCCAGTTCGTCTCGCGTTCGGCCGCCTGCGCCCCCACCGGGTCGACCGGGCGCAGCGCGTCCGCCACGACCGCGCGTCCCAGGGCGGACGTGGACCGCTTGCCGTCGACCTCGGGGAAGACCACTCCGCTCGGTGATGAGCCACTGTGCGCCATGCGGCGAGTATGCCGTGTGCGAACCGGACGTGATGCGTCCGGTTCGCGGGCTAGGTTGCGAGCCTGACGACGACAGGGGAGATCATGGACGGCTTCGACAGCACCTACCGCGGGGAGACCTTCCGGCGGTTCGACTTCACCGACGCGGTGTTCGACGACACGTACCTCACCAACGCCCGGTTCAAGAACGTCGCTCTCAAGGGGGCGCGGATCACCGGTTCCCAGGTCGTCGATGTCGACATCACCGGCGAGGTCGAACGACTGACGGTCAACGGTGTCGACGTGACCGACTACGTCGAGGCCGAGCTCAACCGCCGCGACCCGGAGCGCACCAAGATGCACCCGCGCACCGCACCCGCGCTCCGCGAGGCCTGGCCGATCATCGAACGCCGGTGGGCCGAAACGGTCGAACGCGCTCGACGGCTCGAGGCCGTCGACCCGGGACTGCTGCACGAACGGGTCGACGACGAGTGGTCCTTCATCGAGACCCTGCGCCACCTCGTCTTCGCGACCGATGCCTGGGTGCGCCGTGCGCTCCTCGGTGACCCGGATCCGTGGAGCCCTCTCGACCTGCCCCATGACGACATGCCGGATGTGGCGGGCGTGCCCCGCGACCGTACGGTGCGCCCGTCACTCGCGGAGGTGCTGGCCCTGCGCGAGGACCGGATGGCGACGGTGCGCGACCTGATCGACGGTGCCACCGAGCAGTGGCTCGACGGCCACACCGAACCGGTGTCCGAGCCCGGGTACCCCGAGGGCAAGCCCTTCCCGGTGCGCGACATCTTCTCGATCATCGTCAACGAGGAGTGGCACCACCACGTCTACGCGAACCGCGACCTTGCCGTCCTCGAGCAGCGCAGCGCCTGAGGTCCCCCAGCCACACGAGTCGCGCTCCCCCCACAACCGACTTTGGGTGCCCAGCCGGTCGGAGATCCGACCGCCTGGACACCCAAAGCGAGGAGAGCGCGGCGCGAGTGCGGTCAGGTCACTCCACGCCGAGGCGGGCCTTGAGGCCGTCGAGCTCCACCTGCAGCTGGGTCGGGAGGTTCTCGCCGAACTTGGCGAACCACTCCTCGATCTGCGGGATCTCGGCCTTCCACTCCTCGACATCGACCTTGAGCGCCTGCTCGAGCTCGGCGTCGCTCAGGTCGAGGCCGCTGGTGTCCAGTGACCCGGGGGTCGGCACGTGGCCGATCGGCGTCTCGATGGCGGCAGCCTTGCCCTCGATGCGCTCGATGGCCCACTTGAGGACGCGGCTGTTCTCACCGAACCCGGGCCACAGGAAGCCACCGTCGTCACCGCGGCGGAACCAGTTGACGTAGAAGATCTTCGGCAGCTTGGAGGCGTCTGCGTCCTTGCCGAGGTTGACCCAGTGCTGGAAGTAGTCGCCGGCGTTGTAGCCGATGAAGGGCAGCATGGCCATCGGGTCGCGACGGACGACGCCGACCGCACCGGTAGCGGCAGCGGTGGTCTCCGAGGAGAGCGTCGCACCCATGAACGTGCCGTGGATCCAGTCGCGGGCCTCGGTGACCAGCGGGACGGTCGTCTTGCGCCGGCCGCCGAAGAAGATCGCCGAGATCGGCACACCCTTGGGGTCGTAGTACTCCTTGGCCAGGATGTCGCACTGCTCGATCGGGGTGCAGTAGCGGCTGTTCGCGTGGCTCGACAGCTCGTCGGAGTCGGGCGTCCAGTCCTGCCCCTTCCAGCTGGTGGCGTGGTCCGGGGTGTTCTCCAGGCCCTCCCACCAGATGTCGCCGTCGTCCTTGAGAGCCACGTTGGTGAAGACCGAGTTGCCCTTGTTGATGGTCTTCATCGCGTTGGGGTTGGTGTGCTCGTTGGTGCCGGGGGCGACGCCGAAGAAGCCGAACTCCGGGTTCACGGCATACAGCCGGCCGTCCTCGCCGAAGCGCATCCAGGCGATGTCGTCGCCGAGGGTCTCGACCTTCCAGCCCGGGATGGTCGGCGCCAGCATCGCGAGGTTGGTCTTGCCGCAGGCGCTCGGGAACGCGGCGGCGATGTAGTAGACCTGCTGCTCCGGCGAGATGAGCTTGAGGATGAGCATGTGCTCGGCGAGCCAGCCCTCGTCGCGCGCCATGACGGACGCGATGCGCAGGGAGTAGCACTTCTTGCCGAGCAGGGCGTTGCCGCCGTAGCCGGAGCCGTAGCTCCAGATCATCCGCTCCTCGGGGAACTGCACGATGTACTTCTCGGGGTTGCAGGGCCACTTGACGTCCTGCTGGCCCGGCTCGAGCGGCGCACCGACCGAGTGGAGGGCGGGGACGTACTTGGCCGCGTCGCCGAGCTCCTCGATCCGGCGGAGCACGTTGACGCCACAGCGAGCCATGACGCGCATGGACGCCACGACGTACTCGGAGTCGGTGATCTCGACGCCGAACATGGGGTTCTCGGAGTTCAGGTGACCCATGACGAACGGGATGACGTACATGGTGCGGCCCTTCATGCAGCCGGCGTACAGCCCGCGCATGAGGTCCTTCATCTCGTTCGGATCCATCCAGTTGTTGGTGGGCCCGGCATCCTTCTCCTCCACGGAGCAGATGTAGGTGCGGTCCTCGACCCGGGCGACATCGGTCGGGTCGGACGCGGCGTAGAAGCTGTTGGGCTTGAGCTCGTCGTTGAGCCGCACGAAGGTGCCGGCCGCCACGAGCTTGTCGGTGAGCCGGGTCCACTCGGCGTCGGAGCCGGTCACCCACTCGATCTGGTCAGGGGTGGTCATAGCGGCCACCTCGTCGACCCATGCCTGGAGGCCTGCGTGCGTGGTGCCCCCAGCCCGCTGGTCGGTGTGCTGCGTCGCCTCGGTCGTCATGTTGATCGGCCGTCCCTTTCGCCCGGGCGCAGTCGCCCCCGAGATACCCGCGGTTGAATGCGTCCACGCCGACCGGAGTCCACATGGTGAACGCTTCTGATCTGGCCAAGGTAGACCCGGCCCGGAGGTGGTCGGTACCACTGGCGCCGTAGTTCGCTGGTGAAAAGCCTCACAACCCGTGAGTACCTCTGACCTGCATGTTTGCTTCTTGCAAGCCTTGCAAGATCCTTCTGATTTCACGGTCATTTCTTGCTCGCCGGTGCCTTGGCTCCGGTGCCAGGGGATGCTAAGGGGATGCCAGAAGCGAGGTATGCCGCGCGGCTGGCATCCTTGGGTGTCTGCGGCCGGTGGAGGGGCCCGATTTCGTGCCTGAGGGGGTGAGCCGGTAGTCTTTCCCGTCGTTGCCTCGGGCGATCCCTGAGGCGACATTCGCGCCCGTAGCTCAACGGATAGAGCATCTGACTACGGATCAGAAGGTTAGGGGTTCGAATCCCTTCGGGCGCACTCTGTGTTGAGACAGAACGACGAAACCCCGGTCCCTCGGACCGGGGTTTCGTGTTTGTCCGAGGGACTCTTCCAGGCCGTCTCCCGAGGCTCGTCACGCCTCTCGTCGTGCTGGGGGACCTATGCCCCTGTGGTGTCCGGGGGCCGCAACGCCACGCTGAACGGAGGCGGTGGGGCGTGGAGTCCCTGCTCGTCCAAAGGCGGCAAGTCAGGGGAGGCGCTGGCGTGACCAGGTCCACCGATCTCGCCGTGGAGACAGCGCGCGGCCGGCTGCCCGTCTACTTCTCCCGCCCCGAGGGGGAAGGCCCGTGGCCGGGCGTGGTCGTGGTCCACGACATCCTCGGCATGACTCACGACCTACGTCGGCAGGCGGACTGGCTGGCCGGTGCGGGGTATCTCGCTGCCGCGCCGGATCTCTACTCGGGCGAGCGACGGTCGACCTGCCTGATCCGGATGTTCCGGGATGCTCGTGCTCGTCGCGGTCGCACCTTCGAGGACATCGACGCGGTGCGAACAACGCTCATGTCCCGGCCGGACTGCACGGGACGCATCGGGGTGATCGGGTTCTGCATGGGTGGCGGGTTCGCCCTGCTCCTGGCCGCCGACCACCGGTTCGACGCCGCGAGCGTGAACTACGGGACGGCGTCCTCGGACGTCTACACCGAGGGGACGTTCGAGCGAGCGTGCCCCATCGTGGGCAGCTACGGCGCCCAGGACCGGGCCAACCGCGGCACCGGGGACCGGCTCGAGCGGATCCTGACCGCAGTGGGGGTGGACCACGACATCCGGACCTACCCTGAGGCCGGCCACGCGTTCCTCAACGACCACGACCCAGCCGACGTCCCGAGACTGTTCGCCGTGCTCGGGCGGTTCGCGGGAGGGGATGACACGTTCCACGAGCCCTCTGCACGGGACGCCCGTGAACGCATCCTGGCCTTCTTCGCCCGCCACCTCCGGACGAGCGGTGACAACGGCGACGCCAGCGCTGGTGCCGAGAGCGGGAGCGCGTCGTGACGCGGGTCCGTGGCAGCGTGGAGATCGCTCGCCCCGTCGAGGAGGTCTTCGACTTCGTCGCCGACCTGCGCAACGAGGTCCGCTACAACCCCAGGATGACCGACTCGGTGAAGCTGACCGAGGGCCCGATCGGCGTGGGGACCCGGTTCCGGGCCACCGTGCTCAGCCACGGTCGGTCCCTGCCGGTGGCGATCGAGTGCACCGGGTTCGACCGACCGCACCGCATGTCGAGCCACAGCGTGATGACCGGGGCCGAGGTGGACGGGGTGGTCCGGTGCAGATCGGTGCCGGGTGGGACCCGGTTCTCCTGGGACTGGGACGTGTCGGTGGCTGGGCCGGCCAAGCTGGCGGCCCCCGTCATCGGCTGGCTGGGGCGACGCCAGGAACGGGCCATCTGGACGGGGATGCAGAACCTCCTCGAGTCGCAGGGAGAGCCGTCATGACCGTCGTCGTGCGCGTCCTGGTGGGGGTGCTGCTGTTGGCCCACGGTCTGGTGCACCTGCTCTACCTCGTCCCGGACGTCGATGCCTTCACGATCGAGTCGGGTCCTCTCCCCGAGTCGGTGCGCAGGCCGGTGGCCCTGACGTTGCTCGCTGGGACGGTGCTGGCGTCAACCTTGCTGGCCCTCAGCGTCTGGGGGGTGCCTGGCCTTTCGGAGAGGTGGCCGATCCTGATGATCCTTGCTGCGAGCCTCTCCGCGGTGCTGCTCCTGCTCTTCTGGGACCGCCAGCTGGTACTGGGCCTGGCGATCGATGCCGCCCTCATCGCCTTGGCGGTGTCGCAGCCGGGCTGGTTCCACGACATCCTGCCCGCCTCCTCCTGAGGTGCGGACAGGTGCTCCTCGTCGTGGGCTGGCCGCAGCCTCGCCTCCCCGTACGACGGGTCCCGCTCGGTCCGAAACCTCCGGGCAGGTGTCGCGGATCAGCCGTGCATCACGGATGGGCGCGTGGCCACACCGTGCCGGGATCGCGGTGCCAGCGCACCGGACCGGCCTGGATCGGTGGCTGGGTTCGTGCGTCCGCGGGGGTGCGCACGGCGGGGGCGCCACCCGTCTCCGGGCTGTGGTGGCGGATGCGGATCGTCGCGTGGTCGTGCGCGGTGCGCCGCGAAGGGTCGCCCAGGATCTCGTATGCCGCCATGAGCTCCTGCAGGGTCGGGCCGGTGGAGGGGCCTCGGCCGGACTGCGGGGAGGTGTCCGGATGGCTTCGGCGCACCATGGCCCGGTAGGCGCGGCGGATCTCCGTCTGGGTCGCCTGCGGGGAGACGCCCAGGACGGCGTACGGGTCGAAGGGGTCGTCCATGGTGCGGGGTTCTCGGTGGTCGGCCTCGCCTGGGCCGCGAACTGGTACGCCGTCAGGGCGTGGGCGTCGCGCGGACTGCGTCGGGCGCGATGGCACGTACGCGGCCCAGGCGAGGGGTGTGGGTGGGGAGCTGGTCACGGGGGTGAGCGCTGCCGCCGCCACCGGGGGATGAGGGGGTGGCACGCCCGCGGCCGTGACCACGCAGCGTCGACCGGACCGGTGAGCGGTCGACGGGGGCCATCGCCAGGGGTGGCGGCCCGCGGCTCCCCTGGCGGGGGAGGCGACGTCCACTCCTGGGCGATGATCTCGTCGAACTCCGCCCGCAGCAGCTCCTCGTCCGCGCACACGAGCTCGAGGAACTCCTCGGTCAGCTGGTCTGCGCTCGTCCGGTCGCGGGAGATCGTGGACATGTGTCCGCCACCGAGGTCAGGCGCTGATGGCCTGCTGGTCCTCGTGGGTGCTGATCTCGACCTTGCGGGGCTTGGCCTGCTCCGCGACGGGGATCTTCAGGGACAGCACTCCCATGGCGTAGCCGGCCTCGATGCGTTCGGTGTCGAGGTTGTCGCCCAGGACCAGCTGTCGGCTGAACACGCCGCGCGGACGCTCCGCCGCGATCAGCTCTGCGTCGCTGGCCCGGGCCTGACGCTCGGCCCTGACCGTGACGACGTTGCGCTCCACGTCGATGTCGATCGAGTCCTGGCTGACGCCGGGGAGGTCGAACTCGACGTGGAACGTGTCGCCGTCGCGCCAGGCGTCCATCAGCATCGCCGAGGGGCGGGCCACGGTGCCACTGGGACCGAAGACCTGTTGGGTCAGGCGGTCCAGCTCGCGAAAGGGGTCGGTGCGCATCAGCATCGTCATCGTCTGTACCTCCATCGTCTAGGTGTTCATCGGTGGTCGCTGCGCCGTCGGCCGGGTCTCGACCTATGGCGGTCGCTATAGATTTTTTGTAGCACTGCCGGCATACTGAGGCAAGAGTCGTCCTGAAGAAAATCCCGAGGAAGTGAGGTGCCATGGCGCAGACCCGCCCCGACGGCGACCGCGGCCTGTACGGCATCTCCGTGGCGGCCGAGCTCGTCGGCATGGGCCCGCAGAACCTGCGTCTCTACGAGTCCCGCGGCCTGCTCGACCCGCAGCGCACCGAGGGCGGCACCCGCAGGTACAGCGCGGACGACGTGGACCGGTTGCGTCGGATCGGCGTCCTGCTCGATGCGGGCCTCAACCTCGCCGGCATCGGCATGGTCCTGGACCTGGAGCAGGAGAACGCCCGGCTTCGCGACGAACAGGAGGAACAACCATGGCCCGCGACGAGCATGCCCACGAGGACGACGCCGTCCCGGAAGCCGACCGGCTCGAGCAGGAAGAACCCGCAGAACCCGAAGTGAGCGAGGAACGGTTCTGGCCGGCTGCCCTGAGCAAGGAACTCGACGAGGCGGACCAGTTGGAGCAGGCTCACCCCGTCGTCGGCGACCCGGACGAGGGCTATCCACCGGACCCGGGCTGACTCGGACGAGACCGACCTCCTTGTCCGGCCGACCGTCAGCTGATGCAGAACTCGTTGCCCTCTGGGTCCATGAGCGTCACGGCGAAGTAGTCGGCTCCCTCGGGGGCCTTGACGGTCGCCACGGTGGCCCCGAGGGCGAGCAGCCGCTCGACCTCCGCCTCGAGGCTCTCGCGCCGCGCGGCATACGGCATCTCGTCGCGACCGGGGGTGTGGCGCACGTCGATGTGCAAGCGGTTCTTCACGGTCTTGCTCTCCGGGACCTCCTGGAACCAGATGCGCGGCAGGGCTCCTTCAGGGTCGACGATCGCGCCGCTGCCGTTCTCGGCGCCCTCGAGCTCTTCCTCCGGGATCCCCGCGGAGAGCCAGTAGTCGAGCCAGCTCGACCACCCGAGCGGGGCGGGCTCGGGCACGTAACCCATTGCTGCGCACCAGAACTCCACCAGTCGCGCGGAGTCCGTGCAGTCCACCGTCAGGTGCCAGTTCTTCGCCATGGAACGAGTGTGGCAGCCGGCGGTGTCAGCGGGGATCTGCCGCCGCGCTGAATCGTCCGGCCCACCGGCCGAGCAGGTGCAGCACCTCGGGCGGGGCCTCCTCGATGGTGAACGGGGCCTCGAGGACCCCGAGACCGAACGCCGCCCAGCGAGGCTGCCGGCCGTCCATCTCGACGCGGCACGTGTGGGCGTCGACGGCGGTCACCGTCGCCCAGTGCGCGATGCGCTCCTCGACCTCCTCCTTCGGCGCCTGGACCAGGGCGCGGAGCGAGCTTCCGATCTCGTTGCGGGACAGTCCTTTTCGGACGTATGCGGCCGCGTCGCCGCCGGGCACCTCCCGCGGCCGGAACCTCGCGCGGGTCCCGGACGGTTCGCTGAGGCGGTCGAGCCGGAACGAGCGCCAGTCCTGCCGGTCGAGGTCGTAGGCGAGCAGGTACCAACGGCGACCGACGGTTACCAGCCGGTGGGGCTCGACGTGACGACGCACCTGCTCGCCGGCGCTGACTCCGCCACGGGCCTGGTAGGTGAACCGTACCCGCTCGGTGTCGCGGGTCGCCTGGGCGATCGTCGCGAGCACGTCCGCGGTGACGGTCGGGGCCTGGGCGAACGGCGAGTCGTCGGTGACCGCGCGCAGGGCCTCGGCGCGGCGGCGCAGCCTGGGTGGCAACACCTGCACGACCTTGGACAGGGCGCTCACCGAGGCGTCCGCCAGTGGGCCGGCCGTCAGCTGGGCAGCACCGCCCAGGGCGACGACCATGGCGATGGCCTCGTCCTCCTCAACGGTCAGCGGAGGCATCGTGGCGCCGGCGCCGAGCTGGTAGCCGCCCTCCGTGCCCCTGGACGAGTCGACGGGATACCCGAGCTCGCGCAGCCGCTCGACGTCTCGGCGAAGGGTGCGTTCGGAGACCTCGAGCCGACCCGCGAGCTCGGGCCCGGACCAGAAGCGGTGGGTCTGGAGCAGCGACAGCAGTCGCAGCGTCCGGGAGCTGGTGTTGGCCATGGATCCAGCATGCACCGAGTAGCGGTCAGGAAGTGACCGGAAGCCTCCCTAGCGTGGTTCTCGAAGCACCCGAGCGAGCACCAACCGCCGGACCACCAGCAGCCGAACCACCAGGGAGAGAGAGTCATGACCGCCAGCGCCACCACCGTCCAGGACCCGATCGAGCAGGAACCGCCCCGGATCGAGGGGGCGCGGGCGCGCGGCCCGCTGCCCGTCGGACGGGCCCGCACCATCGCCCTGCTCAGCCTGTTCCTCGCCTCGACGATGGAGCTGCTCGACAACACCATCGTCAACGTCGCCCTGCCCACGATCGAGACCGCGCTGGGAGCCACGGCCTCCCAGCTGCAGTGGATGGTCGCGGCATACCCGCTCGCCTTCGCGGTCGGGCTCATCACGGGCAGCCGCCTGGGTGACCTGGTCGGGCGCAAGCGGATGTTCGTCCTCGGCCTGGTCGGGTTCACCGTGCTGTCAGCGGCCTGTGGTCTCGCGCCGAGCTCCGAGGCGCTGGTCCTGTTCCGGGCTCTGCAAGGGCTGGCCTCCGCGGCGATGATCCCGCAGGTCCTGTCCAGCATCCAGGTGATGTACGCGCCGCACGAGCGCGCCAAGGCGATGGGCCTGTTCACCGGCCTCGCCGGCACCGCGGCGGTCGCGGGACCTGTCGTCGGGGCCCTGCTCACCGAGGCCGACCTGTTCGGCTGGGGCTGGCGTTCGATCTTCCTCGTCAACGTGCCCGTCGGGGTGTTCGCCGTCGTTGCCGCGCTGCGCTGGGTGCCCGAGTCGGTGGCGCTGAGCCGTCCCCGCCTCGACCCCCGCGGTGTCACCCTGCTCGCCGGCTCGCTCCTGGCTGTGCTCTACCCCCTCACCATGGGGCGCGAGCTGGGGTGGCCCGCCTGGGTGTATGCCGTGATGGCTCTCGGCGTCGTCGGTCTGGTCACCTTCGTGGTGGCCCAGCGGCGGACCGAGTCCGCGGGGCGCGAGCCGCTGGTCGCGCTGAGCCTCTACCGGGGTCGCGCGTTCGCTGCCGGATCCGGCGTCTACACCCTCATGTTCGCGGCGATGGGCTCGCTGTTCATCGCCCAGACGATCTACTTCCAGGCCGGCCTCGGCTGGTCGGTGCTCAAGGCCGGGCTCGCCGGGCTGCCGTTCGCGTTGACCACCACCGTCACCGCAGGCCTCGGGGTCGCCGTCCTCGGGCCGCGCATCGGTCGACGGGTGCTCATGCTCGGCGGCGGGGTGTGGGCCGTCGGTGCGCTGGTCATGGCTGCCACGGTGCACGGTGCCGACGCCTCGACCTCGACCTGGGCGTTCCTCCCGGGGCTGATGGTGTCGGGCGCCGGGTTCGGCCTGATGGTGGCGCCGGTCGGTGCGTTCACCCTCGCCGACGTGCCCGTCGAGCACGCGGGCTCGGCCTCGGGACTGTTCAGCACCACAGGCCAGCTGGCGAACGCCGTCGGCGTGGCCGTCATCGGCACGGTGTTCTTCTCGGTCGTCGACGGCGGGACCTCGCGGGTGCCGTCGGAGCTGTTCGGCCCCGCCTTCGAGGTCGCCCTGGTCATCGTCGCCGGCCTGATGGTGCTGGCCGGAGGCGCCGCGCGCGCCTTCCCGGCCCACGCCGGCCTGGCGACCGCACCCGTGCCGACCGACGACTGAGCGCGGGCGGAGGCTGAGCCCCGCGCCATACACAGGTGACTGCACGTTTGGGGGCAGGAGGGTGACTCACGAGTCACTGTCCTGCCCCCAAACGCCGGAACTGGAGCAGCGGGGGGTCAGAGCAGGCGGCCCAGGGCCCAGCCGAGCCAGACGGCAGGCAGGCCGAGGCCGAGCGACAGGGCGAGGTTGGCCGCGAACGGCTTCCACTCGCGCCGTTCGAGGAACACCCAGGTCTCGAAGGCCAGGGTCGAGAACGTCGTCAGCGCACCGCAGAACCCGATGCCCACCAGCGGCAGCACCCACGACGGGGCCGTCGACCACCCGGCAGCGACCCCGAGGACGAACGAGCCCGCGACGTTGACGACCAGGGTGCCGACGATGGTGCCCGCGTCGAACCGGGCCCGCGACCAGCGGTCGACGAGGAAGCGTGAGGGCGCCCCGACGGCGGCACCGGCCACGACGAGCAGCGCAGCGGAGAAGCCCGTCACCGGCCGTCACCGAAGGCGCGCTGTCCCAGTCCGAGACCGAGCCCGACGGCGACGAGTCCGACGACGAACGAGGCGACGAGGTAGGTCAGGGCGAGGCCGTTGCGACCGGCGCCGCTGAGGGCGTGGACGTCCAGGGCAAGCGACGAGAACGTGGTCCAGCCGCCGAGCACGCCGACCCCGAGGAACGGGCGCAGCCACGGGTGAGGGTCGACCATCGTCAGGACCCAGGCCACCAGGAGCCCCATGGCGAGCGAGCCCGTCACGTTGACCAGGAACGTCGCCCACGGGAAGTCGCCGGTGACGTGCGGCAGCGCCAGGCCCACGGCATACCGGCCGAGCGAACCCACGGCCCCACCGAGGGCGACGACACCCACCAGGGCCCGCGTCATGCCCTGCGCGTCTCCAGGAACTCGGCGATCCGGCCGATCGCCTCGGTGAGGACCTCGATGTCGGGCAGGGTCACGAGGCGGAAGTGGTCGGGTTCGAACCAGTTGAACCCCGTGCCGTGGGTGACGAGGATCTTCTTCTCCCGCAGCAGCTCGATGACGAACTGCTGGTCGTCCTCGATGGCGTAGACCTCGGGGTCGAGCCGGGGGAAGCAGTAGAGCGCCCCGTGGGGTTCGACGCAGGAGACGCCCGGGATCTCGTTGAGCAGGCGCCAGGCGGTCTTGCTCTGCTCGTAGAACCTGCCGCCGGGGTGGATGTACTCCTCGATCGACTGGTAGCCCCCGAGCGCGGTCTGGATGGCGTGCTGGCCGGGGACGTTGGCGCACATCCGCATGTTGGCGAGCAGCGTCAGGCCCTCGAGGAAGTCCGAGGCCATCGACTTCGGACCCGACACCATGACCCAGCCGGCGCGGAAGCCACACACGCGGTACGCCTTCGACAGGCCGCTGAAGGTCAGGCACAGGACTTCGTCACCGGCATACGTGGCGGTGTGGTGGTGCACCGGCTGGTGGTGCTCGTCGGCGAAGAGGATCTTCTCGTAGATCTCGTCCGAGAGCAGGACGAGGTCGTGGCGGCGGGCGATGTCCACCAGCCCGCGCACGACGTCCTCGCTGTAGACGGCACCGGTCGGGTTGTTGGGGTTGATGACCACCAGGGCGTGGGTGTTCGGCGTGATCTTGGCCTCGATGTCCTCGAGGTCGGGGTTCCAGCCGTTCGACTCGTCGCACCGGTAGTGCACCGGCGTGCCGCCGGCCAGCGTCACGGCGCCGGTCCACAGCGGGTAGTCCGGGGCCGGCACGAGGATCTCGTTGCCCTCGTCGACGAACGCCGTGAGCACCATCGAGATCAGCTCGGAGACCCCGTTGCCGATGAAGACGTCGTCGACGTGCGTGTCGGTCAGCCCGCGCGACTGGTAGTAGTGCGCGACCGCGGTGCGCGCCGAGTAGATGCCGCGGGAGTCGCTGTAGCCCTGGGAGTTCGGCAGGTGGTGGACCATGTCCTGCAGCACGGCCTCGGGAGCCTCGAACCCGAACGGCGCGGGGTTGCCGATGTTGAGCTTGAGGATCTTGTGCCCCTCGGCCTCGAGCCGTTGGGCCTCGACGAGGATCGGCCCCCGGACGTCGTAACGGACCTGGTGCAGCTTGCGGGACTGGGTGATACGGCGCACGACGGACAGTCTTCCAGTTCCTCCGGCGCGGCGTGCGAGGATCATCCCTCGTGAGCAACCACGACAACGCACGGCACAAGGGTTGGGTGCCCTTGGCCCTGGGCGCACTCGGTGTCGTCTTCGGCGACATCGGCACCAGTCCGCTCTACGCGGTGCAGACGGTGTTCTCCATCGACCACAACGCCGTGCAGACCACCCCCAGCGACGTGTACGGCGTGATCTCGCTCGTGTTCTGGTCGATCACCCTCGTCGTGAGCGTCAAGTACGTCGTCTTCGTCCTGCGGGCGGACAACGACGGCGAGGGCGGCGTCATGGCCCTCGCCGCCCTCGCCCGGCGGTCGGTGCGTCCCGGCGGCCGGCGGTTCGGCCTGGTCATGGTCCTCGGTGTCCTCGGCGCGTCGCTGTTCTACGGCGACAGCGTGATCACCCCGGCGATCTCGGTGATGTCGGCGATCGAGGGCCTCGCGGTGCCGGCGCCGGGGCTGGCGCACCTCGTCGTGCCCCTGGGCGCCGTCATCATCACGGGCCTGTTCGTCGTCCAGAGGTATGGGACCCAGCTCGTGGGCCGGTTCTTCGGCCCCGTGATGGTCCTGTGGTTCGCGGTCCTCGGTGTCCTGGGCGTCGGGCAGGTCGTCCGGGACCCCGCGATCCTGCGGGGGTTGTCACCCTCCTACGCGGTGCTGTTCGTGGTGGACCGGCCGTTCGTCGCCTTCGTGGCCATGGGTGCGGTCGTCCTGTCCATCACCGGTGCCGAGGCCCTGTATGCCGACATGGGCCACTTCGGCCGGTCGCCGATCCGGCGGGCCTGGTTCTTCGTCGTCTTCCCGTGCCTGACCCTGAACTACCTCGGGCAGGGCGCCCTGCTGCTGAAGGACCCCACCTCGGCCCGCAGCCCGTTCTTCCTCATGGCACCGGCGTGGGCGCAGATCCCCCTGGTCGTGCTCGCGACCCTGGCCACCGTGATCGCCTCCCAGGCCGTCATCTCCGGCGCCTACTCGGTCTCGCGGCAGGCCGAGCGCCTCGGCTTCCTCCCGCGGCTCACGGTCCGGCACACCTCGAAGGTCGAGCGCGGCCAGATCTACGTCCCGGCGGTCAACTGGACCCTCTTCGTGGGCGTCCTCATCCTGCTCGTGACGTTCCGTTCCTCCGCGCGGCTCGCCACGGCATACGGGCTGGCGGTGACGGGGACGTTCCTCATCACCACCACCTTGTTCCTGCTGCTGGCCGAGTCGGCGTGGGGATGGAGCCGGGGCCGGCTGCTGCTGCTGGGCATCCCGCTGTTCGTGCTCGAGCTGACGTACTTCGCCGCCAACCTCACCAAGGTCGTCCACGGCGGATGGCTGCCGATCCTCATCGCCTTGCTCGTCGCGACGGTCATGCTGACCTGGCAGCGCGGGCGCACCCTGGTCACCCAGCGCCGCGTCGAGATGGAGGGACCGCTGGCGCCGTTCGTGGAGTGGCTCGCCTCCGAGCACGTCACCCAGGTGCCGGGGACGGCCGTCTTCCTGCACACGGACAAGGACACGACCCCGCTCGCCCTGCGGGAGAACGCGACCTTCAACCACGTCCTGCACGAGCACGTGCTCATCGTGACGACCCGCTCGGCCAACGTCCCCGTGGTCGCGCCGGACGACCGGTTCGAGATGGACCCCCTCGGCGACCCCTACGACGCCGTGGACCACCTCACGATGAGCTTCGGCTTCCAGGAGGACCAGGACGTGCCGCGGGCCCTGGCCCAGGCGCGGGAGGCCGGGCTGGTCGACATCGACCCCACTGAGGCTTACTACTTCCTGTCCCGGATCAGCATCCAGCGCGGCCGTGGCCAGGAGATGCCGGCGTGGCGCAAGCGGCTCTTCGTCGGTCTGGCGCACAACGCCGCCTCACCGATCGAGTACTTCCACCTGCCCGAGGACCGCACCGTGGCCATGGGAGCCGCGGTCGTCCTCTGACCCGCTGGGGAGCCGGGTCAGGCGAGGACCTCGACGGTCGTCACGACATCGGTCACGCCGGGTGCCCGCGGCG
The DNA here is from genome assembly GCF_045348425.1 of Pedococcus sp. KACC 23699. Lineage (GTDB taxonomy): Bacteria > Actinomycetota > Actinomycetes > Actinomycetales > Dermatophilaceae > Pedococcus. Next base: position 2,045,126 of record NZ_CP157483.1, read on the forward strand.
TGGACGAGAAGCCGAACCGGCACGGCGGGTCCACCGGCGCCAGGGTGCCGAGGTCGGTCCCGCGCCACGACCCGGTCAGGGACGTGATGTGGTGCAGGTCGTGGGCGCCGTACCACTCGCGGCGTCCCGAGCGGGCCTGTCCGCGCGTGCTCACCCCGCACAGCACGGTGCGGGCGACCGGGTCGACGGCGGCGGCGAACAGCGGGCTCGCCGCGAGCGGCGTGGGTATGGCGCGCAGCAGGTGCCCGAGCGCGGCGCGCCGTCCGACGACGAAGGAGAGGTCCAGCCCTTCAGCGCTGACGGTCCAGTGCGCCGTCCCGGACGCCTCGGCCGGGGGAGCGTGCGGGGGAGCCGTCGGGGGAGCGGCGGTGACCGCCCGCAGCGGCGCCACCGCGACCTCGTCGAAGACGTACGTGTCGGCCACGAACTCGGCGACCGCCGCGCTCGGCGCGAGCAGCACGCGGTGGCCGTCGGGCTGTTCGAGCATCACGTCGGCGAAGGCGCCCAGCGGTGAGGCGTCCCACCGCCCGACGACGACGCGAACCCCTGAGGTGCTTCCCACGCCGGCGATCTGGCCGTGGAACCGCTGTCGTCCGTGCACGGGCCCACCCTGACACGCGCCACGGGAGGACGTGCGTCGGTGGGGGTCGTGCGGCATCCCGGCCTCGGCGGCCATACGCTTTTGTCATGTCACCCCAGTCCCCCCTCGGCGAGCTGGAGGTCGAGCTCACCCGGCTGCTGCGCCGGGCGCGCAGCTCCCAGCACCGCATCGCGTCCGAGGTGCACCCCGACCTGGACGCCTCCGGGTATGCGGTGCTCGTCACCGTGCGGGACCTCGCCGCGGCCGGTGGTGGCGCTCGGGGTGGCGACATCTCCGAGGTGCTGGGCCTGCACAAGTCCACGATGAGCCGCAACCTGGCGGTGCTCGAGGAGCTCGGGCTCATCGAACGCATCCCCGACCCCCTTGACGCGCGGGCTCGTCAGGTGCGGCTGACCCCTGAGGGTGACGAGGCCCTGGACCGGTCGTTCCAAGGCCGTCGCGAGCGTCTTCGCCAGCAGCTCACCACGTGGGAGACCCCGGACATCGCCGAGCTCGCGCGCCTCCTGCGCCTGCTCAACGACACCGCAGGCTGACCCCTCCCTCGCCGCCACCACGACGGCCCAGCGGCGTCGGGTGCGGTGCCGTGTTCCCGGAATCAAGTTGCATAGCGCAACCAACTAGGTTTATCGTTGTGTTCTGCAACCAAAGGAGTTCGTCGTGGTCACCACCCTCGCGACCAAGCCGGCGGCCGGGACGCCCACTCCCGACGCCCCCCTCGAGGTCATCGCCGCCCTCACCAGCCTGATCCGTGCCAGCCGGGCCATCGGCCGCCAGCGGCACGACCAGCTCGGCGCCTCCGGCACCCCGCTGGCCGTCCTCAAGGCGCTGTCGCGCGCCGACGACGGACAGGCCCGCCCCGGCGACCTCGCCGTCGCCGCCGGCGTCGCCCCCTCCGTCGTCAGCCGGGTCCTGCCCAAGCTGGAGGAGGACGGCCTCGTCGTCCGCCGTCGGGACGAGGCGGACGCTCGGTCCTGCCACATCATCCTCACTCCCGAGGGTCATGAGCAGCTGGCCGCGATCCAGCGCGAGTACGCCGAGGTCCTGCGGACCGCGCTGGTCGACGTGCCGCCGGAGGAGATCCGGCGGATGCCCCAGACCCTGGGCCTCCTGGAGCGCGCCCTGCTGCGCGCCGCCGACCAAGGTGCTCCGCGCCATACCGGGCTCGCGCCCAGCCTGCGGCCCGCGCAGGCGACCACCGACTCCCACGCCATCCACGAGAACAGCCAGGAAAGCCACTGATGTCAGCCACCACCGTCTCGGCACCACCCGAACCGACGACCGCCCACCCCGTCGCCGAGGAGATGAGCCACAAGCAGATCCTCGAGGCCATGACCGGCCTCCTCGCCGGTCTCTTCACGGCCCTGCTCAGCAGCACCATCGTCTCCACCGCGCTCCCGACGATCATCGGTGACCTGCACGGAACCCAGCACCAGTACACCTGGGTGATCACCGCGTCGCTGCTCGCGACGACCGTCAGCACGCCCATCTGGGGCAAGTTCTCCGACCTGTTCAGCAAGAAGCTGCTCGTCCAGCTCTCACTGGTGATCTTCGTGATCGGCTCGATCGGTGCAGGCCTGTCGCAGAGCGTCGGGTTCCTCATCGCCTGCCGCGTCGTCCAGGGCCTCGGCATGGGTGGGCTCACCGCCCTGACCCAGTCGATCATGGGCGCGATCATCGCCCCGCGGCAGCGCGGTCGGTACTCCGGCTACATGGGTGCCGTCATGGCGGTCTCGACCGTGAGCGGGCCGCTGCTCGGCGGCGTCATCGTCGACAGCTCGCTCGGCTGGCGCTGGACGTTCTTCGTCTGCATCCCGCTTGCGATCATCGCCCTGTTCATCCTGCAGGCGACGCTCCACGTGCCCACGATCAAGCGCAACCCCAAGATCGACTACCTCGGCGCCGTCCTCATCGCGATCACCGCCTCCCTGCCCCTGCTGTGGATCACCTTCGCGGGCAACGACTTCCCGTGGTGGTCGCTGCAGACCGCGTACTTCCTCGTCGGCACCGCCATCGCGCTGGCCCTCACCCTGGTGGTCGAGAGCCGGGCCAAGGAGCCGATGGTCCCGCTCAAGGTCCTCAAGAACCGCACCGCCGGCCTCGTCGTCGTGGCCAGCGCGGCCGTGGGCATCGCGATGTTCGGTGGCACGACCTTCCTCACGCAGTACTTCCAGATCTCGCGGGGCTACAGCCCGACCAAGGCCGGCCTGCTCACCATCCCGCTCATGGCCGCCCTGCTCGTCTCCTCGACCGGCGCTGGTCAGATCATCAGCCGCACCGGCAAGTGGAAGAAGTTCCTCGTCGGCGGCGGCGTGTTCCTCGTCGCCGGCCTGGCCTGGCTCGGAACCATCGACCACACCACCCCGATGTGGCACATCGGGCTCGCGATGGCGCTCATGGGCTTCGGTCTCGGCGCGATGATGCAGAACCTCGTGCTCGCCGTCCAGAACACCGTCGACGTCCGCGACGTCGGTGCCGCCTCGGCGACGATCGCCTTCTTCCGCACCCTCGGTGGCGCCGTTGGCGTCTCGGCGCTCGGCGCGGTCCTCGCCACCCAGGTGACGACCAGCATCACCGAGGGGCTCACCAAGCTCGGCCCGAAGGCGGCTGCCGCCGGCGGGTCCAGCAGCGGGACGCTGGACCTCAAGGACATGCCCGCCCCCGTGGCACAGATCGTCCGCGCCGCGTACGGCGACGCGACCGGCCACATCTTCCTCATCGCGGCCATCGCGGCCGTCGTGGCCTTTCTTGCCGTGCTGTTCATCAAGGAGGTGCCGTTGCGCACCACCGTCTCGATCGGTGAGGACGCCGCGGCCGCCGCCACCACGGGCACCGGTGCTCCTGCCTTCACCGAGGTGCTGGAGGCCGCGGACGAGGACGTTGCCGAGGACGTGGCCGTTGCGCGCCCCGGGACGACGTTGGTCGACCGGCACGGTGAGGCCATCTCTGAGGAGAGCCGCACCAGGGCCCGCGTCGAGGCCCGCGCCGAGCGGGCGCTGGCCCACCAGTCGCCCGCCGACTCGAACGAGCTCACCGCCCTCGCCGCGCTCGACGTGCTCACCAGCGCCCAGGACGAGATCCGGGGTCGCGTCGACGCCGGCGACGAGGCGATCGCCGCCGCACGGCAGCTGCTCAAGGGGCTCGGGCGCGACGTGGACGCCGCCTTCAGCCAGTTCCACACGGGTCTGGAGTCCGTGATCCGGCAGCTCGAGGAGCCGGCGGCGGGCCGACACTCCCAGCAGCGAGCGGCGGACGTGCTGCACGACCTGGAGTTCACGCTGTTGCGCAGCACCCAGGCCACGGCCGACCGGGTCGTCGAGGCGGCCCACGCCGAGGCTGAGTCGATCGTCGCCAGGGCCCGCCACGAGGCCGAGCGCACCGCCGAGCTGGCGCAGCGGGCGCGCCAGTCCTGACCGGCCCCTCAGTGAGCGCGAACTGCCGGGACCCCAGCCAGGGTTCCGGCACTTCGCGCTCACTGGGCGTTCTCCCGTATGGCGCGCGGGCGCCATACGGTGTCGAGCCCGGAGGTGAGGTGACGAGGCCCACGCCCGCACCTCGTTCCGTGGCTACCAGCGGGTAACTAGTCTCGGGCCATGAGCCAGGAGCTGAGTGGGACCACGATCATCATGTCCGGCGGCAGTCGGGGGATCGGCCTCGCGATCGCCATCCGGGCCGCCCGGGCGGGGGCCAACATCGCCCTCATCGCCAAGACCGACCAGCCCGACCCGCGCCTCGCAGGCACGATTCACACCGCTGCCGCCGAGATGGAGAAGGCCGGCGGTCAGGCACTGCCCATCGTCGGCGACATCCGCGACGACCAGACCATCGCCACGGCGGTCGAGAAGACCGTGGCGCAGTTCGGTGGGATCGACGTGGTGGTCAACAACGCCAGCGTCCTCAACCTCAGCCCGACCGCCGACCTGGACCCGAAGCGGTACGACCTCATGCAGGACGTCAACGTGCGGGGGACGTTCATGCTGACCAAGGCGGCGATCCCGCACCTGCTGGCCTCGCCCAACCCGAAGGTGCTGACCCTCAGCCCGCCCATCAACCTCGAGCCGCGCTGGCTGGCTGGACACCCGGCCTACACGATGGCGAAGTACGGGATGACCTTGGCGGCGCTGGGGTTCGCCCACGAGCTGGGCCCCAAGGGTGTCTCCTCGACCTGCCTGTGGCCGGCCACCCTCGTGGCCACCGATGCGATCGGCAACCTGCCCGGCGGCGACAAGATGGTGGCCGTGTCGCGCCGTCCCGAGATCGTGGCCGACGCGGCCTACGAGATCCTCTCCACGCCCGGCCAGTCCCTCAACGGACGGACGATCATCGACGAGGACCTGCTGCGCTCGCGCGGGGTCGAGGACTTCGCGCCGTACTCCATGACCGGGAAGGACGAGGGGCTCGCGCCCGACCTGTTCATCGGCTGAGTCCCGCACTGCGGGTGCGCGCCGAAGCGTCAGAGCTCGGTGAGGCGGCCGTCCTCCACGTGCCAGCGGCGGGTGGCGTTGACGTCCGCGAGCATCCGCCGGTCGTGGGTCACGAGCAGGACGGTGCCGCCGAAGGAGTCCAGGGCCTGCTCGAGCTGCTCGATCGCGGGCAGGTCGAGGTGGTTGGTCGGCTCGTCGAGGACCAGGAGGTTGACCTCGCGGGCCTGAAGGAGGGCCAGTGCCGCGCGGGTGCGCTCGCCGGGGGACAGCGACTCGGCGGCCCGGTGCACGTGCTCGGCGCCGAGGCCGAACTTCGCGAGCAGGGTGCGCACCTCGGCGTCCGGCCAGTCGGGCAGCGCCTCGCCGAACGCCCGCGCCAGGGTCTGCGGCCCATGGAAGAGCGCGCGTGCCTGGTCGACCTCTCCGAGCCGGACCGACGAACCCAAACCTGCCGAACCCTCGTCGACAGGGATCGTGCCCAGCAGCACCCCGAGCAGGGTCGTCTTGCCCGAGCCGTTCGTACCGGTGATGACGACGCGGTCGGCCCAGTCCACCTGCGCATCGATGGGCCCGAGGGTGAAGGCGCCCCGGTGCACGACGGCGCCGGAGGCGCTCGCCACCACCGAGCCCGAGCGTGGCGCCGCGGCGATGGTCATCCGCAGCTCCCACTCCTTGCGGGGCTCGTCGACGACGTCCAGGCGCTCGATCATCCGCTCGGTCTGGCGGGCCTTGGCTGCCTGCTTCTCCGAGGAGTCGACCTTGAAGGCGGTGACGAACTTGTCGTTGTCGGACTTCTTGCGGCGGGCGTTCTTCACGCCGACGGTGGCCCAGTCGCGCTGCATACGAGCCCGCTGCTCCAGCCCGCTGCGGGTGTCGGCGTACTCGTCGTACGCCTCGCGCGCATGCCTGCGAGCTACCTCGCGTTCGGCGAGGTAGCTGTCGTAGCCGCCCTCGTAGACGGCGACCTGCTGCTGCGCGAGGTCGAGCTCGACGACACGGGTCACGGTGCGAGCCAGGAACTCGCGGTCGTGGCTGATGATGACCGCCGGGCTGCGCAGCCCGGCGACGAACTGCTCGAGCCGTTCGAGCCCGTCGAGGTCGAGGTCGTTCGTGGGCTCGTCGAGCAGGAGCACGTCGTAGCGCGACAGCAGCAGCGCCGCGAGCCCCGCCCGTGCCGCCTGCCCGCCGGACAGGGCGGTCATGGGGGTGTCGAGGTCGATGCCCAGCCCCAGCGAGGCGACCGTCGCGGCGGTGCGCTCGTCCAGGTCGGCGCCACCGAGCGCGAGCCACGTCTCCAGCGCCGCGGCATACCGGTCGTCGGCGCCCGGCGCCGGGTCGGCGAGCGCCTCCGCGGCCGCGTTCATCGTCGCCTCGGCCTCGGCCACCCCGGTGCGACGGGCGATGTATGCCGCGATGCTCTCGCCAGCGCGCCGCTCCGGCTCCTGCGGCAGGTGTCCGACCGTCGCGCTCGACGGCGTCAGGGTGACCGTGCCGTCCTCGGGCTCAGCCTCCCCAGCGAGCAGCCGCAGCAGCGTCGACTTGCCGGCGCCGTTGGCGCCGACGAGCCCCACGACGTCACCGGGGGCGACGATGAGGTCGAGGTCGGAGAACAGGGCGCGGGCGCCGTGACCGGCGGAGAGGCCAGTGGCCTTGAGGGTGCTGCTCATGTCGCCCCCGACGCTACCGCCCTCCTCTTGTGGTCCGGGCCGTGAGGGGATGGGATGGCACCCATGACGATGCTGTCGCACACCGTGGGCGAGACCGAACCGGCCCTGCTGGAGCAGACCATCCCCGACAACCTCGACGCGACGGTGGCGCGGTTCGGTGAGCGTGAGGCCCTGGTCGACGTGGCGCAGGGGATCCGGTGGACGTATGCGCAGTTCGGCGCCGAGGTCGAACGGCTCTCCCGGGCGCTGCTCGCCGTCGGGGTGGCCAAGGGTGACCGGGTCGGCATCTGGGCGCCGAACTGCGCCCAGTGGACGGTGGTGCAGTACGCCACCGCGAAGATCGGGGCGATCCTCGTCAACATCAACCCGAGCTACCGGACCCACGAGCTCGAGTTCGTCCTCAACCAGGCCGGCATCTCCCACCTGTTCCTCGCCGAGTCGTTCAAGTCCAGCGACTACGTGGCGATGCTCGACGAGGTGCGATCCCAGTGCCCGGCGATGGTCGGTGCCTACGTCCTCGGCAAGGAGTCCTGGAACTCCCTGCTCGCGCGCGCCGACGAGGTCGGCGCCGAGCGAGTGGCCGAGGTGCAGGCCGGGCTCGACCGGAACGACCCGATCAACATCCAGTACACGTCCGGGACGACGGGCTTCCCCAAGGGCGCGACGCTGAGCCACCGCAACATCCTCAACAATGGCTACTTCGTCGGCGAGCTGTGCCGCTACACCGAGGCCGATCGGGTCTGCATCCCCGTCCCCTTCTACCACTGCTTCGGGATGGTCATGGGCAACCTCGCGTGCACCACCCACGGCGCTGCGATGGTCATCCCCGCGCCGGGTTTCGACCCGGCCGCGACTCTGCGAGCGACGGCCGAGGAGAGGTGCACCTCCCTGTACGGCGTGCCCACGATGTTCATCGCCGAGTGGTCGCTGCCGGACTTCGCGTCATACGACCTCTCGTCGGTGAGGACCGGCATCATGGCCGGATCCCCTTGTCCCGCAACGATGATGACCAAGCTCATCGAGGCCGGTATCACGGAGATGACGATCGCCTACGGCATGACCGAGACATCGCCGGTCTCTACGCAGAACCGCACCGACGACACCTTCGAGCAGAAGGTCGGCACGGTCGGTCGCGTCGGGCCGCACCTCGAGATCAAGGTCGTCGACCCGGTCACGGGGGAGACGCTGCCGCGTGGGGAGGCTGGCGAGTTCTGCACCAAGGGGTACTCGGTGATGCTGGGCTACTGGGAGCAGCAGGACAAGACCGACGAGGTGCTGGTCGACGGCTGGATGCACACCGGCGACATCGCGGTGATGGACGAGTCCGGCTACGTGCAGATCACCGGCCGCATCAAGGACATGGTGATCCGCGGCGGCGAGAACATCTACCCGCGCGAGATCGAGGAGTTCCTCTACACGCACCCCGACATCCTCGACGCGCAGGTCATCGGGGTGCCGGACGAGAGGTACGGCGAGGAGCTGTGCGCCTGGATCCGGATGAAGGACGGGGCGACGCCGCTGGACGCCGACGCGGTGCGCGCGTTCGCCACGGGGAAGCTGGCGCACTACAAGATCCCGCGCTACGTCACGGTCGTCGACGAGTTCCCGATGACGGTGACCGGCAAGGTGCGCAAGGTCGAGATGCGCGAGAAGTCGGTGGCCGACCTCGGCCTCGCCCCCTGACGCTGCGCCCCTCGGTCCCGGTCAGACCCTTGGTTCGATGTGAACGCGCTCGGAAATCCGAGCGCGTTCACATCGAACCGGGAAGGGCTGGGGTAAGGGGCGGGAGTCTCAGCTGCGGACGCGGTGCGACCCGGCGCGGTCGGCGGGGTGGCTGGGCCACCAGAACCGCTCGCCGAGAAGGCTGACCACGGCCGGCACGAGGACGGACCGCACGAGCAGGGTGTCGAGCAGCACGCCGAACCCGACGATGACGCCGATCTGCGCCAGCTGCACCAGCGGTAGCACGCCGAGGACGGCGAACACCGCGGCCAGCAGGATGCCGGCGCTGGTGATGACCCCACCGGTGACGGCCAGCGCCATGACGATCGACTCGCGGGCGGAGGCGCCCCCGGCGGCCTCCTCTCGGGCCCGGGTGGCGAGGAAGATGTTGTAGTCGACGCCGAGGGCCACGAGGAACAGGAACGCGAGCAGCGGGGTGCTCACGGCGAGCGGCGGGTAGCCCAGGAGGTGCTCGAAGGCGAACCAGCTCGCACCCATGCTCGCGAGGTAGGTGGCGACGACGGTGGCCACGAGGACCAGGGCGGCGACGACCGACCGCAGCAGCAGGAGCAGCACGACCACGACGATCCCGAGGATCAGCGGGAACAGCAGGAGCCGGTCGCCGGCGGCGGTGGTGCGCGAGTCGAGGGCCTCGGCATCGGTGCCGCCGACGAGGGCGTCCGCACCGGGGACGGCGTGGACCGCGGTGCGCAGGGCGCGGACCTGGTCGAAGGCGGCGGTCGTCCCCGGCGAGGCGTCGAGCACGGCGCTGAGCTCGACCAGCTTGTCGTCGCCACCGGCCTTGCGGACCTCCTGGACTCCCTTGACCCCCTTGGCCGCCGTGGTCACGGCGTCGGCGGCGGAGGCCTTGGCGATGATGGTGGTCGGCTCGCTGGTCCCCGCGGGGAACGCGGCAGCCAGCTGCTCCTGGCCGACGACGGCCTCGGGCTTGGCGAGGAACTGCTCGTTGGGTGACTGCCCCACCGACAGGCTGAGACCACCCAGCCCGAGGGTGACCAGCGCGGCGACGGAGGCGAGGGCGACCACGACGGGACGGCGCGTGACCGTCTCGCCGATGCGGCGCCATGCACCGGCGTGGCTGGGGTCCTGCGTGCCCACGTGGGGGACGAAGGGCCAGAACAGGCGGCGGCCGAACAGCACCATCGCCGCAGGCAGGACGAGCAGCGCGTAGGCGAGGGCGATGACGATGCCCATCGCACCGGCATACCCTAGGGATCGGGCGAAGGGGTCGTCGGCGAGGCCGAGGCTGAGCAGTGCGAGGGTCACGGTGCCACCCGAGGCCAGGATTGCCGGCGCGGCCGACCCGAGGGCGGCCCGCATCGCTTCGTGGCGGTCCTCGGTGCGGCGCAGCTCCTCGCGGTAGCGGGCGATGAGGAGCAGGGCGTAGTTGGTGCCCGCACCGAAGACGAGGACCGAGGTGATGCCCGTGACGGCGCCGTCGGCCCGCACCTCGCTGATCCGGGACAGGATCGTCAGCGCCTTGCTGGCGACCTGGTCGCCGGTGCCGACGACGGTGAGCGGGACGAGCCACAGCCAGGGGCTGCGGTAGGTGATGAGGAGCAGGATCGCGACGACGCCGGCGGTGGCACCGAGCAGCTTGATGTCTGCGCCGTCGAAGACCGCCCCGATGTCGGCACCGAAGGCCGGACCGCCCGTGACGGTGGCGGTCAGGCCCTGCGGCAGGCCGTCCCGGACGGCGGCGCGCAGGGCGGCCACCGCATCGGAGTTCGCCTGGTCCGGCAGGTCGGCCTTGAGCGGCACGATGACCAGGGCCGTGCCCTTGTCCTGCGAGACCTGCGGCGGGATCGCGGAGGCGGGCGCGCCAGCCGCCGCGGCGCCGGTCGGCGCCCACTGCTTGACGGCTGCGACCGCGCGGTCACGACTGGCCGTGACGGCCTGGGTGTCGATCTCCCCCGAGGCGGCCTTGTAGACGACGATCGCCGGCGTGACGCCGCTCGACGGGAGCTGCTCCCGCAGCGCGGTGACCTGTGCTGCCTCGGCGCTGTCGGGCAACGACGCAGCCGTCGTGGAGACCGCCTTGGGCTCGCCCGCGAAGGCGAAAGCGGCGGCGGACACCAGTACCGCCACCACGACGACGAGCCACTTCACCCGGGGTCCCACCAGCTTTCCGAGGACGCGTCCCGCCCCCGAGAACCCATGTCCGCCAGCCACGTCATTCCTCCATTGCGTTCAGGTCTCTTCTGCCAAGAAATAGTTCTACGATGGAAACAGTAGCGTGCGGCACAATGACGCGCGAACGCAAGCAGAGGAGCAGCAATGACCGGCGACGCGCAGCAGCGCACTGCAGGTTCGTCGTCGGCGCGACTCGGTGCGCCCGGTCGCCCGCTGCGCGGTGCCAGGCCCCACGGTCCGGAGCTGGCGATGGAGATCATCGACGCCCTGCGGACCTTCGCCACGGAGATGAACCGCTACATCGACACGCGTGGTGGTGAGGTCGGCCTCCACCGCACCGACCTCAACGCCCTGGCCCACGTCCTCGACGCCCGCCGGACGGGCGAGGGGCTCTCGCCCGGCGAGCTCGCAACACGGCTCTCGCTCAGCCCGCCTGCCACGTCCGCCCTGCTCCGCCGGCTCGAGTCGGTGGGCCATGTCCGCCGCACCCACAGCGAGGTGGACCGCCGCCGCGTCGCGGTGGAGATGACCGACGAGGCGATGGAGGTCGCCGGTGGCATCTTCGGACCGATCGGCGCGACCATGCGCGAGACGATCGCGTCCTACTCCGTGGCCGACCGTGAGACCGTCCTGCGCTTCCTGACCGACGCCGTCGATGCCGTCGAGCGCGCCACCCGCGGCCCGGGCGCCGACAGCGGACCGGGCCACGGACCGGACGACGGCGGCGGACCGGACGGCGGTCTGGACGGCGAACTTGGCGGCCCCGCGCCTGGCGCGGGAATGGGTTGACGCCACCCGTCGTTGGGATGGATAGTTGAATATTTAACGATCTGAGGAGAGTCCGATGCCTGCTGTCACCGTCGCCGACCTGACCGTCCTGCCCCGCATCCCCGCGCCGGCGCCCACGGCCGTCCAGCGCCCGGTCCGCGCGATGTCCACCGCGCCGTCCGGTACGGAGGGCGAGGGCTTCCCCGTGAAGCGTGCCTTCGCGGGCGTGGACCTGCGCGACCTCGACCCGTTCATCCACATGGACGAGATGGGGGCCGTCGAGTACGCGCCCGGTGAGCCCAAGGGCACGCCGTGGCACCCGCACCGCGGCTTCGAGACCGTCACCTACATCATCGACGGCATCTTCGACCACCAGGACTCCTTCGGCGGTGGGGGCTCGATCACCAACGGCGACACCCAGTGGATGACGGCCGGCTCCGGCATCCTGCACATCGAGGCCCCGCCGGAGCAGCTCGTCGTCAGCGGCGGCCTGTTCCACGGCTTCCAGCTGTGGGTCAACCTGCCCAAGGTCGACAAGCTCAAGGCGCCGCGCTACCAGGACCTGCGCTCCTCCGAGGTCGGCCTGCTCACCTCCGCCGACGGCGGCTCCCTCGTGCGCGTCATCGCCGGCGAGGTGGGTGCGGTCGCCGGGCCCGGCTCGACCCACACCCCGATGGCGATGGTCCACGCGACCGTGGCCCCCGGCGGCGAGCTGGTCCTGCCGTGGCGCAAGGACTTCAACGCCCTCGTCTACGTCATGAGCGGCGACGGGTTCGTCGGGCCCGACCAGACGCCCATCGGCCCCGGCCAGCTGGCGGTCCTGGGCAAGGGCGACGCCCTGCGCGTCTCCTCGGCCCGCACCCAGCAGGAGCGGTACGCCGCCGGCCTGGACCTGCTCGTGCTCGGCGGCCTGCCGATCCGCGAGCCCGTCGCGTGGGCGGGGCCGTTCGTCATGAACAACCGCGCCGAGCTGGTGCAGGCGTTCGAGGACTACCAGGCCGGTCGCCTGGGCCAGCCCGTCCCGCACGGTGACGTGGGCGGCACCGCCTGACGCCCCGTTCGGGTGGCGTGGGGCATTTCATTACGATACGGTTCGTATCGTAACGAAAGGAGGCGAGTGCCATGACCCTCAACACCACTCGCGTTCGCGGCGCCCACCGCGCCGAGCGCAGCCCGCGTGAGCGTGTCGCCACCGACCGCCGCGGCTACCCCAACGACTACCTGCACAGCGACCGTCCCTACGAGGAGTCGCAGCGTGACATCGGTGGCGGCCTGTTCCTCGGCGCCATCACCCTGATCGCCCTGATGGCCCTCATCGTCACCGGCCTGCTCCTCTGACCCAGCCGGTCCGCAGCACGTCCCTCGCGCCCGTCGTCCACGCTGTGGACGGCGGGCGCGACCGCGCTCACAGGTTCGCCCCACGCGCCGACGTTTCCCCCTAGGTTGGCGTCCACGCGGAGCCCAACGACGGGAGCAGCAGTGCTGATCGGTGTGCCAGCAGAGTCCAAGCCGGGGGAGACCCGGGTCGCCGCGACGCCCAGGACCGTGGGCCAGCTCATCGGCCTCGGGTACGACGTCGTCATCGAGCGCGGCGCCGGCGCGCGCGCCTCCTTCTCCGACGAGGCGTATGCCGCGGCCGGCGCCACCGTCGTGGACGCCCCGCAGGCCTGGGCGGGCGACCTCGTCCTCAAGGTCAACGCCCCCGACGACGCCGAGATCGCGCTCCTGCGCCCCGGTGCGCTGTTGGCGTCGCTGGTCTCCCCGGCCCTCAACCCCGAGCTGGTGTCGCGCCTCACCGCAGCCGGCGTCACCGCGCTCGCGATGGACGCCGTGCCCCGGATCTCTCGCGCCCAGTCCCTCGACGTGCTCTCCTCGATGGCCAACATCGGTGGCTACCGCGCCGTCATCGAGGCGGCCCACGAGTTCGGCAGCCTGTTCACCGGCCAGGTCACCGCCGCGGGCAAGGTCCCGCCGGCCAAGGTGCTCGTCGTCGGCGCCGGTGTCGCCGGGCTCGCCGCGATCGGGACCGCCAACAGCCTCGGCGCCATCGTCCGGGCGTTCGACGCGCGCTCCGAGGTCGGAGAACAGGTCGAGTCGATGGGCGCCGAGTTCCTGCGCATCGACCTCGCCGACGAGGGCCCGTCGGCCACCGGCTACGCCAAGGAGATGGGTGAGGACTTCAACGCCAAGGCCGCGGCTCTCTACGCCGAGCAGGCCAAGGACGTCGACATCGTCATCACCACCGCCCTGATCCCCGGTCGCCCCGCCCCGCGGTTGTTCACCGAGGAGATGGTCGCCTCGATGAAGCCGGGCTCGGTCGTCGTCGACATGGCTGCCGCCAACGGTGGCAACGTCGCCGGGACGGTGGCCGACCAGCTCGTCACCACGCCCAACGGCGTCCACCTCATCGGCTACACCGATCTTCCGGGGCGACTGCCGACCCAGGCCAGCCAGCTCTACGGCACCAACCTCGTCAACCTCCTCAAGCTGCTCACCCCCGGCAAGGACGGCCGCGTCGTCCTCGACCTCGACGACGTGGTGCAGCGGGGGATGACCGTCTGCCGCGACGGCGAGACCCTGTGGCCACCCCCGCAGGTGCAGGTGAGTGCGGCGCCTCCCGCTGCCGCCGCGCCCGTCGAACCAGCCGCGCCGAAGCCACCACCGGACCCGCGGCGCAAGTACGTCTGGATGGGCTTGGCGGCCGTGCTGTTCGCGCTCGTCGCAGCCAACTCCCCGTCGGTCTTCCTCGGCCACTTCACGGTGTTCGCGCTCGCGGTCATCGTCGGGTTCTACGTCATCTCCAACGTCGCGCACGCGCTGCACACCCCGCTCATGGCCGAGACCAATGCCATCAGCGGGATCATCCTGGTCGGCGCGATCCTGCAGGTCGGCAGCGACAACCCTGCCGTGGTGGTCCTGGCCTTCTTCGGCATCGTCGTCGCGAGCATCAACATCTTCGGAGGCTTCGCCGTGACGGGCCGCATGCTCCAGATGTTCCGGAAGGACTGAGGCGACCATGACCACCACCAACCTCGTCCAGGCCGCATACATCGTCTCCGCGATCCTCTTCGTGCTCTCCCTGGCCGGGCTCTCCAAGCACGAGAAGGCCAAGGAGGGCAACGCCTTCGGCATCACGGGCATGGTCATCGCGCTGGCGGCGACCATCTGGCTCTCGGTGTCGCAGTCCGCGAACAGCCTCCTGACGCTGCTGCTCGTCCTCGTGGCCATGGCGATCGGCGGCTCCATCGGGCTGTGGCGCGCTCGGGTCGTCGAGATGACGCAGATGCCCGAGCTCGTCGCGATGCTGCACTCGTTCGTCGGCCTGGCGGCGGTGCTCGTCGGGTTCAACTCGTTCGCCGACGGGGGTGAGGTCGGCTCCGGGGCCACCATCCACCTCGTCGAGGTCTTCCTCGGCGTCTTCATCGGTGCCGTGACCTTCACCGGCTCGATCGTGGCGTTCCTCAAGCTCAGTGGACGCGTCAAGTCCTCACCCCTGATGCTCCCCGCCCGGCACTGGCTCAACCTCGCCGCCCTGGTCGTGTCGGCCGCGCTGCTGGTGCTGTTCATCGGCACGCACTCGGTCATCCCGCTGCTGCTCATGACGGTCGTGGCCCTCGCCTTCGGCTGGCACCTCGTCGCCTCCATCGGCGGTGGCGACATGCCTGTCGTCGTGTCGATGCTCAACAGCTACTCGGGCTGGGCGGCAGCCGCTGCCGGCTTCATGCTCGGCAACGACCTGCTCATCGTCACCGGCGCCCTCGTCGGCTCCTCCGGCGCGATCCTGTCCTACATCATGTGCAAGGCGATGAACCGCTCGTTCGTCTCGGTCATCGCCGGCGGCTTCGGTCAGGAGGTGTCGGTCGGTGAGGACAAGGACTACGGCGAGCACCGGGAGACGATCGCTGCCGACGTCGCCGAGCTGCTGCGCGACGCCTCGACCGTGGTCATCACGCCGGGTTACGGCATGGCGGTGGCGCAGGCGCAGTACCCCGTGGCCGAACTGACCTCCCAGCTGCGGAAGAAGGGTGTCAACGTCCGCTTCGGCATCCACCCGGTCGCGGGACGCCTGCCCGGCCACATGAACGTGCTGCTGGCCGAGGCCAAGGTGCCCTACGACATCGTCCTGGAGATGGACGAGATCAACGGAGACCTCGCCGACACCGACGTCGTCCTCGTCATCGGGGCCAACGACACGGTCAACCCGTCTGCGGCGGAGGATCCCGGAAGCCCGATCGCCGGCATGCCCGTGCTCGAGGTCTGGAAGGCTCGCAACGTCGTCGTCTTCAAGCGCTCCATGGCCACGGGGTATGCCGGTGTGCAGAACCCGTTGTTCTTCAAGGAGAACAGCCAGATGCTCTTCGGCGACGCCAAGGAGCGCGTCGAGGACATCATCAAGGCGCTCTAGGAGCCGGCGCCCGCACACCCCTCCGCGGAAGGAGGTGGTCCTAGGCGCGGACCGGCTCCTGCTCCTCCTCCTCCTCCTCCTCCTGCGCGCCGCGGCGCGCCAGGCGGCTGTTGCGGATGCCGTAGGTGAAGTAGATGACGAACCCGAGCGCCATCCAGATGAGGAACCGCAGCCAGGTCTCCACCGACAGGTTGACCATCAGGTAGACGCTGATCAGGGCGGCGACGACCGGCAGCACAGGCGAGAACGGCACGGTGAACGCACGCTTGAGGTCGGGGCGGCGGCTGCGCAGCACCGGCACGGCCAGCGACACGAGGGCGAACGCCGACAGCGTGCCGATGTTGACCATCTCCTCGAGCTTGCCGATCGGGGTCAAGGACGCGATGAGCGCGACCAGCGTCCCGATGATCAGCGTGAGGCGGACGGGGGTGCCTGTCTTGGGGTTGGTCCGGCCCAGGGCGCGGGGCAGCAGCCAGTCGCGGGACATCGCGAAGGTGACGCGGGTGGCGCCGATGATCAGGGTCATCACGACGGTCATCAGACCGGCCACGGCGCCCGCGGCGATGAGGGTGGCGTACCCGGGTTTGCCGACGGACTCGAACGCCGACGCCAGGGCCGCCTTCGGGTCGATCTTGTCGTACTTGACCATGCCCGTGATGACCAGCGTGGTGGCGACGTAGAGGATCGTGCAGATGACCAGCGACGCGATGATGCCGATCGGCAGGTCGCGCTGGGGGTTCTTGGCCTCCTCGGCCGTGGTGGCGACGACGTCGAACCCGATGTAGGCGAAGAACACGATCGAAGCGCCCGACACGATGCCGAGGATGCCGAAGGTCGTCGGCTGGAGCCCGAAGAGCACCTGGATGAGCGGTGCGGCCAGGCCCTCGGTCGCCTTGCCCGCGGCGGCCGGCGGGATGAACGGGCGGTAGTTGTCGGTGTTGATGAACGAGATGCCGGCGACGATGACGAACAGCACGATGAACAGCTTCACGCCGACCAGGACCAGGTTGACCCGCAGCGACTCCTTGATGCCGATGGCGATCAGGGCGGTCAGCGCGACGATCAGGACGAAGGCGGGGAGGTCGAAGTGCGATCCCGGTGCCACTGCCGCGGGAAGGGTGATGCCCATCTTCTCGAGGAGGAGGGTGGCGTACTGCGACCAACCCTGGGCCACCACGCTCGCGCCGAGCATGAGCTCGAGCAGCAGGTCCCAGCCGATGATCCACGCGACCAGCTCGCCCAACGAGGCGTAGGAGAACGTGTACGCCGATCCCGAGACCGGGACCGTCGACGCGAACTCGGCGTAGCAGAGCGCCGCGAGGCCGCAGCAGATCGCGGCGAGCACGAACGACAACGCGATCGACGGACCGGCGTAGTCGGCGGCAGCCCGACCCGTCAGCGTGAAGATGCCGGCGCCGATGATGACGCCGATGCCGAAGACGGTGAGGTCGAGGGCGGTCAGCTTCTTCTTGAGCTGGAACTCCGGATCATCTGTTTCCTTGATCGACTGCTCGATCGACTTGGTCCTCATGACGGACATATGGATCGCCTCCCGGCCGACAAGCATGGCCGCCGTGGCGGCCCGGACGACAGGACACGCTAGCGCTGGCGGGGCCCGGGCGCCCTTCGTGCAGCAGCCGGGCAGTGGCCGGAGCGGCGCCGGTCAGTCGTCGCTGCCGTCGGGGCGACGCTTGCGCGGGGGGTGGATCGGGATGGGGCCGGTGTCGGCGCTCCTGTCCCGTCGGTGCAGGTCAGGGCTGCGGTAGAGCGAGTCGGGGCTGGTGGCCCCGTGGCTCGGGTCGTCCCAGCCTGGGTAGGGATCCGGCAGGTTCGGCAGGGGGCTGGCGGCGTCCCGCCACCGGTCGTCGAGGTCGTCGCCCTCGTGGTCGCTGACCCCGAAGATCTCGGCGCAGATGGCGCGGTAGTGGTGGTCGGGGTCCGGGACCCAGTTGACCACGCGCAGTGCCTGGTCCTGGCCCGCGGACTCCATGACGAACCGGCCGTAGCCGAGGATGCGGCCGGGCACCGAGCGCTCGTAGGACATGTCGGTCACCTTGGCGAGCGGCATCATCGACACCTTGCGGGTGATGAAGCCGTAGAACAGCAGGAGGCGCTTGTCCGTGGCGACGAACCAGTCGTGCCGCCACTCGGCGACGAGGTAGGCCATCCGCAGCACCAGGGCGAACCATGCCCACCACAGGACGGTGCTGACCACCCCGACGGACGGGGGGAGCTTGACGTCGGCCCACAGGGCCACCACCAGGCCGGCCGCCGCGCTCGCGACGGGCTCGGCCACCTTGCCCCAGTGCTGGTGGACCGCGGTGACGAGCCGCTCACCGTCCAGCAGGTAGCGGTCGAGCTCGGCGTGGCGGCGCTCACTGGCGGCCATCGCGCGGGCTACCGCCGACCGAGCAGGGCGTCGAAGAAGTTGCCGATGTTGCGGACGCCGTCGGCCAGGATCGACCACGAGGTCTTGACGATCTGCGCGGCCTGGTCGGGCGAGGTGATGATCGCGTAGATGGCAAACGCGACGAGGACCCACAGCAGGATCTTCTTCACGCGGTTCATCTCGACTCCTTGATCTGACGGGCGAGGGCAGGCCGGACGGGCACACCTCGTCGACCATCGTGGCGGAAGAGGCTCTCCGAGCAGGACAGGCGCGCCGTGGGCGGGGTGCCGGAGGCAGGACGTCGAAGGCAGGGCGCCGGGGGCGCGGGGTCAGACGACGCCGTAGAGCCGGTCCCCTGCGTCGCCGAGGCCGGGCACGATGTAGCCCTTGTCGTTGAGCCGTTCGTCGAGGGCGCCGGTGACGAGGTTGACGGGGATGTCGAGGTCGGCGAGGGCCTCCTCGACCGCCTTGATGCCCTCGGGCGCAGCGAGCAGCGTCACCGCGGTGATGTCGTCGGCGCCGCGGTCGGCGAGGTAGCGGATCGCGTCGGCCAGGGTGCCGCCCGTCGCCAGCATCGGGTCGATGACGTAGCACTGCCGCCCGCTGAGGTCGTCAGGCAGGCGGTTCGCGTAGGTGATGGCCTCGAGCGTCTCCTCGTTGCGCTGCATACCGAGGAAACCCACCTCCGCGCTGGGGAGCAGGCGGACCATGCCCTCGAGCATGCCGAGGCCCGCGCGCAGGATCGGCACGATCAGGGGCTTGGGGTTGGACAGCTTGATGCCCGTGGTGGGGGCGACCGGAGTCTCGATCTCGAAGGGCTCAACGCGCACGTCGCGGGTCGCCTCGTAGGCCAGCAGCGTCACCAGCTCCTCGGTCAGCCGCCGGAACGTGGGGCTGTCCGTGCGCTTGTCGCGCAGGTAGGTCAGCTTGTGGGTGATGAGCGGGTGATCGGCAACGTGGACGCGCATAGGCGAAACTTAGCGCGTGACCTCCTCCCGCGGACCAGCCGCCGACCAGCGGTATGCAGCGTGGATGGGTCAGGCGCTCGCGCTCGCAGCCGAGGCGGCGAGCGACTCTGACGTCCCGGTGGGGGCCGTCGTCGTGTCCGCGACCGGGGAGGTCGTGGGGGTGGGTCGCAACCTGCGCGAGGTCGAGCACGACCCGACCGCGCACGCAGAGGTCGTCGCGCTGCGCGACGCCGCCCGGCGCCTGGGGTCCTGGCGCCTGGACGGCTGCACCCTCGTGGTGACCCTGGAGCCGTGCCCGATGTGCGCGGGCGCCCTCATGCTGGCCCGGATCTCGCGCCTGGTCCTCGGCGCCTGGGACCCGAAGCTGGGCGCCACCGGCTCGGTCTGGGACATCGTCCGCGACCGCCGCGCCACCCACCGGGTCGAGGTGATCGGCGGGGTCAGGGAATCAGAGTGCTCTCAGGTCCTGTTGGCATTCTTTAGGGGCCACCGTCGCCAACCCGGCGAGGATGGCCCTTCCGGTGCGGGCAGTCGCCCGGAACTCGAGAACCAACCACGGGGAGCACGATCATGAGCGGGTTGGTCAACAGCCTCGTCAACACCGTCCTGAGCGCGCCTCCGTGGCTGGTCTACCTGCTCGTCGCCCTGGTGGTGTTCGCCGAGGACGCACTGTTCGTCGGCTTCGTGCTTCCCGGTGAGACCATCGCGATCATCGGCGGGGTCACCGCCAGCCTGGGCCACACCTCGCTGTGGGCGGTCCTGCTCATCGTCGTGGTGGCCGCGATCGTCGGTGACTCGGTGGGATACGAGATCGGCAAGCTGTTCGGCCCGCGTGTGATGGGCTCCAAGATGTTCGACCGTCGCCGCGCCAAGCTCGAGAAGGCGCAGGAGTTCCTCCAGCGTCGCGGCGGCTCGGCGGTGTTCCTCGGTCGGTGGACCGCGTTCTTCCGCGCGGTCATGCCTGCCCTCGCCGGGCTGAGCGGCATGAAGTACCGGGTCTTCCTGCCCTGGAACGCCCTCGGTGGCATCGCCTGGGGCGCCACGGCAGTGACCGCCGGCTACCTCGCGGGCGAGTCGTACCACAAGGTCGAGGCGTGGCTCGGCAAGGGCGCCGCCGTCGTCGTCGGGCTCATCGTCGTCGTGGCGCTCGCGGTGTGGGCGATCCGCCGGCACCGCTCGGAGGGCCATGGCTCACAGGGACCGGGCTCACAGGGCAAGGGCTCACAGGGACCGGGCTCACAGGGCAAGGGCTCACAGGGCAACGGCTCACAGGGACAGGGCGAAGGGGTCGAGGCGCGCGCCGAGCGGGCAGAGCGCCGGCCGGAGACCAGCGCCTGATCGTTCACGCGCTGGCCACCCCCACAAGGGGTCGGTGTTCACCGCGGTCGGCAAGAACTCTCCTGTCCCCTCTGACAGGAGCTCGTCCATGCCCTCGGCCCCACGCCGTCCCCTTCTCGGGATCGCCTGCCTCACCCTGCTCGCCGCCGGCCTCGTCAGCGCCGCCCCCGCGGTCGCCCACGAGGAAGACCCCGGTCACACCCGCGCCCACACCTTCGCCGTCATCGGGGACCTCCCGTACGGCGCGGACCAGGTCGCCAAGCTCCCCGCCTGGGTCGACCAGATCAACGCAGACCCGCAGGTGGGCCTGGTCTTCCACGTCGGCGACATCAAGAACGGGTCGACCCGGTGCGACGACGCGTACTACCGGATGATCCGCACCCAGTTCGACCGCTTCACCGACCCGCTGGTCTACACCCCCGGCGACAACGAGTGGACCGACTGCCACCGCGCGAACAACGGTGCCTACAACCCGCTCGAGCGCCTCGCCTTCGACCGATCGGTGTTCTTCGACCGGCCGGGGACCACGCTGGGAGCTCCGGCGCGCGTCTCCGTGCCGGACGCGGCATACCCGGAGAACGTCGCGCTGCGCCGTGACCGGGTCTCGTTCGCGACCCTGCACGTGGTGGGGAGCAACAACGACCTCCAGCCCTGGACCGGGATCGGGCAGTCCGCGGCGACGCCGGAGCAGGTGGCGGAGCAGCGCGGGCGGATGCGTGCCTCGATCGCCTCGCTCCGTCGCACGTTCGCGCAGGCGACCAAGCGGCACGACCGCGCCGTCGTCGTCCTGCAGCAGGCCGACATGTTCGACCCGACGTACACGCCGACCGACGCGGACATCTCGGCGTTCCGCCCGCTGGTGCAGGCCCTCGCCGAGGAGACCAACCGGTTCCACGGAGACGTCTACCTCGTCAACGGCGACTCCCACGTCTACAACTCCGACCACCCCCTCGCCCCCGGATCGGTGTGGTTGGAGCGGTATGGCGTGCAGCGTCCGGCGGCGCGGATGCAGCGGATCACCGTCGACGGGTCGGCCAACAACACCGACTGGCTCAAGGTCACCGTGAACCGTCCCGGCGCCGCGTCCACGCTCAGCTGGACCCGCGTGCCCTACTCGGGCTGAGGCGTCGGAGCCGGGCTCCCGGGGCGATTTCGCCGGTCGTCACCCGCTCTAGTAACGTGCTCCGCGGTGGCGTGTCCGAGTGGCCTAAGGAGCACGCCTCGAAAGCGTGTGTGGGTGAAAGCCCACCGTGGGTTCAAATCCCACCGCCACCGCCAAACGAAGAAGGACCCGACACGTTTTTCGTCGGGTCCTTCTTCGTTTGGCAGCGCGTCGTGGACGTGCGCCGGGAGAAGTGACTGGCGGACCCTCTGGCACCCTCGACCCTGTGGACCCGCTCACTCTGGTCGTCGCTGCCGTCGCGGCGTTCGCCCTGGCCGTCCTGTCCGCGGTGGCAGGCTTCGGGGGCGGGGTGCTGCTCCTGCCCGTGTTCGCGGGGCTCTTCGGGCTCCGTGTCGCCGTCCCCGTGCTGACCATCGCCCAGCTCGTCTCGAACGGCTCTCGGGTCGCGTTCAACCACCGTCACCTCGACTGGGCCCTGATCCGCAACTTCGCCATCGGCGCGGTCCCCACTGCCGTCATCGCCGGGATCGTGTTCGTCACGGCGCCACTCGGTGGACTCCAACGGCTCCTGGGGGTCTTCCTCATCCTCAGCGTGGTGTGGCGCCGGATGCGTCCGAGTCCGCGGGCACCCAGTGCCCGGGGGTTCATCGGCGTGGGCGCCGCTTCCGGCGTCGGGTCGGCGCTGCTCGGCAGCGTCGGACCGATGACCGCGCCGTTCTTCCTCGCCTACGGCCTGGTCAAGGACGCCTACATCGGCACCGAGGCCGCATCAGCCATCACGCTCCACGCCGCGAAGCTGGTGGCGTACGGCACGGGCGACCTTCTCACTTCGCGCGTGCTGGTCCTCGGGGCGGTCCTCGCCCCCGCCACGATGGCCGGGGCGCTGGTCGGCAAGCACCTCGTCCGGCGCATCAGTGACCGCGTCTTCGTCGTCCTCGTCGAAGCAGGTCTGGTCGTGGCGGGCGTGGTGCTGTTCCTCGATCTGTGAGCGACCTAGAGCTGTCGGGGAGCGCTTCAACGCCGCGAGCCACCAGCCGGCGCCCCGACGGTGAGGACGGGCGGCGGCGCCCGGACGACCAGCCTCCCAGCGAGGGTCCGGCGAAGCGTGGTGCCTCGCCGGCCGCGCGGCATACCCGTTGGAGCCGACGGACGAGTACCTCTACGGCGTGCGCGAAGGCGGGCCGGGGCGCGCCACTGAGTGAGCGTGAAGTGTCGCCATCAGCGGCGGATTCCGACACTTCGCGCTCACTGAGCGGGCATGCAGGCGGCTCGGCGTATGGCGCCCACGCGCCATACGCACGAACGGCCCCCGACCACACCGGTCGGGGCCGAACGCATCGTTCAGGAGGTCGGGCGGTCCGTGCCGTCGGTGTCGTCGCCGGACTCGGGGGCGGGATCGGCCGGCTCGGCCGTGGGGGAGGACTGTCCACGGATGGCGGCGGCGAGGTCGGCGGCGGCCGAGGGGGAGGTGGACGCGGCCTCGAGGTTGGCGCGCTGCACCTCGAGGTAGACCTCCTGGCGGTGCACCTGCACATGCGCAGGCGCATCGATGCCGATGCGGACCTTGTCGCCACTGACCTCCAGCACCGTGATGACGACGTCGTGACCGATCCGGAAGCTCTCCTGGGGGCGGCGGCTGAGCACGAGCACGTCCCGGCTCCTTCCTCGGCCTCTCAGGCCATGGTCAACGGCTGCGTGCGGCGGGTCAGCGACCCGCGGCGGCAGCCACGAGCGGGGCCCGCAACGGGAAGTCCTGCCCGCTGAGGACGACCTGCTCGGCCGCCCCCGTGCGGGTGTTGACCACGACCGGAGCGAACAGGTTGCCGTACGCCGCACTGATGTCAGACCCCACAGTAACGATCGCGAGCACCAGGGCATCATCTGCATCGCTGAGGTCCAGCCGCTGGGCGGTGGCGTCGTCGATCACGGGTCGGTAGTCCGGGAAGAACAGCCCGGCAACGGCCGCGACGAAGGTTGGTCCGGAGTTGTCGGGCGGCGCGAGCTCGAAGACTCCGCCGTCGCCACCGACCACGGTGTAGAGCTCGGACTCCGGGAACCCGACGAGGCCCCCGCCCACGCAGATGGTGGCGAGCGCCGTCGCGGACGGGGTGGGTGCGGTGGTCATCGTCGTCATCAAGGCCTCAGGAGCTCTGGTCGAACAGGCGGCGGGTGGGGTCGTGCTCGGGGGTCCCCGACGCGCTGTACGTCGACGAGGTGTGGGGTCCGGAGAACTGGGCAAGGACGTCCTCGACGGCGCGGGCGCCGCTGGCGAGCAGGTCCCGGTTGGCCAGGGCGGCCTGCGTGAGCT
Source organism: Pedococcus sp. KACC 23699 (assembly GCF_045348425.1). Classification (GTDB taxonomy): domain Bacteria; phylum Actinomycetota; class Actinomycetes; order Actinomycetales; family Dermatophilaceae; genus Pedococcus. The sequence goes on from NZ_CP157483.1 coordinate 2,068,990, forward strand.
CGCTCGTGGCCTCGAGCAGGGCGTGCCGGTGCTCACCGATCACGTGGTCCCACGGAGCCGGGGCGGCAGCCGCGATCTCGCCGAGGGAGGCGTCGTCAGTGAGCAGGAGCGCCTGGGCGGCGGGCGCGGTCTCGATCGCGCGCATCAGCTCGGCGGTCCGGATCTCCTGGAGCAGCTGGTCGACCTCACGGGTCGATCGGGCGACCCAGGAAGCGCGACCGGTCTCCACGAGGGCGCGCTGCACCTCGACGCGGTACGCGAGCAGCTCGAGCAGGTCCCGGACCCGCCAGAGGGACTCCGAGAGCTCGGCGCAGGCCAGGGCGGCCATGTCGTTGTCGACCTTCATCACGGTCTCCCCATCGGCTCGCCGGTCCCGGTCGTGAGCGTTTCGCCGAACATTTCGCCCGGCTGAGCCGCTCCGCGACACCACGCCGGCCGATCAACCGTTCGGCCGACCTTCCCTGGCCGAAGGGGCTGAGGTGGCCCGTGGGGTCTAGGACCACTCGTGTCGGCCCAGCATTCTTACCACGTGACTGTTACTGGATCGCGAGAGCAGGGTTCGGCGCACTTTGACGCCGATAGCCTGTGCAAGGAGCACTTGGCCGTCGTCCACTACGAGGTGCGCGCGCTGAGCCTGCGACTTCCCTCGCATGTGACCCTCGACGACCTCACCTCTGCCGGCATGGCCGCCCTCGCCTCCGCCGCACAGTCCTTCGATCCCGAGCGAGGCGTGCCGTTCGGCCGGTATGCCGCGCGGCGCATCAAGGGCGCCCTGCTCGACGAGCTCCGCTCGCTGGACTGGGCCTCCCGCAGCCTGCGGGCCAGGGCCCGTGAGCGTGAGACCGCGCGTGAGGCGCTGGCGAGCCTGCTGCGTCGCGAGCCCACCGACCGCGAGCTGGCCGCCCACATGGGTGTCGGCCTCGACGAGGTCCGCGACCTGGGCCGCGACCTGCACCAGTCCGTGGTGCTGCGCCTGGATGCCCTCGTCGACGCCGGGGCCGACGCGATGCTCCCGCGACACCACCAGACCCCCGAGTCCGTCGTCGTCGAGCGTGAGCGCGGGACCTACCTCGCCGCGGCCGTCGAGTCGCTGCCGGAGCGCCTGCAGGTCGTCATCCGGGCCACCTTCTTCGAGGACCGCCCGCTCAAGGAGGTTGCCGACGAGCTCGGCGTGACCGAGTCGCGGATCTCCCAGATCCGCACCGAGGCGCTGAAGATGCTCAAGGACGGCATGAACGCCAACCTCGACCCCGACCAGCTGCCGGCAACGGACGACGGCCTCGTGGCCCGTCGTCGGGCCGCCTACTACGCCGAGATCGCCGGACGCGCCGGCCACCGCCAGCGCCAGGCCATGAACGCCGCCATCCACGAGGGTGGCCGCACCCGGCTCGCAGCCGGTCACTGACACCACCGCAACACCCACCCCAAGACCTGCCGGGACAAAACTCTCGGCAAACCCTCAGGTGCGTCAGGCGCCGGCCGATGAGGCTGGTGTCGGTCCCGGAGGGAGCGACAAACCAGCACCACAACGGGCTCGTCACGGATGACGGCTCGCGACCCCATCCAAGGAAGAGGAAACCATCATGGGTCTTCAGATCAACACCAACGTTGCGGCCATGAACGCCTACCGCAACCTCAGCTCCACCCAGAACGCGATGTCCACCAGCCTCGAGCGTCTCTCCTCGGGTCTGCGCATCAACCGTGCTGCGGACGACGCCGCCGGCCTGGCGATCAGCGAGAAGCTGCGCGCCCAGTCCAACGGCCTCAACCAGGCCACTGCCAACGCCCAGGACGGCATCAGCCTCATCCAGACCGCTGAAGGTGCCCTCAACGAGACGCACTCCATCCTGCAGCGCATGAGGCAGCTCGCTGTCCAGAGCGCCAACGACACGAACACCGACCAGGACCGCACGGCGATCCAGAGCGAGGTCACCCAGCTCTCCAACGAGCTGGACCGCATCTCCGGCACCACGCAGTTCAACGGCACCAAGCTCCTCAACGGCGACGCGGCCAGCGGGCTGAAGCTCCAGGTCGGTGCCAACTCCGGCGACAGCATGAGCGTGTCGATCGGCAAGATGGACTCGGCCACCCTCGGCATCAAGGCGACCAAGCCGTCGGCCAGCTCGGCCAACGGTGCCGCCGTCGCAGACGCATCGGGTTCGCTGATGGGGTCGTTCACCATCAAGAACAACGACGTGCTCGACACCGCCGGCAACAAGGTGGGCGCCTACGCAGCCGGCAAGGTGACCTGGACCGACACCACCAAGACGGCCATCACCTTCGACAAGGCCGTCACGGACACGTCGAACAACGGCGCGTTCACGGTCAGCGGTGCGATCAACGTCGGCACCCAGGCCAACGCGAGCGCTGCGCTCGACACGATCGACAACGCCCTCAACCAGGTCTCCTCTCAGCGTGCCGACCTCGGTGCGGTGCAGAACCGCCTGCAGCACACCATCAACAGCCTGAGCGTCGCCGCCGAGAACGCCTCGGCTGCGGAGTCCCGCATCCGCGACACCGACATGGCCAAGGAGATGACGTCCTTCACCCGGTCGCAGATCCTGCAGCAGGCCGGCGTCTCGATGCTCGCCCAGGCGAACTCCGCCCCGCAGTCTGTCCTCAAGCTGCTCGGCTGAGTCCGTGGCGTGGCCCGGAGCCGGGGGAGACCTCGGCCCCGGGCCCACGCCCCAGCACCACTGGCGATAGGAAGGAGGCGCAGCCGTGGCCTCGATCGACGGACTCGTCTCCGGACTGAACACCACCCAGATCATCAGCCAGCTGATGTCGGTGGAACGCGCGTCGGGCAACTACCTGACGCAGGGCAAGGCCGACAGCCAGAACATGGCGACGGTGCTCCAGGCCCTCAACGCGACCCTCACCGGCCTCCAGACGGCCACGAGCGCCCTCATCCCCGACTCCATCACCAAGGCGTCGGCCTGGACCTCGGCCACCGCGGGGTCCAACGTCCCGGGACTGGCCACCGCCACGACCGGTGCGAGTGCCGCACCCGGCACCGCCACCTTCACGGTTCGCAGCGTCGCCAGCGCAGGGTCGTCGGTCACCACCGGCTCGGTCGGATCGTTGACCAGTGCCGTCAGCGACGGCCCCCTGCTCCTGGGCAAGGGCATCGCCGCCCTCGGTATGGCGTCGATCACCGCCGGCAGCCAGCTCGCCGGCGGCGCCCACGCCCTCGTGGTCACCCAGTCGTCCGCCGGCGCGGCCCTCACGGGTGCGCCACTGGCCGACAGCATCACCGTCGACGCCGGGTCCAGCACCATGTCGGTCGAGGTGGACGGCACCCCCACGTCCATCACGCTGACGCAGGGCACCTACACCCGGGACCAGCTCGCCGCCGAGGTCGGCCGCGCCTCCGGCGGCACGCTGTCCGCCAGCATCGGGACCGACGGATCACTGCGGCTGGCCACCTCGCAGGAGGGCTCGGCCGCGACCCTGCGTCTCGGTGCCGCGAACGCCGCCCTCGGCCTCAGCGACACGGGGACGACCGCCACCGGCACCGACGGGGTCGTCACCCTTGACGGGGTCGCCACCACCGTCGCCAGCCTCACCCGTGGCAGCCAGATCACCCTCAACGGCGCGAACGGCGACAGCATGGTGTTCACCATGTCGGGTGGACTGAGGTCGGGTACGGCCAGCGCCACGGTCGTGCAGCTCTCGTCGGGTTCGAACCTCTCGCAGGTCGTCTCGTCGATCAACGGCGCAGGCGCCGGCATGCGGGCCACCGCGGTCCAGGTGTCGGCCAACGCGTACCGGCTCCAGCTGACCTCGACGTCGACCGGCGCCGACTCGGACGTGTCGCTCGGACAGGGTGCCTTCCCTCCGGGTCTGTCCGGCCTCGGTGGAACGGTCGAGCTCTCGGCCGGGTCCGACACCCTGCTGCGGGTGGGCACCGGCCCCGGCGCGTTCGACGTGACCTCGTCGACGACGAGTGTGGCGGGTCTGCTCCCGGGAGTGACGATCACGGCGGTCAAGGCCGACCCCACCACACCGGTCACCATCACCGTGGACCAGGACTCGGCCGGCATCGCCAACAAGATGGATGCCCTCGTGACTGCGGCCAACGCCGTCCTGGGCTACATCAGCGACAAGTCGTCCTACAACGCCGACAGCAAGACGGCTGGTCCGCTCCTCGGCAGCGCGCTGACCCGGGACCTGTCGCAACGAATCGTCGACAACGCCATCGGCACCTCCTCGGACCTGCCGTCCCTGGCCGGTGTCCAGGTCGGCCGCGACGGGAAGATCGCCTTCGACAAGACGGCCTTCCTCGCGGCCTACGCCAAGGACCCGGCGGCCGTGGAGAAGACCATGACCGCCTTCGCCACCCGGCTCGCGGGCACGACGAAGGCGGCCTCGGACCCCATCAGTGGGTACGTCACCGGCCAGATCACCTCGGAGCAGGCCAAGGTCAAGGACTACACCGACCAGATCGCCAGCTTCGAGGTCCGCATGACCCTGCGGCAGCAGACCCTGCAGACGCAGTACGCCTCGCTCGAGACCATGCTCGGCACCCTCAAGTCGCAGAGTGCGTGGCTCGCCGGCCAGCTGGCGTCCCTGCCCACCCCTTCCAGCGGAAACAACTAGGAGCCCCACCGTGACCACGTCCGCGATGTTGCGGCGGCGCTACAACGGCGACGCCGTGACCACTGCCTCCCCGAACCGCCTCGTCGTGATGCTCTACGACCGCCTGCTCAAGGACCTCAACAGCGCCTCGACCGCGATCGGCGGTGGCAACATCGAGGCCGCCCACCGCGCACTGGTGCACGCTCAGGAGATCGTCGCCGAGCTGTCCGGCTCCCTCGACCTCAGCCTGTGGCCGGAGGGCGCCCAGCTCAAGGCGCTCTACGGCTACCTGACCGAACGCCTGGTGCGGGCCAACATGACCAAGGACGCGGCGTTCGTCGCGCAGTGCCTGGAGGTCGTCGACCCGCTGCGTGACGCGTTCGCCGAGGCCGCCCTGGCGCCGGAGCCGGCATGAGCGCCCAGTCCTGGGCGGTCCGCTGGGTCGTCGCCCTCGCTGCCCTCGAGGCCGCGGTCACCGAGGGTGAGCGCCTCGTCGAGGAAGGTCGCGTCGAGGAGTTCCGGACCGTCCCGGTGCCTGTCGTGGCGACCGGCCTGCCCCCCGAGCTCGCCGACCGCGCCCGGAACCTGCAGGACCGGCTGGCCGCGCTGACCGAGCGCGTCGCCGAGGCGATGACCGTGACCCTGCGCGAGATCGAGGCCGCCGCCACCGAGCGCGCCGACCGGGGTGGGCGCAACGACCGCGGGCCCCGGGCCGTGCGACGGCAGTGGCAGCCCTCGTACGTGGACGCGAGGGCCTGATGTCGGGCTTCTCCAGCCTCGGGATCGGGGCCAGCGCCCTCCAGGCGGCCCAGCGCGGCCTCGAGCTCTCCGGGCAGAACATCAGCAACGTCAACACGGCCGGCTACTCCCGCCAGCGACTCGACCAGGTCGCGTCGGGAGGTTCGCCGGTTCCGGCGATGTATGCGCGGTCCACCGGGGTCGGCAACGGCGTGCTCGTCCTCGGGACCGACCGGCTGCGTGACGAGTTCCTCGAGGCACGCGCCCAGCAGGTCCGCGGCAGCGCGTCCTCCGTCGCCTCCACGGCGGCGACGCTCGGCGCCATCGAGGGCGTCTTCGGCGAGCCGAGCGACACCGGGCTCCAGGCCCAGATGGCGTCCTTCTGGAACTCCTTCGGCGATGTCGCGAACGACCCCACGAGCGCGGCGCCTCGCACCCAGGTGCTCGAGCAGGCCGCGCAGCTCGCGGCGACGTTCGGCCGGACCAGCCAGCAGCTCGACACACAGTGGTCGGGCACGCGCCAGGCGCTCGACGCCACCGTCGCCCAGGTCAACAGCACCGCCTCCGACGTGGCCCGCCTCAACGACGCGATCCGCAGCGCGAAGGTCTCCGGCGCGTCGACCAACGAGCTCTCCGACCAGCGCGACCAGCTCGTCCTCAAGCTCGGCGAGAGCATCGGGGCCGTCGGCCGACTCAACGACGACGGCACCGTGACCGTGAGCGTCGGCGGCAGCCAGCTCGTCAGTGGCTCGCGCACGAGCCCGCTGCGGGTCGACGGACCCACCGTCCCCGGCCAGCCCGGGCAGGTGAGCGTGACCTGGGCCAGCAGTGGCACGCCCGCCACCGTCACCGGTGGCGACGTCCAGGGCCTCACGACCGCGCTGACGGCGACGATCCCCGGCTACCGCTCGGCCCTGGACGCGGTCGCTGCCCAGCTCGCGAACGCCGTCAACAGCCAGCAGGCCGCCGGGTACGACCGCAACGGGACCCAGGGCGCAGCGATCTTCAGCGGCACCACCGCCGCCACGCTCACGGTGTCGATGACGGCGACCAACGGCATCGCCGCCTCGAAGGCGGCGCCGCCGGCCTACGACGGTGACAACGCCGCATCGATGGCCGGCCACCTCGGCGACCCTAGGGGCGCGGACGCGAGCTACCGCAGCCTCATCGTCGGCCTCGGCGTGCAGTCGCAGAGCGCCTCGCGCCAGGCGGACATCCAGGACGTCATGCTCAAGCAGGTCGACACGGCCCGCCTCGGTGTCTCCAGCGTCAGCCTGGACGAGGAGATGACCAACCTCATGTCCTACCAGCACGCGTACGAGGCTGCGGCGCGGTTCGTCAGCGTCATCGACAGCACGATGGATTCACTCATGAACATGGCCCGTTGACCGATAGGTCTATTGACAGCACCGCACGCCTGACCCCTCAGCACCCCGTCCCCCGCCCACCACCGACCCGACGACCACCCGGAGACCCACGATGAGCCGCGTCACCCCAGCCACGTTGAACAGTGGTGTGATGGCCGGGCTGCAGAGCAGCCTCAGCCGGCTGCAGCAGACCCAGGAGCAGCTCTCCTCCGGTCGCCGTCTGAGCCGGCCCTCGGACTCGCCCGTGGACACCGTGGCAGCCATGACCCTGCGGGCCCAGAGCAAGCAGGCCGACCAGATCTCGCGCAACATCGACGACGGCATGACGTGGCTCAACACCGCCGACCAGGCCCTGGGCCAGACGAGCACGGTGCTCAACCGGGTGCGGTCCCTGGTCCTCGCCGGGTCCAACAGCACCAACGGCCCAGACGAGAGGCGTGCCATGGCAGCAGAGGTCGACCAGCTCCGTGAGGCCGTCCTGGGGATGGCCAACACGCAGTACCTCGGACGCCCGGTGTTCGCCGGCACCCAGGACACCGCCACCGCCTTCGACCCCACCACCGGGGCGTATGCCGGCAACTCCACGGCCGTGCAGCGCACCGTGTCGGCTGACTCCGCCTCCGGCACGCTCGCCGTCAGCGTCACCGGGGACCAGGCCTTCACCACCCTGCTCCACGACCCCTCCGCCACGGGTGGGGTCGGCGTCCTCGACCGGATCAGCGCGGCCCTGCGCAGCGGCGACGCCACTGCCCTCGGCACCGCCCTGACCGACCTGGACACCGCCTCGGAGTCGCTGCGGTCCACGCAGAGCACCGTCGGGGCCCGGACCAACCGGCTGCTGTCCGTGCAGGCCAACGGTGCGGTCCGTTCCGACGCCATCGCCGCGAAGCTCTCGGGGGTCGAGGGCATCGACCTGGCCAAGACGATCACCGACCTCACCCTGCAGCAGACGGCCTACCAGGCGGCCCTCGGGGCGGCGGCCAAGATCGTGCAGCCCTCGCTCATGGACTTCCTGCGCTGATCGGTCGCCGGGCTCGCTGAAGCAGCCCGCGCTATACCCGTATGGGGCGCGGCCGCGTCTCCTATCGTGCACGAGCGCGCCCGGGGCGCTGTTCGCGCAACTTCGCTCCGGCCGTCTCCCGGGCATGGGCCGAACGGCTGATCTTCGGCCCTCACGGCGATTCGCGCTCAGGTCGGCGAGCGCGGCGCCGATGTGGGGACTGGCCATGGATGGCCATCGCCGCCAAGGACGTGTGGCAACACCAGAACGTGTCCTTGTCACGCGCCCCCACGCGCGGCGAAGCCCTCCAGGAGAACCATGATCGACCCCCTCGGCGACACCACGATGCGCGCCCTCGGGCAGGCCCTCAACGGCCTGTCGCTGCGACAGCGCACGATCGCCGACAACGTCGCCAACGTCGACACCCCCCGCTACCTCGCCGGGAAGGTCGACTTCGAGAGCAGCCTGATCTCTGCCCTCGGCAACGGTGAGGACCCGTCCGCGGCCGCCCCGACCGTCCAGCGCTCGCTCGAGCCGACCCGCGAGGACGGCAACAACGTCAACCTCGACGAGGAGACCCTCGCCGGCGCCGAGACCGGGCTGACCTACCAGCTGGGGGTCCAGGCCATGACCGACCACTTCCAGCGCCTGCGCATCGCGATGGGCAGCGCCTGATGGGCCTGTTCGGCGCGATGAACATCGCCGGCTCCGGTCTCGTCCTGCACCGCAAGTGGATGGACGCCGTCTCCGACAACATCGCCAACATCAACACCGTGCGCCCGACGAGCGGCAACGCGTTCCAGGCGCGGTACATCGTGGCCCAGGCCGACAACTACGGCCAGGCATCGGGGGTCCAGGTCGGCGGGGTCGAGTTCGGCAACGCCCAGGGCCGGATGGTCTACCAGCCCGGGCACCCGCTCGCCGACGCCCAGGGCTACGTCCGCATGCCCGACATCGACCTGTCCGACCAGATGACCCAGCTGATGATGGCCCAGCGCGGCTACCAGGCGAACCTCGCCGTCGTCGAGCGTGCCCAGGCCGCCTACCAGCAGGCCATCGGGCTGGGCCGCTGACCATGGTGATCCCCCCCATCTCCTCGATCGGCTCGTTGCCGACCGTCAGCCCCATCACCCCGCCGACGGCGTCGAACCCAGCCGGGTTCGGCAACGCCATCGAGAAGGGCCTCGACCAGCTCCAGTCCCTGCACCAGACGAGCGACAAGCTCGGCGTCCAGGCCGTCACCGGCCAGCTCCAGGACGTGCACCAGTACACGATCGCCGCGAATGAAGCCGCTGTCGCGACCCAGCTCACCGTGGCTGTGCGCAACAAGGCCGTCGAGGCGTTCACCGAGATCATGAGGATGCCGATGTGAACGGCTTGGACCCGCGGGCGATGCTCGCCCGCTTCAGCAGGCTGTTCAGCGGCTTCACGCCCGGTCAGCGTGTGGTGACCGCCGCGGCGGCGCTCGCGGTCGTCGTCGGCAGCGTGATGTTCGTGTCGTGGGTGTCCAAGCCGACCTATGCCCCCGTCTTCACCGGCCTGAGCTCGACCGACGCTGCCGCGGTGACGGCCAAGCTCACCGACTCCGGCGAGCCGTACCAGCTGGCCGACGGCGGCCAGACCGTCATGGTGCCGCAGGCCGACGTCTACCAGACCCGCATCACCCTCTCCGGTGAGGGCCTGCCCGCCGGCGACTCGAGCACCCAGGGCTACTCGCTGCTGGACAAGCAGAGCATGACGAGCAGCGACTTCCAGCAGAAGGTCACCTACCAGCGGGCCCTCGAGGGTGAGCTGGCCAAGACCATCGAGTCGATCGACGGCGTGCAGGCCGCAGTCGTGCACCTCGCAGTCCCGCAGGACGACGTGTTCACCACCGACGCCGCCAAGCCGACCGGCTCGGTCCTGGTCAAGACCGCGCCCGGGGCGACGTTGTCCTCGACCATGGTCGACTCCATCGTCCACCTCGTCGCCGGTTCGGTGCCGAAGCTGGACCCCACGCAGGTCACGGTCGCCGACGCCAGCGGCAAGGTCCTCAACACGGCCGGCGAGAGCGGCAGCGGCAGCGCCGGCGCCGACGGCCGCCAGGCCCAGAAGATCGCCGTGTCCGACGCCACCGCAGCGGCGGTCCAGTCGATGCTCGACAAGGTCGTCGGCCCCGGCAAGGCCGTCGTCCGCGTCGACGCCCAGCTCAACTTCGACCAGCAGACGATCGACCGCCAGGAGTACGTCCCGACGAAGCCCAACACCACGCTCACGCAGACCAAGAGCACGGAGACCTACAAGGGCGCCGGGGGCGCACCCGTCGGTGGCGTCCTCGGCCCCGACAGCGTCGGCACGACCACGAGCGGCTCGGGCAAGAACAGCTACGTCAAGGAGGACTCGAGCCAGACGAACGCGGTGGGCACCTACAAGGAGCAGACCACCACGGCGCCCGGCAAGATCCAGCGGCTCACCGTCGCCGTCCTGCTCGACTCCAAGTCGGCCGGCGCGGTCGACCAGAACCAGCTGAGCTCGCTCGTCTCCGCCGCCGCCGGGCTGGACTCCAAGCGTGGCGACGTCGTCCAGGTCAGCCAGATGGCCTTCGACACGACCGCGGCCGCGGCCGCGCAGAAGGAGCTGGAGCAGGCTGCTGCCGACAAGAAGCAGGCGGACCTGATCAGCCTCGGCAAGACCATCGGCCTCGGCGTCCTCATCCTCCTCGCCCTCGTCATCGGCCTGATCCGCTCGCGTCGCCGCGGTGGACCTGCCGCACCGCAGGAGATCGAGGTGTACCGCGTGCCCACCGGGCCGGCCCCCGTCGACTCCCTGCTCGAGCAGGCCGAGCTGCGGCACAGCCTGCCCCAGCGTGAGTCGGCCGGGGAGCAGCGCGCGCGCTCCCGCGAGTCCATCGGCACCCTGGCCCGTGAGCGGCCCGACGACGTGGCCCGCCTCCTGCGCGGCTGGATCGCGGAAGGCAGCTGATGTCCCTGACCACCATGGAGCTCACCGGGCTCCGCAAGGCGGCAGTCCTCCTCGTCCAGCTCGGCAGCGAGGACTCCGCGCACGTGCTGCGGTCGCTGCGCCCCAGCGAGGTCGAGGCGCTGACCTCCGAGATCGCGCGCCTCGACGGCGCCGACCTGCCCACGCAGGACGCCGTGCTCGGTGAGTTCGAGGCGATGGTCAGCGCCCAGGAGTTCTACATCCAGGGCGGCCTCGAGCTCGCCGAGGAGATGCTCGTCAAGACCCTCGGGCCCGAGCGTGCCAAGGAGGTGCTCTCGAGGCTGTCGTCCTCGCTCAAGCAGACGCCGTTCGAGTTCCTGCGCCGCGTGGACGCCCGTCTCCTCCTGACCTACCTGCAGGACGAGCACCCGCAGACCATCTCGCTGGTCCTCGCGCACATGTCGGCCGAGCAGGCCGCCGTCGTGCTCAGCGGCCTGCCCGAGGGGATGCAGGCCGAGGTGGCCCACCGTCTGGCCGTGATGGACCGCACGTCCCCCGAGATCGTCAAGCAGGTCGAGGGCCACCTCGAGCGCCGGCTGGCCAACCTCGTCCAGAGCTCGGACTACTCCTCCGTCGGTGGGCTCGGCCCTCTCGTCGGCATCATCAACAGCTCCGAGCGGTCCACCGAGCGCCTCATCCTCGAGGGCCTGGAGCAGCGCGACCCCGAGCTCGCCGAGGAGGTCCGCGCGCACATGTTCATGTTCGAGGACATCGTGGGCCTCGACGACCGTGCCGTGCAGGCCGTCCTGCGCCAGGCCGACACCAAGCAGCTCGCGCTCGCGCTCAAGGGCGTCTCGCCGGAGGTGCGCGACAAGATCACTCGCAACATGTCCGAGCGCGCCGGCGCCACCCTCGTCGAGGAGATCGAGGTCATGGGGCCGGTGCGGCTCAAGCAGGTCGAGGAGGCGCAGGCCATCGTCATCCGCCTGATCCGCTCCCTCGAGGAGTCCGGCGACATCATCATCTCGCGCGGGGGTGGCGGCGATGACCTCGTCCTCTGACCTGCGCCCGTCGACGGTGCTGCTGCGCAACGGCGCGACGGCGTCGGCCCGCCCCGCGGCGTTCTCGAGTCGTCAGCTCACCCATGCCTCGGTGCTCGGCTCAGGTGCGCCGTCGGAGCGGGCCCGCCAGTACGAGGAGGGTCGCGAGGCCGGGTACGAGGCCGGGCTCGCCCAGGCCGCTCGCGAGCAGGCGATGTGGGCCGAGCGCGCCTCCGCGCGCGCGGAGGCCGAGCGGGCCGAGCGTGACCGCGAGTGGGAAGCCGCCCTGGGTGCCCTGCGCACCGCCGTGGCCGGCGCTGCTGCGTCAGCCACCGTGACCGACGTGTATGCCGCAGCGGTGCCGATGGCGGTCGAGATCGCCGAGGCCCTCGTCGGGCACCACCTGCGCGTGGACGGCTGCGCTGCCAGGGACGCCGTGGAGCGGGCCCTCACCGATGTGCCGCGAGGCTCGGACGTCACCATCCACATCCACCCGGACGACACCGCCCTCACGCCGGAGTCCGTCGCCGACCTCGTGCCGGGCTGTGCGGTGCAGGTCGTCCCCGACCCCGGCGTCGAACGGGGCGGCTGCATCGTCCGCATCGGCGACCGCACGATCGACGCCCAGCTCGGCGCGGCACTCGCCCGCGTCCGGGAGGTGCTGGCTCGATGACCGTCGCGTTCGACGAGCTGCTGCGGGCTGCCCGGCCCCGGGTCACCGGAAGGGTCACCCGCGCCCTCGGCGTCGGCATCGAGGTCTCCGGTCTCGACGTCGCCGTCGGGGAGGCCGTCGAGGTCACCGGGGACCAGGGCCCCATCCTCGCCGAGGTCGTCGCCCTCGACGGGGACGCCGCACGGTGCCTGCCCGTCTCCGACCTGCGCGGCGTGCGTCGCGGTGCGGTCGTCGCGTCCACGGGCGGGCCCCTGCGCGTCCCCGTCGGCGCCGGCCTCATCGGCCGTGTCGTCGATGCCCTCGGCCGCCCCATGGACGGGGGTCCCGCGCTCACCGACGTCACGTGGGAGACGTCCGAGGGCACGCCGCCACCGGCCATGACCCGCGATCGGATCGACACCCAGCTCGGTCTCGGCATCCGCGCCATCGACACCCTCGTGCCCTGTGGCCGCGGCCAGCGCATGGGCATCTTCGCTGGCTCCGGTGTCGGCAAGTCCAGCCTCCTGTCCATGGTCGTCCGCGGCACCGAGGCCCCCGTCTGCGTGCTCGCCCTGGTCGGCGAGCGCGGCCGCGAGGTGCGCGAGTTCGTCGAGCACGACCTCGGTCCCGAGGGCCTCGCCCGGGCGGTCGTCGTCGTCGCGACCTCCGACGAGCCGGCCCTCGTCCGCCTGCACGCAGCGTTCACCGCCACCCGCATCGCCGAGTGGTTCAGGGACCAGGGCCAGGACGTCCTGCTCTGCATGGACAGCGTCACCCGCGTCGCCATGGCGCAGCGCGAGGTCGGCCTCGCCGCCGGCGAGCCGCCGGCCACGCGCGGCTACCCGCCGTCGGTCTTCGGGCTCCTCCCGCGCCTCCTCGAGCGCGCCGGCACCTCGAGCTCGGGCAGCATCACCGGTCTCTACACCGTGCTCGTCGAGGGCGACGACATGAACGACCCGGTGGCCGACTCGGTCCGCTCCATCCTCGACGGGCACATCGTCCTGGACCGTCGACTGGCCACCTCGGGCCACTTCCCGTGCATCGACGTCCTCGAGTCGGTCTCGCGCACGACCCGCGCCCTGACCGACGGCCCCCAGCGGGCCGCGGCCTCCTCGTTGCGCCAGCTGCTCGCGGCCCGACGCGACGCGAAGGACCTCGTCGAGATCGGCGCCTACGTCGCCGGGAGCAACCCGCTGGTGGACCGCGCCCTGCAGGCCTCGGGCCCGATCGACATGTTCCTGCGCCAGGACCTCGACGACATCGCCGACCTCGACCAGAGCTGGTCGGCCCTGCACCTGCTGGCAGGTGCACTGTGACGACCCGCCGCGACCGTCTCGCCGTCGTGCTCAAGGTGCGCAAGATCCAGGAGGAGCGCCGCCAGGCCGACCTCGCGCGCGCCCTGGCAGCTGCGGCTGTCGCCGAGTCCCACGCGGACCGGGCCCGGGAGCGCTACGCCGCGGGCGTGGCGGTGCCGCAGGTGCTCGGCGCCGCAGCCTTCGTGGCCGCCCGCGCCATGGCCGGGGGGCGGGCCGAGCAGGTCGCCGTCACCCGCAGCCGGCACGAGCTGGCCGTCGGGGAGAGCGACCGCGCCCGGGCCCTGCTCACCGAGGCCATGACCCGTACGTCGGGTCTCGAGCGCCTGGTCGAGAGAGAGGACTTCGTCATGCTGCGCGAGATGCTGGCGGCCGACCAGCGCAACGCCGAGGAGAGCTCCGGAGCGGTGCGGAGGGTGTTGTCATGAGCATCGACACGGTGGGCCCCGCGGCAGCCTTCGCCCGCATGGCGGCCATCGAGAGCCGCTTCTCCGTGGCCGCGCCCGCCCAAGCCCCGAGCCCGGCCCCAGGTGCCGGCGCGGCATCGACGGCGAGCAGCTCCGGCTCGACCACGACGTCGTTCGCCGATGCGCTCGGCACCGCCATCGACCAGGCGAAGTCCCTGCAGGCGCAGGCAGCCCAGGGTGGTGTGGGCGTCGGAGGCGACACCGGTGCCCAAGCCGTCGCCGCCGCCACCAAGTACCTCGGTGTCCCCTACCTCTGGGGTGGGACCGACCCGGCGAAGGGTCTGGACTGCTCCGGCCTGGTCCAGCGCGCCTACGGCGACATCGGGGTCTCGATGCCCCGCGTGGCCGCCGACCAGGCACGCATGGGCACGGCCGTGCCCGACCTCGCGCACGCCCGTCCCGGCGACCTCGTAGCCTTCGGCGACCCCGTCGACCACATCGGCATCTATGTCGGCGGAGGCAAGATGGTGGTCGCACCCCACAGCGGCGACCACGTCAAGGTCCAGGACGTCTACCGCACCCCCACGGCGATCCGGCGCATCGCGTCCCCGGCGGACCAGGCGTTCGCCGCGTCCGGTGCTGCAGGCGGTTCAGGCTTCTCCTCGATGTCGGCCTCGGCCCCCGCCTCCCTGACCGGAGCCGGCCCGTCCTCCGACCTCGTTGCCGCGATCGGCCTGCCGCAGGCGACGTCCCCCGCGGCGGTCGGCGCCTCAGCCACTGGTGCGGGCCCGAACGGGGTCCCCACCAGCCTGAGTGGCCTGTTCGCCGGCGCCGCCCAGCGGTATGGCGTCCCGGTCGCGCTCCTCACGTCGGTCGCCGAGGCGGAGAGCGGCTTCAACCCGAACGCGGTCAGCCACGCCGGGGCGGTCGGCCTCATGCAGCTCATGCCGGCGACCGCCCGCGGGCTCGGCGTCGACCCGCGCAACCCCGCGCAGGCCATCGACGGCGCTGCCCGGCTGCTGGCCAGCCACCTCGACCGGTTCGGTTCCACACCGCTCGCCATCGCGGCATACAACGCCGGTCCGGGCGCCGTGCAGCGCTACGGCGGTGTGCCGCCCTACCGCGAGACCCAGCAGTACGTGCAACGCGTGCTCGGCTACATGGGAGGTGCGGCATGAGCCGCGTCGAAGCGTTCCCCACCACGTCCTCCCCGGCCCCGTCGGCCAGGTCGACGCTGCGCAGTGGCTCCGACGACGGTGCCGGGTTCGAGGTCGCGATCCGCTCACAGCTCGACGCCGGTCGGGCGGACCGTTCCCGTGAGCGGTCCGAGCCGTCGACGGCCTCGGAGCGGGCCCGCGAGCGCAGCCAGCGCCCGCCGCGGGACCGCGCGGTCATGCGCCCGGGCTCGCCGATCCACGAGGACCGGCAGGTCCGCAGCGACCGCGACCGACCGGTGCGTGCCGAGCTGGCCGGGGGCTCACAGCACGAGGTCCACGTCGCTCGACCGGGGGGTGACGGTCACGCCGCGCCCACCCCGGACGCTGCGGCGTCGCAGCCGTCCTCCGACGCTGCAGCGGCCACGTCGCTCGAGGCGGGCACCGGCACCTCGACCGTCGGTGCGCCCGTCGTCGACTCCGCACTCGCAGCCGGCGGCCTGGAGCAGGCGGCCGCAGCCATGACGACGGGAGGACCTACTGGGGGACCGACGATGCGGACCAGCTCCGACGAGACCGTCGTCGCGGCGACGCAGGCCGCCACGACGGCAGCGCCCACCCGCCCGGCCGGGGCCACCGCGGCCGACGCGGCGGCACCGACCGCGGAAGCGCCGGCCGCTGACGCCACCGGACCGGGTGCCACGCCCGCCACCCACTCCGCGGCGGGCCAGCCGACCGACGGCCACGCCGGGGCGCACGGCGGGGGCCAGCCGGGTCAGCCCGGTTCGGGCCAGACCGGGTCCGGCCCGGCTGACGGCTCGCCCGTGCCCACCCTCGTCCACGGCCGCCCGGCCGCCCTCGCCGGTCCGACCGGCACCACGGGCGACGGCACGACGGGCTCCTCGACGGGCCCGACCGTCGCAGCGGCGGATGGTGCGCTGGTCACCCTCGAGGCCCACGCTGTGCCCCTCACGACGTCGACGTCGACGTCGGCCGTGCCGCAGCAGGCAGCGGTCGGTCTCCCCACCGCCGCCGTCGACGCCGCGGCGGCAACGGCAGCGGCACCTCCGTCCACCGGCGCGACCGTCGCGACCCCGGGCGCCACCGCCCCGGCTGCCAACCCGGTCGTGCCCCTGTCGACGCAGGCCCAGGTCCTCGGCGCCGTGTCACCGCTGCTGACCGGCCCGGACGGCACGCACCGCGTCACCGTCCACCTCGAGCCCGAGAACCTCGGCAAGGTCCGCGTCCAGGTGTCGCTCAGTGGGGGAGAGGTCGCCCTGCACCTCATCGCCGCCGACGCCGTCACGAGGGAGACCTTGCGCCTAGGGCTGCCCGAGCTGCGGGCCCAGCTCGAGCAGTCGGGCCTGCGGACCGCGGACATGGACGTCCGGTCCGGCCCGTCCGACCTCTTCGGCCGGGACACCGGTGCCGGCACCGATGCGAGCGGGGGGCGCGCTGCCCGGCCGGTTCCGGGCGCCGCGCCGCAGCACCGCACGACGACCGGCGGCACGGCCCTGCCGGACCTGAACCCCGCCTCCCGATCCCTGTCCCACGACGTCGCCCTCGACGTCAGAATGTGAGCCCGACCATGACGACCCCGATCGGTTCGAGCACGGCGGCGGCCGCCGCTGCCTTCAACAGCCAGGCAGCGGCCAACGCGGCAGCCGCGACCTCGACCACCGGCGCCACCGCGAGCTCGTCCGGCACCGACCTCAGCGGGGACGCGTTCCTCAAGCTGCTCGTCGCCCAGCTGAAGTACCAGGACCCCAGCAAGCCGGTGGACAGCGCCGCCTTCATGGCCCAGACCGCGCAGATGCAGATGGTCGAGACCCTCCACGAGCTCGTCGCCCAGAACGCCTCGGTCCTCGCCGGGCAGAACAGCCTCAACGCCCTGTCCCTCGTGGGCAGGAGCGTCACCTACTCCGTCGGCAGCGCGACTGCCAGCGGCACCGTCGACTCGGTGAAGCTCACCGCTGCCGGGCCGAAGCTCATCGTCAACCACACCGAGGTGCCGCTCAGCACGGTCACCGAGGTGGCAGCCACCACCTCCACCGCCCCGTCTTCCTCTCCCACCACCCCCGCAAAGGACTGACCATGCTTCGTTCGCTCTTCTCCGCCGTCTCCGGCCTGCGCAGCCACCAGACGATGATGGACGTCATCGGCAACAACATCGCCAACGTCAACACCACGGGCTACAAGTCCGGCCAGACCGTCTTCGAGGACACCCTGAGCCAGGCCGTCCGCAACGCCGGTGGCGCCTCCCAGGGTGGCGGTGGCACGAACGCCGCCCAGGTCGGCCTCGGTGTCCGCGTCGCGGGCATCACGACGAACTTCAGCCAGGGCAGCACCCAGGTGACCGGTCGCCAGGGCGACATGGCCATCCAGGGCGACGGCTTCTTCATGGTCCAGAAGGACGGGCAGGCGATGTACACGCGCGCCGGTGCGTTCTCGTTCGACGCGCTCGGCAACCTCACCACCCCCGAGGGCGCCACCGTCCAGGGGTGGCCGGCCGTCAACGGCGCGATCAACACCAACGCCTCGACGAGCGGGCTGCGCCTGCCCTTCGGCCAGGTCCTGGCCCCGAACGCCACGAGCAGCATCGACATCGGGGGCAACCTCCCGGCCGATGCCGCCACCGGCGCGCAGGTGACGCACAGCATCGACATCGTCGACGGGCAGGGCAAGACCATCCCCACGACGACGACCTACACGAAGACCGGCGCCAACGCCTGGACCGCGACGACCACCGTCCCGGACGCCAGCGGCAACCCCGTCTCCGTCGGCACGGCGAACCTCACGTGGAACGTCACCTCCCAGAAGTTCAACACCGACACCATGACCCTCACCAAGGGCGCGCTCGGCACCGCGGGCTACACCTTCCCCTCCGACGTCACGATGAGCATCGGTGGGGACGCGACGCCGCTGACCCAGTTCGCTGGGTCGAGCTCGGCCACCGCCCGCACCCAGGACGGCTCCACGATGGGTCAGCTGCAGAGCTTCTCCATGGACACCAGCGGCATCCTCGTCGGCGTCTTCTCCAACGGCCGCACCGAGAACCTCGGCCAGGTCGCGATCGCCAACTTCGCCAACCCGGGTGGCCTCGAGAAGGCCGGTGACTCGATGTGGCGCGGGAGTGCCAACTCGGGCCAGCCGCAGGTCGGCGTCGCCGGCACCGGTGGCCGCGGCCAGCTCAACAGCGGTGTGCTCGAGATGAGCAACGTCGACCTGGCCCAGGAGTTCACCAACCTCGTCGTCGCCCAGCGCGGCTTCCAGGCGAACTCGCGCGTCATCACCGCCTCCGACGAGATCCTCCAGGACCTGGTCAACCTCAAGCGCTGAGCCACCGGCTCAGGACGACCACCGCCGGGCGGTGGGGTGCGGGAGAGCCGCGCCCCATCGCCCGTCGCCGTGCGCGGGGAGGGGTGCCCGCGCCATACCGGCTCGTGGTCCTGCCTCGCAGCCGTTCCCCGAGCTGGTCACCGCAAGACCTCAGGTATGCCGCGCGGCTGCCGATGAGAGGGGTGCGCGCCACGGATGGTCGCGCTTGCTTGGACCCAAGGATGGACGCCCCATGATCGCTGTCACGCGCCGCAACGGCACCTGTTTCGCCCTCAACCCCGACCTCATCGAGCGGGTCGAGGCCACGCCCGACACCATCATCACCCTCGTGGGTGGGACTCGTTACGTGGTGACCGAGACGGTCGAGCAGGTGGTCGCGGAGGTGCGCGACTTCCGGGCGGCCGTCATCTCCGCAGCCGACTTCGTCCAGCACTCGCCGTCGCAGCGCTCGGGTCTGCACGCCGTCCCGGACACGGACCACTGACATGGAGATCGCCACCCTCCTCGGCATCGTCGTCGTCCTCGGGGCCGTCTTCGCCTCCCTCATCATGGAGGGGGCCTCGCCCACCTCCATCCTGCTCATGCCCCCGATCATCCTGGTCTTCGTGGGCAGCATCGGCGCCGCCATGGCCGGCGGCTTCATCACCGACATGGCCGTGATCGGCAAGCAGCTCGTCCGGGCGTTCACCGCCAAGGCGCCCAAGAGCGACGACGTCGTCGAGGAGCTCGTGGCCATGGCGGACATCGCCCGGCGCGAGGGCCTGCTGGCGCTTGAGGAGCGGGCCCGCAGCATCGAGGACCCCTTCCTGCGCGAAGGCATCGAGATGACCGTCGACGGCACCGACGCCGACGAGATCTACGACGTGCTGCACACCCAGATCTCCACCCGCCGCAAGCGCGACAAGCTCGGCATCAAGTTCTTCGCCGACATGGGCGGCTACGCCCCGACCATCGGCATCATCGGCACGGTCATCGGCCTCATCCACGTCCTGGGCAACCTCGACTCTCCCGCCACCCTCGGTGAGCTCATCGCCAGCGCGTTCGTCGCCACCCTCTGGGGCGTCATGAGCGCCAACGCGATGTGGCTGCCGATCTCCAGCAAGCTCAAGCGGGTCAGCGAGGCCGAGATCGGTCACATGGAGCTGCTGCTCGAAGGCGTGCTCGCCATCCAGTCGGGCACCAGCCCGCGCGTCGTGGAGAAGCGCCTCCGGGCGGCCCTGGCCGACGACGGCGCCGGTCGCGCCGAGCGGCCGGCGGAGGCGGCGTGAGCTCCCGGCCCGGCGGCGGCGGCGGCCGTCGTCGCGCCGAGGAGCACGAGGAGCCCGAGCACGAGAACGCCGAACGCTGGCTCCTCAGCTATGCCGACATGATCACCCTGCTCATGGCGCTGTTCATCGTGCTGTTCGCGATCAGCCAGGTCGACCAGGCCAAGCTCATCGCCCTGTCCAACGGGCTCGAGCAGTACTTCGGCGAGCCGGCCGCGGTCTCCAGCTCGACGGGCATCCTCAACGGCGGGGTCCAGGGGCAGCCCGACAGCAAGGCCGTCGGGCCGACCCGCCCGGAGAGCATCGTCCCCGTCCTGGTGAAGCCGACCACCTCCGGTCAGCCCACCGACGCCGGGAAGGGCAGCGGTCAGGCCGACGCCGGCAAGGGCCCGGGCAAGGGACCCGGCACCGGCACGTCCCAGAAGGACGACCTCACCGCCATCCGGGACCGGATCGCGAAGTCCTTGGCAGCCAAGGGCCTGTCGGGGTCGGTGCAGTTCCAGGTCCGGGACCACGGCCTGGTCGTCAACGTCGTCACCGACCGCGTGCTGTTCGACGCCGGCGAGGCGACGCTGCGGCCCGAGGGTCGCAAGGTGCTCGACGCCGTGGCCCCGATCCTGAAGACCCTGCCCAACGAGCTCACGGTCGAGGGACACACCGACAACGTGCCGATCTCGGGCCAGTTCCCCTCCAACTGGGAGCTGTCCACCGAACGAGCCACGACCGTCCTGCGCTACGTCCTCACCCGAGGAGTCAACGGCACCAGGATCTCCGCCTCCGGGTATGCCGACCAGCGTCCCCTCTCCTCGAACGCCACCGCCGCGGGCCGCGCCCGCAACCGCCGTGTGGCCATCGTCGTCCACGCCCTGGCCGACCCGGGCACCAGCTCGGCCGGGTCTGCCTCGTCCATCCCGTCCCTCCCAGGAGACTGACCATGTCCACCGCCACCGCAGCGGCCCCCGTGGCCGCCGCCCCCGAGCCGAAGGCCAAGGGCAAGAAGTCGTTGATCATGCTCGTCGTCGCAGCGGTCGTCCTCGCCGGCGCCGGCTACTTCTTCTTCCTCAAGCCGTCCGGTTCGGCCGCAGCCACGGAACCGGTCGCCGGCCCCGTCGTCGACCTCGAACCCCTGACCCTCAACCTGGCCGACGGCCGGTTCCTCAAGGTCGGCCTGTCGCTGCAGGAGACCGCCGACGCCGCCTCCAGCCACGGCAAGGACCCCCTCAACGGGGCCAAGGCCAGGGATGCCGCGATCGGCATCTTCGGCCAGCGCACCTATGCCGAGCTGCTCACCCCGAAGGGGCGCGAGGCGGCTCGCAAGGCCCTCGACGCCGAGGTCAAGAAGCGTTACGAGGGCGAGGTCATGAAGGTGTACCTCACCGAGTTCGTCATGCAGTGACCCCGCGTGGGTCGCGTGGCCCATCAGTCACCGGCCCCCTCTCGATCCCCACCCGCACCACCGCGCAGCGCGGTGGTGGTCACTCCTGACCCGAATTCAGGCAGAAGCCTCAGGAGCGTCCCGGACCTGCCGATCAGGGGGTTCGTGAGTGCCGAGCCGTTGTCCTACGACTTCCGCAGTCCTGGCCGGCTCAGTCGAGAGCGGGTGCGGGCCCTGCAGGTCGCGAACGAGACCTTCGCCCGTCAGCTGTCGACGGTGCTCTCGACGACCCTGCGGACGGTCGTGCACGCGCGGGTCCAGTCGGTGCGCCAGGTGACCTACGACGAGTACGTCCGCACCGTGCCCAACCCCAGCCTCCTGGCCGTGCTGACGTTCGCGAGCCAGCCCGGCTCCGCCCTGTTCCAGCTGCCCATGGGCGTGGTCATGAGCGTCATCGACCGGCTGCTCGGCGGTGCCGGGGGTCGCAACCAGCCCATCCGTGCGCTGAGCGAGATCGAGACCAGCCTCGTGCGTGACCTGGTGCAGCGCGTCGCCGCCGAGCTGACGTATGCGTTCGAGAACCTCGCGCCCGTCCGCGCCGGCCTCGACACCCTCGAGTCCAACACCCAGTTCCTCCAGATCGCGGCACCAGCCGACCCCGTGGTCTCCACCGAGGTCGAGATCCGTATCGGCGACCAGGCCGCCACGGCCACGCTCTGCATGACGCTGACCACCCTCAAGCCGATCCTGGCCTCGGTCCAGCAGGTCGCCGTGCAGGCGCCTGCAGACGGCCCGGTCGCGGTCGCGGCGCGCACGGTCGAGCAGCGGCTGCAGCAGGTCGAGATCGACGTCAGCGTCGCCTTCCGCGAGGTGACCCTCACCTCGGCCGAGGTCTTCTCGCTCGCCGTGGGCGATGTGGTCCCGCTTCGGCACCCCGTCGCCGAGCCCCTCGTCGTCGCCGCGGACGGCGTGCCCGTCGCCTCCGCCACGCCCGGCAGCCACGGCAAGCGGCTCGCCGCCCAGATCGTCACCTCGTGAACCACCCCGCCCCCACCGAAGGACACCCCATGACGTACTCCGAGACCCCCGTCGAGGACGCCCCGTTCGCCGTCGCGCCCGAGCGCCCGGTCCAGGACACGGTCGAGGCCTCGGTCGAGGACACGGTCGAGGACACAGCGGCCGTCGCCGCGGCCTTCCAGCCGCTCGTGGGTGGTTCACCGTTCGCCGAGGTCGACCCGCGTCGCCTGCACCTGCTGCGCGACGTCGAGATGGGCATCAGCGTCGAGCTCGGCCGCACCCGCATGAAGGTCCAGGAGGTCCTCTCGCTGGCCCCCGGTGTGGTCCTCGAGCTCGATCGCGCCGCGGGCAGCCCGGTCGACGTGCTCGTCAACGGCACCCTGATGGCCCGCGGCGAGGTCGTCGTCGTGGACGAGGAGTTCGCCGTCCGCATCACCGAGGTCGTCAGCGCCGACACGGACTCCCGGCCACGGGCATGACCGATGGCTCCATCGTGTGGGCGGTCCTGCGCCTGCTCGTGTCGTTGGGTGTCGTCCTCGTCCTGCTGGTGGCCCTCGCCCGCTGGGCCTCCAAGCGGGGGCTCGGCTCGGTGCGCCCGGGCAAGGCCACCGTCGACGTCGACGTGCTCACCCGTCGGAGCCTGGGCCGCAACTCGACCCTGCAGGTCGTCAAGGTCGGCAGCCAGGTCATGGTCCTCGGCGTCACCGAGCGCGGGGTGACCGTGCTCGGTGAGCTCGGTGAGGAGGACCTCGTGACGGTGGCGCGACCGCTCACGGTGGTCCCGTCGATCGGCCCGGCCGGCCCGGCCACCGCCCCCTCCTTCCTGTCCGCCGCCCTCCCGGCCGCCATCCGCCGCGTGCTGGGCGCTCCGGCCCCGGCCCCGCAGGCCGCCGCGGCCCCCGTCGCCCCCGCCGCTCCCGTTGCCCCGGTTGCCCCGGTTGCCACGGTTGCCCCGGTTGCCCCGGTTGCCGAGGTTGCTCCCGTCGCCCCCGTCGCCCCCGTCGCCCCCGTCGCCCCCGTCGCCCCGGCACCCGCCGCCACGACGCCCCCGTTCGTCTGGCCGGACGAGGCCATCACCACGGTCGCCATGCCCCCTGCCGACCCGTCGCCGACCTGGGCGATCGCCGAGAGCCGGGCGATGGCCCTGGCCGGGTTCGCGACCACCCCTGTCGAGACGGCCACCCGGCCGCTGGTCGAGACCCGCGCGGCCGCCCGCGAGGCCCGGCGCGCTGAGCAGGGCGCCAGGCGCGGCCGCGTCCGCAGGTCGCGTGCGGCTCGCGCGTCCACGGTCGCCCCGGTCGCCTCGCGGCAGGCCCTTGCGGGCAGCGGGCCGCGCCGGTCACGCACCATCGTCGCCGCGGACTCGCGCTCGGCCCGGCGTGACCAGCAGCGCACCGCGGAGGTCCCGGCCGGGTGGCCGTGGAACGCGGCTTCCCTCGTCCTCAGCGTCGGGCGCGGCCGCCGTGGCTGAGCTCCTCCGGGCGCCTCGGCAGCTGGCCGGGATGTCGTGGCTGCGGCGCGGTGTCGCCGTCGGCCTCCTCGCACTCTCGACGGTCGCGGTGTCCGCCGCCGCGGCCCAGGCCGCCGCACCTGCTGTGGCCGCCGGCGCCACCACCTCCGCGGTGTCCGCGACGCCGGTCACCCTGGTCGCTCCCGGTCTCGGTACGCCCCGGCTCCTCACGCCGACCGTGGTGACGGGGCTGTGGCTGCCGACGGCGACGATCCCGCCGGCTCCGGCGCCCTCTCCCTCGCCGTCGCCCTCCCCGAGCACGACGACGAGCGGCAACGTCTCGGTCTCGGTCGACCCCAGCCTCGGCAAGCCGAGCCAGACGGTCAGCATCATCCTGCTGCTCACCGTGCTCTCGGTCGCCCCCGCGCTCCTCGTCCTCTGCACGTCCTTCACCAAGATCATCGTCGTGCTGTCCCTGACGCGGAACGCGCTCGGCACCACGACGATCCCGCCGAACCAGGTGCTGGCCGGCCTGGCCCTCTTCCTCAGCCTGTTCATCATGTCGCCGGTCCTGTCGCAGATGAACGACGCCGGGGTGCAGCCCTACCTCAAGGGTCAGGTGACCCAGTCCCAGGCGTTCGACGCGGGGGTCAAGCCGCTGCGGCAGTTCATGATGAAGCAGACCCGCCCCGCCGAGCTGGCGACGATGGTCAAGCTGAGCGACCAGGCCGCGCCCGCGACCCCCGACGACGTGAAGCTCACGACCCTCATCCCTGCGTTCGTGCTCTCCGAGCTCAAGTCCGCCTTCATCATCGGCTTCGTCGTCTTCATCCCCTTCCTCGTGATCGACGTCGTCGTCAGCTCGGTGCTGATGTCGATGGGCATGATGATGCTTCCGCCTGCCCTGATCTCGCTGCCCTTCAAGCTGTTGCTCTTCGTCATGGTCGACGGCTGGAGCCTCATCGCGACCGCCCTCGTGCAGAGCTACCACTGAGAGGGGTGCACCGACCGTGACCGACTCCGACGTGGTGCACATCGGCCTCCAGGCGATGATCCTGGCGGCCAAGCTCTCCATGCCCGTGCTGCTCGTGGCGCTCGGCATCGGTTTCGGCGTCTCCCTGCTCCAAGCCGTCACCCAGGTGCAGGAGGTCACCCTCAGCTTCGTCCCGAAGCTGATCGGTGTCGCGACGGTCATCCTCGTCGCGGGGCACTGGATGCTCCAGGAGACGGTGGCCTTCACCAAGGGGATGTTCGCCCTGCTTCCCCAGCTGCTCAGCTGATGCGGGCGTCCCTGTCGGCGGAGACCCTCGTGGTGCTGCTGCTCGCCACGGTGCGAATGTCCGCGTTCTTCGCCATCGCCCCACCGTTCAGCAGCCGATCGGTGCCGGCCCGCGTCAAGGCCGGTATGGCGTTCGCCCTCGCCCTGTGCCTGCTCCCCACCCTCAGCTCCACGGGCCCGACCCTGGACCTCCCCGGCATCGCGGGCGCCACGCTGTGGCAGGTCGCCGTCGGGATGGTCATGGGGTTCGTCGTGCACGTCGCGGTCTCGGTCATCCAGGCAGCCGGCGAGCTCCTCGACCTGGCCAGCGGCTTCACCCTCGCCAGCCTCTACGACCCGCTGTCCAACGTGTCCAGCAGCATGTTCGGCCGGATCCAGCAGCTGCTCGCGATCACCTTGCTGTTCGCCGCCAACGGCCACCTCGTCCTCGTGCGCGGCCTGATGATGACGTTCCGGACGGTGCCCCTGCGGCCGTTGTCCATCGGGGACCTGTCCCGGCTGGCCACCGAGGACCTCGGCCGGTTCCTGGCGGGCGCCCTGCAGATCGCGGCGCCCGTCCTCGTCGTCCTCTTCCTCGCCGAGCTCGCCCTCGGGCTGGTCAGCCGCGCGGTGCCCACGCTCAACATCTTCGCCATGAGCTTTCCCGTGAAGATCATCCTCGCCATCTCACTCGCCGGCGTGGCCTTCGCCCTGCTGCCGGGCGCGGTCAGCCGGCTGCTCGACCAGGCCACCCACGACATGGTGTCGGTCGCCGCGATGATGGGGACGCGCTCGTGAGCGACAAGGCGTCCAAGACCGAGAAGCCCACCCCGCAACGCAAGCAGGAGGCCAAGCGGGACGGGCAGATCCCGCGGACCGCGGAGCTCAGCGCCTGGGTCGCGGTCCTCGTCGCCTCAGTGCTCGTCCCGAAGCTGGTCCGCGACCTCGCCGACCTCTTCCGCGACCTGCTGAGCGACCTCCAGCGCGTCATCGTCCAGCCGGACCCGGGCGTCGCCATCGGGGTGCTCAAGGACGCGGGGTCGCACAGCCTGCTCCTGCTGGCCCCGCTCCTGGGCGCGATGGTCGTCGCGGCGATCGTGAGCAACGCCGCCCAGGGCGGCATCCGCATCTACGCCAAGAAGTTCAAGCCGAAGTTCGAGACGCTCAACCCGGCCAAGGGCCTGAAGAACCTCGTGGGGGCGCACGCCGCGTGGCAGCTGGTCAAGACGCTGCTCAAGTTCGGGGTCTTCGGGTGGATCGGCTACCACTCCGTGCAGTCGGTGACCGAGCAGATCTCGACGAGCGGTGAGTGGTCCCTCGGCGCCTCCGTCGGCGCGGCGACCGGTGCCGCCCTGTCCATCCTGCGCGTCATCGCCGCGGTGGGGCTGGTCCTGGCGGCCGCGGACTACGTCATGGAGCGCCGCCGCATGAACTCCTCGCTCAAGATGAGCCTCGAGGACATCAAGCGTGAGAACAAGTCGGCCGAGGGCGACCCGCTGCAGAAGGGCATGATCCGCGGCAAGCAGCGCGAGATGAGCCGCAACCGGATGATGTCCGACCTCTCCTCGGCCGACCTCGTGCTCGTCAACCCCACCCACGTCGCCGTCGCGCTCGCCTACGAGCCGGGTCGCGGTGCCCCACGGGTCGTCGCCAAGGGTGCCGGCCTCGTCGCCGCGAAGATCCGTGAGGACGCCGTCGCCCTGCGGCTGCCCCTCGTTGAGGACGTGCCCCTGGCCCGCATGCTCTACCGCAACTGCCCGCTCGGGCACGAGATCCCGGCCGAGCTGTATGACGCCGTCGCCGCGGTGTTCGTCTTCGTCATGGGGCTGCGCCAGCGCGGGGCCGCGCGAGGGTTCCACCGCAACCCGCACGCGGCGCGGATGACGCCGGCGCAGCTGGCCGAAACCTCAGGTCCTCGTGCCCTGCGCCGATAGGAGGCATGCCATGACAGCTGCCGTCCCCCACTGCGTGCACGCCGAGCCCCGATGCTGAAGAACCGCATCGGGCAGATCGGCATCCCTGGGGGCATCGTCGCGATCGTCGTGATGATGGTGGTGCCGCTGCCGAGCGTCGTCCTCGACATGCTCCTCGCGGTCAACCTCACCTTCTCGGTGCTCATCCTGCTCGTGGCCCTCAACGTCAAGCGGCCCCTGGACTTCGCGGTCTTCCCGTCCCTGCTGCTCATCGGCACGCTGTTCCGGCTGGCGCTCAACGTCAGCGCGACCCGGCTCGTCCTGCTCGACGGGTTCGCCGGCAAGGTCATCGACGCCTTCGGCCACTTCGTCGTCGGCGGCTCGATCATCGTCGGCCTGGTCATCTTCATCATCCTCGTGGTCATCCAGTTCGTGGTCATCACCAACGGTGCCGGGCGAGTGGCGGAGGTCGGCGCGCGCTTCACCCTCGACGCGATGCCCGGCAAGCAGATGGCGATCGACGCCGACCTGAACTCCGGCCTGATCGACGAGGACGAGGCGCGTCGCCGCCGCGCCGACGTCTCGGCCGAGGCCGACTTCTACGGCGCGATGGACGGCGCCTCCAAGTTCGTCAAGGGCGATGCGATCGCCGCCATCGTCATCACCCTGGTCAACCTCATCGGTGGCCTCATCATCGGTGTCGTCCAGCGCGGCGAGAGCATCACGGACGCGATGGCGACCTACAGCCTCCTGTCGGTGGGCGACGGGCTCGTCTCGCAGATCCCCGCGTTGCTCATGTCGATGTCGACCGGCCTCATCGTCACCCGTGCGACGACCGCCCAGGACATGGGCAGCGACCTCGTCGCCCAGTTCGGCGCCCAGCGACAGGCGGTGCAGCTCGCGGGCGTCGCCGTCGGCGCTCTCGCCCTCATCCCGGGCCTGCCCAAGCTGCCGTTCATCCTCGTCGGTGGGGCGGCCCTCATCATCGCCCGCCAGCTCCCCAAGCCCGGTGAGAAGGAGGCGGCTGAGGAGCGTGCCGCGGCCGCCGCCCTGCCGCCCGGTCCGTCTGCGGACAGCCCCGAGGTGCTCGCGCACGACATCCGGGTCGAGCCGCTCGAGCTCGAGCTCTCCTACGACCTCATCGGCCTGGTCGACACCAGCTCGGGCGGTGACCTGCTCGACCGCGTCAAGGCGTTGCGCCGCAAGCTCGCCCACGAGCTCGGGATCGTCATCCCGCTGGTGCGGACCCGCGACAACATCGACCTGCCGCAGCACACCTATGCCATCCGCCTGCACGGCGTCGAGGTCGCCCGCGGAGTCGCCCCGGCCGGGATGGTGCTGGCGATCGGCGACCACCTCGACGCCCTCGAGGGCACGCCGACCCGCGAACCCGTGTTCGGCCTCGAAGCCAAGTGGGTGCCGGTGACCCAGCGTGGTCGGGCCGAAGCCGTCGAGGCCACCGTCGTCGACCGGTCCTCCGTCGTCACCACACACCTCGCGGAGACGGTGCGCCAGCACGCCCACGAGCTGCTCGGCCGCGAGGACGTCAAGCTGCTCGTCGAGGCGGTCCGCGCCACGCACCCGGCCGTCGTCGAGGAGATGACGCCGTCACCGCTCACCCTCGGCGAGGTCCAGCGCTGCCTGCAGGGCCTGCTCGCCGAGAGCGTCGGCATCCGCGACCTGGTCAGGATCTTCGAGGCCCTGTCCCTGCGGGCCCGCGTCAGCACCGACCCGGACGGCCTGGTCGAGGCGGCCCGTCTCGCCCTCGGCCCGGCCATCGCCTCCTCGCACGCGGTCGGTGGCGAGCTGCACGTCCTCACCTTCGAGCCGCGACTCGAGCAGCGACTGCTCGAGTCCCTGCGCGGCGGGGAGAACGGCGTCCAGCTCCTCGTCGACCCCTACTTCGCGGAGCGGCTGGCGACCGAGGCCGTCCGCGTCTCCCAACAGGCCGAGCAGTCGGGTGTCCAGCCGGTGCTCGTCTGCGCCCAGCCGTTGCGGCGGGCGGTCCGCCGCCTCGTCGAACCAGGCGCACCGCAGCTCGCGGTGCTCGCCTACTCAGAGCTCGGCGGCCACCTGCGCCTGACCACGGCAGGGGTCGTCGACGTCGTGGAGAGCGTGGTGTCCTGACATGGCCTCGACCACCGGCCCGAGCCGCTACAGGTCCAGCGTGCTGCTCGGCGCGATGCTGTTCGCCCCCGCTGCCTTCCTCGTCCTGCACGGCAACCTGTCGGTCAACCAGGCGCTGGTGCGTTTCGGCTGTGCCCTGCTGTTCGCAATGGTCGGCACGGCCGTGGTGCTCTCCAGCATGCCGACGCCGGTCCGTCCGGGGGCCGAGGACCATGCCGGCGACGGGTCGGGCACGGCTGCCCACGTCACCGAGACCACGACCTCGATGGGTGTGCCCGTGGTCCCGGTGACCCAGCCCGCCGGCTGAGGCCCGGAACCGCGCCGGAGGTGACGGTCAGACGAGGCTGAGCAGCGCCTCGGCATACGCGCACTCGGTGTCGGCGGCGCGGAACGTCGCCCGGCCGTCGGCGCCGGTCACCTCGACCACCCAGGTGTCGCCGTCGCGGTGCAGGCCGGCGAACCGGTCTCCCAGCAGCTCGCGGAGCTGGTCCTCGCGCGGGAGCCACAGGGCGGTGTCGAGCGTGACGGAGTCCAGGGCCCACTCGGTCGTGCCGTTGAAACCCAGCAGTGGCTGGCCCTTGAACGTCAGCACGTCGATGGTGAGGTGGCTGATCCAGAAGACTTCACCCGCGACGTTCGGCTGGTCGATGGTGAACCGGTCGCCGGGGGTCGGCTCCCAGAGCACGCCCCCCTCGACCAGGCTCCGCGCCAGCTCGACGGTGATCATGCTGGGAGCCTACGTCGGCACGGCACCCCGCGTCCCGGTTCGCCGACGAGCCCGACGATGCGGCACCGTGGGCGCATGCCGCAGCCCCTCCTCCAGACCGCCCGCCTCGACCTCGTGCCGCTCGCCGACGACCACCTCGAGCTCGAGGTGGAGCTGGACTCCGATCCCGAGGTGCTGCGTTTCCTGTGGGGCCGGCCCCGGACGCGGGAGGAGGTCGAGCGCAACCACCACCAGCGGCTCGCCCGCGCCGGGATTGTCGACGGGCTCGGGATGTGGGTCGGCTTCCTGCGCTCGGTCGAGGGTCCTGCCCGGCAACGGTTCGTCGGTCTGTGGATGCTCACGCCACCCCACGGCCCGAGCCAGGAGCCGGTGGTCGGCGAGGCCGACCTCGGCTACCGCGTCCTGCGGCGGCACTGGCGGCAGGGCTACGCCAGCGAGGGGTCGCGCGAGCTGCTCCGACACGGGTTCGAGGTGGTGGGCCTGACCCGGGTCTTCGCTCAGACGATGGCCGTCAACGCGGGCTCCCGCGCCACGATGACGAGCATCGGCATGCAGTTCGCCCGGGGGTTCCACGAGCAGCACGACGAGCCGGTGCCGGGCAGCGAGCAGGGCGAGGTCGAGTACGAGCTGCGCCGGGAGGACTGGGCCCCGCGCGGGACGGCCGGCTGACGGGTCAGCAGCCCCCGGGCTGGGTGGCCGTGGGCTTCGGTGTCGCCTTGGGGGCCGCGGCCAGCTTCGTGAACTTCACGCCGAGGACGAGGTCGACCGAGGAGTCGGTGCGGCTGTCCTTGACCGCCTTCGAGCCCTTGACCAGCCCGAGGGCGAGCTTGCTCGCCTTCGCGCCACTCGGTCCGAACCGCACCTCGGCGGCGCCGGCGACCTTGCGCTGCAACGGGTCGTTGGTCACGGTGGCCACGCGGAAGCCGCGCTTGCGGATCTCGGTCGCGGTCTTGGCCGCCAGGCCCGCTCGGTCGGTCGCGTTGTAGACGTTGAGCGTCACCTGCGCCGGCAGCAGTGGTCCTGCGGTCGGGGTGCACGTCGGTCGCGGGACCGCCCGGGTGTGGTCGGACGCCTCGTAGTAGGAGTAGGCGTACCAGAAGGCGAAGAACAGCATGAGCACCGCGAGCCCGAGGGTGACCAGGGCACGGCGACGTCGTCTGCGACGGGAGCTCGATGCCCCCGACTCGACGATGTAGCTCACACCCACCTCCGCCTGTGTCAGGCGCCCCGGTGCGACGCCGACCTGCTGCGGGGGCTAGTCAAGCACGAGGACGCGCGCGTGCAGGGTAGGTCGCTGCTGAAGGGCGGCGCGCAGGGCGCGGTGCAGGCCGTCCTCGAGGTAGAGGTTGCCCTCCCACTCCACGACGTGCGCGAACAGGTCGCCGTAGAACGTCGAGTCCTCGGCGAGCAGCTGCCCGAGGTCGAGGGTGCGCTTGGTGGTGATCAGCTCCTCGAGGCGGACCATGCGCGGGGGCACCTCGGCCCAGTCCCGCGGCGAGTCCTTGCCGTGGTCCGGATACGGCTTTCCCTCGCCCACCTTCTTGAAGATCACCCAGCCACCATAGGGGTATGGCGCGCGTGGCCCCAGCCGCGCTCAGCAAGGCCCCAGCCGCACCAGGCGTGCTCGCGTTGGCCCTGCGCGGGGTCCGGGGGCCGCACTAGAGTGCCGAAGGTGACCGAGAACGCGAGTCCCGAGCCGTCCGCGCAGTCCTCCGAGCAGCTCGATGCGATCCGCGCGGGCTACGCCTTCACCGGAGGGGCGCTCCTGTTCGGGGCCGCCGTCATCGACGGCACGGCCCACCCCGATGCACCGGTCAAGGTGCCGCTGGCGACGCTCAACCGGCACGGCCTCGTGGCCGGGGCCACCGGCACCGGCAAGACCAAGACGTTGCAGCTCATGGCCGAACAGCTGTCCGGCCAGGGTGTCCCGGTCTTCCTCGCCGACGTCAAGGGAGACCTGTCCGGCATGGCCACGGCCGGTGTCGCCAACGACCGGATCACCAGCCGCTCGACCGAGGTCGGGCAGCAGTGGGTGGGCACGGCATACCCGACCGAGTTCCTCTCCCTCGGCGGCCTCGGGCACGGCATCCCGATCCGCGCCACGATCACGTCGTTCGGCCCGACGCTGCTCTCGAAGGTGTTGGGGCTGAACGACACCCAGGAGTCGAGCCTCGGCCTGGTCTTCCACTACGCCGACAAGAACGGGCTCGCACTGCTCGACATCAAGGACCTGCGCGAGGTCGTCTCCTTCCTCACCTCCGACGAGGGCAAGGCCGACCTCAAGTCGCTGGGCGGCCTCTCGTCGGCGACGGCCGGCGTCATCCTGCGTGAGCTGATCGCGTTCTCCGACCAGGGCGCCGACGCGTTCTTCGGCGAGCCGGAGTTCGACACCTCCGACCTGCTGCGCACGGCTGCCGACGGCAAGGGGCTGGTGACCTGCCTGGAGCTGCCCGCGGTGCAGGACCGTCCGGCGCTGTTCTCGACGTTCCTCATGTGGCTGCTCGCCGACCTCTTCCACGACCTGCCCGAGATCGGTGACGCCGACAAGCCGAAGCTCGTCTTCTTCTTCGACGAGGCCCACCTGCTGTTCGCCGACGCGAGCAAGGCGTTCCTGTCGGCGATCGAGCAGACCGTACGGCTCATCCGGTCCAAGGGGGTCGGCGTCTTCTTCGTCACCCAGAGCCCGAAGGACGTGCCGAGCGGGGTGCTCGCCCAGCTCGGCAACCGCGTCCAGCACGCCCTGCGCGCCTACACCCCCGAGGACGCCAAGGCGCTCAAGGCCGCGGTGTCTACCTACCCCCACAGCGGGTACGACCTCGAGGAGCTGCTGACCAACCTCGGCACCGGCGAGGCCGTCGTCACGGTGCTGTCCGAGAAGGGCGCGCCGACCCCGGTGGCGTGGACCCGCATGATCGCGCCGCAGTCACTCATGGCGCCGTCCGACGAGGCCACGGTCACCGGGCTCATCGCCGCCTCACCGTTGTCGACCAAGTACGCCGCGGTCGTCGACCGGGAGTCGGCGTACGAGAAGCTCCAGGCCCGCCTCAACCAGGCGCCTGCCGCGCAGGCCGCCCCCGCCCCCGGCGCGCCGGTCCCGGCGCCGGCCGCGCCTTCCCAGGCGCCGGCCGCGCCCAAGCCGGCCCGTCCGGCCAAGGCGGAGCCCAGCATCGTCGAGCAGGTCGTGCAGTCCAGTGCGTTCAAGTCCGCGCTGCGGTCGGCCGGCACGGTGCTCGGTCGTGAGATCACCCGCTCGATCTTCGGCACCGCCCGCCGCTCCCGCTGATCCTGCGGCGCCCGTCTTCCCGCAGGACACGACCAGTCAACGACACACCACCTCGCGCCGGACGCGCCATACGCCTTGATGCCCACGCTGAGAGGTATGGCGTGTCGCCGGCCGGTCGGCCGGCTCACCCTTGTCGTTGCGCGACGGCGCGAGCGATCACCGTCCTGACCCAGTCCGGTCGGTTCATGACCTGGGTCCAGCTGAAGCGCAGGACCAGCCACCCGTCGGCCGCCAATCGGCTGTACCTCGCGCAGTCACGGTCGAAGACCTCACGCTCTGTGTGGAACTCGACGCTCTCGCCCTCCACGACGATGCGCAGCGCACGATCGGCGAGATCCACCCGCCCGGCTGGCGGTCGAGCCCTTCGACCCGTGCAAGGAGGCTCGCACGGTCCACACCGGCGCGCAGGGCCGAGTCGGCGACGGCCAGGGCTTCGGAGAACGCGAGGAGGACAGCACAGTCCAGCACCGTGCGCTCGCGTCCGGTCACCCAGCCGTCGACCACATCCTCGGGCGGGATCGCCCGCCAGCGCACGTCATATACGGCTGTCGTCGCTCGGCCGTCAGGCGGCGTCCACGCCGGACGGCAACCTGCGGCCGGCGCGGTTCCCACTGCCGGGCCCATCCCCAGTGGGCGGCCGCGCTCAGGAGGATCGCGACGCCCCCGAGGGCCTGGGCCGCCCGCCGCGCCTCGAGGTCGGTGGGCAGTGCCTAACGACCCCAAGCGACCCGGTGCACGTCCCCCGACCGCACCGATCGGTCCAGCTCGGCCCTCGTCACGTGGAGCAGCAGCACCGAGCGGCCCGACACCCCGCCCAGTCGGGTCAGAGCCTCGCGTGTGGTCGTCCCCCCGTGCGGCCATGGTCGAGTGTGACCGCCAGGGCGGGGCGTGCTCGGAGTTGTCCCCAGGTGGCCCAGTCGGCGACACACCTGGCTCCGCCCGGTCGTCGGCTGACCAACACCCCCATGCCTGCACCAGCAGGTGTGTCGCCGCCTGGCCGTCGGCGAAGGCGGTCGGCCCGGTGACGTGGCGCGCTCGCCTAGCCGAGGACGGCGGCGGCCAGCAGGATGACCGGGACCGCGCCCACCGTGGTGATGAGGATGGTGTCGCGGGCCAGCACCGTGCCGCGGCCGTAGCGCGTGGCGTGGACGAAGATGTTCTGCGCCGTCGGCAGGGCCGAGGTGACGACGATGGCCAGCAGCGCGTGTCCGTGGACCCCGAGGACGACCGCGCCGACGAACCACGCGACCGCCGGCTGGAGCAGCAGCTTGATCGTCGAGGTCGTCGCGAGCTCGGCCAGAGAACCCGCCTTCCCGAGCCCGGGTCCGAGGCGCAGGGCGATGCCGTACGCGATGAGCATCGACGGCACGGCCATGTTGCCGATGAGCGCGAGCGGGTCGGCGACGATCGGCGGAAGGGTCCACCCCGTCAGCGACAACCCGAGCCCGGCGAGCGACCCCAGCGTCAGCGGGTTCTTGAACGGTCGCCCGACCACCTGCCACACCGACGTCGGGCGGCCCCGGGCGTCGGCGTCGAGCAGCGACAAGGCCAGCGGCTGGAGCACGAGCAGCTGGAGCAGCAAGGTCGGTGCGACCAGGGCCGCGTCCCCGAGGACATAGCTGGCCACAGGGATGCCGAGGTTCCCGGCATTGACGTATGACGCGCACAGCGCGCCGATGGTCCCCTCACCGAGGCCGCGGTGCCAGACCCAGCGGGCCAGGGCGGCATACAGGGCGACGCACACGACCACGGCGGTGCCGGAGGCGACGAGGTTGGCCGACAGCACGGCGTGCACGTCAGCCCGGCCGAGGGTGATGACCATGAGCGCGGGGCTGGCCACGAAGAACGCGAGCCGCGAAAGGAGCTGCTGCGCACCGAGATCGACCACACGCAGGTGGGCGAGCAGCGCACCGACGCCGATGACGACGGCGATGGTGACGAACCCGGTGAACACTCCCTGCACAGGCAGGAGGTTAGGTCGTCGGCCTCAGCACGGGGGCGAGCGTCTCGAGGACGCCGGCGTCCTCGATGGTCCCGGGGACGACCGGGGTCCTGCCGTCGGCCATCTCGCGCATCGTCTTGCGCAGGATCTTGCCGGACCGGGTCTTGGGCAGGGCGCTGACGATGTCGACCTGTCGCAGGGAGGCCACGGCACCCACCTCGTCGCGGACCCGCTGCACGAGCTCGGCCCGGATTCGTTCCCCCTCGGTCTCGACGTCGATCCCGGACTTGAGGACGACCAGCCCGCGCGGGACCTGGCCCTTGAAGTCGTCGGCCACCCCGATCACCGCGCACTCGGCGACCGCGTCGTGCCCGGCCAGGGCCGCCTCGATGGAGCCGGTCGACAACCGGTGCCCCGCGACGTTGAGGACGTCGTCGGTGCGGCCCATGACGTAGAGGTAGCCGTCCTCGTCGACCAGGCCACCGTCCCCGGTGAGGTAGTAGCCGTCGAACGCCGACAGGTAGCCGGCGACGTACCGCTCGTCGTCGCGCCACAGGGTCGGGAGGGTGCCGGGAGGCATCGGCAGCTTGAGGCAGATCGCCCCCTCGGTGCCGGCGGGCACCTGGCGGCCCCGGTCGTCGAGGACGTGCACGGCATACCCGGGGGCGGGCACGGTGGGGGAGCCCGGCTTGAGCGGCATCGGTTCGAGGCCACGCAGGTTCGAGGCGATCGGCCATCCGGTCTCGGTCTGCCACCAGTTGTCCACGACGGGCACGCCGAGCCGCTGCGAGGCCCACTCCCAGGTGTCGGGGTCGAGGCGTTCGCCGGCGAGGAACACCGTCTCCAGCGACGAGAGGTCGTGCTCGGCGATGAGCCGTCCCTCGGGGTCCTCGCGGCGGATGGCCCGGTAGGCGGTCGGCGCGGTGAACATCGCCTTGACGCGGTAGTCCTCGATGATCCGCCAGAACGCGCTCGCGTCCGGCGTCCCGACCGGTTTCCCTTCGTACAGAACGGTGGTCGCGCCGGTGAGCAGCGGCGCGTAGACGATGTAGGAGTGGCCGACGACCCAGCCCACGTCGCTGGCGGTGAACCACGAGTCGCCGGGGCCGATGCCGTAGACGTTCTCCATCGACCAGCGCAGGGCGACGGCGTGGCCACCGTTGTCACGGACGATGCCTTTGGGCCGCCCGGTCGTGCCCGAGGTGTAGAGGATGTAGAGCGGGTCGGTCGCGGCGACCTCGACGCAGTCGGCAGGCTCGGCGTCTGCGACGAGCTCTTCCCAGTCGAGCTCCTCCCAGTCGGTGTCGCGCTCGCCGACCGCTGCCCGGGCCTGCTCGCGCTGCAGCACGATGACCGACTCGGGCTTGTGGCTGCTGCGGTCCAGGGCCGCGTCGAGCATCGGCTTGTACTCCACGACGCGGGTCGGCTCGATGCCGCAGCTCGCGGAGACGATGACGGTCGGCTTGGCGTCCTCGATGCGGGCCGCGAGCTCGGCCGGCGCGAACCCGCCGAACACCACCGAGTGCACCGCCCCGATCCGCGCGCACGCGAGCATGGTGATGACGGCCTCCGGCACCATCGGCATGTAGACGATGACGCGGTCACCCTTGTCGACCCCGAGCGAGGCCAGCGCGCCGGCGAACGTCGCGACGCGGTCGAGCAGCTCGGCATACGTGAAGGTCTGCCTGGTGGCAGCCACCGGGCTGTCGTAGTGGAGGGCGGCCTGGTCGCCGCGGCCGGCGGCGACGTGCCGGTCGAGGGCGTTGAAGCAGGTGTTGAGCGTGCCGCCGGTGAACCAGCGGTAGAAGGGTGGCCGGTCGTCGTCGAGGACGCGCGGGGGCGGCGTGATCCAGTCGATCGCCTGCGCGGCACGGCCCCAGAAGGCGTCCGGGTCGGCCAGGCTCTCGTCGTATGCCGCGCGGTAGGCACCGTTGCTCATGGCCCCATCGTGGGACTCCCGCGGCGTTCGCGCCACAGTCCGTGGTCCACGGTGCGGCCGAAGCGGCGCCCGACGCGCTGAACGGTCGCGCCCTCCAGGTACGCCGTTTGCAGGTTGAGCAGGTCTCTGACCACCGGGATCATCGCCAGCCCGAGGTGGGGGAGGGCTCCTCGCCCTGGGACGTGATCAGCCTGGAGGCAAGCATGCAGGGCACTGGACGTCCCCTCGCCATCGCGGGTGCGGCGCTCTCGCTGGTCAGCGGTGCGCTCGCGGTCTCGGCCAGCCTCGACGCCCAGGCGGGGTCGGGTCGGTTCCCGGTCGGCGCGCATGACGGTATGGCGCCCGGCTCGGTGCCCGCCTTGCTGTTCCTCGTCGGCCTGTTCGTCGTCGGGATCGGGGCTGCCGTCCACGACGGCAAGGAGCTGCGGCGTCCTGCCGCCCTGCCGCCCACGTCGACAGGCAGGTCCCCGCGCGCAGTGCCCCGCCCGGTACGCAGCGCATCCCACCCCGTACGCAGCGCGCCCCACCCCGTCCGCACCGCATCCCGCCCGGTACGCGGACGGCGCACCTCATCCGGCACGCGCCTCGAGGTGGTCGGCGCCGCGCGCAGGCGCTGACCACGCATCTACCTGCGCCGGGTCAGTCCTCGGGCGTGGTGCTGTAGCGGATCCAGGCCGAGGAGTCCTTCTGCCACAACAGCACGAGTGCCCACACCCCGAGCATCAGCAGGGCGATCGGGAGGACCCGCGCCAGCACCCCGGCGGTTGGCAGGAGGCCGCCGAAGAACACGCCGAGCGCCACGGCCATGAACACGCAGGCGATCCAGCGTCCCCACCTCGATCCCTGCCGGGTCGCCTTGGCCATGGTGAACCACGCCGTGGCGGAGACGATCGCGTAGACGACCGAGATCGTCAGGCTCAGCGTGACGATCTGGTCGAGGTCGGCCGCGCTCGCGGCTACGCCCTGGGCACGGGCCTCCCCGGCGAAGGCCGCCCTCAGGTCGCTCCTGGTGAGAAGGGCGCGAGGGATCTCGAGGAGGCTGAGCACCCCGGCGAACTGCATGACCCGCACGGCCTCGGTGATCGAGCGCGGGGGCACGACGGGAGTGCCCGGCCGCCACACCGGTGTCTCGGGACGTCGGCCGTCACCGGCGCCATCCTGGCTGAGCACGCCCCGCCACGAGATCTGCCGCGCCATCTGCCCTCCGTCGTCTCAGGTGCCGACCGCCGGGCGCGGAGCACCCGGTCGGTACCTGCCCGGCGTCGCTGAGCGCGCGAGCACGGTGCACCCCGTGCGCCAATCCTCCCCCACGAGTCCTCCTCGGACCAAGGCCGACCGGCCGCACGCGACGGCCGGTTCGAGGTGAGCTCGCCACGAGACCGTCGGCGAGCTCACCTCGAACGGCGACTCGAACCATCGGCACCCGGACATGAGAAAGGGCCCCTCGCGTGCTCGGGGCCCTACTCGTGTGGCGGAGGATAGGGGATTCGAACCCCTGAGAGCTTTCACTCAACACGCTTTCCAAGCGTGCGCACTAGGCCACTATGCGAATCCTCCGCGGGCGAGGCTACACGGGCTGGGGCCGTGTCCTGAAATCGTCAGCTGGAGGAGCTCGCGGGAGGCCCGACGAGCAGGGCCACGGTGGTCAGTGCGGCCACTGCCAGCAGGGCGACGGCGGCCGCAGCGACGGGTCGCGCGAGCATCCAGGCCTGCACCTTCTCGGGCACCGAGCGCGGCGCCTCGCCCCCGGAGGCGAGCCTCCAGCCGCCCTCGAGGAGGTCGCGCCGCTCGGCCCACCGGTCGAACCACACCGTCATGAACGGCGGCACCGCGCTGACGAGACCGAGCAGCGTCACGCGGGCGGACCAGCGCTGGTTGACGGCGACGAACACCGTGGCGAGGCAGTAGGCGATGAACACGACACCGTGAACCATGCCGAAGACCTGCACGCCGAGCTCGGTCGTCCTCGTGCCGTACTTGAGGACCATGCCGGTCAGCAGGAGCGCCCAGGTGGTTGCTTCGGCGATGGCCAGACGGCGGAACAGCACCAGCGGAGTCATGGGCACCAGTGTCTCAAGAGGGGATTCGCTGCCACGGCACGGCCCCGTCTACACTTGCCGCAGGCACCCCGCGTGGTGGTACCTCTCCGAACTCCCCCAGGGCAGGAATGCAGCAAGGGTAGGAGAGCTCTTCCAGGTACGCGGGGTGTCCCTCTTCGTTCCGGGGTCAGGCGCGGTGGGCCTCGTCGAGGAGGCGGACCCGGCGCCGGCCGAACATCACGGCGGCGTATGACGCGAGGGCCAGGACCATGAGCGCGTTGCTGTAGCCCGAGTGCGTAAGCAGGGCGGTCGCTGCTACGCCGCCGATCAGGGCGAGCAGCAGCGGGCGGGAGTACCAGAAGCCGACCGAGACCACGGCCGAGCCGGGCGAGAACAGCGTCACCGGCGGCAGCCCGCGGAACGCCGCCATGAGGTGGGTCCCGGCCAGCAGCGCGGTCATCGCGACCGGCCAGAAGAACGCCGCCACCCCGGCCGTGGTCGTCGTGGCGACGACGGCGCCGGTGATCACGGCGACGGCGGCGAACAGCGCGGAGGGGCTGATGAGGTGCGCCAGGGCTTCCTCACCGAACGGCAGCCCGATGAGTGCAGGCGTCCCGGCGTTGTCGCCCTGCAGGCGCATCCCCTCGGACCACGCGCCATACCCGAGGTAGGCGGCGAGGACGCCGGCGAAGGCGACGATGCTGGGCACCCCCGGGGTGGTCGAGTGGGCCAGGGCCCAGCACCCGGCGACGGAGAGCACGAGACCCACGACGAACGACCCCGGCGAACGACGCAGGCCGAGCAGGTCGCGTTCGGCGACGACGGTGATCCGACCTCGGGCCCGCAGCCGGGTCCGGCGCAGGCGCGTGCCGGGGGCCGCCACGTCGAGCCGGGCGGCGCGCAGGTCGCCGGCGAGGACGGCCCCGCCCATGGTCACGGCCCGGGCGGACTGGGTGCGCAGGCCGACGTGGTGCAGCGCCCGCAGCGAGCGCCGACCGCGCAGCACCGTCGCGACGCCGCGGTCGCCGGTGGGCCAGGACCGCACCTGGCCCCAGAGCCACGAGCCGCCGAAGGCCAGCCCGACGGCGAGCCCGCCCAGGGTGGTCGGGACGAGGACGACCAGCGGTGCGACCCCGGCGGAGACCATGCCGGTGCCGACCACGGCCCCGGCGAGCAGCCCGACGACGAGGCAGCCGACCAGGCTGATCCGCCACCAGCGCCGCAGGACGACGGCGCGGTCGAGGGCGCTGGTGGCGACGTGGTCGAGGTAGGGCAGGTCGGGCACGACCGGGCCGCGGACCGAGCCGAGCCGGTACCCGAGCAGCAGCACCCCCACGATGACCGTCCCCACGACGAGGACGCCCTGCACCCCGGTCAGGTGCTGGGAGATCCACCTGGGGTCGACGAACTTGAAGAACGCCCGCGAGGCCGGCACCCCGTAGACGAGCGAGGCGATGACGGCGACGTACGCGGTGTAGATGGCGTTGCCGCTGCCGTGCTCGGGCAGCCCGCCGCGGATGACCTTGCGCGCCTGGGCCAGGCGTTCGCGGTCGGTCGCGGGTCCTGTCGACGCCTCGTCGGGTGTGCTCATGCGCCCGTGATGTCGACGACGCGGTCGGCGATCGCCTCGGTCATGGCCGGGTCGTGGCAGGCGATGACGAGGGTGGTGCCCGCAGCCTTGCGCTCGAGCAGCAACCGGGTGAGCAGCTCGCGCTTGTGGGTGTCGAGGCGTTGCTCGGGCTCGTCGAGCAGCAGCACCGACGAGGGCCGGAACAGCACCATCGCCAGGTGGAACAGCTGCTGCTGACCCGAGGACAGCTCGTGCGGGAAGCGCTCGGTCAGGTGGTCGATCTCGAGCGTCTCGAGCAGCTCGTCGGCGCGCTCGTCGGCCGTGGAGATCTGCCCTCCCCACGTGGAGTCGATGAGGACGAGGTGGTCGATGACGGTCAGGTCCCGGTATGACGTGGGGGAGCCCACAAGGGAGGCCACGCCGGCGCGCGTGGCCGGGTCGCGCTCGTCGAGGGGCAGGCCGTTGAAGGTGGCGCTGCCGACCGACGGCCCGAGCGCCCCCGCGAGGATGCGCAGCAGGGTCGTCTTGCCGCTGCCGTTCGCCCCGCGCAGCACGATGCACTGACCGGCCTTGGCCTTGAGGTCGATCGGTGCCAGCAGCACCGCCCCCTCGATGTCCTTGCCGGCACCCTTCACCTCGAGCACCAGCGGGGTCGCCCTGGTCTTCTCGGTGGTACTGCTCTGCTTGCGTCGCGCGGCCATGGATCTCCTGTCGTCGCCGACAGTCTGGCACCGGCATCTGGGGGTGCGGAGCCGGGCCGCTCCGGGTGTTCGACAGCGACTGTGCCGTGTCAGGTGGCCCGACTAGGGTTCCCACCGTGAGCACCGCCCTGTACCGCCGCTACCGGCCCGAGTCCTTCGCCGACGTCATCGGCCAGGAGCACGTCACCGAGCCGCTCATGCAGGCGCTGCGCACCGGGCGGGTCAACCACGCCTACCTCTTCTCGGGCCCACGCGGCTGCGGCAAGACGACCAGCGCCCGCATCCTGGCGCGCTGCCTCAACTGCGAGCAGGGCCCGACGCCCGACCCGTGCGGGGTCTGCGACTCGTGCGTGGCCCTGGCCCGCGGTGGCTCCGGCTCGGTCGACGTCATCGAGATCGATGCCGCCAGCCACGGTGGTGTCGACGACGCCCGCGACCTGCGCGAACGCGCGTCCTACGGCCCGGCCCAGAGCCGCTACAAGATCTACATCATCGACGAGGCCCACATGGTCACGCCGCAGGGCTTCAACGCCCTGCTCAAGATCGTCGAAGAGCCGCCGGAGCACGTGAAGTTCGTCTTCGCGACGACCGAGCCCGAGAAGGTCATCGGCACGATCCGCAGCCGCACCCACCACTACCCGTTCCGGCTGGTCCCGCCCGGGCAGCTGTCCGACTACATGCAGAAGCTCTGCACGCAGGAGGGCGTCACGGTCGCTCCCGGAGTCCTGTCGTTCGTGACCCGTGCGGGCGGCGGCTCGGTGCGTGACTCGCTCTCCGTGCTCGACCAGCTCATCGCGGGCTCGACCGACGAGGGCCTCACCTACGAAAGTGCTGCCGCCCTGCTCGGTTTCACCGACGGCGAGCTGCTCGACGCGACGATCGACGCCTTCGCCGTGGGGGATGCGGCCGGGGTGTTCCACCAGGTCGACCGCGTCATCGAGACCGGGCTCGACCCGCGCCGGTTCGTCGAGGACCTGCTCGAGCGGCTGCGCGACCTCATCGTCGTGGCGGCCATCCCCGACGGCGCCTCCTCCGTCCTGCGCGGCCTGCCTGAGGACCAGCTCGAGCGCATGCGGGAGCAGTCCGCGGCATTCGGTGGGGGTGCGCTCTCGCGCGCCGCCGACATCGTCAACGCCGGCCTCACCGAGATGACCGGCGCCACTGCCCCCCGCCTCCAGCTCGAGCTCATCTGTGCGCGCGTCCTGCTGCCCGGCGCCTCCGGCGAGAGCGGGTATGCCGCGCGGCTCGACCGCCTCGAGCGTCGCCTGGACGTCGAGGGCGTGCCCTCGCAGGCGGCCCGCGCCCAGCCGCCGGTGCAACCAGTCGCCTCCCCGGGGCCTGCGGCAGCGGTCGAGCCCGCCACTGCCACGGTGGCAAGCCCCGCACCCCAGCGCCCCGAGACCCCTCTCTCGGCACCGCCGACGGTGGCGACGCCGGTCGTCGAGCGGGACACGACTCCTGCCCAGGACCCGACCCCTGAGCCCGAGCCGACCGCCCCCGAGCCGGCCACCCCTGCGCCAGCTACCCCTGCGCCGGCCGCTCCCGCGCCGGCCGCCCCCGGGTCGCACCCGTCTGTGCTGCCGCAGCAGGAGCGTCGAGCCGGGCCACCCCAGCCTGCAGCGACCCAAACGCCCCCAGCGGCCCAGCCGGCCCCGGCAGCGTCTGCGTCGCCCGGCGGCCTGGACACCGCTGCCATCCGTCGCGCCTGGCCGGACATCCTGGCCTGGATCTTCAAGCACAAGCGCACCACCTGGACGCTGCTGTCCGAGCACGCGACGGTGCACGACTTCGACGGGCGCAAGGTCGTGCTCGGCATCTCGACCGTCGGCATCGCCAACACCTTCCGACACGGTCCGCACGCAGACCTCGTCCGCCAGGCCCTCATCGACGTGCTCGGTGTCGACGCCCGGGTCGAGGGCATCCCCGTGCCCGACGCCCGGCTCTCGGCGCCGAGCGGCGAGTCCCACCCGGTGGTGACGGCGCAGGAGACCTCCCGTGGCTTCCACGAGCAGGGCTCCGGCTCCTCCGACGACTCCTCAGGTGGCAGCGGCTCGCCGGGCAGGGCACCGACGAGCTCGACCCCGACAGGCGGCGCCCCGACAGGTACCACCCCGACGGGGGCGGCCCAGGCCGATGCCGGTGGACGTGCAGCCACGGCCTACGCCGCGAGTGGCGCCGTCGCCCCCGCGCCGGAGTCCGGTGACGGTGGCTGGGCCAGCGCGCCCGCTGCCCCGGGCAGCGGTCCCTCCTGGGCGACGGAGTCCGCTCCCGGCGCTCCCGCGATCGCTGTGGCACCTCCACCGCCCGGCTCGTTGCTGGCCCGGGCCAAGGCCGAGGTCGCCGCCGAGGAGCCCGAGCGCACCCCGGAGACCTACGTCGCCGACGACAGCGCCGCCAGTGACGACGACGAGGACATCGAGGCCGTCGGCGACGTGGGTCGCCCGGTCATCGAGCGCATCCTCGGCGGCAAGGTCATCGACGAGGGCTGACCCGTGCTGACCCGGCCCACCGCCGCCGAACGAGGCGCAGCCCTCCCCGGCGACGAGCTGGTCGCCCCGGCCGACGTCGTGATGGACCGTGCCTTCAGCCTCCCCGCACCGCCCGAGGTGGTCTGGCCGTGGCTCGTGCAGCTGGGCAAGCGGCGTGCGGGGTGGTACCTCCCGGCCGTGGTCGAGGGCATCGTCCCGCGGTCCCGGCGTGGGCTGCGGCGCCTGGACGCGCCGTACCTCGACCTCGCGGTGGGCGACGTCATCCCCGACTGGGGCGGGCGCGACGCGACGTTCACCGTCGCCTCCCTCGACCCGGCCCACCACCTGCTCCACACCTCGACCCGGGGACGCACCCACCTCACGTGGTGCCTGCGGCTGACGCCCGAGGGGCATGGCACCCGCCTGCACCTGCGGCTACGGATGGCTCCGGTCAAACACCGGTTCCTGGCGGCGCGGTTGGGCGGGTTGGTCGACCAGCTCACGGTGATGGGGCTGGCCGCCGGGCTGCGCGAGCGGGTCCGGGCCCGTGACTGAACCCGGCAGGGCATAGGCTCACGGGTGTGTACGAAGGCGTGGTCCAGGACCTGATCGACGAGCTCGGCCGGTTGCCCGGTGTGGGCCCCAAGAGTGCTCAGCGGATCGCCTTCCACTTGTTGCAGTCCGACGCCGTCGACGTGTCCCGTCTGGTCGACTCGATCAACGAGGTCAAGGCCAAGGTCCGGTTCTGTGCGACCTGCGGCAACGTCGCCGAGGGCGAGCAGTGCAGGATCTGCGCCGACCCCCGTCGCGACGGTACGGCGATCTGCGTCGTCGAGGAGCCCAAGGAC
This sequence comes from Pedococcus sp. KACC 23699, assembly GCF_045348425.1. Taxonomy (GTDB): domain Bacteria; phylum Actinomycetota; class Actinomycetes; order Actinomycetales; family Dermatophilaceae; genus Pedococcus. The sequence goes on from NZ_CP157483.1 coordinate 2,113,419, forward strand.
GTCGTGGCCGTCGAGCGCACCCGCGAGTTCCGTGGCCGCTACCACGTTCTGGGTGGGGCGATCAGCCCGATCGAGGGCGTCGGTCCCGACGACCTGCGGATCAAGGAGCTCATGACGCGGCTCGCCTCCGGTGAGGTCACCGAGGTCATCATCGCCACCGACCCCAACCTCGAGGGCGAGGCGACCGCGAGCTACCTCGCGCGGTTCCTGCGGCCGATGGGCCTGAAGGTCACCCGCCTCGCCTCGGGTCTGCCCGTGGGCGGCGACCTGGAGTATGCCGATGAGGTCACCCTCGGTCGGGCGTTCGAAGGAAGGCGGTTGCTCGATGTCTGACGACCTGAAGATGCTGGCCGACGAGTCGGCCAGCGAAGCACGGCACTACCTTGCGACGGTGACGGAGGTCGCCTCGGGCGCCGTCCCCGACGCGGCGATCCCGATGACGCTGCTCGCCCTCTCCCAGGCCCTGGTCATGGGTACGCGGCTCGCGGCGATCCAGGACATCGTCCCGGCTGAGCGCTTCGAGGCCGACACGACCGACCCCGAGCTCGACCCGCTGCGCACCGGGTTCGCCAACCTCTTCGAAGGTCTCGACGAGTACGCCGACCTCGTCGACCCCGTCACCTCCACCGAGCTGACGACCGGGTCGCTGTCCAACGACGTCGCCGTCGTGGCCGGCGCCCTCTCGCACGGGTTGCGCCACCACGACGCGGGCCGGATGTCCGAGGCGTTGTGGTGGTGGCAGTTCAGCTACCTGTCCGACTGGGGTGAGCGGGCTGCCGCGGCCCTGCGCGTTCTGCAGTCGCTGCTCGGCCACATCCGCCTCGACGCCGACGAGGAAGTCATCTCCGAAGCCGAGTTCGACGCGCTGCACCCGTGATCGGGCAGGCTTCGGATCTGGTCTCCGAAGCCGAGTTCGACGCGCTGGACCCCTGACGACGGCGGGACCCGACGGCCTCAGGCGATGCGGGTGCCGTTCGGCAGCCGTCGGATCGGTGTCTGCAGGCGGCGTCCGGCGACCACGGCCGCACCTGCGCCGAGGACCAGCAGGAACGCCAGTCCGTAGGGCCACACCGGGCCCGACCGCAGGGCTGCCTCCGCAGGGTCGACGTATCCCGTCCCGTCCATGCTCGTCTGCATGGCGCACTCGTCCACGACGAGGTCGGGGCCGTTGCGCGCCATACGGGCCCCTCCGCTGATCCAGCGCATGGGGGTGAAGCCCGAGGCGAACGCCTGGTTGCTCTTGCGGGGCTCCGACGGAGCCGCGTCCGCGACGACGACGAACGGGTTGAGCGGGAGCATCCACCAGATCCGCTCGGTGTGGGCCACCTCGGTCTTCCTCGTGAACGTCGTGCAGTCCGCCCGCGTGGGCTGGCCGGACTTGTTGAGCTGGTCGATCTGCTCCTGGGTCAGGGTGGGGTCCGCCGGGTCGATCGCGGGTGGCTGGTGGGTGTCGTACCAGTTGTCCGGGATGCCGAACACCTGTTGCTGGTCCGTCTGGGTCACGAGGAAGGCCGACAGCCCGAAGCCGATGAGGGTGCCGAAGACGAGGGCGCCCATCGTGAGGTAGGTGAGCACGGCCGAGGCGATCGGCCGGGCCGTGAGCGTCGAGAACATCAGGCCGAGGGTGCAGACCACGGCCAGCACCAGCACCAGGACGAGCAGCGACAGCACGATCCGGCCGCCGGAGACCCCGCCCTCGAACCAGGCCCAGGCCATGAACGGCATCGCGCTGACGAGGAACGCCAGCGAGATCGCCCAGGCCGCGGCGAGCTTGCCGAGCACGATGTCCCAGTGCGTGAGCAGGGTCGTCTGCAGGGTGGCCAGCACACCGTGCTCGCGATCGCCGTTGACCGAGGTGGCGGTGAGGGAGGGGACGATGAGCATGGCCAGGCCGAGGACGAAGAAGATGACGATGTCGTACATCGCCTCGCCCGACCGGAGCTGCTCGTCATTGGTGGCCCAGTACGACAGGAACGCCACGAGGCCGATGAGACCGACCCACACCGCCAGCACGATCGGCCACTTCGAGGTCCGCACCCGCTGCCGCAGCTCGAGGGTGGCGACCGTCCTGATCCCGTGCCAGCTCATCGCCGGTCCTCCGTCGCTGCGAGGTAGGCCGATTCGAGGGCGCCCTGGCTGGGGGCGAAGGCGGTGACCCGGATGCCGTCGCCTACGACGTCCGCGAGGAGCCGGGCGGCGTTCTCCTCGCCCGACACCTCCACCTCGGTGAGCCCACCGCCCACCCGGCGCGCCGGCACGTGGTGCTCGGCCAGCCAGGCGGTGAGGCGTTCGAGGTCGAGCGAGTCGATGCGCCACGACGCGGGGCCCGTGGAGACGAAGTCGGCGTCGAGCCGCTGGCTCTCCAGGCTGCGACCTCGGGCGACGATGACCGCGCGGTCGGCCACCTCCTGCAGCTCGGTGAGGATGTGGCTGGAGACCAGCACCGTCTTGCCCTGGGCCGCGAGCGCGCGCAGCGCGTCCCGCAGCTCGATCCGGCTGCGCGGGTCCAGGCCCGAGGCCGGCTCGTCGAGCAGCAGGACGCTGGGGTCGTTGATGAGGGCGCGCGCCAGGCCGAGGCGCTGCTTCTGCCCACGGGACAGGACGCGGGCGCGCCGGTCGCCGAGGTCCTCGAGGTGGACGGTCGCGAGGAGCTCGTCGGTGCGGGCCCGGGCCTTCTCGGGCGGGATCCGGTATGCAGCCGCGACGGTGTGCAGGACCTCCCTCACCGTGAGTGCGTCCCAGGTGCCGAACCCGTCCGGCATCCAGCCGATCCGGGCGCGCACCTGCGTCGGCTGGGTCACCGGGTCGAGCCCGTCGACCCGGATCGCTCCCTGGTCGGGGACCAGCAGCGTCGCGAGCATGAGCAGCAACGTGGTCTTGCCTGAGCCGTTGGGACCGATCAGCGCCGTGACCTCGCCCGGTGCGGCGGTGAGGCTGATGCTGTCGACCGCGAGGACGTCGCCGAACGCGCGGCGGACCCCCTGAACCTCGATGGTCATGGCTGACGGTATCCCGCCACCGGTGCCGGTGACTGGAGTTTGGCGGGGACGCGCCCGTGGTCGTTCTCGTCCGGCATGCGGTTGCCGGGTCCCACCATGAGGACGGTCGATAGAGTGGACGCCCTGCGTGCGTGGCCACCCACGCCCGCGATGCACCGTCGTCTGGTCACCAGGAGCTCCCACCGTGCCGATCGTCGTCCAGAAATATGGCGGCTCATCGCTGGCTGATGCCGCCAGCATCAAGCGGGTCGCCCGCAGGATCGCCGAGGCCAAGAAGGCCGGCAACGACGTGTGCGTCGCGGTCTCCGCGATGGGTGACAGCACCGACGAGCTGCTGGACCTCGCCAACGAGGTGAGCCCGCAGCCGCCGCCGCGCGAGATGGACATGCTGCTGACGGCGGGTGAGCGCATCTCGATGGCGCTCGTCGCGATGGCCATCGCCGACCTCGGCTACACCGTGCGGTCGTTCACCGGCAGCCAGGCCGGCGTCATCACCGACTCGACCCACGGCAAGGCCCGGATCATCGACGTGACCCCCGGCCGTGTCACCGACGCCCTCGAGAAGGGCCACATCGTCATCGTCGCCGGGTTCCAGGGGGTCAGCCAGGACACCAAGGAGATCACCACGCTCGGTCGTGGTGGCACCGACACGACCGCCGTCGCGCTCGCCGCGGCGCTCGGGGCCGACGTGTGCGAGATCTACACCGACGTCGACGGCGTCTTCACGGCCGATCCGCGGATCGTCCCGGCCGCCCGCAAGATCGCCCGCATCTCCAACGAGGAGATGCTCGAGCTGGCCGCCTCCGGCTCCAAGGTCCTGCACCTGCGCAGCGTCGAGTACGCCCGTCGCTTCTCCATCCCGATCCACGTCCGTAGCTCCTTCTCAGCGAAGGAGGGCACCATCGTCACGGACGCCCCCGTCCCCACCACCACCGCAGGAGACACCGTGGAAGCCCCCATCATCGCCGGTGTCGCCCACGACCGGAGCGAAGCCAAGATCACCGTCGTCGGCGTCCCCGACCACCCCGGCAAGGCAGCCGAGATCTTCCAGACCTGCGCCGACGCCGAGATCAACATCGACATGATCGTGCAGAACGTCTCGGCGACCGAGACCGGCCTGACCGACATCTCGTTCACCTGCCCCAAGACCGACGGCCAGACCGGTGTCCACGCGCTGAGGAAGGTGCAGGAGTCGGTGGGCTTCGCCTCGATCCAGTACGACGACCAGATCGGCAAGCTGTCACTCGTCGGTGCAGGCATGCGCTCGCACCCGGGCGTCTCGGCGACGTTCTTCAAGGCCCTCGCGGACACCGGGGTCAACATCGAGATGATCTCCACCTCCGAGATCCGCATCTCCGTGGTCACCCGCGCCGACCTGCTCGACGACGCCGTCCGGGCGGTGCACACGGCCTTCGGCCTGGACTCCGCCGACGGGGAAGCGGTCGTCTACGGAGGCTCCGGACGGTGACCTCCCTCGCCTCCAGGGCTCCCCGCCCGACCCTCGCCCTGGTCGGCGCCACCGGAGCCGTGGGGCGGGTCACGCAGCAGGTGCTCGCGATGCGGGCCGACATCTGGGGCGAGATCCGTGCCGCCGCCGCCCTCGAGGACGCCGGCACGGAGCTGACGGTCTGCGGCCGCGACATCGTGGTCCAGCAGCTCACGCCGGAGTTCTTCGACGGCGTCGACATCGCCCTGGTCGACCTGCCGTCGACGGTCGCAGCCCACTGGGCGCCGATCGCCGCGGCCCGCGGGGTCGTCGTCATCGACAACAGCTCGGCCCTGCGTGGCGACCCCGACATCCCGCTCGTGGTGCCAGAGGTCAACCCCCACCAGGTGCGCAACCGGCCCAAGGGGATCATCGCCAACCCGGGCGCGACGACGCTGACCATGATCGACGCCCTCGGCGTGCTCCACGCCGGGTGGGAGCTCACCGAGCTCGTCGTCGCCACCTACCAAGCGGCCTCGGGTGCGGGACGAGCCGGTATGGCGCGTCTGTACGACGAGATCGAGGTGGTCGCCGGCCACCGCGAGCTGGGTCACCAGCCGGGCGACGTCCGACGCCTGATCGAGTTCGAGCTGGGGACCGACTCGCCGTTCCCCGCGCCGCTGGCGATGAACGTGCTGCCCTGGATCGGGACAGCGGCCGAGGACGGCTGGACCTCCGAGGAGCTCAAGATCCGCAACGAGACCCGCAAGGTGCTGGGCCTGCCGGACCTGCGGGTCTCGGCGACCTGCGTCCGCGTGCCGGTCATCTCGACGCACTCGGTCGCCGTGCACGCGACGTTCGCTCGGCCCATCGACGTCGACGAGGCGCGACAGGCGCTCGTGGAGGCGCCTGCCGTGGTGGTCCTCGACGACCCGGAGACGTTCGAGTTCCCGACGCCCAACGACACGGTGGGCTCGGACCCCCGGTTCGCCGGGCGGCTGCGCCAGGCGCTCGACTTCCCCAACACCCTCGACTTCTTCATCTGCGGGGACAACCTGCGCAAGGGCGGGGCCCTCAACATGGTCCAGGTCGCCGAGCTCGTCGCGAAGGACCTTGTCACCGTCTGACCGCTGGCGGCACGTGGTCAGGGACCGGCCTCGACCAGCGTAGACTTCGTCTCCTGGACGGTCTGGTAAGCCGTCGTCGCGCGCCGACGAGGTCGCGCAGGAGTGTCGGCACGGTCAGGTCTCCCACGTCCTGGCTCACGGTCCGGGGCTCCAGTCAAGGGCCGTGCGGCACTGACTGCGGACCTTGTGTCTGCGGGATCGTGCCTTGCCGGGCAGGCGGGTCGCCCAGCGAGGACGTCCGATCAGGATCGTCACGTCTCGGTGACGAATCACCCGTCGAGCGTGTCGCTTGACATGTGACGGGTGTGACTGGTGTGACCATGGGGACAGTTTCGGAGCGGGAAATCAGGGGGCAGGGATGATGGACGAGGACGGCACGCCGACGCACCTGTGGCGCAACCACCGGCTGCGCAAGATCATGCTGTTCGTGACGGTCCCCGGGGTGCTCCTCGGGACAGCGAGCATGACAGCGGCCTACTCCAGCGGGTGGATGACCCCCGCCCCGCCCAAGCCGGTCTGCAAGCCGACCGTCGTGCCCGCCCCACACCGGGGCTCGTTCACGGTCAACGTCATGAACGCCACCGGGGTCGAGGGCACCGCGGCCAAGGTTGCCGCGGGCCTGGCCAAGCGCAAGTTCACCATCGGCGGCATCAGCAACGCGCCCGACTCCTGGTACGTCACGCAGCCGGCGGTCGTCCACTACGGTCCTGCCGGCCTGGACCAGGCCCTGCTGACCGCCTCCCAGATCCCCGGCGCCAAGCTCTTCGAGGACGTCCGCAACGGCACCTCCGTCGACGTCGTCGTGGGCATCGGCTACAAGGACCTCGTGCCCATGCCCGAGCGCCTCAAGCCGATCCCCTCCGAGGTCGCCGTCAACGTCTACAACACGACCTACAAGACCGGTCTGGCCAAGGTCGTCGCCAAAGAGGTCAAGGCGCGTGGCTTCAAGATCAAGGACGTCTCGAACGACCCCCTGCAGACCATGCAGCTCGGCACCGCGGTGATCCGCTACGGCGAGGACGGCGACCTCGCCGCTGCGCTGCTCAAGCAGCACGTGCCCCGTGCGCAGCTGGTCAAGATCGACCGCAAGGGCACCCGGCTCGACCTCGTCATCGGCAACGCCTACACCGGGCTCACGCCGCTGGCTGACGTCCCGCCGCTGCCCGTGCGGCCCAAGGCCGAGGTGCCCACCGTCTCGCGTCCCTGCAAGGACAGCTGACCCTCCCGCACGGCGGACCCTGGTTGTCGACAGGGGACGAATCGGGCACAGTGGTGCCCCGATGACCTCCCCCCACCGGTGTGCCCTACCCGTCCTTGCCCTGTCCGTGACCCTGCTCGCGGGGTGCGGCGGCAGCCCGTCGGCAACGGCGGGGAGCGTCGGCGCCGCGACGTCGGCCACCTCGAACACCACGTCGGCCCCCACGCCGACGACGCCGGTCGTGCCGTCGAAGGTGGCCGCAACAGCCACGCCGGCCGCGCCGACGACAGTCGTGCGGTCGACGGTCGTGCGGTCGAAGGTGGCGGCAACGGGGACGCCGGCCACGCGGCACACCCCGTCGTCATCGTCCAGCGCAAAGGCGACGGCGGCACCGAAGCCGGCCACGTCGTTGCCGCCCGTCCCCCGGGCCGGGGCCGAGCCGGCCGTCCGCTTCCCCCGCAACGAGCCCGCGGTCGGGTCCGGCGCCAACGCCTCGGTCAGCGCCATCCCGGACTCGGCCTGGACGAAGATGGTCGGCTACTCCTGGACCAGGGGCTGCCCGGTCGGGCGCTCGCAGCTGCGCTGGGTCCGGGTGAACTTCTGGGGGTTCGACGGGCAGCGGTCGCGAGGCTCGCTCGTCGTCAACGCCGCCATCGCCGACGAGGCCGCCGCAGCCTTCACCCGGCTCTACGAGCTGAGGTTCCGGATCCGCCAGATGAAGCCGATGGACTCGGGCTGGGGGCACAACCCCAAGGGCCCCGGCGCCGACGACTACGCCGCGATGGAGGCCGACAACACCTCGGCCTTCAACTGCCGTTACGTCGGGGGGCAGGAGGCGAGCAAGGTCTACAGCAAGCACGCCACCGGCACGGCGATCGACGTCAACGACTTCGAGAACCCGTATGTCGCCGACGACGGCACGGTCTACCCCGACCGCTGGTTCCTCACCCGGCGGGGCGAGGCCCCCGGCGTCTTCTCCACCAGCGGCAGCGCGGCCGTCCGCGCGTTCACCTCACAAGGCCTGCGCTGGGGTGGCCTGTGGAGCAACCCCGACTACCAGCACTTCGACCGATGAGCCAGCGCCTGCGCGGTGGTCGCGCGCTCCTTGCCGGACCTGTGGTCCTGGCGGTCCTCCTGGCTGCCGGGTGCGGCAGCGACGCGCCGTCGGCCGCCACGTCCACGACCGCACCGTCCTCCACGTCGACGAGCACGACGGCCGCGCCGACCACGACTGCTCCCTCGCCGACCACGACTGCTCCCTCGCGGACCACGACGAGCCGACCGAGGAAGTCTCCGATCCCGACGCGCACCGCAACGGGACCAACGACGACAGCCACCCCGAGCAGCCACACAACGGCCTCCAAGGCGGCGACGAAGCCGACGCCCAAGCCGGTGCCCAGACCCACCGCCACGACGACGAAGCCGCGGCCGACCCCAGCGGCCGCAACCTGCAGGATCCCGGCCGGCGTCAGCGCGGCCCAGGTCGTGCTGGTGGACTCCTCGGGGTCGTCGGCAACCGTGCGCGCGTGCCGGCGCTCTGGCGGTCGGTACCTGCTGGACCTCGGCCCCTACTACGGCCACGTGGGACGCAACGGCGTGAGCTGGTCCAAGCGCGAGGGCGACCTGAAGACCCCGGCAGGGACGTACCCGCTGCTCGGGGGCTTCGGGGTGCGCGGCAACCCCGGTCTGGTGACCGGGTGGTTCCGGGTGGACGGCAACGACGTCTGGGTCGACGACAGCGCCTCGTCGCTCTACAACACCCACCAGCGCAGGCCGGTGGACGGGCGCTGGTCCTCGGCCGAGAACCTGTACAACACCAAGGCCTACAACTACGCCCAGGTGGTCGGCTACAACCAGTCGCGCACCCCGGGCAAGGGCTCAGCGATCTTCTTCCACGTCGACACCGGTGGTGGTACGGCTGGGTGCGTCTCGCTGCCGGCCGACGCGCTCCTGGCCGTGATGAGGTGGGAGCGCTCGGGGGCCGTGATGTCCATCCGCTGAGGCCGCTCTGGCCGCGCTCGCGGTCACACGGCAGAGTGGGCGCATGAAGACCGTCGCCATGCTGACCGCAGGGGGCCTCGCGCCGTGCCTGTCCTCCGCCGTGGGTGGGCTCATCGAGCGCTACACCGAGGTCGCCCCCGACGTGCGGATCATCGCCTACCGCAACGGGTATGCCGGTCTGCTCACCGGGGACTCGGTGGAGGTGACCGACGAGGTGCGCGCCAAGGCTCACCTGCTGCACGCCTTCGGTGGCAGTCCCATCGGCAACAGTCGCGTGAAGCTCACCAACATCGCGGACTGCGTCGGGCGTGGCCTGGTGCAGCAGGGCCAGGACCCGCTGCACGTCGCTGCCGAACAGCTCAGCCGCGACGGGGTGGACGTGCTGCACACCATCGGTGGTGACGACACCAACGGCACGGCGGCCGACCTCGCGGCATACCTCCACAGCAACGGCTACGAGCTGACCGTCGTCGGTCTCCCCAAGACGATCGACAACGACGTCGTGCCGATCCGCCAGTCGCTCGGTGCGTGGACCGCGGCGGAGCAGGGGGCGATCTACGCGCGCAACATCATCGCCGAGCACTCCTCCAACCCCCGGATGCTCGTCGTCCACGAGGTCATGGGCCGCAACTGCGGCTGGCTCACGGCGGCGACGGCGCTCGAGCACCACCGCTGGGTGCAGGGGTCGCAGTTCGCCGGTTGGCTGGAGAACTCACCCGAGCGCTGGGACGTCCACGCCGTCTTCATCCCGGAGCGACCGTTCGACATCGCCGAGGAGGCGAGGCGGTTGCGGGCCGTGATGGACGAGTCCGACGGCGTCAACCTGTTCGTCTCCGAGGGCGCCGGACTGTCCGAGATCGTGGCCTCGCTGGAGGAGTCGGGTGCCGAGGTGCCGCGCGACCCTTTCGGTCACGTGCAGATCGACAAGATCAACCCGGGCCAGTGGTTCGCCAAGCAGTTCGCCGACCTGCTGGGGGCCGACAAGGTGCTCGTGCAGAAGAGCGGGTACTTCGCGCGCTCGGCGGCGGCCAACGACGCCGACCTGGCGCTCATCCGTCAGTGCACCGACCGCGCGGTCGACGCCGCACTGCAAGGGGTGTCCGGGGTCATCGGCCAGGACGAGGAGCGTGGCGACGAGCTGCGGGCGATCGAGTTCGACCGCATCAAGGGCGGCAAGGCCTTCGACGCGACGCAGGACTGGTTCACCGGCCTGCTCGCTGACCTCGGTCAGGCCTAGCTCCGGTCGGGTCGCTCCGGCGGTCCGGTGGTCGGGGCTGATCCACAGGGGCTGGATCACGACTTCTCCGTCCACAGGCTGTCCGATTCCTGCTTGACACGTAGAGAGTAGTTCGGCAACGAAACGTGTTGTGGCACAACGATATCGGTGACGCGTGGGGGCCGAGGGACTGTCAGTGGTCGCCGATACGGTTGTCGTGTGGATGGAACCCCGGGGCTCGAGGAGCGACGACGCGGCATCGCTGCTGCCCGGGCGGCGTTGACGGGGATCGCGGAGTCGCTGTGGGAGGCACCCAGCGGTGGTGGCCTCGGCGAGCTGCTCGGTGAGGTCGACGCGCTGGTCGCTTCGTGTGAGGCGGCTCGTGTTGCGATCGTGGGTGAGGCGATCGAGCGCGGCGACACTTCCGATGGGCCGCAGGCGATGACCGTGACCCAGTGGGTCCGCCACCACGCCCCGTCCACGCGCGCGGGTGGAGCCGGCCAGGTGGTCGCCTTCGCGGTCGCGTTCGCGAAGCCGGTGAACGCCGCGATCAAGGACGCGGTGGAGGCGGGGCGGTTGCCGGTGCGTTCGGCTGCGGTGGTCGTGGCGGAGGCGGATCGGTTGCGACCGCTGCTGGCGCCGGGTGCTGAGCCGCACGTGCTCGAGGGCCTGATAGACATGGCCACTGCGCATGGTCCGCGGGGCTGCCGTCTGGTGCGGCCGGCGCTGTTGGCGAAGTACGGCCGCGATGGCGAACTGCAGCTGCAACAGGACGCGGCTCGACGGTTCATCGCCTTGTCTCAGCCGATGGAGGACGGCACGGGGATCGCGGAGTACCGCCTGGTCCTCGACATGGAGGGCAAGGCGGTGCTGGAGGCGGCGCTCGGCCCCCTGTCGGCCCCCAGGCCGGTCGAGGGCGAGCGTGACCTGCGCAGCTCGGACCAGCGCCGGGGCGAGGCCCTCGTCAGCTTGGTGCAACGGGCGGTGGCGGCAGGTGTGGGAGTGGGCCCGAACGCGAAGACGCAGCTGGTCGTGACGATGGACTGGGAGTCGTTGGCCAGTGGGGTGCGGGGTGCGGGGGTCACGGTCGGTGGTTCTGACACCGGCTCGATGCTGGCGCCGGAGACGGTGCGGCGGTTGGCGTGCAACGCGTCGGTGCTGCCGGTGGTCCTGGGGTCCGCCGGTGAGGTGCTCGATCAGGGACGGGCAGCACGGTTCTTCACCACGGCCCAGACGCGGCGGTTGTGGCTGCGCGACGGCGGTTGCACGTATCCGGGGTGCTCGATGCCGCCGCACTGGGCGGATGCACATCACCTGGTGCACTGGGCGGACTTCGGCCGCTCGGATCTGGCGAACGCGGCCCTGTTGTGCGAGCGGCACCACACGGTGGTCCACTCCCGCCGCTTGGCTGGGGGCGTGATCGCCGATGGTGCCGGTGAACGGGTCGTCTGGGACCTGGCCCTGGGCAGCTACGACCAGCTGTTGGCCCGACGCGCAGCGCAAGAGCCAGCGTGACCCCGCCCCACACCCCGCCGGAGACGGCGGGGCCATGGGGCTGTCGCCGAAGCTGAGACCCGCAGCAGGGCCGACCATCACGATGATCAACCGTCCAGGACGACTTGCGATGCCTACATTGGTCCGATGATGGCAGGGGGTCTCCAGCTCGGTGTGCGTGAGGTCGTGATGGACCGCGCGCTGCAGCGCGACTGCGTGAGGGCGGTGCGCGCCAGGCAGAGAACCATCCGAGTGCTCTGCCTGGTGGTGGGTGGTGGCCTGTTCTTCGCGATGATGCGGTTCGGTGAGCCACGCCTCGACACCGCTGGTGGGCTGGTGTGCAGCGCCATCGCCGTGGGAGGGCTCCTCGTGGGTTTCGACGTCATCGACGGGCGGCACGTGAGACGCACCTTGCCCGTCGGTGCCGTGGTGACCCTGGAGATCTGGTCGAGGGGTCTGCGTTTCGGACTCGTCGGACAGGAGGCGACTCTTGAGTGGCGGAGACTGTCGGGAATGGCGCTGGTCCGTGGCCATCTCGTCCGGCCGGGCATGGACCCGATCTGCATACCGGGGCCGTTGCTCAGAGCTGGTGACGTCGAGATCCTGCGTGATTTCGTGCGCCACGCGTGGTCACGACGTCAGGACGGTCGTAAGGTCGGCGCCATGGACAAGCAGGGCACCGCGGCATACCGATCGGCCCGTGACCAGCTCGTGGGCCTCTCCGGCCAGCACGAGCGCGCCCTGGAGGAGTTTCGCTGGCCCGACGTGGGGGAGAGGTTCAACTGGGCGGTGGACTGGTTCGACGCGGTCGCGCGTGGCAACGGCCAGCTCGCGCTGTGGATCGTGGAGGAGGACGGCTCCGAGCAGCGGGTGACCTACGACCAGATGGCGTCTCGCTCCGACCAGGTGGCGGCGTGGCTCTCGGACCTCGGGGTCGTCAAGGGTGACCGGGTCCTGCTCATGCTGGGCAACCAGATCGAGCTGTGGGAGACGATGCTCGCCGTCGCCAAGCTCGGTGCCGTCATCATGCCGACCACCGCGGCCCTGGGGCCGGCCGACCTGCGTGACCGCGTGGACCGTGGCGACGCCCGGGTCGTGGTGGCCAACCTGGCCGACACCGCGAAGTTCGAGGAGGTCCCCGGCGACTACCTGCGCATCGGTGTGGGTGGTGGTGACGGGTGGCACGACTACGCGGATTCGTATGCAGCGCAGGGACATCCCTTCGAGGGCGTCACCGCCGCGACGGACCCGTTGCTCGTCTACTTCACGTCCGGGACGACGAGCAGGCCCAAGCTCGTCGAGCACACCCAGGTCTCCTACCCCGTGGGGCACCTGTCGACGATGTACTGGATCGGCGGACGACCTGGTGACGTCCACCTCGCCATCAGCTCGCCCGGCTGGGCCAAGCACGCGTGGTCGTGCTTCTTCGCGCCGTGGATCGCCGAGGCGACGATCTTCGTCTTCAACTACTCGCGGTTCGACGCCGCGACCCTGCTCCAGCAGATCCGCCGGGCCGAGGTGACGACGTTCTGTGCACCACCGACCGTGTGGCGCATGCTGATCCAGGCCGACCTCGCGGGCGGCAGCGGCGCCTTGCGTGAGCTGCTCGCCGCCGGGGAGCCGCTGAACCCCGAGGTCATCAGCCAGGTCCAGAAGGCCTGGGGTCTGACCATCCGGGACGGCTACGGCCAGACCGAGACAACGCTGCAGATCGGCAACATCGCCGGGGAACCGCTCAAGCCAGGATCCATGGGCATGCCGATGCCCGGCGTGCCGGTGGCCCTGGTCGACCCCCTCACCGGGGAGCAGGGCGACGAGGGCGAGATCGTCCTCGACCTGTCAAAGCACCCGGTCAACCTCATGACCGGCTACCTCGGCGACGCCGAGCGGCAGGCCGAGGCCATGGCGGACGGCTGGTACCACACCGGTGACGTCGCCTCCCGTGACGCGGACGGCTACATCACCTACATCGGCCGCACTGACGACGTGTTCAAGGCAAGCGACTACAAGATCTCCCCGTTCGAGCTCGAGAGCGTGCTCATCGAGCACCCGGCCGTGGCCGAGGCTGCAGTGGTGCCCGCGCCGGACGCGACGCGCCTCGCCGTGCCCAAGGCCTATGTCGTGCTCGCCGCGGGGTGGGAGCCCGACGCGGAGACGGCGAAGGCGATCCTCGCCCATGCGCGTGAGCACCTGGCGCCCTACCTCCGCGTGCGCCGGATCGAGTTCTTCGAGCTGCCCAAGACGATCTCCGGCAAGATCCGCCGGGTGGAGCTGCGTGAGCGCGAACAGCGTGCGTTCGACGGCGGCCGGTCGCTGTCCGAGGAGTTCCGGGACGACCAGTTCCCCGAGCTGAGGCGCTAGCCGGCAGGGGTTGCCTGGGGGGTGGAGTCGTGGGGCCCGGAGTCCGAGTCCCCTTCGCCACCGGAGCCGCCGCGGGAGGAGTCGTCGGATCCGTCATCGGACCCGCCACCCGAGCCAGTGCTCGTCGCCTCGTCCTCGTGGTCGTCGTCCCCGGTGGTCGGGCCCGTGGTGCTCTTACCATCGTCCCCCGAGGTGGAGGGCGCCGAATCGTCATCGCGCGAAGTCACGGTCGCGTGCGCCGGAGTCTGGCCGTCGTCGCGCCCGTCCCTGGGCTCGGTCGACGCGGTGTCGTCGCCTTCGTCGGACCCGTGCGAGGCGCTCGTCGAGCGCATCGCACGGGCCCCGTGGAGCGACGGCGACTGGTCGCTGCCGCCGGCACGGGAGTTCTTGGTGAGCCCCTCCCCGGACGACGCGGTGGAGAGGGCCGGCACGACCGGCGGCAGCTGGGTCGGCGTCGTGCCGGCCGGGTGTGGGGTGCTCGGCACCATGACGGCCGGTGGCAGTGTGTGCCGGGCAGGGAGCCGTTCCCCATGGAGGGTGCCGATGGCCGCCGCCGCAGTCGCAGTCAGGAGCAGGATGCCGGCGACAGCCGTCGTGCCCGTGGCGACGTGTCGCGCGTGGCCCTGACGTCGTCGGCCGACCTCGTCGCCTCCCGAACCACCTGAGGCGCCGGAACTGTCGGAAACACCGGAGGCACCCGTGCTGCCGGCCAGCAGAGCCGCGAGCTCCCCGGTCGGCGTGGGAGCCGGGAGCGTCGAGAGTGTGCGAAGGGTGTCCAGGGCAGAGTCGAGCGCAGCGTCGCCCGAGGCCTGGGCGCCACCGAGGACGTCATCGGCGCTCGCGTCGAGGGCGCCGTCCGCGGGCAGGGGTGTGGGGTCCATGTCGTCAGGTGTCATCGTCGGTCCGCTCATGGGGTTACGCCTCGTTCGTGTGCGGTGGATCGCAAGGACAGCAGGGCTCGGCGCTGGAGCTGCTTCACCGAGCCCACTGATCGACCCAGCGCGGTGGCGGTCTCCTCGAGGCTGAGCCCTGCCACGACCCTGAGCAGGACCACGTCGCGCTGCCCCTCGTTGAGGGCGTCGACCAGGGCGAGGGCCTGCGTGGCGTCCAGAGCTCGGACCGCGACGACCTCGGCCGAGTCGCTGGTGCGGCGGTCGGTGTCCGGTTCGTAGGGCACTGTCGCGGGATGGCGTTGGCGAGCCCGCAACTCGTCGACGACGCGGGCGTGCGCCAGCGAGAACGTGAAGGTGCGAAGTCCGGCGGCACCACCGGTCAGGTCCGAGAGGCGCTGGAAGAGGACCAGGAAGACGTCCTGGGTGAGGCCTTCTGGATCGGTCGAGCCGTGCGAACGCAGGTACCCCGAAACCCGGGGCGCCAGCGCCTCATAGATCGAGCGCAGCGCCCCGGTTTCGCCAGCCATCGCAGCAGCGACGAGCTCGTCGGTGACCGAGTGCACGAGTTCAGGTTGTCAGGGCACGGTGCGCCGCGAACGGATCTGCATCGCGGGTGGCGTGTCAGTTGTCGCCGTGGTCGCCGCCGTCGCCGCTGTCGCCGTTGTGGTCGCCACCATCGCCGTGGTCGCCACCGTCGTCGCTGTGGTCGTCGCCCTGGTCGCCCCCCTCGTCGTCGTGCGCGGTCGTCGTGGGGCTCGACGTCGGGGGCGGGGTGTGGGTCGCCTCGTCGCCCTGGTCGTCGTCGCCCTGGTCGTCACCCTGGTCGTCGCCGGCCTCGGTGTGCGTCGCGGAGGCGGTGGGCGAGTGGTGGCTGTGGGTGGGTTCGGGCGCCGGGGAGGTCTCGGTCGGCTCGGAGGTCTGCGACTCGCTGGGCTCGGAGGTCGTGCTCTCGGTCGGCTCGGAGGTCTGCGACTCGCTGGGCTCGGAGGTCGTGCTCTCGGTCGGCTCGGAGGTCTGCGACTCGCTGGGCTCGGAGGTCGTGCTCTCGGTCGGCTCGCTGGTCTCGGTCGGTTCCGGGGCGTCGCCGGCCGAGGGGGTCGCAGAGACAGCCGGCCGTGCCTGCGAGACCGGGTTGGTCGCGGCCTGGGCGGCGCCGAAACCGACCGCGCCGAGTACGGCAGCGGCGGCACCGGCTCCGAGGACCTTGCGGCGGAGGGGCAGTGTGCGGGCCATGGAGAATCCTTGCTGTGGGGGGATGGTTTCCACGCTGGTGATCGACCCGAGGCGTCGTGGGTTACGCATTTTGACGTAGTTGACCAAGTCTTTACTCAGGGGGCCCGACGCCTTCACGCTGCACATCGCACACCGGTCCAGTCGCATGCCGCCTACCGGCACAAAGCGTAGCGAGCCGGACTCCGAATTCGCTTGCAGGTGAATGGGATTGACCACGATCGGTTGTTGACGGCCCTATCGGTGCCGTGGAGGCGCCGCTACCGTGAGACGTGGCGGTCCGTCGGGCTGCCGGTGTGGTGCAGCAGGCCGGGGATCGCATGCGGACATACCCATACGCGTTTCATGTCGCCCTCGACGGCAACGGGCTCAACGGGCTCGAGGGCAGGGCCGGCGTCTGCCTGTTCCACTACGACCCCGTCACCGGCGACCACGCCTACAAGGTCACGTACTTCGCCGGTGCCTCCGGCGGACACGCCCCGAGCGTGGACCCGACCCGGCGGATCGGATTCCTGGGCAACACCGGCCAGCACCTGCTGTTCTACGACCTCGCGACGCTCGAGGAGGCCGACCGGGTCTCCACGCTGAGGTTCGAGGTGCCGGACACGACGATCAAGGGGAGCACCCACCTCGTCTGGCTCGACGACACGCAGTTCGTCACCTCGATCGGCGAGCACCTGTGGAAGTTCGACGTCAACCGGCTCACCAAGGCCGAGCAAGTGGCTCCGCACGGGCTCAAGATCCCGCACGCCATGAAGCGCACGGCGTCGGGCCGCTACATCGTCTACGGCGGCATGGACCACCCGACGCGCGGCGAGGCCAGGGAGGTCGGGATCCTCGACACGGTCACCGGGGACGTGCGGCGGATCGAGCTGCCGACGACCTGCTGGCACGTGGTGTGCCACCCGGTCCTCGACGTGTTCTACGCGATCTCCTTCAGGGTCAACCCTGCCGACCGTTCCGACTGGGAGCACTGGGGCATGGCCTGGCTTCGCCAGTACGCCTTCGAGATCGATGCCGAGGAGGGCCGCGTCGTGCGTCACTGGGCCGCCGACCGCGACCTCCCGGCACACATCAACTCCGACGTGACGATCTCCGACTCCGAGCTCATCTTCTGCACCGGCGGTAGCCATACGGTGGTGTTCGTCGACCTGCTGACCCTGAGCCAGCACCGCCTCATCGACGAGCATCCGGGAGCCCTCGAGAGCTTGGCCCTGACCAGGCAGTCAGCCGCGTCGATGGCCGAGTCCTTCATGCGGGGCAACGTGTTCGGCAACGCCCAGCTCTACGCCGAGTCCCTCAGGGTCAGCCGTGGCGCACTGGTGGACGGCATCTACGCCTGCCAGCTCTCGGCCGACCAGACCCTGCTCTTCACCGCCAACCGCGGGCAGAACCACATCACCGTCTACGACTACCCGTCGCTCGAGGTGCGCGACCGCATCGTCATGCCCGAGCTGCAGGAGTTCGACACCGGCCTCGCGCCGTGGGGCGACCCGCGGCTCGGGTTCCACCACTCCTACCTCGTCAGCCCCGAACCAGCCCGTGAGGAAGTCTCCTGATGGCCGATTTCAGCGTCGACAGCACCGTCTTCGGCGGCAACACGTTCCTCGCCGACGTCACCTCGAACCTCTCCGGGCTCGACGACATGAAGTTCACCGTCGCCGGGGGGACGACGAACACCAACAACGGTGAGAACACCCTCCACACCGACGCCACCGTCACCCTTCAGCCGGTGACGACGACGTCGACCGTCACGGCCGGCGTCGACTCGACCCTGAAGTCCGACTCCTCGGTCGACACGCGCTCGAGCCTGGACCTCAAACCGGTCGCTGTCGACACCTGCGTCCGGCTCGAGCTTGGCCCACCACCGGCGACCGAGGTGTGCATGCCCTACGACCAGCAGTGGAGCTGGTCCGTGCTCGGCGTGGACCTCTTCGCGATCACGGTGCGAGGCAGCACCACCGCCCACATCCGGCCCGAGCACCACGGGCCCGTCGTCATCGACCTCTGACCACCTCGAGGAGGGACCAGGCCGTGCCCACGACCCGTCGCAGGACGACCGCCGCCACGAAGGCATCGGCGACGAAGCCGCCGGCCACCAAAGTGGAGGGGAGGCAGGCGGCCCGGAAGCAGACGGCCGGGAAGCAGGCGACGGCCGCTGAACCCTCCAGGGGGATCGTGCTGACCGGGCCGCCCTCACTGCTGCGGGCCACCGTGTCGGTGGAGAACGCGGTCGACCAGCGGCTCGCGATCCGGGGGCTCGCGGTGCACCGTCAGGGGCAAGCGGTGGTCGCTGGGTCTGCCGCCGCTGTCGTCGCTCCCGGAGCCACGGCGCAGGTCCCGGTGTCGGTCCGGCTCGACCCCAGCACGCCCCCAGGCGACCACGTCGCCGAGCTCGAGGTGGCTGGGCTGCGTCGAGAGGTGGTCCTGCGCGTCGAGCCCGACCTTGCGCTGCGGGTGAGTCCGCGGCGGGTGCTGGCCACCGAGGGGGAGCAGGTCCTCACCCTCACGGTCAGCAACGAGGGCAACGTCGCCATACCCCTCGCGGCCGTGCTGCGGGCGCGCACCGACGACGGTGGTCCCGATCCCGGCCCGGACGTCGTCCTCACCGTGACCGACCCGCCCGTGGTCGAGCCCGGCACCACGGCGCGGGTCGCGGCCACGCTGCTCGTCCCGCCGGACCTCGACCCGACCCGACGACACACCGCGCGGCTGCCCATCGGCACCGCCGACCTCGACGTCATCATCCTTCCCCGCACAGCATCGGAGCGACCGTCATGAGCAGCACCGCACCCGAGTACCTCACCACCCTGCGCGACGGCGTCACCCAAGCCGCCCAGCAGTGGATGGACCAGTCGACCACCGCGTGGGACCAGTGGGCGCGTGCCTGGGCGCCCGCCGACGGTATGACGTCCTGGCTCACCCCGGGCGCGGCACGGCCCCCGGGACCGGGCGGTCAGCGTCAGGGGGCTGGGCCCCGGCATGACCACGGGCACGGGCACGGGCTCGGGCTCGGGCACTTCCACGAGCACGGTCCGAGGGGGCAGCGCCGGGCCGGATGCGGCTGCGGCCACACGGGATCCACATGCGGGTGTGGGTGCGGGGAGAAGGGACCTGGCTGTGGGTGCGCCGAGTGCCGGTCGGGCTGCGGCGAGCACCCGTCGACCTGCGGCTGCGGCGAGTGCCAGTCGAGCTGCGGGTGCGGCGACCCCTGTCGGTGCTGCGTCCCGGATGCCGACGTCATCGTCCACGCGCGCGTCGGTGAGGTGCGGGTGGTGCCGTTCCACCTGCGCAACCCGTGGCGGCGTGAGCGGCCCGTCTCCCTCGAGGTCGGGCCGTGGCACGGCTGCGACGGTGACGGGCTGACGATCCGGGCGGCCCTCGAGGAGGACTCGATCGTGCTCGCCCCCTGCGAGGACAGGGTGGTGCGCCTGCTCGTAGGGGTGCGACCGACCAGCACCGATGCCCCCGATGGCGGCAAGACCGACAAGCCCGACCCCAACCAGCCGGTCCCCAACCAGCCCGACCCTGGCACCAAGGACGCTGGCGCCGAGGACTCCGGACCGACCGGCGGGGGTACCCCTGCCGAGGCGCCCACGTCGCGGGAGGCGATGCTCGGCGTCCTCCGCGGTGATGGCCGAGGACTGTCGATCGGCGATGTCGACGGGTGTGCCACCGCGTACGCCGACGTGCGGTTCGAGGGCTGTGCCCGACCGCAACGAGTCGCCCTGTTCGTCCTGCCCGCGGAGTGCGACGCGGTCGACGTGGGCTGCGACTGCGGCTGCTGCTAGGAGACGAGGACCCATGAGCGAGAGCAACGGCGCGGCCGACGAGACCCTGGCGCGCATCACCGAGCTGGCCCGGGCTGCCCTGCAGGCGCAGTCGTCCCTGGCCCGTCAGTCCCTCGACCTCGGTCGGGCCACCCTGGCCGGCGACGTGGACCGGACCGCGACGGGTCGGGCCTACGTCGACGCCCTGACGCGCGAGAGCGTCCGCTACTGGCGGGAGGTGGGCACCCTCGGGCTCGACTACGCGGGCGAGCTGCTCGCGCTCGGCAGCCGGGCCGCCGGTCGGGTGATCAGCGAGTCGACGACCGCAGGGGCTGCGTCCCGCGGCGTACGGACCTCCCAGCCGGGCCGGCGCTCCGCCCCGCCCCCGCCCGAGCCCCCACCAGCGCCGGTCGTGGACCGCGATGGCGCCAGGCCCGTCATCCCGGTGCTGCTGCGGGCTGCCGTGGGGCAGGTGGCCCAGGCATCCGTGACGGTCGTGAACCGGCACTCCCGTCAACGCCGCGTCGAGCTGACCGCGAGTGAGCTGCGTGACGCGACCGGCACGGTGGTGGCACTCGAGCTCCGCGTCGACCCCGACCACGTCACGATCGACGCGGGAACGGAGCACCAGGTCACGGTGGAGGCCGACCTCGACCCCGACCTGGTCCGTCCGGGGCAGCGCTACACCGGCACCGTCGAGGTCACCGGCGGCGACGAGGCCACGCTGGGGGTGACGGTCGAGGTCGCGGACTGACGGCGGCCGGGTCGGTCAGCGGCGCAGGGACGAGCTCCCGCGCGCCACGGACCTCTGAGCACAGTCGCAGCCCTTCCCGGGCCCACCTCGGCAGGTCGGGGCTGACCGCCAGCCAGGCCAGCGAGGCGGCGACCGCTGCGCGAGCCGGCCGCGCGGCATACCCGAGCTCGTTGGCCCTGGCGCTGGAGTACCAGTAGAAGCGGCCCACGGTCGTGGCCTCGTCGCGCGTGGACAGGGGCGTGGCGCCGCTCAGCGAGGCCCACCACTCGCTGGCCGCAGCGACCGCGAAGGCGTTGGCCGCCGCGAGCTCGCCGAAGGGTCCGGGGAGGCCGGCGAGGTCGGAGACGAGGGTGTGCAGCATCCGCCAGGTGACGTCCTCGCCCCCCAGCAGGTAGCGCTCGCCGGGTGTTCCGCCCTCGAGCAGGGCGACGTGCCCGGCCCCCACGTCGCGCGCATCGACGACGTTGCACCCGCCGGGGAAGGTGCTGCGGGTCGGGTCGAGCAGGTAGCGCAGGACGATGGCGTTGCTCGGCGCGAGCCGCGCGAAGGGGCCGCCGAGGACCACCGTGGGCAGGGCCAGCACGACCGGTATGCCGTGGACCTCGGACGCCTCGAGGGCGGCCTCCTCCTGGGCGACCTTGCTGGCGTAGTAGGCGGGCGCGGGCTCGTCGCCCAGGACGTCCCGCTCGGTGCGGGACCGGGCCGCCGTGCTGGATCCGCGCGTCACGGAGGACGAGGTGACCACCGCTCGCTGGACCCCGGCGGCGGCAGCAGCCCGCAGGACGGACCGTGTCCCGTCGCCGTTGACCCGGCTGACCTCGTCGGCGCGGGCCGCACCGAAGGCGTAGACCGCGGCGCAGTGCACGAGTCCTTCGCATCCCGCGAAGGACTCGGCCAGGGCCCGGTGGTCGGTCAGGTCGGCGCTGCGGCGCTCAACCTGGAGCCCGCCGATCACCAACGGCGAGCGGGGGTCTGCCGAGCCCGGGCGCACCACCGCGACGACGTCGTGCCCGGCCGAGCGCGCTGCCTCGACGACCCGGCCGCCGACCAGCCCGGTGGCCCCCGTCACGGCGATCCTCATCGGACCCCCGGCACGTGGCGGAACCCGTGCAGGTCCACCGTGGTCGCGGATGCCCCGTCGCCGGTACCACGATCGCGTGCAGCGCCACCGCGGGCGGCGAGTCCGGCCGATCCGGCGGCCGTGTCGCCCACCCAGGAACGGGCCGCGCCGAGCAGCAGCTCCAGCGACCTGGTGAGCAGCGGGTCGGTCGGCGAGGGAGCGGGCCGACCGATGCGGAACTCGCGGCCCTCGAAGCACGCCTCCAGGTTGTCGAACGTCGTCGTGAAGAAACGACGGTAGGCCTCCTCCAGCAGCGGACCCCGTACCTCGGGGATGGCGCCGAGGTCGACCCCGGCCCAGCTCCGGGGGAGGGTGAAGAGCTGCCGTCCGCGCACGCGGACCAGGGTCCCCACGTCGCTGCGGGTGAACGTCAACGACCCGTCGTCGAAGACGGCGGAGCCGTTGGGGCTGTGGAGGGTTCGCCACGTGAGGCGGTGCCGTTCGGTGCTGCGCTCGACGAGCTCGACCTTGCAGACGTCGATGGGTTCGCCACCCCAGGCGGCGAGGTAGTTGGGCTGCGGGAGGTAGAGGTTGCGTTCGGCCTGACGGGTGGTGCCGGGGGCCCCGCCCGGCACCGTGACCCGTCTGCCCCCGATGTAGTCGGCCATGAGGCTGATCCCGGCGGCCACGTCGACCCTGGCGATGAAGGCGTCGAAGTCGGCGGCGATCTCGCGGGTGGTCTCGAAGACGGTGGCACCGTCGACGAGCCGCCAGCGCATGGCGTCGTCGCTGCCGTTGTCGCTGTCGTCGGTGGAGGAGATGGCATCGACGAGGTGGTCGAACTCGGAGAAGAACTCGGGCAGACCGTCGTAGGCGAGGTCGTCGAGGGCCTCGGGGTCGAACCCCAGGGGCACCACCCGGCGGCTGACCGCCGACTTGTCGAGGCCGGTCCGCCACGCAAGGAGTCCCTCGGCAGCCGTGGACAAGGCTCCCAGCACACCTGCCAGGGCGAGGGCGCCGGGCCCGTCGGAGGCGCCCTCGACCAAGGGAGTGAGGACTCCCCGCACCACGGTGAGCACCGGATCAATCTCTGCCGCAGCGTCATCCGGTCCGCCGACGGCGGCCACCAGCACGCGTTCCAGCGCGGGTTCGGCAGCCAACCGCACCGCTGCACCCCGGGCTGCCGGGTGGGGCCCCCGCGCGCCGAGCAGGGGCGCAGCCGGCAGGCCCTCGATCGGGTCGGCCGGGGTGAGGTCGCCCCGACGGTCTCGCCTGGCCCGCGCCGCCGCGAAGAGGCGGGAGCTGCCACGGTCCTGCCCGAGGAGCGACGCCACGACGCCGTCGACCCTCAACACGTCGGTGCCCACGACGAGTACGCCGCTGTCGAGCAGATACGGAAGACGTGCACCGTCCGGCCCGACGGCCGGAGCGAGGGCATCGACCACGACGAACGACGGCGGCACCAGGTCGAGCAGGTCGGTCACGACGTCGGCGGCCGCGGCGCCGGCCACCTCCTCACCGGCACGCAGCAGCGTGTCGAGCCCCGCGGCATACCCGTCGATCAGGTCGGTCACCGCCCGCCCGAGCAGCACGCGCGTCCCGGCACCCGCCCACGCCGTCGAGAGCGGGATCCCGTGCAGGACACTGGTTTCCGGAGCGATCGTGCGGTCACCCTCCAGGGAGAGGTCCACCACGTCGTACTGGCGACCGCGGGAGGTGCGCCCGCCCAGCCCCGCGAGCCGGGCCAGGTCGTCGACGGTGCCGTGCCCCCGGTCGCGGTCGCAGGCGCGCAGCTGGAAAGCGATGGCGACACTGACGGCACCACGTTCGACCAGGACGTCGACGAGCTCGTGGACGAGGGCAGCCGCGACCGGTGTGGGCTGGGACAGGCGGCCGAGGACGACCGCCGGGCCCTGCACGGGGGGTGCGACCCGCGTGACAGCGTCGGCCAGGGACGTCAGCCCGTGGCCCGTGACCACGGTGCCGGCCACGGCTTCCCGGTTCGGCACACGCGCTGGCGCCACCTGACCATGAAAGCAGCGCACCCTCGCCAGCGGTAGGGGCCGGTGCCATAGTGGGCGGATGGCCGACGACATCGACATCCAGCACCGAATCAAGGGACTCATCGACGAGGAGCACGGGCTGCGGTCCAGGCTCGGGGACGGCGAGATCAGCGTCGAGGAGGAGAACCAGCGCCTGCGCACCATCGAGGTCGAGCTCGACCAGTGCTGGGACCTGCTGCGGCAGCGTCGCGCCAAGCGGGAGTTCGGTGAGGACCCCGCAGCGGCCGAGGTCCGTGAGCCCAAAGTGGTGGAGAGCTACCGCGGCTGAAGGGCTTGGTTGGCGTGCGGCGTGGCGTGCGCCGCCACCCTCGGGTCGGCGTAGCCTCGAAGCACAGGCTTGGGCCCGAGCAGAGGGGATTCGCCGATGCGCACCACACAGCAGCTCCACCTGCACCACCACACCTCGCGGTGGTGGGTGACCCACACGGCCGGAGCGGTCGCCGGAGCGGTCGTGCTCGTCTACGTCGCGGCCGTCCTGCTCGTCATGGTGGGACTCTTCGTCCTTTAGACCCCGGCCGCGCCCGGTGGCTCCGTGCTTTGCGACCCGGCGACTCCGCGACCCGGCGACTCCGCGACCCGGCGACTCCGCGGCTCAGTGGCCGCGGTCGATCCACTCCTGCAGGTGCGGTGCCTCCGCGCCGATCACGGTCGAGTCCCCGTGGCCGGTGAGCACTACCGTCTCGTCGGGCAGCGTCAGGACCTTGTCGCGGATCGAGTCGATGATCGTGGCGAAGTCGCTGTAGGAGCGCCCAGTCGCACCCGGCCCCCCGTTGAACAGGGTGTCGCCGGTGAACAGGACCCCCAGCGCAGGGGCGTAGAGGCAGCAGGAGCCCGGGGTGTGGCCGGGGGTGTGGATGACGTGCAGGTCCACGTCGCCCACGCTGATGACCTGGCCGTCAGCCAGCTCGTGGTCGGGGGTGACGGGGTAGAGCTCGTCCCAGAGCATCCGGTCCGCGGGGTGCAGGTATGCGGGCGCCCGGGTGCCGTCGCAGACCTCACCCACCGCGTTGATGTGGTCGTTGTGCGCGTGGGTCGAGATGACGCCGACGACCTTGCGCTCGCGCTGGATCGACTTCACGATCGCCCGGCCGTCGTGGGCGGCGTCGATGATGACGCACTCCTTGTCGTCGCCGACGACCCAGACGTTGTTGTCCACGTCCCAGCTGCCGCCGTCGAGCTCGAACTGCCCCGACGTCACCAGCCGCTCCACCCGCACGCCACCTGCGGAGGGGGCGATCGACGGCATACCGGAGTCGGTGGAGTCGCTCACAGGACCACCACCGAACGCAGGACCTCGCCGCGCTCCATCTTGTGGAACGCCCCCTCGATGTCGCCGAGGCCGATGCGCTCGGACACGAAGGCGTCGAGGTCGAAGCGGCCCTGGCGGTACAGGTCGACGAGCATCGGGAAGTCCCGCGAGGGGAGGCAGTCGCCGTACCAGCTGGACTTGAGGGCCCCACCGCGGCCGAAGATCTCGATCATCGGCAGCGTGACCTGCTTGTCGGGGGTCGGGACGCCGACGAGGACCACGGTGCCGGCGAGGTCACGGGCGTAGAACGCCTGCTCGTAGGTCTCCGGGCGGCCGACAGCCTCGACGACGACATCGGCGCCGAAGCCACCGGTGAGCTCACGGACCCGCTCGACGACGTCCTCGTCCTTGCCATTGACGGTATGGGTCGCGCCGAAGGACTTCGCGCCCTCGAGCTTCCGGTCGTCGACGTCCACGGCGATGATCGTCGTCGCGCCCGCGACGGCGGCGCCGGCGATGGCGGCGTTCCCGACCCCGCCGCAGCCGATGACGGCGACCGAGTCTCCGCGACCGACACCGCCGGTGTTGACGGCGGCGCCGAAACCGGCCATCACACCGCAGCCGAGCAGGCCCACCGCTGCGGCGTCCGCCTCGGCGTCGACCTTGGTGCACTGACCGGAGGCCACGAGGGTCTTCTCGATGAAGGCGCCGATGCCGAGCGCGGGCGACAGCTCGGTGCCGTCCTCGAGGGTCATCTTCTGCGTGGCGTTGTGGGTGTTGAAGCAGTACCACGGCTTGCCCTTGGCGCACGCGCGGCACTGGCCGCAGACGGCACGCCAGTTGAGGATGACGAAGTCACCGGGAGCGACGTCGGTGACGCCCTCCCCGACCGCCTCGACGACTCCGGCGGCCTCGTGCCCGAGCAGGAAGGGGAACTCGTCGTTGATGCCACCCTCGCGGTAGTGCAGGTCGGTGTGGCAGACCCCGCACGACTGGATCTGGACGACCGCCTCACCGGGGCCGGGGTCTGGCACGACGATGTCGACGAGCTCGACGTCGGCACCCTTGCTACGGGCGATGACGCCCTTGACGGTCTGTGGCATGGTCCGACCCTATGCGTGGGCCCAGAGCCCTGCCACCGTCGGGTCGAAGCCGCCCGGGCGTCGTCGGGCCGCGCTCGCCCGGGCATCGTCCGATCGGTCCGGACTGTCCCTCAACGGTCCCAAAGGGGGCTTGGTGGCACAAACGGGCCCCTATCATCGGGCCCGACTTCTGTGTACCCCCAAACGTTGGAAGGAGAGTGGACCGATGCTGCTGCACGCGGCGTTCTTCCCTCCCCGTGAGGCCGTCGAGGAGCTGGTCGACCTCGTCCGCTCGGTGCCCGGCCGGCCGGACGAGCTCGCACCGGTGTCGGTCGACGACATGCACGTGCACGTCACGAGCTTCGGCAACCTCGCACGGGCGGACGCCGCTCGCCTCATCGAGCAGCTGAACGAGGCCGCGAAGCACTGGTCCCCGGCGCCCCGCCTCCAGATGGCCGGCTGCCTCGCCCTCGCCGCGCCCGGCGACCTCTCGGTCACGGTGCCGCTGGGCGGGGACGTCGACCGGCTCGTCAGCATCGCCCGGTCCATCCCCGACGTCGTGCAGAGTCTCGGACTCCACGTCGACCGTCGCCGCTTCCGCGCCCAGGTCCCTGTCGGCGACGTGACCCCCTCGACGACGCTGCCCTACCTCGAGCGCCTCGTGGCCGTGCTCGAGGCCTACTCCGGACCGACCTGGGTCCTGCCCGACCTGGTGCTGCTCAAGCCCAGCTGGGCCAACGACGGTGCCGAGTCCGACGCCGACATCCACGCACTGATCCAGATCCCGGCCGGAACCCCCGCACCGTGAACGCCCGGGAGCTCGCGCGGACCGCTCGTCACCTGGCCAGGTCCGCCACGGGCGCCCGCCCACGGCCGGCCGAGGCGCTCGCGTTCGGCCTGCTCGTCGTCGGTGCCCTGGCGGCGACGCTGCTGCCGGCCAGCCGTATGGGCACCGGGGCCTTCGAGGCGCTGGCCGCGATGGTCGTCGGGCTCGGACTGGCGGGGATGAGCGTCCGCCGGCGGCAGCGTTCGTGGGTCGACCCGCTCGGCCCGCTCCTGGTCATGGTCGGCGTGATCCTCCTGCGTGGCGCCCTCGGCGGCGCCGTCTCCGGGGTCGGACCCCTCGTGGCCGTACCCCTCGTGTGGCTGGCACTCTTCGGCACCCTGGGCGACCTCGCCGTGGCCGCAGTCGTCGCGGGGGTCGTCTTCGTCGGTCCCGGGCTGGTCGCCCACCTGACCGCCGCGCCGGGCCAGGCCGTGGTCGTCGAGTGGCGACCTGCAGTCCTCTGGTCGGCGGTGGCGCTCCTCGCGGCCCCCGTCATCCAGGGCGTCATCCGCGGACTGACCGCGCAGAACCGCGCCGAGCGCCGGGCCGCTGCCCAGCTGCGGGCCATCATGGGCGGCGCGACCCTGACGAGCATCATCAGCACCGACGCCGACGGCGTCATCACCAACTTCAACGTCGGCGCCGAGGACATGCTCAAGTACGACGCGGACGAGGCCCTGGGCCGGAAGGTTCACGAGCTCATCCACGACGCCGCCGAGTTGGCCCACGCGGCGGGTCAGCTGGGGGTGGAGCCGGGCGTCGAGGTCTTCGCCACCCTCGCCGAGAACCACATGCCCAGCCGCGAGTGGACGTACGTGCGCAAGGACGGTCGTCGCATCTCGGTCCGGCTCGCCGTCACCGAGCTGCGTTCGGAGGACGGCGAGGTCACCGGCTACCTCGGGGTCGCAGTGGACACCACCGCCGCCGTCGAGATGCGTCGCGAGCTCAAAGAGGCGCAGGCCCTGTGGCGCCTGTCGATGGACCACCTGCCTGACACGGCGGTGCTCGTCCTCGACCGCACCCTCGAGGTGTCGCTGTCCACCGGCGGAGGTGCACGTCGCCAGGGCCTGGCCCAGGCCGCCGGCCGCGACGTGTCGGAGTCGTTCACCCCCAAGAGCTTCGCGCTGCTCAAGCCGCTCATCGACGGCGCCCTCGAGGGCCGCGACGGTGTCGTCGAGCTCACCGCCCCCGAGTCGGGGGCGGAGCACGAGGTCTGGGTCAGCCCCCTGCCCGGCACCTCTACGACCTCCGGTGCCGCCCTGATCATGGCCCGCGACGTCAGCCGCGACCGTGAGCGTGAGCGCCTCCTGCGGACCAGCCACGACCGCATCCAGCGGTTGTTCGTCGACGCGCCGCACGGGATCGCGGTCCTCGGCCGCGACGGGTACGTCCGTCAGGTCAACCCCTCCCTCTGCCTCCTGCTGGGACGCGGGGAGGAGGAGCTGGTGGGCTCGCCGCTGGCTGCGCTCGGGGCAGGTGACGACGACCGCATACCCACCCTCCTGGCCTGCACCACCCGGGAGGCCGGCGCCCGGACGGACTGGTCGGTGACGACTCCGGTGGGCGCCGAGGTGCACCTCAACCTCTCCAGCACCGTCCTCGCGGGCGGCGGCGCGCCGGAGGAGGACGAGCTGCTCGTCAACGTGGCCGACGTGTCCGAGCGGCACGCCTACGAGCAGCAGCTCGCCCACCTCGCCGACCACGACACCCTGACCGGGCTGGCCAACCGCCGCCGGTTCGCCGTCGAGCTCGACCGCCACCTCGACTTCTGCCGCCGGTATGGCGCCCGCGGAGCCCTGCTGCTCATCGACCTGGACCACTTCAAGGAGGTCAACGACACCCTGGGCCACGCGGCGGGCGACACCCTCCTCATGTCCTTGGCCGAGGTCCTGACCCAGAGCGTCCGCAGCACCGACATCGTGGCGCGCCTCGGCGGCGACGAGTTCGCTGTGCTGCTGCTGGAGACCGACCTGGCCGGCACCGAGCTGGTGGCCGAGCACCTCGTCGCTGCGGTCCGGGCGCACCACACGGCCCTCGGCGCTGCGGCCGACGCGGTGACCGCGAGCGTCGGGGCGGTCCTCATCGGTGGCGGCGACGGACTCCGCGGGGCAGAGGAGCTGCTGACCAGCGCCGATTCCCTGATGTACCAAGCGAAGCAGGGCGGCCGCGACGGGTGGGCGGTGCTCGGCGCCGATGCCACGGTGGGCGTGCCGATGGGCTCGGCCCTGGGCTGGAGCCAGCGCATCGAGACCGCGATCGCCGAGGACGAGTTCAGCCTGCACCTGCAGCCGATCTGGGACATCGGCCTCGGTCGGGTGACCGGTGCCGAGGTGCTGCTGCGGCACGGCCCCGACGCCGTGCCGCCGAGGGAGTACCTCGCCCAGGCGGAGAAGTCAGGGCTCGTGCTGGCCATCGACCGATGGGTGCTCGAGCGTGCCATTCCCCTGCTCCAGCGGTTCCAGGGCGTGCGGCCGGACTTCGAGCTGTCGGTCAACCTGTCCGGCCGCTCGGTCGGCGACTCCCAGATCGAGGAGGTCGTCCAGGCCGCGCTGCTGCGCTCCGGCGCCGATGGCACGGGCCTGGTCCTGGAGGTCACCGAGACGGCCGTCGTGCCGGACCTGGCGAAGGCCAGGGCCTTCGCCGAGCGCCTTGGCGAGGAAGGGTGTCGTTTCGCCCTCGACGACTTCGGTGCTGGCTTCGGGTCGTTCTCGTACCTCAAACACCTGCCGTTCGCCTACGTGAAGATCGACGGCGAGTTCGTCGCGGACTGCGACGTGGACCCGACCGACCGCGCCATCGTGGCGTCGATCGTCCAGGTGGCCCACGAGCTCGGCAAGCGCACCGTCGCGGAGTACGTCGGCAGTGCGCAGGTCCTCGACGTCCTCGCCCTCGAAGGCGTCGACCTGGCCCAGGGCCACCACCTCGGTCACCCCATCCCGGCGGAGGAGTTCCTCGCGCTCCTGGCCGCGGACGGGTTCGTCGCGCCCGAGGGCGTCGACGTCGCAGTGGCCTGAGCCAGGACGCCGCCGGCCGCAACCCGGACGCCGCCGGCCGCAACCCGGTCGCCGCCGGCCGCAACCGGGTCGCGGCCGGGTCGCGGCCGGGTCGCTGCCGGTCAGAACCAGCCGAGGCCCTCGGCGATGAGGACCAGGCCGAAGACCAGGAAGGCCGCGGCAGCGCCGTACTTGATGACGCGCTCGGGCAGCTTCTTGCCCAGGACGGCGCCCACGCCGATCGCGAGGGCGTCGGCCGCGACCATGCCGACGGTGCTGCCGATCCAGGTGCCGAGCCAGCCCTCCCGGGTGGCGAGGGTGATGGTGGCCAGCATGGTCTTGTCACCGAGCTCGGCGAGGAAGAACGCGATGCCGACGGCGATGATCGCCTTGCCGGTGCTGCGCCGGGCCTTCTCGGCCTCGTCCGCGGTGAGCTCGTCCCCGCGCAGGGTCCACGCCGCGAAGACGAGGAAGGCGACGCCGGCGACGATCGAGATGATCCACTGCTTGTCGGCGAACGAGTTGCCGACGACCTGGCCGATCCCCACCGAGGCGAGGTGGACGATCGCCGTGGAGATGGTGATGCCGATGAGGACCTGGCGCACGGTGTAGCGCGTCGCGAAGGTCATGGCCATCAGCTGGCTCTTGTCGCCGAGCTCGGCCACGAAGATCACCGCGGTGCTCAACAGAAAGGCGTACATGGGTGTTGCGTCTCCTAGCCGCCAGGCCGAGGAGAGCGTGTCCATGACGTCCCTTCGACCAGGCACGTCCGAACAAACAGGGTCGTGGTGCTGGTCGAAAGTCTCGTCCGCCACCGACTCAGATCCGGTGGCCCACCGCACCGGACCCGGGGGTCAGTGTGTCGACGCGGCGATTGGGGACTACTCCCTTTCGAACGCGCACGTTACCCGTCGCGGTAGGCGGAAAGCGAACTCGCCCCGCAGGCGTCCCATGCCCCGGCCCACTCCCACGGCAACCCCATACGGCAGCAACCTCTCCCGCAGCAACCTCTCCCGCAGCAACCTCTGCTAGCAGAAGGTGCTGCCGTCAGGTCAGGTTGCTACCTGTGGTCGGTGCAGCAACCTCTGCGGAGTCAGGCGACTAGTGAGGGGTCGGCAGGTCCGGTGTCGGCGGTTGGTGTGCACCCGGACGTCCGCCCTGCTCGTAGTAGCGCAGCGCCTCGACCACCGTGTCCAGGAACTCGTCGACCTCGCGCTCGTCGTACCCGCGACGGAACGACGTCGACGTGAACCGCTGGTTCGTGACTTCGTCGGAGGTCAGCACGCCTCCATCATCCTCTTGGTCGAGCGGTTGCGGGAGGGTCACACCGGACAGGAATGGCCAGACGTCGTCAGTCGGCGCGGGCGAGGACCATTGCCTGCCCGTCGGCTTCGCGGCCGACGGGAGCACGCTGCATACGGCACACCTCCGTGAGGCCGGCCGCTGCGAGGTGACTGGCGACCTCGTCGGCCGTGAAGAGGTGCCGGTGGAGGGAGACGTCGTGCCCGAACCGTCGGTAGCTCACGACCTCGCGCACCCCTTGGCCGGACTGGAAGCCGACGAGGACGTGCCCGCCCGGCCGCAGGACCCGAGCGACCTCGGCGAAGATCGCGGCCTGCCCGGAGGGCGCGGTGTGGATCGTCGAGTACCAGAGCAGCACCCCGGCGAACTGGTCGTCTTCGAACGGGAGGTCGTTCAGCGGGGCCACCGCGAAAGGCAGGTCCGGGTGTGCACGGCACGCCTCGGCGACCATCCCCAGGGACAGGTCGACGCCCTGGACGGCGCAGCCGCGGTCCGCGAGGTAGCGGCTCATCCGCCCGGTCCCGCACCCCGCGTCGAGGACGGCTGCCGCGTCGCCCGTTCCGACGGCCTCGATGAAGCTGTCGACCATCGCCAGGTCGATCGGCGCCTCCGCCCGCGTGTCGGGGAGGTGCGTGGCATAGGTGCCGGCCACGGTGTCGTACGCGTGACGGACCACCTCCACGGCGAACGGGTCCGGCGTCGTCGAGGGCACGCCGCATGATGGCACGAGGGCGCTGTCGCCACGGAGTGGACCCACACACGAAGAGGCCATCAACCAGGTCTGGTTGATGGCCTCTGTCGTGCAGTTCTGCTGGTCGGGGTGACAGGATTTGAACCTGCGGCCTCTTCGTCCCGAACGAAGCGCGCTACCAAGCTGCGCCACACCCCGTGGCCGTTGCTCCCGAGCAGATCTGACGTGGTCAGACGCTGATCCGGCAGCGACAAGGAAGGATAGCCCACGGCCTGCCACGCCTCCCAATCGGCCCGTTCCAGCCGGTCGCTCTGAGCAGCTGACGTCGGCGAGCTACCGGGGGACCAGGGTCAGCAGGGTGGCCTCGGGGCGGCAGGCGAACCTCGCGGGCGCATACGGCGACGTGCCCAGCCCGGCCGACACGTGCAGCCACGAGGCGTCGGCGGGTGCCAGCTGCGAGGGGGTGGAGCCCGCGCCGGGCCACCACCGCGACAGCCCCTTCGCGCGGTCGGTGGGCAGGTCGCAGTTGGTCACCAGGGCGCCGAGGAACGGCACCGCGAGCTGGCCGCCGTGGGTGTGACCGGCGATGAGGAGCCGAGCGCCGTCGGCGGACATCGGGTCGAGCACCCGCCGGTACGGCGCGTGGGTCACGCCCACGGTGAGCGTAGCGGTGGGGGAGGCCGGGGCGGCGACGGCGGCATACCGGTCGCGCTGGATGTGCGCGTCGTCGGTGCCGACGAGCTCGATGGTCGACCCGGCCACGGACAGGGACGTGCGCACGTTGTCGAGGTCGGTCCAGCCGCCGTCGAGCATGCCGCGGCGCAGGTCCTCCACCGGCAGCAGGATGCGTCCGGACGGGGCCTGGGCGTGGCGACGGGTGAGGTACCGGGCCGGGTTCTTCGGGACCGGGCCGTAGTAGTCGTTGGACCCCATGACGAACACCCCGGGAAACTCGAACAGCGGCTCCATCGCCCGCAACGCCTCCGGCACGGCATCCGTCGCCGCGAGGTTGTCGCCGGTGTTGACGACGAGGTCCGGGGCCAGGGCAGCCAGGCCCCGGACCCATTCCACCCGGTGCTGCTGACGGGGCACGAGGTGCAGGTCCGAGATGTGCAGGACCCGCAGTGGACGCGAGCCGGGGGCGAGCACCGGCACGGTGAACCGCCGCAGCGCGAACCAGTTCCGCTCGACCAGGCACGCCCATCCGAGGCTGGCCACCCCCAGGGCAGCCGCGCCGCCCACCGTCCGCGCAAGAGTCTTCATCGCGGACATCCTCGCAAACAACGCGGTTGGGGACCGCGCCCACCTCCTGCGACACTGACCGCATGACCGAGCAGAGCCTGAAGGCCACCGTCCAGAGCGACCTCACCGCGGCCATGCGCGCCCGCGACCAGGTGCGCTCCGGCACGCTGCGCATGGCGCTCGCCGCCATGACGAACGAGGAGGTCTCGGGCACCCAGGCGCGCGAGCTGTCCGACGACGAGGTGCTCAAGGTGCTGGCCAAGGAGGCCAAGAAGCGCAAGGAGGCCTCGGTCGCCTACACCGACGCCGGGCGACCCGAGCTGGCCGCCAAGGAGGACGCCGAGCTGGCGATCCTCGAGGCCTACCTGCCCGCCCAGCTGTCCGACGAGGAGCTCGCCGCCATCGTCGCCGCCGCGATCGAGAGCACCGGAGCCACCGGTATGCAGCAGATGGGACAGGTCATGAAGGTCGCCTCGCCCGTGGTCGCCGGTCGCGCCGACGGTGGCCGCGTCGCAGCCGTGGTGAAGGCGTCCCTGGCAGGTCGGTGACGCCTCCGGTGGCGGCACGCGCGAAGCGCGGCGCGCGCCAGGCATGGCAGGGTCCCGAGACGACGCAGGCCCCCACCTGGAGGTGGGGGCCTGCGTCGTCAGGCGGGAGCGATCACTTCTTGGGTTTGCCCTTGGTCTTGGTGGGTGTCGGTGATGGCGTGGGCTTCGGCTTGGCCGTCGTGGTCGCGCTCGGCTTCGGCGGCGTCGTGGCACTGGGCTTCGGCGGGGGCGGCGCCTGGGGGACGTACCCGGTCGAGGTGTAGAGGCTGACCGTGTCGCCACGCAGCGCCGTGCCGCTGGGGGTGGTGTAGACCACGCGGCCGACGCCGTAGCTGCTGTTGGTGCTGCCGGCGACCTGGGCCTTGAAGCCGGCGTCGGTCAGTCGCGCGGTGGCTTCGGCCACGGTGAGGCCGCCGACGAACGGCACTGCGACCTTGTCACCGTTCTGGATCTTGTCGCTCGGGGTGTCGAAGTCCCGGATCGGCATGCCCTCCGAGGCGCCCTTCATGATCCCCTGCCACGTCGGGGCCGAGATGGTGCCACCGAAGACCTCGCCGTAGTAGACGCCGGCCAGGCGGACGTTCTTCATCCGGAACTGCGTGTACGGCGTCCCGACCCAGACCGCGGTCGCGAGCTGCGGCGTGTAGCCGACGAACCACGACTGGCGGTGCCCGTCGGTGGTGCCGGTCTTGCCGGCGGCGGGGCGCGAGCCGAGGCTCGCGCCCGTGCCCGTGCCGTTCTTGATGACACCGGTGAGCAGCTCGGTGGCCCCCTTGGCCACGTCGGGGTCGATGACCTGGCGGCACGGGGTCGGGCTGAGCCGGATGGCCTTGCCGTCGTTGGTCGTGATCGCGAGGATCGGGTTGGGCTTGCAGTACTTGCCGTTCGCCGCGAGCGTCGCGTACGAGGAGGCGAGCGTCAGGGGGGTGGCGGTGCCGGCCCCGAGGGTGACCGCGGCGGGCGAGCACAGGATCGGGTTGCCGTAGCCGTTGTGCAGGCCCATCGCCGTCATGGTGTTGCGCACGTTGGGGGTGCCGAGCTTGAGCACCAACGAGGCGAACGCGGTGTTGACCGACTTGGCGGTCGCCGTCTTGAACGGGATCGGCTTGCCGCCGATGGCCTCGTCGTTGCGCACCGGCCACGGGCCGAGGTCACCGCACTTGCCCTGCTCCGCCGGGGAGTAGAGCGCCGGCTGCTTGGGCGTCGCGTACTTCGACGGGATCGTGCCGTTGATCGACTGTCCGTGCTTGAGGGCCTCGACGATCGCGTACATCTTGGCGGTGGAGCCGAACTGGAACCCGTTCTCCCCGCCGTACTCGCGGTCGACGTTCCAGTTCAGGCCCGTCAGGCCCTTGGACTGGCTCCCCTTGCCCGTCGTGTAGGTGGTGTTCTGCACCATGGCGATGACCTTGCCGGTGCCCGGCTGGACGATCGCGGCGGCGGCACCGATGCCCTCGGAGTTGCCGACGGGCACACGCTTGGTCAGCTGCTTGCGGGCGATGTCCTGCGTCTGGGGGTTGAGCGTGGTCTGGATCGTCAGGCCGCCCTGGGTGATGTTCTTGACGCGCTCGGGGACGGTCTTGCCCAGCTCCGGCATGGTCTTGAGGTAGGCCATGACGTAGTTGCAGAAGTACGGCTCACGGGAGGCGGCGCAGTTGCTGACCGGGTCCTTGCGCTTGAGCATCTTGGCGACCGGGATCGCCTTGGCCGACTTCAGCTCCTTGTCGGTGATGATGCCCAGGGAGTGCATGCGGTCGAGGACCACGTCGCGTCGCGCCTGGGCGCGCTCGGGGTTGTGGACCGGGTCGGTGCGGCTGGGGTTCTGCACGAGGCCGGCCAGCAGGGCGGCCTGGGGGATGTTGAGGTTCTTGGCGGAGATGCTGAAGTAGTGCTGCGCAGCTGCCTCGACGCCGTACGCGAGGTCGCCGTAGTAGGCGAGGTTCATGTAGCCCTGCAGGATCTGGTCCTTGGTCATCTCCTTCTCGAGGGTGACCGCGTACTTGATCTCCTGGATCTTGCGGGCGGCGCTCACGCGGGTGGCGTCGTTGGCGGCCTTCTCGTCGTTGTTGCGCAGCGCGTTCTCCAGCAGCGTCAGCTTGACGTACTGCTGGGTGAGCGTCGAGGCGCCCTGGGTGTCGCCGCCCTGGGCGTTGGAGACCATGGCGCGCGCGATGCCTCGCGGGTCCACGCCACCGTGCTCGTAGAACCGGCTGTCCTCGATCGCCACCTGGGCCTTGCGCATGATCGGCGCGACGTCCTTGAGGTTGACGATGATCCGGTTCTCCTCCTGGGGCGTGGCCAGGATCTTGCCCGAGGCGTCGACGATCTTCGACTGCTGCGACAGCGCCGAGGCGGTGAAGTCTCCGGGGAGGTCGTCGAACATCGCCACACCGGAGGTCGCGGCGCTCCCCGTCGCCCCCACCGCGGGGATCAACAATCCGGCCGCCAGGAGGCCCATCACGATCGCCGTGGCGACAAAGGCTCCGAGCAAACTGATGACATTACCGAGGTTGGTGGCGCGACCGTGCATGGGCACAGGGTAACCGGCCTGTCTGAATGGGCCCGGATTGCGAGGCCGGGACCTGGGCGAGCTGCGGCGGATGTGCCCTGACCAGAACCGTCTTTTTGGGTGAGATGACCATCGCTACGACATGGTGCGGAATGACTAGTCCCTTTGGCCCGCCCAGAACTACACGAATGGGCCATGTCGTTGCAGTCCCCACCTTCCTATCGTTTCTCGAACATCGGAAAGTCATGAGGCGACACCACAGCCGCCTCGAACAGCAGTATCTGGAGGCATTGAGATGACGATCGCGCCAGCGCGACCCACCCGGCCGGGTGTGGCAGGTACTGCATGGGTCGAGGACTGGGCCCCCCAGGGTTCGTGCTCCACGGCCGACCCCGATGCCCTCTTCGTCCAGGGCGCGGCCCAGCAGACCGCCAAGGTCGTCTGCCAGCGCTGCCCCGTCATCGCCGAGTGCCTGGCTGACGCCCTCGACAACCGCACCGAGTTCGGGGTCTGGGGTGGGATGACCGAGCGTGAGCGCCGTGCCCTGCTCAAGCGCCGCCCCAACATCACCTCCTGGGCCAACCTGTTCGCCGCCGCCCGCGGTCAGTCGCGCGAAGAGAGCGCCTGACCCCCAGCCCCGGACACCCCGAGCACGAAGCACCACGCACCACCGCAGGACCCACGATCGAGCCGGCTGCCCCACGGGGCGCCGGCTCGTCGGCGTTCTGGGCCTCAGCCGCCGGTGAGGGAGGTCGCCACGGCGCGCAGCCCGGCGAGGTCGTGGATGTCCTGCGCCGCCGCGGGCACCTCCACGAGGGGTATGCCGGGGTGCCCCGCGGTGAACCGGCTCACCTGGCGCTCCTGCCGCTCGGCGGTCTCGGCGAGCGTGGCGTGCAGGCGCAGCAGCCCCTCGGTCGCCGCGCTGGTGGAGCTGGGGTCCGCGCGGTCCACGTCCGCGAGCTGGTCGGCCGCCGCCAGGGCGCGGGAGGCCTTCAGGGACGGCGCCGCGACCCGCTGGATGCGGTTGACCACGAGACCGGCGAGCGGCATCTGCTCCTCGTCGAGGCGTCCGGCGAAGTACGACGCCTCCCGCAGGGCGTCACGTTCGGGGGCGGCGACGACGACGAAGGCCGTCTCGGGGTCCTTGAGCAGCGCGTAGGTGAGGTCGGCCCGCTCGCGGAAGCCGCCGAACATCGTGTCCAGGGCCGCCACGAAGGTCTGCACGTCCTGGAGCAGCTGCCCGCCGAGCAGCCGGGACATCGTGCTCGTCACCATCGTGACGCCGACGCTGAACACCTTGAACCCGGCCCTGCCACCCGCCTTGGCCGGGGCCGTCATCAAGCGGATGAACCGGCCGTCGAGGAAGGACCCCAGCCGCCTCGGGGCGTCGAGGAAGTCCAGGGCCGAACGCGACGGCGGGGTGTCGACGACGACGAGGTCCCAGCGGCCGGTCCGGTCGGCCTCGGCCCGGAGCTGGCCGAGCTTCTCCATCGCCATGTACTCCTGCGTCCCGGCGAAGGAGCTCGAGACCGCCTGGTAGAAGGGGTTGGCGAGGATCTGGGCGGCCTTGTCGGGGGTGGCGTGCTGCTCGACCACCTCGTCGAAGGTCCGCTTCATGTCGAGCATCATGGCGTCGAGGGAGCCACCGCACGCTCCCGCGCCGGCGACGGGACGCGGGGTGTTGTCGAGCTCGGTGAGCCCGAGCGACTGGGCCAGGCGGCGGGCCGGGTCGATGGTGAGGACGACGACCTTGCGACCGTGCTCGGCGGCCCACAGGCCCATCGCGGCAGCGGTCGTCGTCTTGCCCACTCCACCGGCACCGCAGCAGACGACGATGCGGGTGGACGGGTCGGTGAGCAGGGACGCGAGGTCCAGCCGCGGAGTGCTGGTGGCGCTCATCGAGCGTGCGCGGGCGGCCATCAGATCATCTCCTGCTCGGCCACGGCGTTAGCGAGCACCGAGATGCCGCCGCCCTCGGTGCCCTCGGGCAGCAGGGGCAGCCGGACGGTCAGGCGGCCCTGCTCGGCGAGGATGGCATCCTGCTCGCGCTCGAGGGCCACCCGGTCGGCGTGCTGGGCGGCGTCGGTGAGCAGGCCGGCGACGACACCGGCCGTGGCCTTGACCCCGACCGAGGCGAGGTCTGCGGCGACCCCCTCGGCGAGCTTGGCGTTGCGCCCGTTGCGAACCGACCGCAGTGCCCGGTCCGACAGCAGCGGGTCGCGCAGCTGGTTGACGACGATGGCGCCGAGGGGCAGCTCGGCGGCGCGCAGGTCGCGCAGCGCGTCGACGGTCTCCTGGACCGGCATCTCCTCGAGCAGGGTCACGACGTGCACGGCGGTGGTGTGGCTGCGGACCATGCGCGTGATCGAGTCGGCCTGGCCGTGGATGGGGCCGACCTTGGCGACGTCGGCGACCTCGGCGTTGACGTTGAGGAAGCGGACCACCCGGCCGGTGGGCGGGGCGTCGAGGACGACCGCGTCATACACGAGGTCGCCCGAGCGACCCGAGCGACGACCGGCGGCCTCGTAGACCTTGCCGATGAGGAGGACGTCGCGCAGGCCGGGGGCGATCGTCGTCGCGAAGTCGACCGCACCGAACTTGTCGAGCACGCTCATGGCGCGGCCCACCTTGTAGAACTTCTGGAGGTACTCGCCGAGCGAGCGCTTGGCGTCCACCGAGATGGCCCAGACCGCGCCGCCGCTGCGGTCGTGGACGATGCGGGTCTCGGTGTGGCCGATCGGCGGGACGTCGAACGTCTGGGAGATCCCCTGCCGCTCCTCCACCTCCATGAGCAGCACGCGCTTGCCCTGTCGTGACAGGCCCAGAGCCAGCGCGGCCGCGACCGTCGTCTTTCCGGTGCCGCCCTTGCCGGTGACCACGTGCAGGCGGACCTTGGACAGGTCGGGCGTGGCGTGGGCGGGCGCGGGACCCACGGGCTCGGGCATGCGACCAGACTAGGAGGCGAGCAGGTCGACCGCCCGGGCGACCTCGGCGAAGGCCGGGTGCTCGGGGTCGATCAGGCCGTAGTGGCCCCCGCCGACCACCGGCGTGAGCCGCACCGACGGACCCCGGTGCGCGGCGGCATACCGCTCGCTGAGCTCGAACGGCACCACGTCGTCGTCGCGGGCGTGCACCAGCACGACCGGCACGGACGGGGGGAGCACGGCAGGGTCGGCGGCGGCATACGCCTGCGGCACCTGCTCGGGGGACCCACCCAGGAAGGCCGGTATGGCGTCGCCGCCCACCTGGGTGGCCGCGCCGTGCGCGAGGTCGACGACGCCCGCGAGGCTCACGACGCCGCGCAGCCCGTGGGCCCACGGCTGGGCGGCGGCCCACGTCACGAGCTGGCCGCCCGCGGAGTGGCCGACGAGGACGGCGGGGTGCGCGAGGTCGGGGTCGCGGCGGATCGCGGTGAGCGCGGCGGCGACGTCCTGCGCCGTGCCGGGCCAGCCACCACCGGGCATGCCGGGGCGGCGGTACTCGACCACGGCCACGGGGTAGCCGGCGTCGGCGAACGCCTGGGCCTGGCGGCCGGCGTGGGCCCGGTCGTACTCCTGGCGCCAGAAGCCGCCGTGGACGACGACGACGGTCAGCGAGCGGGTGACGCGCTGCGGGAGGCGTACGTCGTAGACCTGGGCGGCGTCCTCGCCGTAGGAGGTGGTGCGGGTCGGCGGACCGGCACGTTCGTCGAGGACCTGGCTGGGGTCGCGGTCGCCGGCAGTGGGCATGCGCCCATCCTGCCAGCGGTGGCTAGGCTGCAGCACATGCAGAAATGGGAGTACGCGACCGTGCCGCTGATCGTGCACGCGACCAAGCAGATCCTCGACCAGTGGGGCGAGGACGGCTGGGAGCTCGTCCAGGTCCTCACCGGACCTGACGGCAACGGACTGGTCGCCTACCTGAAGCGGGAGAAAGCCTGATGAGCAAAGTTGAGGACCGTCTGGCCGAGCTCGGCCTGACCGTGCCCGAGGTCGCCAAGCCGGTGGCCGCCTACGTCCCGGCGGTCCAGGACGGACGCCGCATCTACACCTCCGGGCAGCTGCCCATGGTCTCCGGCTCCCTCGCCGAGACCGGCAAGGTGGGCCAGGGCGAGGGCCTGGTGTCGCCCGAGCGGGCCGCCGAGCTCGCGCAGATCTGTGCGCTCAACGCCATCGCGGCCGTCAAGGGCCTCGTCGGTGACCTCGACAAGGTGACCCAGGTGGTCAAGCTCGTCGGGTTCGTCGCGTCCGACCCGGCGTTCACCGGTCAGCCCGGTGTCATCAACGGGGCCAGCGAGCTCATGGGCAAGGCCTTCGGCGACGCCGGCATCCACGCCCGGTCCGCCGTCGGCGTGGCCGTGCTGCCCCTGGACGCCCCCGTCGAGGTCGAGATCGTCGTCGCCCTCGCGGACGACTGACCGAGTTGACCGCTCCTCTTCGCCGATTCGATGTGAACACGCCCGTGATCCCCGGCGTGTTCACATCGAACGGGTGCTGGGGCGTGCCGCGGTGATGCGGGACTTCCCCATCGCCGACTCCCCCACGCTGAGGGCTCGGGCCGACGCCTGGTTGACGTCGCCCGACCCCGCGGGGCCGGTGCAGCCCAAGCTCGCTGCCACGGTCATGTTCGTGCGGGACGGGGCGTCGGGCGTTGAGGTGTTCATGCTCCGCCGGGTGGCCACGATGGCGTTCGCCCCGCGGATGATGGTCTTCCCCGGCGGCGGGGTCGACGCGCGCGACGCGGACGACGCGCTGCCCTGGGCCGGCCCGTCGCCCGCCGAGTGGGCCTTGCGCCTGCGCGTCGACGAGGCCCGCGCCCGCGAGCTCGTGGCGGCCGCGGTGCGCGAGGTGTTCGAGGAGTGCGGCGTCCTGCTCGCGGGACCGACGCCCGACTCGATCGTCGAGGACGTGGGCAGCGAGCACTGGCGCGAACAGCGCCGTCGCC
Organism: Pedococcus sp. KACC 23699; assembly: GCF_045348425.1. Classification (GTDB taxonomy): domain Bacteria; phylum Actinomycetota; class Actinomycetes; order Actinomycetales; family Dermatophilaceae; genus Pedococcus. Next base: position 2,154,376 of record NZ_CP157483.1, read on the forward strand.
TGCTCGACCGCGAGGCCTCGCTGTCACAGGTCCTGCAGGAGCACGGCCTGCTGCTGCGCTCGGACCTGCTCGGCTATCGCGCCCACTGGGTCACCCCGGTCTTCGAGGCCCGCCGGTATGACACCCGGTTCTTCACCGCTGCCGTGCCCGCCGGCCACCACGCCGACGACCAGACCACCGAGGCCGACCTCGCGGCGTGGGTGCGTCCGGCCGACCTGCTCCGGGCGTGGGAGAGGGGCGAGGCCCTGATGCTCCCGCCGACCGTGGTGGCCGTCGAGGAGGTCGCCGCCGCGACGTCTGCTGCCGGTTTCATCGCCGAGCGCCCGGTCATCGAGACCGTGCAGCCCGAGCTCGTCGACACCGGCGCCGGCCTGGTCATGCGGGCGGACCTGCCCCGATGACGGCTGACGCTCCTGCGCCCTCCGCCGCTGCGGGGGAGTGGCACGGCGGTCAGGTGACCGATCGCGCGCTCTGCGTCCTGTGCCCCAACCCCAGCCCGATGACCCTGGACGGCACGAACACCTGGGTGCTGCTGGAGCCCGGCGCCACCGAGGCTGTCGTCATCGACCCCGGCCCGCTCCACGAGACGCACCTGCAGGCCGTCGTCGATGCCGTCGCGGCGCGGGGCGCCCGGGTCGCCCAGACGATCCTCACCCACGGCCATGCTGACCACGCCGAGGGAGCCGAACGCTTCGCCGAGCTCACCGGGGCACCGACCCGGGCCGTCGGCCGCGGTCACGCCGACCTCGGCGACGGCGACGTCGTGACGGTGGGGGGCCTCGAGCTCCGCGTGGTCGCCACCCCCGGTCACACCTCGGACTCGCTGTCCTTCGCCCTGCCTGCCGACCACGCCCTGCTCACCGGTGACACCGTCCTCGGCCGGGGCACCACGGTGGTCGCGCACCCCGATGGTGAGCTGGCGGCATACCTCTCGTCGTTGGAGCGGATCGCGGCACTGACTGGAGGGGGTGGCGTTACCTCGATCCTGCCCGGTCACGGGCCGGTCGTGCCGGACGCGTCGGCGATGGTCGCGTTCTACCGCCGGCACCGGGCCGAACGGCTGGAGCAGGTGCGGCAGGCGCTCGCCGACGGGGCCGCGCAGGCCCCCGACCCCGTGCAGGCCGTGGTCGAGACGGTGTATGCCGACGTCCCCCGCGAGGTCTGGCCGGCAGCAGCCCAGAGCGTCGCCGCGCAGGTCGAGTACCTGCGCGCTCGCAGCCACTGACTCTGGGTCGATGTGAACATGCCCGGAATCCCCGGCGTTTCTCCATCGACCCTGCCGGGTCCTAGCGGGCGCGGCGCTTGAGCCGTTCGACATCCATGATGAGGACGGCGCGGGCTTCGAGGCGCAGCCAGCCGCGGGAGGCGAAGTCGGCGAGCGCCTTGTTGACCGTCTCGCGGGAGGCGCCGACCAGCTGGGCGAGCTCCTCCTGGGTGAGGTCGTGGGCGACGAGGATGCCTTCCTCGACGGGGCGGCCGAAACGGGCCGACAGGTCGAGCAGCGCCTTGGCGACGCGGCCGGGGACGTCGGTGAAGACGAGGTCGGCGAGGTTCTCGTTGGTGCGGCGCAGGCGCTGGGCGAGCGCGGCGAGCAGGACCTTGGCGACGGCGGGGCGGCCGGCCAGGAGGCCGTTGAGGTCCTCGTTGCCGATCCCGAGAAGCTGCGTCTCGGCCACGGCGGTCGCGGTCATGGTGCGGGGGCCGGGGTCGAACAGGCTGAGCTCGCCGAACATCTCGCCGGGGCCGAGGATCGCCACGAGGTTCTCGCGACCGTCGCTGCTGCGGCGCCCGAGCTTCACCTTGCCCTCGCGGATGACGTAGAGGCGGTCGCCCTGGTCTCCCTCAGAGAAGAGCACGTCGCCGCGCTCGAGGCGCGTCTGCGTCATCGACTGCATCAGCGTCGAGGACGCCTCCTCGTCGAGGGCAGCGAACAGCGGGGCTCTTCTCACCACATCGTGATCCACGGGCGACAGTGTGCCATGTCGACGTCGGCCCCGACCCGTAGGCTGATCCGGTGTCCGATGCCCCCCGAAAGCCCGCCCCCAAGGTCGCTCGCGAGGAGTCCCCGGTCGCGCTGACCCGCCGCGCCCGACGGATGTACCGCGAGCTCCACGAGCACTACCCCTACGCCCACTGCGAGCTCGACTTCGACAACCCCCTCCAGCTGCTCGTGGCCACCGTCCTGTCGGCCCAGACCACCGATGTCATGGTCAACAAGGTCACGCCGCAGCTGTTCGCGCAGTACCCCGACGCGGCAGCACTCGCCGGCGCGGACCGCGAGGCGTTGGAGGCGCTGCTCAAGCCGACCGGCTTCTTCCGGGCCAAGACCAACTCGGTGATGAAGCTGGGCGCCGAGCTCGTCGAACGGTTCGACGGCGAGGTCCCGCCCCGCCTGGACGACCTGGTCACCCTGCCCGGGGTGGGCCGCAAGACCGCCAACGTGGTGCTCGGCAACGCGTTCGGCATCCCCGGCATCACCGTCGACACCCACTTCGGCCGCCTGGCCCGCCGGTTCGGCTGGACGGCCGAGGAGGACCCGGTCAAGGTCGAGGCGGCCGTCGGCGCGCTGATCCCCCGCAAGGACTGGACGATGCTGTCCCACGTCCTGATCTTCCACGGCCGACGCACCTGCCACGCCAAGAAGCCTGCCTGCGGGGCGTGCCCCATCGCCCGGCTGTGCCCGTCGTACGGCACCGGGGAGACCGACCCGGTCAAGGCGGCAAAGCTGCTCAAGTTCGAGCTCGCCCCGGGCGCCGACAACCCGTATGCCGCGCCCGTCGCCGACGTGGTGGAAGCCGGGCGGGCGTGATCGACGGTCCTTCCGTGCACCCGCGGCCGGAGTGGATCGACCGTGCTCACCGCGGGATCGAGGGCGCGGAGCAGGGGTTCTTCGACCGGTTCGCCCCGCCACCGTCGGGCGGTCGGCGCTCGAGCGTCCTGATCCTGTTCGGCCCGGCAGCCGGCGGCGGTGAGGACGTCGTGCTCACCGAGCGCGCCCACACCCTGCGCACCCAGCCCGGCGACATCTCCTTCCCCGGCGGCAAGCGCGAGGCCCACGACGCCTCCGACGCGGCCGCGGCCCTGCGCGAGACCCGGGAGGAGGTCGGCATCGACCCGGCCACCATCGACGTCGTCGCGGAGCTGCCCGACATCTACCTGAGTCCGCGCAAGTTCGTCGTCACCCCCGTCCTGGCGTGGTGGCGGGAGCCGGGGCACGTCGAAGGCATCGACCCGGCGGAGGTCCACCGCGCCGTGCGCGCGCCCCTGGCCGACCTGCTCGACCCGGCGGCGCGGTTCACCGTGACCCACCCGAGCGGGTACGTCGGGCCGGGGTTCGAGTTCGACGGGTTGTTCATCTGGGGGTTCACCGCGGGACTGCTGTCCGCCGTGCTCGATTTCGGCGGGCTCACCCGACCGTGGGACCGTAGTCTCAGTCGTCCGCTACCGGCCCGCTACCAGCCGGGGGGCACGAACGACGCCCTGACCCAGACCGCGACGGAAGGCCGAGCCTGATGTTCCTCGGACTCTCCGTCCTGGACCTGCTCCTCATCGTCCTGCTGCTCAGCTACGCCGTGACGGGCTACCGACAGGGACTGGTGGTCAGCGTCCTGTCGCTCGCAGGGTTCCTCACCGGGGGCGCCATCGCGATGTGGCTCCTGCCGATCGCCATCGGCAGCTGGGCCGACCTGCAGAGCTCGCCGCTGCTGCGCACGGTCGTGCTCATCGCCGGGGTCTTCATCCTCGCCTCGGCGGGGCAGGCGGTCGCCGTGGCCGTCGGAGGCACCCTGCGGTCGCACCTCAAGGTCAAGCCGGCCCAGTGGTTCGACTCCGTCCTCGGCGCGATCGCCGTCGTCGTGTCGGCGTCCGTGCTCGTGTGGTTCATCGCCGGCGCCCTGCGCGGTGGTGCCCCAGCACCCATCGCCAAGGCCATCGGTGAGTCCCGGGTGCTCAGCACCATCGACTCGGTGGTGCCGCCCGAGACCTCCCGCCTGTTCGCCGGGTTCCGCGAGGTCCTCGACCGCGAGGGCTTCCCGCGGGTCTTCGACGGCCTCGAGGCCGAGCGCATCGCCCCGGTCGACCCGCCCGACGACGCGGTCGCCCAGAGTGCCGGTGTGCGCGCCGCTGCCTCCTCGGTCATCAAGATCACGGGCGTCGCGACGTCCTGCAACCGTGGCCAGGAGGGCAGCGGCTGGGTCGTGGCCCCCGAGCGTGTCGTGACCAACGCCCACGTCGTCGCCGGTATGGAGCGGGCCACCTTGCGCATCCGCGGCACCGGACGCTCCTACGCGGGTCGGGTCGTGCTCTTCGACGCCCGTCGTGACCTCGCCGTCCTGGCGGTCCCTGGCCTGCCGGCCGCCCCGCTGCCGCAGGGGCCGGACCTCGCCCGGGGCGACGACGGTGTGGTCGCCGGCTTCCCCCTCGACGGCCCCTACCAGCTCGACGCCGCGCGCGTCCGGGAGATCGTCGACGCAAGGGGCTCCGACATCTACGGACAGCCCGGCACCAACCGCGAGGTGTACTCGCTCTACGCCAAGGTCCGCCCCGGCAACTCCGGTGGACCGCTGCTGTCCCCGGACGGCAAGGTCGTCGGTGTCATCTTCGCCAAGTCGCTCGACGACGCGAGCACCGGCTACGCCCTCACCATGGACGAGGCCCGGCCGGTGCTGGACGCCGCGGCCAACGCCTCGAACCCCGTCGACACGGGCGCCTGCGTCGCCGGCTGACCGAGCCGCAGGCGCTCGCGGCCCCGGCTAGCCGGGGAGGGCGTCGAGCCAGCGCACCAGGTGCTCGTTGACCACGTCGGGCGCCTCCTCGGGGAGGAAGTGCCCGGCACCGGGCACCACGGCGTGCTCGTACGGCCCTGCGCAGTAGGCCCGGGAACCCCCGGCCGTCGAGGGCAGCACGGCGCCGTCGCGCTCGCCGTGCAGCTGCAGCACCGGCACCGAGATCGGCTTCTTCATCGTCGCGGCGAAGCGCCAGCCGTCGGGGCGGGCCTGGCTGCGGACGAGCCACCGGTAGTACTCGGCCGCCGAGTGGGCCACGAACGGCAGCGCCATGGCCTCGGCATAGACCTTCGCCTCCTCGGGTGAGGGCCAGATCCCCTCGGGCGAGGCCCACTCGCGCAGCAGGCGCTGGACGTAGCCACCGTTCACCGTCATCTGGCGCTCGGGCACGAACGGTCGCTGCAGGCCGCCGAGGTAGGCGTTCGCCCTCGCCTGGCGGGGGCTGCTGAACGACGCCTTCCGGAAGACGAGGGGGTGCGGCATCGACAGCGACGCGACGGCGCGGGTGACCGTCGGCTGCAGGACCGGCATGCTCCAGGCGATCCACCCGCCCCAGCCGTGCCCGACGACCGCGGCCCGCGAGGCGCCGAGCGACCGCAGCACGCTGGCGACGTCGGTGGCCGACGTCCGGGTGTCGTACCCGCGCGGGGGCTTGTCCGACGCGCCATACCCACGCAGGTCCATCGCGCACGCGCGGTAACCCGCGTCCGCCAGGGCCTGCATCTGGTGTCGCCAAGCCCACCAGAACTGCGGGAACCCGTGCAGCAGCAGGACGACCGGCCCCTCGCCCTGCTCGGCGACGTGGAAGCGGGCGCCGTTGGCGGCGACGAACCGGTGCTCCCAGGGCCCGTCGATCAGGGCCATCGAGGCGTCGAGGGTCATGCGGGGAGTATGCCGTGCGGGCGGGCCCTCAGTCGCCGGACTTGAGCGCCTGGACGGTCTCCTGGGCGTTCTTGATGGTGCGCTCGGGCTTGGGGTTGATGGTGGCGACGCTCTTCTTGCCCACCAGCGCCAGCACCCCGGCGATGGCGAACAGGAGCACCGTGGTGATGAGGTAGGCGGCCCACTCGGGCAGCCAGATGTCGAGCACCGCGACGACGGTGTGGAACAAGAAGATGACACCGAGCAGGCCCACGAAGGCGGCCGCCCCGAACATGGCGGCACTCTTGCCTGCGGTCTTGGCCTCGGTGGTGATCTCCGTCTTGGCGAGGGCGATCTCGCTGCGGACGATCGTGGACAGGTCGTGGGTGGCGTCGGCCACCAGCTGTCCGAGCGTGCGCTCGGGGCTTCCCTGGGTGGTCATAGGGCCCTCACCTCTGCTTTCGTGGCTGCCGGGGATCCGGCCTGCCAACCCTAACCGGGCTGGCGCTTTGCCACATCTGCGCACTGGAACGCGTCGGGGATGCCGTCGCCGTCGTCGTCCCGCGACTCGAGCTCCTCGAGCCGGCGGTAGACGCGGTTGCGGGTGCGCAGCACGATCGTCGCCAGGGCCGCGGCGACCAGCGACCCCACCAGGATGCCCAGCTTGACGTGCTCGTCGCGAGGGCTGCCCAGACCGAAGGCGAGCTCGCCGACGAGCAGCGACACGGTGAAGCCGATCCCCGCGAGGAGCGAGAGCCCGAGCACGTCCCACCAGGAGAGGTCGTCGTCGAGCTCGGCCCGGGTGAAGCGTGCGAACGCCCAGGTCCCCCCGAAGACCCCCACCAGCTTGCCGAGCACCAGGGCGAGCACGACGGCCAGGGCCGCCTCGTCGGCGAGGGTGTCCCCGAGCCCGCCACCGACGACCCGCACGCCGGCGGCGAAGAACGCGAACACCGGGACGGCGACCCCGGCGGACAACGGCCGCAGCCGGTGCTCGAAGCGCTGGGCGACGTCGACGTCGGCGTCCAGGGTGCTCAGCCGCGGGACCGCCGCGCGGGGGCGGACCGGGACGACGAGACCGAGCAGCACCCCCGCGACGGTCGCATGGATGCCGGACGCGTGGACGAGCGCCCAGGTCGCGAGGGCCAGAGGGATCAGCAGCCACCAGCGCGCGATCCGTCGCTGCGCCAGCCACGCGAAGCCGGCCAGCGGAAGCAGGGCGAGGCCGAGCATCGCCAGGTCGAGGCTGTCGGTGTAGAAGATCGCGATGATCGTGATGGCCACGAGGTCGTCGACCACGGCCAGGGTGAGCAGGAAGCTGCGCAGCGCCGAGGGCAGGTGCGTGCCGATCACCGCGAGCACCGCGAGGGCGAACGCGATGTCCGTGGCCGTCGGGATCGCCCACCCGCGCAGGGCGTCACCCTCGGCACCGCGCAGGGTGACGGTCGCGGCATACACGATGGCGGGCAGGGCGACCCCGCACAGGGCGGCGGCGACGGGCAGGGCAGCCTTCGCCGGGGAGCGCAGCTCACCGACGAGGAACTCGCGCTTGAGCTCGAGCCCCGCGACGAAGAAGAAGATGGCGAGCAGCCCGTCCGAGGCCCACTGGCCCAGGGTGAGGTCGAGGTGAAGTGCGTGCGGGCCGACGGTGAGGTCGCGCAGCGACGTGTACGCCTCGAACCACGGGGTGTTCGCCCAGACGAGGGCGGCCACCGCGGCCGCCAGCAGCAGGGCGCCGCCGACGGTCTCGGTGCGCAGGGCGGCGGCGACGTGCTGCGCCTCCTGCCACGTCGTGCGGGCGAACAGGCGAGGACGCAGGGGGTTCAGGCTCACGAAGGGCCTTTCGGGGTCGGCGGCAACATCAAGACGCTGCCGGACGACGGGGCAGCGACGCCGACCAGACTTCCCGGCACACCACGTCCAAGGGTATCGGGCGAGGCCGACGCGGGCGCAGGCGTTCAGCTCGCGGGACGCGCCTTCGCGACCAGCTCGGTGAGCATCGTGGTGAGGGCTGCCTGCGTGCCCTCGTCGGCGATGACCTGGCCCTCCTGCGTGAGGGTGGTCCCGAACTCCAGACCGGGCCCCTCGACGACGGTCATCTTCACGCGCTCGAGGGTCTGGCGCAGCGCCGACCTGGCGTAGGACGCGCCGTGCCAGCCATACCCCACGCAGCCGACCGGGAGGCCCTCCCACTCGGCGTAGAGGTAGTCGATCGCGTTCTTCAGCGCCGCGTTGTAGCCACGGTTGTACTCGGGCATCACCAGGACCAGCGCGTCGGTCGCCCACATCGCCGCCGACCACCGGCGGGTGTGGTCGTGGACGTAGTGGCCGTCGGCGGGTTGGCCGGGCTCGTCGAGGAACGGCAGACCGATCGCCCGCAGGTCGTGCACCGTCACCGCGACATCGAGGTCGGCGTGGGTCTCGATCGCGCCGAGGACCCAGTCGGCGACGTGGTGCCCGATCCGGGTCGGACGGGTGCTGGCGATGACGACGGACACGCGCACAGGGGCCATGTCGGCAGCCTAGGTCGTGAGCCTCCGGTCAGCCGCCGGTCAGCCGCTCGACCCACTCCTCGGGCCACGGTGCGCTCGTCGGACGCCCGGGGCCGGAGCGGTCGAGGTGCACGGTGACGTAGCGGCCCCTGGCGGCCCGGACCCGGTCGGTGCCCTCGAACTCCTCGCCCCAGACCTCGAACGCGAACGTCATCGACGTCCTGCCGAGCTCGGTCACCCTCACCGTGGTCGTCACCTCCTGCCCGAAGAACAGCGGCGCCTCGAAGTCGGCCTCGAAGCGCACTCGCGGGGCGACGGGGAAGTACCCGTGCAGCCCGCGCTCGCGGGTCAGGGACGCCTCGGTCGCCTCGACCAGCCGCGTCACCGTGCTGTTGTGGTAGATCCCGGCGGCGTCGGTGTCGATCCACTCGATGCGCGATCGCTGGGTGGCGCTCGCGATCGCGGTGTCCTCGGGGCTGCTCACACCGACACGGTGTCAGGCGCCGTCGTGGCCGGGGTCACCGGCCCGGCGTCGCTCGACCTGTCCTCGCCCTGCCCGGGGCGCCAGCGCAGATGGACGTCGTCGGTCCCGCCGTCGCGCAGCAGCGCCAGGCGCGGCGGGACCTTGTCGGTGCGCGAGGTCGGCGGGCGACGGCGCCCGGCGGCCCACTGCACCGGCCACTGCGCACCGGGCCCGGCGTGGTCCTGCTCGGCTGCGGCGTGCAGGGTCCACATGGGGTCGTACAGGTGGGTGCGGCCGAGCGCGCAGAGGTCGGCCCGCCCCGCGAGCAGGATTGAGTTGACGTCGTCGTGCGAGGAGATGGCGCCGACCGCGATGACGGCCACGCCGGCGGGGCGGGCCACCTCGTGACGGATCCGGTCGGCGAACGGCGTCTGGTACGAGCGGCCGAACGCCGGCTTCTCGTCCTTGCTCACCTGGCCGGAGGAGACGTCGATCGCGGCAGCTCCGTGCTCGATGAAGGCCCGCGCGATCTCGACGGCGTCGTGCTCGGTGTTGCCGTCCGGCATCCAGTCGGTGGCGGAGATGCGGACGGTCACCGGCATGTCGCCCGGGACCGCGCCGGACACGGCGTCGAAGACCTCGAGGGGGAAGCGCAGGCGGTTCTCCAGGGACCCGCCGTACTCGTCGGTGCGCACGTTGGACACCGGGGAGAGGAACGACGACAACAGGTAGCCGTGCGCGGCGTGCACCTCGACGAGGTCGAAGCCGGCCTCGACGCCACGGCGAGCTGCCTCGCGGAAGTCGGCGACGACCTGGTCCATGTCGGCCCGGGTCATCTCGCGAGGGACGTGGCAGCCCTCGCCGTAGGGGAGGGCCGAGGGCCCGACGACCTCCCAGTTGTCCTCGGTCAGCGGCTCGTCCATGCCCTCCCACATGAGCTTGGTCGAGCCCTTGCGGCCGGAGTGCCCCAGCTGCAGGCCGATCCGCCCGGTGCTGTGGTCGTGCACGAAGGTCGTCACGCGGGCCCAGGCATCTCGCTGGTCGTCGTTCCACAGACCCGGGCAGCCGCGGGTGATGCGGCCCTCGGGGGAGACGCAGACCATCTCCGACATCACGAGCCCGGCTCCGCCGAGGGCCTTGGAGCCCAGGTGCACGAGGTGGAACTCGCCGGGCACACCGTCGACGGCGGAGTACATGTCCATGGGGGACAGGATGATCCGGTTCTTGAGCTCCAGTGCGCCGATGCGGGTCGGCTGGAACATCGCGGGCGCCGACTCGTCGGCGCCGACGCCGACCTGTCGCGCGAACGCACCCTGGATGCGGGCGGCGAAGTCCTTGTCCCTGTCCTTGAGGTTCTCGAAGGTGATCCGCCGTGAACGGGTGAGCAGGTTGAAGACGAACTCGTCAGGGTCCTGGTCCGCGTACATGCCGATGTTCTCGAACCACTCGAGGCTGGCCTGCGCCGCGCGCTGGGTCGACTCGACGACCGGCTTGCGCTCCTGCTGGTAGGCCTCGAGAGCCGTGTCGACAGAAGGGTGTTCGTGCAGGCAGGCGGCCAGCGCCAAGGCGTCCTCCATGGCGAGCTTGGTGCCCGAGCCGATGGAGAAGTGGGCGGTGTGGGCGGCGTCGCCGAGCAGGACGACGTTGCCGTCGTGCCAGCTCTCGTTGCGGACCGTGGTGAAGCTCAGCCACTTGGAGTTGTTGGTGAGGATGCGGTGGCCGTGCAGGTCCTCGGCGAAGATCTCGGCCACCCGCTCGACGGCGTACTCGTCGGACACCCCGGGAGGGAACACCTCGTCCTCGGTGCGGTCGAACCCGGCCCGGCGCCATACGTCCTCGTGCATCTCCACGATGAACGTCGAACCCTTGTCGGAGTAGGGGTAGCCGTGGATCTGCATGGTCCCGAACTCGGTGTTCCGGACGATGAACTGGAAGGCCTCGAAGACCAGGTCGGTGCCGAACCAGATGTACTTGTTGTGACGTCGGTCGAGGCTGGGGCCGAACGCGTCGGCGTACCGCGTCCGCACCTGGGAGTTGAGGCCGTCGGAGGCGACGACGAGGTCGTGCTCCTCGCGCAGGCGATCCGTGTCGGGTGCCTCGGTGCGGTAGTGGACCGTCACCCCGAGCTCGGCGACGCGGGCCTGCAGGATGCGCAGCAGCTCCTTGCGGCTCATGGCCGCGAACCCCTGCCCGCCGATGGTGGAGGACTGTCCGTCGATCGCCACGTCGATGTCGGTCCAGCGCGCGAACTGCCGCTCCATCGCCCCGTAGATCGCGGTGTCGGCGCTCTCGATCCCGCCGAGGGTCTCGTCGGAGAACACGACCCCGAACCCGAACGTGTCGTCGGGGGCGTTGCGCTCCCACACCGTCACCTCGTGCCCGGCGTCGAGCTGTTTCATCAGGGCGGCCAGGTACAGACCTCCCGGGCCCCCGCCGACGATCGCGATCCTCATGAGCTCTCCTTGGTCAGGTCGCGCAGCTTGAAGTGCTGGAGCTTGCCGCTGGTGTTGCGCGGCAGCTGGTCGACGAAGCGGACGCGGCGTGGGTACTTGTACGGCGCGAGCGTCGCCTTGACGTGGTCCTGGATCTCGCGGGCCTTGGCGTCGTCGCCGACCACGCCCTCACGCAGGACGACGAAAGCGCTGACGATCGAGCCGCGTTCGGGGTCGGGCTCGCCGACGACGCCGGCCTCGACGACGTCGGGGTGGGTGTCGATGGCGGCCTCCACCTCTGGGGCGCCGATGTTGTAGCCGCTGGACACGATCATGCTGTCGGTGCGGGCGCGGTAGAAGAAGTAGCCGTCCTCGTCCTGCACGAAGGTGTCGCCGGTGACGTTCCAGCCGTCGACGACGTAGCCGAGCTGGCGGTCGTCGTCGAGGTAGCGGCACCCGACCGGTCCGATCACCGCGAGCCGACCCTCGGTGCCCACCGGCACGGGCTTGTCGTCGGCGCCGAGGATCGTTGCGCGGTAACCGGGTACCGGCCTGCCGGTGCTCCCGGGGCGGATGTCGTCGCCGGCGGCGGAGATGAAGATGTGCAGCATCTCGGTGGCGCCGATGCCGTCGACGATCGCCAGCCCCAGCTCGGAACGGATCGCCTCCCACACCTCCTTGGGGATGTGCTCGCCGGCGCTGACCGCCGTGCGCAGTCCGCCCAGCTTGGGCAGGTGGCCGGCCCTGATGATCTGCTTGTATGCCGTGGGCGCGGTCGCGAGGACCGTCACCCCGTGCTCCTGCACCAGCTCGGCGAGCTGGGCGGGCGTGGCCGTCTCGGTGACCAGTGCGCAGGCGCCGGCGCGGAGGGTGAAGACGACGAGCATGCCGAGGCCGAAGGTGAAGGCGAACGGCGCGGTGCACGCCACCACGTCGTCCTCGGTGAGGCGGAGGACGTGCCGCCCGAACGTGTTGTCGATGGACAGCACGTCGCGGTGGAAGTGCATGGTGATCTTGGGGACACCGGTGCTGCCCGAGGTCGGGCCGAGCAGGGCGACGTCGTCGGCTGCGGTGTCGACGGCGGTGAACTGGGCCGACTTCGTCGTCACGCGCCTGGACAGGTCGTCGTCGCCGGCGCCCCCGAAGGGGACGACGACGAGCCCGGGGGCCACCGTGTCGCGGACGGTCTCCACGTCCTCGAGGAACCGGTGGTCGACCAGCGCCACGACCGGGCGGGTCTTCTCCACGATGGGCCCGAGCTCACGGGCGCGCAGGGCGGCCATGGTCGTGACGACGATGCCGCCGGCCTTGAGGGTGCCGAGCCAGGCGGCCACGGTCCACGGGTTGTTGGGCGAGCGCAGAAGCACGCGGTTGCCCGGCACGAGCCCGAGGTCGTCGGTCAGCACCGCTGCGACCTGGTTGACGGTCCGCAGCAGCTCGCCGTAGCTCCACACCGTGCCGTCGGGGGTCCGCAGCGCGGGACGGTCGGGTCCGTGCTCGGCGATCGTGGCGTCGAGCAGCTCCGTCGCGGCGTTGAGCCTCGCCGGGTACTGCAGGTCCGGTGTCGTGAACTCCAACGTCGGCCACAGGTTCGCCGGTGGCAGGTGGTCGCGCGCGAAGGTGTCGGTGTACCCGCTCGGCGAGAGGGCGACGGCAGGGACTGCGGCGTCGGGTGTGCGCGACATCAGTGGCCTCCGGGGGTGGCGCGGATCATGCCTTCCTGGACGACGGTGGCGAGGTGCTCCCCGTCGGGGGTGAAGAAGCGGCCGAGGCCGACACCGCGACCGGAGTCGGCGGCCACCGCCTCCTGCGCGTAGAGCAACCAGCCGTCGAGGACCCCGGCGGCGGGCTGGCGGTGGAACCACATGGCGTGGTCGAGGCTTGCGGTGACCAGGCCCGGTTGGGCCCATGGCAGGTCGAGGACCCGCAGCACCGGCTCGAGGATCGTGTAGTCGCACACGTAGGCCAGCGCCGCGAGGTCGCGCTGGGCGTCGGTGAGCCCCTCGACCGCGCGCAGTGCGTCGAACGGCTTCACCCACAGGGCCTGGTGCGGTGTGCTGCCTCCGTCCACCTCGAGGTAGACCGGTCCGGGCACGTGCCGCATGTCGAAGCTGCGCCCACCCGACCAGTACGCCTTGGACTCCTCCGTCATCGTCGAGTCCCCACCCGGCGCGCGGTCCCCGAGGTATGCGGCGGAGCTGGGCAGCGTGTCCGGTGCGGGGACGTCGGCGGCCGGCGACGCGGCATACCGGCCTCCGTCCTCGCCGGCGGCGAAGCTGGCGAGGCAGGTGTAGGCGGCCTTGCCGTTCTGGAACGCGCGGACCTGGCGGGTGGCGTAGCCGCGGCCGTCGCGCAACACCTCGACCTCGTAGGTCACCGGTGCGCCGATGTCGACGGGGCGCATGAAGTAGCTGTGCATCGAGTGCATGACCTTGCCGTCGGTGACGGTGAGCATCGCCGCCGACGCGGCCTGCGCGACCATGTCGCCGCCGTAGGCCTTGGGCCACGGGCAGGGCTGGGTCGTCGCGGTGAAGGCGACGTCGAAGTGTCGGGGCTCGACGGGACTCAGCGCCAGGGCTCGGGTGACGACCTCGGACGTCGAGGCGGCCTGCCCCCCTGTGTCCGAGCTGGTCACGGGCGGTCCGCCCAGTGGCGCAGGTCGGCGTCGGAGACCTGCGGGAGGTTGACGACGATGTTCTCCGGGGTGCGGGCCGTCATCCAGGTGAGCGGGTTGTTTCGGTCGAGGTTGCACTCCACGTGGGGCATGAAGGGCGGCACGAACACCCAGTCGCCCTCGCTCATGTCGAGGTAGTCCTCGAACCGCTCACCGAAGTAGATGCGGGCCCGGCCGGACAGGACGTAGCCGCCCGTCTCGGCCTCGCCGTGGTGGTGGGGGACCGAGCGGTAGCCGGCCTCGTTGCTCACCTTGCCGAACCACAGCCGCGTCGCCGGGGTGTGCTGGATGCTGACGCCGGAGACCCGGCTGGCACCACCGGACTGGCCGGTGTCGCCGACCTCGGCACCGCCGCGGGTGACGACGGGGACGACCAGACCGGACTCGTTGGCGTAGACCGAGTTGTCGCCTACGAGCTGGTACTTGCTGAAGTCGGGTTCCACGGTGGCTCTCTTTCGTCGCGCTCAGGCGGGGTGGTCGGTCGGCGTGGTCGGGCGGTCAGGTGAGGGGGGGTCTGGTCAGTGGTGCGTCAGGTGAGGCGGATCGTGTTGCGCAGCAAGCCGATCCCCTCGATCTCGGTCTCCAGCACGTCGCCGTCGGCGAGGAACCGCTTCGGGTCGCGGGCGACGCCCACTCCTCCCGGCGTGCCGGTGAGGACGAGGTCGCCGGGGCGCAACGTGGTGAAGGTGGAGATGTAGGCGAGCAGGTCCGCCGAGTCGAAGACGAGCGTGGCGGTGCTGTCGCGCTGCACCTCGTCGCCGTTGACGCGGCACGTGACCGTGAGGCCGGCCGTCGGGTCCACCTCGTCGGGGGTGACGACGACAGGGCCCGTGGGCGTCGAGTCGTCCCAGGCCTTCCCCTGGAACCACTGCAGGGTGCGGTACTGCCAGTCGCGCACCGAGACGTCGTTGGCGACGGTGTAACCCGCGATGGCGGCGGCTGCTGTCGCGCGGTCGGCCCCGCGGATCGTCGCGCCGACGACGACGGCGAGCTCTGCCTCCCAGTCGACGTCCGTGCCCGCCTGCAGTGAGACGTCGTCGGTCGGTCCGACCAGGCTGTCGGCGTACTTGACGAAGAGCGTGGGGTGGCTCGGCAGCTCGCGTCCGGTCTCGCGGATGTGCTCCCCGTAGTTGAGACCGCAGCAGATGACCTTGGCGGGGTGGGGCAACGGTGCGAGCGGCTCGGCGCCGTCGAGGGGCTCGCCCAGGAGCGTGTCCGGCCCGAGGGTGCCGCCGGCGGCGAGGAAGGCGGACAGGTCGGCCGCATACGGCTCCACCACCGGGCGCCAGCCGTCGTCGGTGAGCGCGGCGGCACGGGTGCCGCCGTCGTGGGCGACGGTGCCGAACTTCATATAGCGAGATTTTCACGACCGTCGCCAAACGTCAATAGGTCGGTTACGCTCGGGTGGCAGACCCACCCACGACCCCTGGAGGTCCGATGTCCGCCGGCCCGCTGTCCCCGGTCCCCGTGAACCCCGCCTCGCTGCCGACCCCGAGCGGCTACTCGCACGGCACGCTCGCCGGCAACACGCTCTACCTCGGTGGGCAGACCGCGCTCGACGCGGACATGAAGATCGTGCCCGGGGGGATCGTCGAGCAGTTCCGCCAGGCGTTCTCCAACGTGCTGACGACCCTGGCCGAGGCCGGCGGGATCCCCGAGGACCTCGTGAGCATCACGATCTACCTCACCGACATCCCGGACTACCAGGCGCACGGTCGTGAGATCGGCCGCGCCTGGCGTGAGCTGGCCGGTCCCGTCTACCCGGCCATGGCCGGCATCGGCACGACGGCGTTGTGGCAGCCGGAGGCCCTCATCGAGATCGTCGGCGTCGCCGTCATCCCTGACGAGCGGCTCCAGCCTGCTCGGTGACGAAGTCGTGGGCCGGCCCGGCGAGCATGCGGTGCAGGTCGAAGAACGTCTCGGCCGCGGTCGTGCCCGACCACGACGCGGGGAGCAGCTCGGTCGGCAGGCCCGGGTCGAGGTAGGGCAGCCGGCGCCACGAGGTGAGTGCGCGGATGTAGTCGGCGAACGCCTCGGCGCCCGGCGTGACCTGCTCCTGCGCCGCCCAGTGCCGACGGGCCGGCTCGTGCGCCTCGAGGAAGTCGGTGTAGAGCTGCTCCAGGGAGCCGAGGTCCCACCACTGCGCGACCTTGGCGGCTGGTTCACCGAAGGCGAGGTACTGTGCGCGGAACAGGTCGACGTACGGTTCGAGGCCGTCGCCGAGGAGCACCTCCCTGGCGTCGTCGGCCAGGTGTCCGGGCGCGATCCACACGCCCGAGGACACGGTGCCGAAGCCCAGCCAGGCCAGGCGCGCCCGCAGCGCGTGCCGCTTCTGTCGCTGCGACTCCGGCACGGAGAACACCACGACGACCCAGTCGCCGCCGTGCTCTTCGCGCTCGGCGAAGATCCGGCGGTCGCCAACCTCGAGCAGCTGGCGCGCGTACTCCGACAAGGCGTAGCCGGCCGCGCTCCCGCGCCGCTCGGCCTCGACGATGCCGCGCCGCTTGAGCCGGGAGAGCGACGAGCGGACGGCCTGCTCGTCGACTCCGGCAGCGGCCATCAGCCGGATCAGGGCGCTGACGCTGATCCAGCCGCCGAACTCGCGGACGTACAACCCGAGCACCGTGACGATCAGGGCACGCGGCGGCAGGGGGCCACGCTCCATACCGCCGTCGAGCTCCGTGGTCGTCACGGAGGAAATGTATCCGGCGCAGGAGAGTGGGGCGGTACGCCCGGGGGCCGCGGCCCGCGAGGTGGACAGGTCCTTGTCCCGTGCGCGGGCGAACCCTAGGATTCCGTAAAACAGAAGTGGAAATCCGTATCGTGGAAGATCGAGGTCAAGCGATGTCTGCACCGAGTCCCGGGTACTCCATCACCGTCCGTGCCGAGGCGCCTGCCGCCATCGACACCACCGGCATCCTCGCCGCGGCCGTCGCTGCGGCGGGTGGGGCGCTCACCGCGCTCGACGTCGTGGAGTCGCGCGCGCACAGCCTGGTCGTCGACGTGACCTGCAACGCCTCCGACGCCGACCACGCCGACCGGATCACCGCCGAGATCGGCGCGGTGCCCGGGGTGAACGTCCGGAAGGTCAGCGACCGCACCTTCCTGCTGCACCTCGGCGGCAAGCTCGAGGTCACCCCCAAGGTGCCGCTGAAGCACCGCGACGACCTGTCCCGCGCCTACACGCCTGGCGTCGCCCGGGTCTGCCTGGCCATCGCGGAGAACCCCGAGGACGCGCGCCGGCTCACGATCAAGCGCAACACCGTGGCGGTGGTGACCGACGGCTCCGCGGTCCTCGGACTGGGCAACCTCGGGCCGGCTGCGGCGCTGCCGGTGATGGAGGGCAAGGCCGCGCTGTTCAAGCAGTTCGGAGGGGTCGACGCCTGGCCCGTCTGTCTCGACACCCAGGACACCGAGGAGATCATCATGATCGTCAAGGCGATCGCGCCGGTCTACGGCGGCGTGAACCTCGAGGACATCTCGGCCCCTCGGTGCTTCGAGATCGAGCGGCGACTGCGTGACGAGCTCGACATCCCCGTCTTCCACGACGACCAGCACGGCACCGCCATCGTCGTGCTGGCCGCGCTGACGAACGCCCTTCGTGTCGTGGGCAAGCCGCTCGCGCAGGTGCGCATCGTCGTGTCGGGCGTCGGCGCTGCAGGTCACGCGATCATCGGGCTCCTGCACGCCCAGGGCGTGACCGACATCGTCGGGTGCGACCGGCACGGTGCGCTGGACTCCACGGCGGCCCACCGCGACGAGTTCCGTGGCTGGATCGCCGAGCACACCAACCCGCGAGGGGTGCAGGGCACGCTCAAGGAGGTGCTGGCCGGGGCCGACGTCTTCATCGGCGTCTCGGCCCCGGACCTGCTCGACGGCGACGACATCGCCACCATGGCGGACGGGGCGATCGTCTTCGCGCTGGCGAACCCGGACCCCGAGGTCGACCCGCTCGCGGCCAGCCGGCACGCCGCCGTCGTGGCGACGGGCCGCTCCGACTACGCCAACCAGATCAACAACGTGCTCGCCTTCCCGGGGTTCTTCCGCGGGCTGCTGGACGCAGCCGTCAGCGACATCACCGACGAGATGATGATCGCCGCGGCGACCGCCATCGCCGACTGCGTCCGACCCGACGAGCTCAACGCCAGCTACATCGTGCCGAGCGTGTTCGACCCGGACGTCGCCCCCGCCGTGGCTGCCGCGGTGCGTCACGCCGCGGGCGCGCACGAGCACCATACGGAGCGTTCTGCTGGCGCGAGCCGCACCGCCGACCGCACCACCTCCGACGAGACGACCGAGGAAGCCCGCCGATGACCTTCGATGCCGCCCGGCTCACCACCGAGCTCGACACCCAGCTCGCCGACGCCGATGCCGCCCTTGCGGCCGGCTTCCCGGGGGAGCGCGCCGCGCGCCAGCCGGTCCACACCGTCTACGTCCCGGCCGACCGCTTCGACGTCGACCTCGTGTCCCGTTGGGGCGGTGAGGCGCTCGCCGTCCTGGACGAGCACGGTGGCGATGCTGCGACGTATGCGGCGGTGCTGGGTCTTGCACCCTCGTTGGCTGACGAGGTCGTGGCCCGGGTGCGGGCCAAGCTGGCCAGCGAGCCGATCGAGGACCTGCGGATCGACTTCGAGGACGGGTTCGGCAACCGGTCGGACGAGGAGGAGGACGCAGCGGTCGATGCCTCCGCAGCTGGTCTGCTGAAGTCGGTGGGGGACGGCGGCGCCGCGCCGTTCCACGGGATCCGGTTCAAGAGCTTCGAGGCGCCGACGAGGGCCCGCGGCGTGCGGACCCTGGCGCGGTTCGTCGAGGCCGTCGCGGTCGGCGGGAGGCTGCCCGACGGGTTCGTCGTGACCCTCCCGAAGGTGACCTCGGTCGACCAGGTCGAGGCCATGGTGGTGGCCTGCACGCGACTGGAGGCGGGGGTGGGGCTGGAGCCCGGCGCCATCGGGTTCGAGATTCAGGTCGAGACCCCGCAGTCGATCCTCGGCCCCGACGGCACCGCCCTCGTCGCGCGGATGGTGCACGCCTCCGCGGGCCGGTGCACCGGACTGCACTACGGCACCTACGACTACTCCGCCTCCTGCGGCATCGCAGCGGCCTACCAGTCGATGGAGCACCCGGCCGCCGACCACGCCAAGGCGGTCATGCAGGTGGCCGCAGCCGGCACCGGCGTGCGGCTCTCCGACGGGTCGACGAACATCCTCCCCGTCGGCGACCGCGAGCGGGTCCACGCCGGGTGGGCGCTGCACGCGCGACTCGTGCGCCGCTCGCTCGAACGTGGCTACTACCAGGGCTGGGACCTTCACCCCGCCCAGCTCCCGAGCCGGTATGCCGCGACGTACGCCTTCTACCGCGAGGGGTTGCCGGCTGCGGCCGAGCGGTTGCGCAACTACGTCGGTCAGGTCGACTCCGGGGTGATGGACGAGCCGGCCACGGCCCGGGCGCTGGCCGACTTCGTGGTGCGCGGGCTCGACTGCGGCGCGGTCGACGACGCCGAGGTGCTCGAGCTCACCGGCATCGACCGGGGGCGGATGGACGCGCTCGCGAGGCGCGCGAGGTAGCGCGGCAGCGGGCGAGCCGACCGACCGCGACCGTTGACGAGACCTGGCCGGGCCGGGCCGGACCGGAGTCGACGGCGCGGGTAGGTTGACCGCATGCGCGTCCGGGTGGAGTTCACGACCGAGCCGTTCCACGGCGAGGACGACCAGCTGCCACCCCATGTCACCGCGTCCGCCGACGCCTTGCGGCAGGTCGGGCTGGCTCCCGACCTGGGGCCGCTCGGCACGTCCGTGGAGGGCGAGGCGGAGGTCGTCGTCGATGCGGTCGGCTCCGCGCTCAAGGAGGCGCTGTCCCACGGCGCGACGCGGGTGACCCTCACCGTCAGCGACCTCGATGCCGCCATCGCCCCTGCCGCCCCCGTGGTCGCCACCGACCTGTCGGACGGGCTGGCCCGGCTCATCGCCGAGGTCGAGGCCGAGCTCGGCGGGAGCCTCGCCGAGCTGCCGCGCGCGCAGAAGCAGCACGCCGTGCGGCTGCTGGAGGAACGCGGCGCGTTCGAGATGCGGCGGTCGGCCGAGACGGTCGCCGAGGCGCTCGGGCTGACCCGCTTCACCGTCTACAACTACCTGAACCGGATCCGCGAAGCCGACGCCGACGCGCACGCCTGAGGCGGGGCCGCGACCGCGACCCCGTACCCGGCCAGGGATGCCAGGGGCGCGGCACACCTCGCTGCTGGCATCCCGCATGGGGCCGACTGGTGGACAGCGGCTGGCGCGGTGAGGAAATTCTCAACAAACTGTTGACGCCGCATCGACGCCGTCCTACTGTTCCACTATTCGCAATCAAGTTTCCGCATCACGGAAACTGCGCTGGACGCCCACCCTGCGCCCGCGGCCCCGCCGGCCACCACCCGCCGTCTCGCCGCCAGCACCACCAGGCCCGCCGCCACCGGCCCGCCTGGCCCGTCACCGGCACCGCAGCCCCGGCAAGGAGCACCATGAGCTTCGTCCTCGGACCCAACCAGTACGGCAAGGCGGAGAACCGCGTCGTCCGCATCTACCGCGACACGGCCCGCCACGAGATCCGTGACCTCAACGTCTCGACCGCCTTGCGCGGCGACTTCCGCGAGGCGCACGAGACCGGCGACCAGGCCAACGTCCTGCCGACCGACACGCAGAAGAACACCGCGTTCGCCTTCGCCAAGGAGCACGGTGTCACCTCCCCGGAGGACTACGCCCTCACCCTCGGTGACCGCTTCCTCGCCGTGACCCCCGCCGCGACGGCGAGCCGGGTCGAGGTCGAGGAGTATGCGTGGGACCGCATCGACGTCGGCGGCGCCGGCCACGACCACGCGTTCGTCAAGCGCGGCGGCGAGGTGCGCACCACGGTGGTCACCCGCCAGCGCTCCGGTGACCAGGCCGGTGAGCAGTCGCAGACCAGGGCGTGGGTCGTCTCGGGGGTCAAGGACCTGGTCGTCCTCAAGTCGACCGGCTCGGAGTTCAAGGGCTTCCTCAAGGACGACTACACGACCCTGCAGGAGACCGACGACCGCATCCTCGCGACCTCGCTCGTCGCCCGCTGGCGCTACGAGGACGACGCGATCGCGAGTGGCACCGACTGGAACAAGTCGTTCGACGACATCCGCCAGGTGATGCTCGAGACGTTCGCGACGACCTACAGCCGGGCGTTGCAGGAGAGCCTCTACGCCATGGGATCCGCGGTGCTCGCCGCCCACCCCGAGGTCGCCGAGATCAAGTTCTCCGCTCCCAACAAGCACCACTTCCTCGTCGACCTGTCCCCGTTCGGGCTCGACAACCCCGGTGAGGTCTTCGTCGCCGCAGACCGTCCCTACGGCCTGATCGAGGCCACCGTGCAACGCGAGGACGGCAGCGACCCGGGCGACGCCTGGCTCACCGTCCCCGGATTCTGCTGACGGACCCGGACCCGGACCCGGTCGCGGTCCCAAGCCTTGTCACGGCACGAGCGGTGACCCCGATGCGCGAGCGGTGACCCCGCTGCGCCCCCCCGCTCCACCTCCGCCACGCCAGCACGCGCCATACCTCCTGCACCGCCTTCCTCCAGCGAACAGAAAGGTGCCTGTCATGAGCACAGCCACCGCTGAACCCCGCTCCACCCAGCGCTCCTCACGGCACCCTGTCGACGAGGTCCTGCCCGTCCCGAAGCTCGCGATCTACGGTTTCCAGCACGTGCTCGCGTTCTACGCGGGGGCGGTGATCGTGCCGATCCTGCTCGCGAACTCGATCGGCCTCAGCACGGCCGAGCTCATCCACCTCATCAACGCGGACTTGTTCACCTGCGGCATCGCCTCGATCATCCAGTCGATCGGGTTCTGGAAGGTGGGAGTGAAGCTGCCCCTCCTGCAGGGCGTGACGTTCACCGCCGTCTCGCCGATGATCGCCATCGGTCTCGCGGCCGGAGGCGGGACCCAGGGGCTGCTCGTCATCTACGGCGCGGTCATCGTCGCCGGGCTCTTCACCTTCCTCGTCGCGCCGTACTTCAGCCGGCTCATCCGGTTCTTCCCGCCGGTGGTCACGGGCTCGGTCATCACCATCATCGGACTCGCCCTGCTGCCCGTGGCGGCTGCCGATGCTGCCGGTGGCGCCGGCCCGACCCTGGACCCGGCCAGTGGCCGCAACCTCGCGTACGCCCTCGGCACCCTTGCCCTGATCGTCGCGATCCAGCGGATCTTCAAGGGGTTCATGGCGACCGTCGCCGTCCTCATCGGGCTGGTCGTCGGCACGCTGGTCGCGTGGACGCTGGGTGACGCGCACTTCGACAGCGTCTCGGGCTCCGGCTGGTTCGGGGTCACGACGCCGTTCCACTTCGGCTGGCCCAAGTTCTCGGTCGCCGCGATCATCTCGATGATCGTCGTCATGCTGATCACCGCGGTCGAGACGACCGGTGACGTGTTCGCGACCGGCGAGATCGTCGAGAAGCGGATCGGCAAGGAGGATATCGCCCGTGCGCTGCGCGCGGACGGCCTCGCCACGACGATCGGTGGCGTCTTCAACTCCTTCCCCTACACCTGCTTCGCCGAGAACGTCGGGCTCGTGCGGCTCACGCGGGTGAAGAGCCGCTATGTCGTCGCCACGGCCGGCGGGATCATGATCCTCATCGGGCTCATCCCCAAGGCCGGTGCGATCGTCGCGGGCATCCCGCACCCGGTCCTCGGCGGCGCCGCCCTGGCGATGTTCGCGACCGTCGCGGTCGTCGGTTTCCAGACCCTGTCCCGGGTCGACTTCCACGACCACCGCAACGTCGTCATCGTCGCGACGAGTGTCGGCCTGGCGATGTACGTCACCGCCCAGCCCGACGTCGCCAAGGCCGTCCCGAGCTGGGCCCAGATCATCCTCGGCTCCGGCATCACGCTGGGCTCGATCACCGCGATCGTCCTGAACTTCCTCTTCCACCACGTGGGTTCCAGCCGCGGACCGGCTGTCGCGGGGTCGCCGGGCAACCTCGTGCGCCTCTCGGAGGTCAACGGCATGAGCCGCGAGCAGTTCGTCGACACCTTCGGGGGGCTCTTCCAAGGACCCCGCTGGGCGGTCGAGCGGGCTTATGAGTCAAGGCCGTTCGCCGACACGAGCGATCTGCGGCGTGCCTTCCAGGAGGCGCTCTACACCGCGAACGAGGAGGAGCAGCGCCTGCTCATCGACTCCTACCCCGACCTCGGTGCCGAGAGTGTCGCCGACGGCCGGGAGGGTGAGGACTCGTTGCACGACCAGGCCTTCCTCGGCCTGACCCGGCTCGACGAGAAGTCCTACGGCGAGCTGTCCGACCTCACCGCGCAGTACCGCGAACGGTTCGGCTTCCCCCTCGTCACCTGCGTCCGCGACCGGGACTCCTTCGACCAGGTGGTGCGGTCGGGGTGGCAGCGCCTCGAGAACTCGCCTGCGCAGGAGCACGCCGCGGCACTGGTGGAGGCTGCAAAGATCGCCGGGTACCGCTTCGACGATCTCGTCGCCGACGCCAACCCCATCCACTCCGCCCGCACCCGATTCGTGGAGAGCCAGTGAGCCAGCCCGTGAGCCAGCCAGTGAGCCATTCAGGGAGCATCGACGACTTCAACGCCCTCCCGCCCGACGAGGCGGGGGACCGGCTGGCCGCGTGCCTGCCGGTGCCCCGCTGGGTCGCCACGGTGAGCGACGGTCGCCCGTATGCCGACTGGCCGGCCCTCGAGGCGGTCGCTGACTCCGCGGCGCGTCACCTCGACGACGCCGAGCTCGGGGTCGCCCTGGCGGGTCACCCGCGCATCGGCGAACGGGCCTCCAGCCCGGACCACCAGGCGACGTTCAGCGCCAGGGAGCAGGCGGGGGTGGACCCGGCCGACGCGGAGGTGGGGCGCGAGCTCGCCGCCGGCAACGCGGCATACGAGGAGCGGTTCGACCGGGTGTTCCTCATCCGGGCTGCGGGCCGCTCCGCCCCCGAGATCCTCGCCGAGCTGCGACGTCGCCTCGACAACGACGATGACGCCGAGCGCGCCGAGACCGTGACCCAGCTGCGCGAGATCGCGTTGCTCCGACTCCGACAGGTGGTCTCCTGATGGGCACCCTCTCCACCCACGTCCTCGACACCAGCCTGGGTCGTCCGGCGGCCGGGATCGGGGTGGTCCTCGAGAGTGTCGACGGCACCGCCATCGGCGACGGGATCACTGACGGCGACGGCCGGGTCGCGACGATCGGCCCGGAACGACTGGAGGCCGGCGACTACCGGCTGAGGTTCGCCTCCGGGGCGTACTTCGCGGCGCACGACACTGCTGCCTTCTACCCGGAGGTGGTCGTCGTCTTCACCGTCGCGGACGGCTCGCAGCACTACCACGTGCCGGTGCTGCTCAACCCGTTCGGCTACTCCACCTACCGAGGCAGCTGAGGCCCCGGCCGGCTGCCCGCTGCGCGCCGGCCGGCTGGGCCCCACGGGCGCGGATATATCTGCGCCGCGTGCTGGGACAGGGCGTCGGGACCGTTGACCCGCCGTCCGGCCTTCTCGTAACCTCTCATCAGTCGGAAAAAAGATTCCACGATACGAAAGTGGTGATGATCGCCATGACGGACCACGGACTGCGCTACCTCGTGAACTGCTCGATCCTATTCGGCGAGCTGCCCCTGCTCGAGCGCCCTGCTGCCGCGAAGGCGGCAGGGTTCGACGCCGTCGAGTTCTGGTGGCCCTGGCCGGACCAGCCGGTCCCGTCCGACCGCGACGTCGACGCCTTCGTCGCGGCGGTGCAGGACGCCGGTGTGCAGCTCGTCGGCCTCAACTTCTTCGCGGGCGACCTCGCCGGCCCCGACTGTGGGGTGCTGTCGATCCCCGCCCGGGTGCAGCAGTTCCGCGACAACATCGACGTCACCGTCGGGATCGGGGAGCGGCTGGGGGCCTCGGCGTTCAACGCGCTCTTCGGCAACCGGGTCGACGGCGCCTCGGCGCAGGAGCAGGACGAGCTGGGGCGCGAGTCCATCGCGGCCGCGGCCAAGGCGGCCTCGACCATCGGTGCGACCGTCCTGGTCGAGTCGGTCAGCGGCCCCAAGCCCTACCCGCTGCGGACCGCTGCCGACGCGGTCTCGGTGGTCCGGGACGTCCGGGCGACGGGTGCTGACAACGTCGCCTTCCTCCTTGACCTGTTCCACCTCGCCTCCAACGGCGATGACCTCGACGCCGCCATCGGTGAGCACGTCGGCGTCACCGGGCACGTCCAGATCGCCGACGCCCCCGGTCGCGGGGAGCCCGGCTCCGGCGACCTCGACCTCCAGCGCCACCTCGGTGACCTCGCTGCGCGCGGGTATGCCGGGTGGGTCGGCCTGGAGTACAAGCCCACCACCGCGACCACCCCCGACAGCTTCGGCTGGCTCCCGCGCGAACGCCGCGGCGCCCCCGCCTGACCTTCCCCAGACCCTCAAGGAGACACAACATGACCAGCATCGCCTTCATCGGACTCGGCATCATGGGCAGCCCGATGGCCGTCCACCTCCAGGAGGCCGGCCACGACGTCGTCGGCTACAACCTGCACCCCGACAAGACCCAGCCGCTGGTCGACGCGGGCGGCCGTGCCGCCGACTCCATCGCCGAGGCGGTCGCGGACGTCGACGCCGTCGCCGTCATGGTGCCCGACAGCCCCGACGTGCAGGACGTCCTCGTCGGCGAGGGTGGGGTCTTCGACAACGCGAAGTCCGGCGCCCTCGTCATCGACTTCTCGTCCATCCGACCCGACGTGACGACTGAGCTGGCGAAAACGGCCAGGGACAAGGGGTTTCGCCTCCTCGACGCGCCAGTCTCCGGTGGCGAGGCCGGAGCGAAGAACGCGGCCTTGTCGATCATGGTCGGCGGTGACGGCAAGGACTTCGAGGAGGCCAAGCCGCTGTTCGACGTCGTCGGGAAGACCATCGTGCACGTCGGCGGCAACGGAGCCGGCCAGACGGTCAAGGCCGCCAACCAGCTCATCGTCGCGGCCAACATCCAGGCCCTCGCCGAGGCCGTGACCTTTCTCGACGCCTACGACGTCGACCTCGAGGCAGCTCTCGACGTCCTCGGCGGCGGGCTCGCCGGCTCGAAGGTGCTGGAGCAGAAGCGCAACAACATGGCCAAGCACGACTTCACCCCGGGGTTCCGGATCGACCTGCACCACAAGGACATGGGCATCGTGACCTCTGCCGCCCGGGAGGCCGGGGTCGTCGTACCCCTCGGCGCCCTCGTCGCCCAGCTGATGGCCTCCGCCCGCGCCAACGGCGACGGCGGGCTCGACCACTCCGCGCTGCTGCGCGGCGTCGAGCGGCTCTCCGGCCGCCTCGCCGGCTGACCCACGCCAGCCGGCCCCACTGCATACCGACACCACCAGAGCAGGAGCACCACCATGGCACGCATGACCGCGGCCCAAGCGGCCGTCGAGATCCTCAAGCTGGAGGGGGTGACCAACGTCTTCGGCCTGCCCGGGGCGGCGATCAACCCGTTCTACAAGGCGATGGAGACCAACGGCGGTCTCCACCACACGCTGGCCCGGCACGTCGAGGGCGCCTCGCACATGGCCGAGGGCTACACCCGCGCCAAGGCGGGCAACATCGGTGTCTGCGTCGGGACGAGTGGTCCCGCGGGGACCGACATGATCACCGGGCTCTACTCGGCCAGCGCCGACTCGATCCCGATCCTGTGCATCACCGGTCAGGCGCCGGTCTCCAAGCTGCACAAGGAGGACTTCCAGGCCGTCGACATCGCGACCATCGCCAAGCCGCTGACCAAGATGGCGGTCACCGTCATGGAGGCGGCGCAGGTGCCGGGCACGTTCCAGCAGGCGTTCCACCTCATGCGTTCCGGGCGTCCGGGACCCGTGCTCATCGACCTGCCGATCGACGTCCAGATGACCGAGATCGAGTTCGACGTCGAGACCTACGCCTCGTTGCCCGTCTACAAGCCGGCGGCCACCCGCGCGCAGGTGAGCAAGGCGCTGGACCTGCTCGAGGCGAGCACGAAGCCGCTCATCGTCTCCGGCGGTGGCGTCATCAACGCCGACGCCGCCGCGCTGCTCGTCGAGCTCGCCGAGCTGACCGGGGTGCCGGTCGTCCCGACCCTTATGGGCTGGGGCACCATCCCCGACGACCACGAGCTCAACGCCGGCATGGTCGGGCTGCAGACCAGCCACCGCTACGGCAACGCCACGATGCTCGAGGCCGACTTCGTCCTCGGCATCGGCAACCGCTGGGCCAACCGCCACACCGGCGACCTCGAGACCTACACGAAGGGCCGCACGTTCGTCCACGTCGACATCGAGCCGACCCAGGTCGGTCGGGTCTTCGCCCCGGACTACAGCATCGTCAGCGACGCCAAGGCTGCCCTCGAGCTGTTCGTCGAGGTGGCCCGCGAACGCCGCGACGCGAACCTGCTGTCCGACCGCGCCGACTGGGCGCAGTCGTGCCGCGACCGCAAGAAGTCGATGTGGCGCAAGACGAACTTCGACGTGACGCCGATCAAGCCGCAGCGCGTCTACCAGGAGATGAACCGTGCCTTCGGCCGCGACGTCCGCTACGTCTCGACCATCGGCCTGTCGCAGATCCAGGCGGCCCAGCTGCTGCACGTCTACAAGGACCGGCACTGGATCAACGCGGGCCAGGCCGGGCCGCTCGGCTGGACCGTCCCGGCGGCCCTCGGTGTCGCGACCGCAGTCCCGGACGAGACCGTGGTCGCGCTGTCCGGCGACTACGACTTCCAGTTCATGATCGAGGAGCTGGCGGTCGGGGCGCAGTTCAACATCCCCTACATCCACGTCCTGGTGAACAACGCCTACCTCGGCCTGATCCGGCAGAGCCAGCGCGGCTTCGAGATGGACTACTGCGTCCAGCTCTCCTTCGACAACGTCAACGCCCCTGAGCTGAACGGCTACGGCGTCGACCACGTCAAGGTCGTGGAAGGGCTGGGCTGCAAGGCGATCCGCGTCTTCGACCCCGAGGAGATCGCCCCTGCGCTCGAGAAGGCCAAGGCCCTGGCGCAGGAGTACCGCGTCCCCGTCGTCGTCGAGGTCATCCTCGAGCGGATCACCAACGTCTCCATGGGTCAGAGCATCGCGAACGTCACCGAGTTCGAGGAGCTGGCCGATGGGGGCGCCGACGCCCCGACCGCCGTCTTCGCCAACCTGGACTGAGGCGCTCCTGTGACCGTCCCCACCCCGGCGCCCCGCGTCGTGATCGCCCCCGACAAGTTCAAGGGCACCCTGACCGCAGCCGCGGTGGCCACCCACGTGGCCGCCGGGCTCCGTTCGGTGCTCCCGGACGTCGAGGTGGTCGCGGTGCCTGTCGCCGACGGCGGGGACGGCACCCTCGCTGCCGCTGAGGCCGCCGGGTTCGCCCGCGTCACCGTGCCCGCCCACGGCCCGACCGGCGAGGACCGCAAGGCCTCGTATGGCGTCCGCGGCAGCGAGGCGGTCGTCGAGCTCGCCGAGGTGTGCGGGCTCGACCTGCTCGCCGACACCGGACTGGCGCCCCTCACGGCGACGAGCCGGGGGACCGGCGACCTCATCGCCGCGGCGCTGGACGACGGCGCCCGCCGCGTGGTGGTCGGGATCGGCGGCAGCGCCAGCACCGACGGCGGGCTGGGTCTCCTGCAGGCGCTCGGCGCCCGGGTGACCGGTGCGGACGGGCGGGAGGTCGGCCCCGGTGGGCTGGGGCTCGAGCAGGCCGTGGCCCTCGACCTGTCCGGTCTCCACCCTGGCCTGTCCGGTGCAGAGGTCGTCGTGGCGTGCGACGTCGACAACCCGCTCACCGGGTCCCGGGGAGCTGCTGCCGTCTACGGCCCGCAGAAGGGCGCCTCGCCCGACGACGTCGAGCGCCTGGACGCGGCCCTGGCTCGCTGGGCCGACCTCGTGGCGGCGACGACCGGGCGCGACCACCGCGACGACCCCGGCGCGGGGGCCGCGGGCGGCGTGGGCTTCGGGATGGTGGCTGTCGCGGGGGCGACCACGCGACCGGGGGCCGAGCTGGTCTTCGAGCTGGCGGGCCTGCACGACGCCCTGACCGGTGCGACCCTCGTGATCACAGGTGAAGGGGCCCTGGACCGGCAGACGTTGCACGGCAAGGCGCCGGCTGCGGTGGCCGCCGTCGCCCGGGACGCGGGCGTCCCTGTGGTGGCCGTGGCCGGGAAGGTGACTCTCCCCGAAGGGGAGCTGCGCGCGGCCGGCATCGACGCGGCATACGCCCTGCTCGACGAGGCGGCCTCCGTGAAGGAGGCCTTCGAGGCGCCCGGGCCGCTGCTCGAGCGGCTGGGAGCCCGGATAGCGCGCGAGCACCTGGGCGGTGGGCGATGAGGCTGGCCCGCGTGGGCGCCCCCGGTCGTGAGCGACCTGTGGCCGTGGCACCGGACGGGACGCTGCTCGACCTCGCCACCGTGTGCGACGACCTGGGTCCCGCGCTCCTGTGCCACCTCACGGAGGTCGCGCGCGCGGTGGACGGTGGAGACCTGCCCGTGGTCGACGCCCACGACGGGATGCGCTGGGGGTCGCCGCTGCCGAGGCCGGGCAAGGTCGTGGGGATCGGGCTCAACTACGCCGACCATGCGGCCGAGGCGGGCGCGGACCTGCCGACCGAGCCCGTCGTCTTCCTCAAGGCGACCACCTCCGTGTGCGGCCCCGCCGATGACATCCGCATGCTGGCGGGGTCGTCGAGCACCGACTACGAGGTGGAGCTGGGAGTGGTGGTCGGCACCACCCTGCGTGACGAGACCGACCCGGCCCGCGCGCTGGAGGCCGTCGCCGGCTACGTCCTGGCCCACGACGTCTCCGACCGCGCGATGCAGCTCGACCACGGCGGGACCTGGACCAAGGGGAAGTCCGCCGACACGTTCTGCCCGCTGGGCCCGTGGCTCGTGACCCCCGACGAGGTCGGCGACCCGGCGGCCCTGCGGCTGCGGCTGTCGGTCAACGGCGAGGGGCGACAGGACGGGACGACGGCCGACATGGTGTTCGGTGTGGGGGAGGTGCTGGCCTACGTGAGCCGCCTGATGACCCTCGAGCCTGGAGACCTCGTCATCACCGGTACCCCGGCCGGGGTGGCGATGGGCCGGGCCGAGCCGCGGCCCTACCTGCGGCACGGCGACGTCGTCGAGCTCGACGGTGGCGTCCTGGGCAGGCAGCGCAGCAGGGTCGTCGACCCCGCGGCGCACCCGGCCCACAAGCAGTCCCTGGCCGGGACGCAGTGACAGGATGACCGGAACGAACGGCACGGACGAGAGGCGAGGTGCGGCAGTGGGTGCAGACGTGGTCCTGCGGGCCAGGCGAGCAGTGGTCGGTGGTCGGAAGACCTCGGCGTGCGTGCACGTGACCGGTGAGCGGATCGTGGCCGTGGAGGCGTATGACGCGCCCGTCCCCGAGGGTGCCCGCGTCGTCGACCTCGCCGACGACGAGGTCCTGCTGCCGGGGCTGGTGGACTCCCACGTCCACGTCAACGAGCCGGGCCGCACCGAGTGGGAGGGGTTCGCCAGCGCGACGCGCGCAGCCGCTGCCGGTGGGGTGACGACCATCATCGACATGCCGCTCAACAGCATCCCGCCGACGGTGAACGTCGCTGCGCTGGAGGAGAAGCGGACCGTCGCCCGCGACCAGGCCTATGTCGACGTGGGTTTCTGGGGCGGCGCGATCCCGGGCAACGTGCCGGACCTCAAGCCGTTGTTCGACGCCGGGGTCTTCGGGTTCAAGTGCTTCCTGTTGCACTCTGGTGTCGACGAGTTCCCGCACCTCGAGCCGGACCAGCTCGAGGAGGCGATGCGCGAGACGGGGTCGCTGGACGCGCTGATGATCGTGCACGCCGAGGACTCGCACGCCATCGACCACGCAGCTGCTGCCGACGGTGAGGAGTACGACCGGTTCCTGCACTCCCGGCCCCGGGGCGCCGAGAACCTCGCCATCGCCCAGGTCATCGAGCTGGCCCGCTGGACCGGTGCCCGCGCGCACATCCTGCACCTGTCGAGCTCCGACGCCCTGCCGATGATCCGCTCGGCCCGGGCCGACGGTGTGCGGCTGACCGTCGAGACCTGCCCGCACTACCTGTCCTTCACCGCGGAGGAGATCCCTGACGGGGCAACGGAGTTCAAGTGCTGCCCGCCGATCCGCGAGGCCGCCAACCGTGAGCTCCTCTGGGACGGCCTGGTCGACGGCAGCATCGACATCGTCGTCACCGACCACTCGCCGTGCACCGAGGAGCTCAAGCGGTTCGACACCGGCGACTTCGGCCAGGCGTGGGGCGGCATCGCCGGGCTCCAGCTCGGCCTCGCGGCGGTGTGGACCGGTGCCCGCCGGCGCGGTCACGCCCTGACCGACGTCGTCCGGTGGATGGCGACCGGCCCCGCGGACCAGACCGGCCTCACCGACCGCGGCCGGATCGAACCCGGTGCCCTCGCCAACTTCGCGGTCTTCGCCCCCGACGAGGAGTTCACCGTCGAGATCGGTCACCTGCACCACAAGAACCCCGTGTCGGCGTACGCCGGCCGCACGCTCACCGGAGCCGTCCGCCAGACCTGGCTGCACGGCACACCCGTCGACCTCGATGCCGACCCGCGCGGTCGGCTCCTGACGAGAGGACAGTCATGACCACCCCCCGCACCGCGCCCACCTACTACGCGCCCGCCGGAGGGCTGCCGCCGCAGACGCAGCTCACCACCGACCGCGCGGTGTTCACCGAGGCGTATGCCGTCCTGCCGCGAGGGACGATGACCGACATCGTCACGAGCAACCTGCCCTTCTGGGAGGACACGCGGCTCTGGGTGATCGCGCGGCCGCTGTCCGGCTTCGCCGAGACGTTCTCGCAGTACATCGTCGAGGTGTCGCCTGGCGGCGGCTCCGACAAGCCCGAGCTCGACCCGGGCGCCGAGGGCGTGGTCTTCGTCGTCGAGGGCGGCCTGCGGATCACCATCGAGGGCGTCTCGCACGACCTCGGCCCGGGCGGCTACGCCTATCTGCCGGCCGGTTGCGACTGGACCCTGCGCGCCGACTCGCAGGAGACCGCGAAGTTCCACTGGATCCGCAAGGCGTACGAGCGGGTCGAGGGCATCGACGTGCCGGAGCCGTTCGTCACCAACGAGACCGACGTCGCGGGCGGGGAGATGCCCGGGACCAACGGTGTCTGGACCACCCAGCGGTTCGTCGACCCGCAGGACGTGCGCCACGACATGCACGTCAACATCGTCAACTTCGAGCCCGGCGGCGCGATCCCGTTCCCCGAGACCCACGTCATGGAGCACGGCCTCTACGTCCTCGAGGGCAAGGCCGTCTACCTCCTCAACAACGACTGGGTCGAGGTGCAGGAGGGCGACTTCATGTGGCTTCGCGCCTTCTGTCCCCAGGCCTGCTACGCGGGCGGCCCGGGGCGCTTTCGCTACCTGCTCTACAAGGACGTCAACCGGCACGCGAAGCTGAGCCGCCAGTTCGTCTAGGCGAGCGCGACGCGATAGGCATGATGGGCGGGTGACCGGTCGAGGAGGTGCAGCATGAGCCAGCCACGGCGGCCGTCGGCCATCGTCGGCCTGCTCGTCCGCGAGGGCGCGTACGCCACGGGGCCGCAGGTGCTGTCCGAGCTGCGCCGGGTCATCGTCTCCGGCGCCGTCCCGCCAGGCAGCCCGATCCCGCTCGACGACGTCGCGGCCTTCTTCGGCGTCTCGCTGATCCCGGTGCGCGAGGCGCTGAAGACGCTGCTCGGCGAGGGGCTGCTCGAGCACCAGCCCCGGCTCGGCTACACCGTCACCGCCCTGTCCTCCGCCGAGCTGGACGAGCTCTACGTCGTCCGGGGTGCCCTGGAGGCGGCGGCCCTGGACGCCGCGGCCCTGCAGTCGACGGCGCAGGACCACGCCCGCGCCGCGGTGATCCACGAGCAGCTCGTGCGGGCCGTGGCCGCCGGCGACGCCGCCGGGTTCCAGCGGGCCAGCAGGGACTTCCACGAGGCGCTGCTCGCGCCCTGCCGCATGCCACGGCTGCTGCACATGCTCGACATCGCCTGGAACCTCACCGAGCCCGTGCAGACGATGATGCGGGTCACCGAGGACGAGCGCGAGGAGATGCGGGCCGACCACCAGGCGATGCTCGACGCCTTCTCGGCGCGCGACGCCGCCCGGCTGCGCGAGGTCAGCGAGGAGCACCACGCACGTCTCACCGCCTGCATCTCCCGGCTCGGCGACGACCGCTGAGGTCATCGGCAGCGCCCGGATATACGCAGATATACGGTTCAAGGCCTTCTGCCCCAACGGAACTCTCCCTAGCGTTCTTCGCAGGATCCGCGGCCGACGCGGTGGACAAAGGAGTCCGGATGAGCACCACTGAGAAGCCCTTCGAGACCGAGACCGAGGCAGCGGCAGCCGCCGCCGGCTTCGTCACCCACGCGGGCGAGCACGACCACGGCGCAGGTGCCGGCCTGATCAAGCCCGGGTACGACAAGCGCCTCACCAACGAGGACCTTGCTCCGCTCAGGGACCAGAGCTGGACCTGGTACAACATCTTCGCGTTCTGGATGTCCGACGTGCACAGCGTCGGCGGCTACCTCACCGCGGGCAGCCTGTTCGCGCTGGGGCTGACCAGCTGGCAGGTGTTCGTCTGCCTCATCACGGGCATCACCATCGTGCTGTTCTTCTGCAACCTCGTCGCCAAGCCGAGCCAGCGCACCGGGGTGCCCTACCCCGTCATCTGCCGCTCGGTGTTCGGCGTCCTCGGCGCCAACATCCCGGCCATCATCCGCGGCCTCATCGCGGTGGCCTGGTACGGCATCCAGACCTACCTCGCGTCGGCCTCGCTCGACATCCTGCTCGTGCGCATGTTCCCCGGCCTCGCGGCGTACTCCGACGTGGCTCAGCACGGCTTCCTCGGGCTGTCGTCCCTCGGCTACGTCACCTTCGCGATCCTGTGGGTCGCCCAGGCCGCTGTCTTCTGGACCGGCATGAACACGATCAAGCGGTTCATCGACTTCGCCGGGCCCGCCGTCTACGTGGTGATGATCGCGCTGTGCGTCTACCTGCTCAAGGAGTCCGGCTGGAGCATCAACCTCAACCTGTCCGACCACCAGCTGAGCGGGACGCAGGTCTTCACGACCATGCTCGCCGCGACGGCCCTGGTCGTCTCCTACTTCTCGGGGCCGATGCTCAACTTCGGTGACTTCTCGCGCTACGGCCGCACCTTCAAGGACGTCAAGAAGGGCAACTTCTGGGGCCTGCCGGTGAACTTCCTGTTCTTCTCGGTCCTCACCGTCCTCACGGCCGCGGCCACGCTCCCGGTGTACGGCGAGCTCATCACCGACCCGGTGAAGACGGTCGGCAAGATCGACAACACCTTCGCCCTCGTCCTGGCCGCCCTGACCTTCACCACGGCGACCATCGGCATCAACATCGTCGCCAACTTCGTCTCGCCCGCGTTCGACTTCTCCAACGTCAACCCGCAGAAGATCAGCTGGCGCACGGGCGGCATGATCGCCGCCGTCGGCTCGGTGCTCCTCACCCCGTGGAACCTCTACAACAACCCCGAGACGATCCACTACACGCTGGACACCCTGGGCGCCTTCATCGGCCCGCTCTTCGGGGTGCTCATCGCCCACTACTACGTCGTGCACAAGCAGCAGGTCTGCATCGACGACCTGTTCACCCTCGACGAGTCCGGCGCCTACCACTACACCAAGGGCTACAACCCGTCGGCGATCTGGGCCACGGCCATCGCCGCGGTGTGCGCGATGCTCGCGGTGTTCGTCCCCGGCATCAACCGGTTCGACGACTACAGCTGGTTCATCGGCTGCGGGATCGGCTTCGCCGCCTACGCCCTGATCGCACCCCGGATGGGGATCGGCGCCGAGCAGCTCGCCGCCAAGTGCGTCGGCAAGCTCGTGAGCGAATGAGTGCGGGAGCCAGCCCGGCCACCGCGGGCGCCGAGCCCGCGGTGGCGGGAGGTGCAGGCGCCATACGGCTCACCGTCATCAACCCGAACACCACCGCTTCCATGACGGCCCTCATCGAGGCTGAGGCGAAGCGGGTCGCCGGACCCTCCACGGTGGTGACCGGGCGCACCCCGGCGATGGGTCCCGCCTCGATCGAGAGCCACTACGACGAGGCGCTCAGCGTCCCCGGCGTGCTCGAGATCATCCGCCAGGACTCGCAGGCCGACGCGTTCGTGCTCGCCTGCTTCGGGGACCCCGGCCTGGACGCGGCGCGGGAGGCCACGTCCAGGCCGGTGATCGGCATCGCGGAAGCGGCGATGAAGACCGCCTCGCTGCTCGGCCGGTCGTTCAGCGTCGTCACGACGATGAGCCGCACCGTCGGCCGCGCGTGGGACCTGACCCGCACCTACGGCCTGGAGCGCCAGTGCGCCGGTGTGCACGCGTGCGACATCCCTGTCCTCGAGCTGGAGGAGGACCGTGACCACACGTATGCCGTGATCCTGGCCTTCGCGAAGACCGCCCTCGCCCAGGACGGCAGCGACGCCATCGTCCTCGGGTGCGCCGGCATGGCCGGGCTGCCCGAGCTGCTCACCACCCAGCTCGGCGTCCCCGTCGTGGACGGCGTCGCCGCCGGGACGCTGCTCGCGGAGTCGTTGGTGCGACAGGGACTTCGGCCTGCGACGCATGGTGAGCTCGCGCCTCCGCCCCCGAAGGCCTACACGGGCGCCCTCGCCGCGTTCGGTCGCCAGGGTTGAGGGAGACGAGTCGGTCCAGCCCGTGAAACAACCGGGTCCGACCTCTTGATTCAACAGTTTGTGGAGGAATACCGTCGTCGCAGCACCACCGCGGCCGTTGTTCTGCATGGATAACCGGCGGACCCGCTCGTCACGCAACCATGCACCCGGTCGGACGTCGCCCGGGTGGATGATGGACCCCAACGGCGGGGGACGGGAGTTGCGGGCATGACGGCACAGCACGAGGTCACGGTCAACGGGGCGGCACGTCCCCTCACCGGGGTCGACCCGGCCACCACAGCGCTGGACTTCCTGCGCGCGCAGGGCCTGACCGGCGCGAAGGAGGGCTGCGCCGAGGGCGAGTGCGGGGCGTGCTCGGTCATGGTCGCCCGGCCGGACGGGCCTGACGCCTCCCGGTGGACCGCGATCAACGCCTGCCTCGTCCCGGCGGCGGCGCTCGACGGCCAGGAGGTCGTCACGGCGGAAGGCCTCGGCACGCCGGACGACCTGCACCCGGTGCAGCGCGAGATGGCCGTCCGTGGCGGGTCGCAGTGCGGCTACTGCACACCCGGCTTCGTCTGCAGCATGGCTGCGGAGTACTACCGGGGCGACCGCAGGCCCGCCGGGGCCGAAGCCACCTCCAACGGCTCTGGCCCGCGCACCCACCAGGTCGACGCCGAGCACGGGGAGAACGGGTTCGACCTCCACGCCCTCTCCGGCAACCTCTGTCGGTGCACGGGGTACCGCCCGATCCGCGACGCCGCCTATGCGCTCGAGCAGCCTGCCGCCGGCGATCCGTTCGCAGCTCGCGCCAGCCGGCCCGCGCCGGTGGCGGCGCACACGCGGCTCGAGGGAGCCAGCGGCGTCTTCGAGCGTCCTGCCGACCTGCCGCAGGCCTTGGCGCTCCTGGCCGAGCACCCCGGCGCGGTCCTCGTCGCCGGCTCCACGGACTGGGGCGTCGAGGTCAACATCCGCGGCATCCGATCGCCCTTCGCCATCGGCATCGACCGGCTCCCCGAGCTGCGCACCCTGCACGTCGGCGACGAATCCGTGGAGATCGGCGCAGCCTTGTCGCTCAGCGAGGTCGAGCGCGGGCTGGCCGGCAGGATCCCGTTGCTGGACCAGCTGTTCCCGCAGTTCGCCTCGCGGCTGATCCGCAACGGCGCCACCATCGGCGGCAACCTCGGCACCGGGTCCCCCATCGGCGACACCCCGCCGGCCCTGCTCGCCCTCGAGGCGGTCGTGGTGCTCGCGTCCGTCGACGGTGACCGGGAGGTGCCGCTCGCCGACTACTTCACCGGCTACCGGCAGACCGCCAAGCGCGCTGACGAGCTCATCCGCGCGGTGCGGATCCCGGTGCCCGTCAGCGAGGTCACGGCGTTCCACAAGATCGCCAAGCGCCGGTTCGACGACATCTCCAGCGTGGCGGTCGGGTTCGCCCTCGACGTCCAGGACGGTGTCGTGGCCAGGGCGCGCATCGGCCTCGGTGGTGTGGCCGCGACCCCCATCAGGGCCACCGCCACCGAAGCCGTGCTCGAGGGGCGCACCTGGACCATCGACGTCGTCCGTGAGGCTGCGGACGTCATGGCTGGTGAGGGCACGCCGATGGACGACCACCGCGCCAGCGCGCCATACCGTTCGGCCATGCTCGGCACGGCCCTGCTCAAGCTCCATGCCCAGACCGCGACCCCGCAGGAGGTGGGAGCATGAGCGCGCTCTCCGAACGCCCCGCGAACTCCGTTGTCGGACAGGAGATCCCGCACGAGGCGGCCGCTCTGCACGTCACCGGTCTCGCCCTCTACACCGACGACCTCGTCCAGCGCACCCACGCCGTCCTGCACGCCCACCCGGTGCAGGCGCCGCACGCCCACGCGCGGGTCACCGGGTTGCGCACCGCGCCGGCCTACGACGTGCCCGGCGTGGTCCGGGTCCTCACCGCCGACGACGTCCCCGGGGTCAACGACGCCGGCGTCAAGCACGACGAGCCACTCTTCCCGTCCGAGGTGATGTTCCACGGCCACGCGGTCTGCTGGGTGCTGGGCGAGACGCTCGAGGCGGCCCGACTGGGCTCCTTGGCCGTCGAGGTCGACTACGAACCGCTTCCCGCGATCATCACGGTGCGCGAGGCCATCGAGGCCGAGAGCTTCCAGGGCGGCCGGCCGAAGGTCGAGCGCGGCGACGTCGACGCCGGATTCGACGGTGCGGCACACGTGTTCAGCGGTGAGTTCGAGTTCGCCGGTCAGGAGCACTTCTACCTCGAGACCCATGCCTCGCTCGCCCTCGTGGACGAGAACGGACAGGTCTTCGTCCAGTGCAGCACGCAGCACCCCACAGAGACCCAGGACATCGTCGCCCACGTCCTGGGGGTCCCCAGCAACGAGGTCACCGTCCAGTGCCTGCGCATGGGCGGTGGCTTCGGGGGCAAGGAGATGCAACCCCACGGGTATGCCGCCATCGCTGCCCTCGGTGCGCGGCTCACCGGCCGCCCGGTGCGGCTCCGCCTCGCCCGCACCCAGGACATGACGATGTCCGGCAAGCGGCACGGGTTCCACGCGCAGTGGCGGGTGGCGTTCGACGAGGCCGGGATGATCCAGGGCCTCGACGCGACCCTGACCTCCGACGGCGGGTGGAGCCTCGACCTGTCGGAGCCGGTGCTGGCCCGCGCCCTGTGCCACATCGACAACGCCTACTGGATCCCCAACATCCGCGTGAACGGCCGGATCGCCAAGTCCCACAAGACCTCCCAGACAGCCTTCCGCGGCTTCGGCGGGCCGCAGGGGATGCTCGTCATCGAGGACATCCTCGGCCGGTGCGCCCCGTTGCTCGGGATCGACCCGATCGACCTGCGCAGCCGCAACTTCTACGCGGAGGGGCAGAGCACGCCATACGGGCAGCCGGTCCGGCACGCCGAGCGCACGGTGACCTGCTGGGAGCAGGTGCTCGACAGCGGGGACGTCCGTGCGCGGCAGGCGCAGATCGCCGAGTTCAACGCGACCCACGAGCACACCAAGCGCGGGCTGGCCATGACGCCGGTGAAGTTCGGGATCTCCTTCAACTTCACGGCGTTCAACCAGGCCGGCGCCCTCGTCCACGTCTACAAGGACGGCTCGGTGCTCATCACCCATGGCGGGACCGAGATGGGTCAGGGCCTGCACACCAAGATGCTCCAGGTCGCGGCCACGACCCTCGGGGTGCCGCTGTCGACGGTGCGGCTCGCGCCGACGCGCACCGACAAGGTGCCCAACACCTCGGCCACGGCGGCGAGCTCGGGTGCCGACCTCAACGGTGGTGCGGTGAAGAACGCCTGCGAGCAGGTGCTCGAACGGCTGCGCGAGGTGGCCGGGCGCCGTCTCGGCGTGCACCCCGCTGACGTGCGGTTCGTCGACGGCCAGGTGACCACCGTCGGCGGTGGCGAGTCCGTGGCATGGGCCGACCTCGTCAACCAGGCGTATTTCCAGCGGGTCCAGCTCTGGGCGGCCGGCTTCTACCGGACCGAGGGGCTGCACTGGGACTCCTCGATCATGCACGGGTCGCCGTTCAAGTACTTCTCGTACGGCGTCGCCGCCACCGAGGTCGAGGTCGACGGGTTCACCGGCGCCTACCGGACCCGCCGCGTCGACATCGTCCACGACGTCGGCGACAGCCTGTCGCCGCTGGTCGACATCGGCCAGGTCGAGGGCGCATTCGTCCAGGGCGCCGGCTGGCTGACCCTGGAGGACCTTCGCTGGGACGAGAGCGACCGGCCGTCGCGCGGACGCCTCGCGACGCAGGCGGCCAGCACCTACAAGCTGCCGAGCTTCTCCGAGATGCCGGAGGTCTTCAACGTCGCGCTGCTCCAGCGCGCCCACGAGGACGGCGCCGTCTATGGCTCCAAGGCCGTCGGTGAGCCGCCGTTGATGCTCGCGTTCTCGGTGCGGGAGGCGTTGCGGCAGGCGGCCGCGGCGTTCGGTCCGGCCGGCACCAGTGTCGACCTGGCCTCGCCGGCGACCCCCGAAGCCGTGTGGTGGGCGCTGGAGCAGGCTCGCCGTGGCGGCGTCGGACAGCCCGCGCACGGGCACGTCGACGAAGGCGCTCCCGGAGTCGTCCCCGACCAGCCGGACGCCGACGCGAAGCCGCTGCGTCCGCATTCCGAGCTCGCAGCGCAGTCCTCCTCGGTGGGCGGTGCCTGACGTGCACTGGCTCGCAGCCGTCGAGCGGCTCCGGCGCGAGCGTCGGGCCGGTGTCCTCGTGACGCTGGTGTCCGTGCGTGGCCACGCCCCGCGGGAGGCCGGCGCCAAGATGGTCGTCACGGCGACAGAGGCGTGGGACAGCATCGGTGGTGGCAACCTCGAGGCCACGGCGGTGGCCCGCGCCCGCACGATGCTGGCGGACGGGGTGGCGGTGCCGGAGCAGATCTCGTTGTCCCTCAACGACAAGGCGCGCGCCGAGCACGGGCAGCAGTGCTGCGGTGGCGAGGTGGCTATCCTGCTCGAGCCCCTGGCGGTCGCACCGTCCGTCGCGATCTTCGGGATGGGTCACGTCGGCCTCGAGCTGGCCCGCATCCTCGCCCGGCACGACGTCGAGCTCCACCTGGTCGACTCCCGTGCCGACCAGGTCGCCGCGGGGCGGCTCGCGGCCCTCGACGACGCCGTCGCCCGCGTCCATGTGCACCACGCGCCGGTGCCCGAGCTCGTCCTTGGCCAGGTGCCGCGCGGCACCCACGTCCTCGTCATGACCCACGACCACGCCGAGGACGCGGCCCTCTGTGACACGGCCCTGCGCTGTGGCCACCTGGCGTCGATCGGCCTGATCGGGTCGTCGGCGAAGTGGAGCCGGTTCCGGCAGCGCCTTGCCGCAGAAGGACATTCGCCTGCCGAGCTCGAGCGCATCACGACACCGATCGGCCTCCCGGACCTGACCGGCAAGGACCCCGCGACGATCGCTGTCAGTGTGGCCGCCGACCTCGTGCGGGTCTTCGAGGCCGAGCGGGTGCCCGTGCGGGCCCACGACCGGCAGGGGGCCTCGACGTGACCCTCTACCGAGCCCGCATCGTCGACACCCCGTCCGACCCCTTCGCCGGTGGTGCCCTGCGCGCCGAGGAGGACGGTGGCATCGTCGTCGACGACGCCGGGGTGATCGTGGCCCGTGGTGACTTCGCCGCGGTGCGGGCCGACCACCCCGACGAGGTCGTGATCGAGCTGCCCGGCGGGGTGCTGCTGCCGGGGATGGTCGACACCCACGTCCACTACCCCCAGGTCCGGGTCATCGGTGGTCTCGGCATGCCGCTGCTCGACTGGCTCGACCAGTGCGCCCTTCCCGAGGAGGCCCGGCTCGCCGACGTCGCCTACGCCAAGGGCGTCGCCCGTGACTTCGTCACCGGCCTGGTGGACGCCGGCACGACCACGGCTCTGGTCTTCGGTTCGCACTTCGCCACCGCCGTCGACTCGATGTTCGCCGCCGCGGACATGGCCGGGCTGCGGGTCACCACCGGGCTCGTCGTCTCCGACCGGAGCCTGCGGCCGGAGCTCCTGTCCACCCCCGACCGCGCCTACGACGAGGCCCGCGGCCTCGCCGAGCGCTGGCACGGACAGGGACGCCTGCGGTATGCCGTGACGCCACGCTTCTCCTTCTCCGCCAGCGACGCGATGCTCGAGTCGTGCGCCGCGACGTTAAAGGAGGTCCAGGGCTCGTGGTTCACCTCGCACGTCAACGAGAACCTCTTCGAGGTGGCCGAGGTGAGACGCCTCTTCGGTGGCACGAACTACGTCCACACCTACGCCAACCACGGTCTCGTGGACCGCAACTCGGTGCTGGCCCACAACGTGCACCCGGTGGACGAGGAGCTGGCCCTGCTTGCCAGTCAAGGTGCCTCGGTGGCCCACTGCCCGACGAGCAACTCGGCGCTGGGCAGTGGGCTGTTCCCGCTCCAGCGGCACCTCGACCACGGTGTGCGGGTGGCCCTCGGATCGGATGTCGGTGCAGGCACTGGCTTCTCGTTGCTCAAGGAGGGTCTGCAGGCCTACTTCATGCAGCAGCTCCTCGGTGCAGACGGGGTCGCCCTGACCTCGGCCCACCTCTTGTGGTTGGCGACGAAGGCGGGCGCCGACGCCCTCGGGCTGGCTGACGAGGTCGGCGACCTGTCGGTGGGCAAGCAGTTCGACGCGGTCTGGGTGCTGCCGCAGGCCGGCAACCCGCTCGACGTGGGTCTCGGCAACGCGCGGTCGACGGTGGACGCCTTGGCCAAGGTGTTCGCCCTGGGCACGACGAGCGACATCGAGGGGGTCTGGGTCGGCGGCGACCAGATCGCCGCCGGACGGTTCCGCCGCCCCGCCACTCGCTGACCCCAGCAAAACGGCGGTTGCTCGACGAAACGGGCTCCATGGCCGCCGTTTCGCCGAGCAACCACCGTTTCGCGGAGTCAGAGGGGTGGGGCGTCGAGCTGCGGGCCGGGCTCAGGCCTTCTCGATCCTCAGCACCTCGGCGTATGCCGGGAGCGTGAGGAAGTCGGGGAAGTCGGGGTCGATCGCG
Organism: Pedococcus sp. KACC 23699; assembly: GCF_045348425.1. GTDB lineage: Bacteria > Actinomycetota > Actinomycetes > Actinomycetales > Dermatophilaceae > Pedococcus. The sequence continues at coordinate 2,196,217 of NZ_CP157483.1, forward strand.
CACTCGACGAACAACCGCCGCGCTGCCTCCCACTCACCTTCGGCGAAAGCCTCCTCGCCGACGGACTCCTTCAGCGCTGCATACTCCTCGTCGACGAGGCGGTCGACGAGCTCGCGGGTGACCTTGTCACCGGAGGTGAGGGTGACCTCGTTGTTGAGCCACTGCCAGATCTGCGAACGCGAGATCTCCGCGGTCGCGGCGTCCTCCATGAGGTTGTGGATGCCCACCGCGCCGTTGCCGCGCAGCCACGACTGGAGGTAGGCGATGCCGACGGTGATGTTGCCGCGCAGCCCCTCCTCGGTGCGGTCGCCCGGGGTCTTGCCGGCGGCGAGCAGGTCGTCGGCCGAGACCGAGACGTCGTCGCGCTGCCTGGCGAGCTGGTTGGGCTCGTCGCCGAGGACGCCGGTGAAGATCTCCTTGCAGAGGTCGACCATGCCGGGGTGGGCGACCCAGGAGCCGTCGAACCCGGCCGTGGCCTCGCGCTCCTTGTCGGCGCGGACCTTGGCGAACGCCTGGTCGTTGACCTCGGGGTCCTTGCTCGGGATGAACGCGGCCATGCCGCCGATGGCGAAGGCGCCGCGCTTGTGGCAGGTCTTCACGAGCAGCTCGCTGTAGGCCTTCATCATCGGCGCGGTCATCGTCACGGCGTTGCGGTCGGGGAGGGTGAAGTCCGGCCCCGAGTCCCGGAAGTACTTGATGATCGAGAACAGGTAGTCCCAGCGGCCGGCGTTGAGCCCGGCGGCGTGGTCGCGCAGCTCGTACAGGATCTCGTCCATCTCGAACGCCGCGGGGATCGTCTCGATGAGGACGGTCGCGCGGACCGAGCCGTGCGGGACGCCGACGTGCTCCTGGGCGAAGGTGAAGACGTCGTTCCACAGGCGCGCCTCGCGGTGCGACTCCATCTTCGGCAGGTAGAAGTAGGGACCGCTCCCGCGCTCGAGCAGCTCCTTGGCGTTGTGGAAGAAGTACAACCCGAAGTCGACCAGGGCTCCGACCAAGGGCTTTCCGTCGAGCTGCAGGTGCTCCTCGTCGAGGTGCCAGCCTCGGGGACGGGGCACGATGACCGGGGCGTTCGCCGGGTCGGCCAAGGAGTAGTCCTTGCCCTGCGGCGAGGTGAAGGCGATGGTGCCGCGGACGGCGTCGAACAGGTTGACCTGGCCGCCGACGACGTTGACCCAGTGCGGGGTGTTGGCGTCCTCGAGGTCGGCCAGCCAGACCTTTGCGCCGGAGTTGAGGGCGTTGATCGCCATCTTGCGCTCGGTCGGGCCGGTGATCTCGACCCGGCGGTCGCGGAAGTCCGCCGGAGCCTCGGCGACGGTCCAGTCGCCGTCGCGGACCTCGCGGGTCTCGTCGAGGAAGTCGAGACGACCGGTCTTCGACACCTCCTCGCGGCGGACCCTGCGGGCAGCGAGCAGCTCGTCGCGGGTGCCACCGAAGCGGGTCTGCAGCTCGGCGAGGAAGTCGAGGGCCTCGGCGGTCAGGATCTCGTCGCTGCGCTCGACCGGGCCTCCGGTCACGGTGATGGCGGACATCGGTGGCTCATCCTCACTGTCGGTGGGTGTCGCCTCCCCGAGTCGGGGAGAACGCACTAGGCTACTTCCATGATACGAAATCTTCTTCTCATTCGCTCAGTGGGAAGAGATCGATGAGTGCCGACCGTGCCGCGACGACCGCTGGTGGCGCAGCATCCAAGACCGGTGACGGCGCCGGCGCCAAGACCGGCGGCGTGCAGTCGCTCGAGCGTGCCTTCGCCATCCTCGAGACGATGGCGGACGCCGGTGGGGTGATCAGCCTGTCGCAGCTCGCCAACGACGCCGACCTGCCGCTCCCGACCATCCACCGCCTGGTGCGCACGCTGGTCGACCTCGGCTACGTCCGGCAGGAGGCGTCGCGCCAGTACTCCCTCGGCCCGCGGCTGATCAGGCTCGGCGAGACCACGTCGCGGATGCTCGGCCGCTGGGCCCGCCCGCACATGGAGCAGCTCGCCCACGAGCTCGGGGAGTCGGTCAACCTCGCGATGCTCGACGGTGACCAGGTCGTCTACGTCGGCCAGGTGATGGCCTCGCGCAACTCGATGCGGATGTTCACCGAGGTCGGGCGCCGCGTCCTGCCGCACTCCACCGGCGTCGGCAAGGCGATCCTCGCCGACCTCGACCCGGGTGACGTGCGCGCGCTGCTCTCACGGACCGGTATGCCCGCCCGGACCGACCACACCATCACCACGCCCGAGGACTTCGTCGCCGAGCTCGAGCGCACTCGCCGGCGCGGCTACGCCCTCGATGAGGGGGAGCAGGAGGTCGGCGTGCGCTGCGTGGCCGTGGCCGTCCCCGACGCGCCCCAGCTGCTGGCCCTGTCGGTCTCGGGTCCGGTCACCCGTGTCACGGACGAGTTCGTGACCCGCGCGACCGGACCGTTGCACAAGGCGGCGCAGGCGATCTCGGCGGAGATGCGCGGGGCCCGCGGGTGACGCGACCCCTGCACCCCCGCTTTGGGGGCCGAGGAGTGGCGTGCTCGTCACTCTTCGGCCCCCGAAGGCGGGAGGCAGGTGACGGCAGGGCAGCATCGGGCGAACGGTTGTCCCTGATGGGGTGAACAGTGGTCCGGGAGGCCGTTTGCGGCCGGTTGGTCACGCCGTGGGCGGCAGGCTGGGGGCATGGCCTACGGCTCCGAGCTCGGACCCATCGCCCTCGCCCACCGCGGAGGTGCCGCCCTCGCGCCCGAGAACACCCTGGCCGCCTTCGGCCGATCGGTCGCTCTCGGCTTCCGCTACCTCGAGACCGACGTCAAGCTGTCTGCCGACGGGCACCTCGTCTGCTTCCACGACAACACCCTGGACCGCGTCACCGACGGCCGTGGCCCGGTGGCCCGGCACTCCCTGGCCAGCCTGCGCCGCACCCGGGTGAACGGTGGTGAGCCGATCCCGACCCTGACCGAGGCGCTCGAGGCGTTCCCGGACGCGAGGTTCACCGTGGACCTCAAGGACCGCGGCGCCATCGGTCCCCTCGTGAAGGTGTTGCAGCGCAAGGACTTCCGCGAACGTGTCTGTGTCGCCGGCGCGTGGGACAGCTGGCTCGCGACCGTGCGGGCCGAGGCACCCGGTGTACGCAGCGCGCTCGGCTGGCGCTCGCTGGCCGCCCTGGTCACGTCCTCCCGCACGGGGGTGCGGCCGTCACGTCGGCTGGCGACGGCGGAGTTCGCCCACGTGCCGCTACGACTCGGGCGGGTGCCGGTGTTCGTCGAACGTCTCGTCGAGGGAGCCCACCGCATCGGCGTGCGCGTCGTCGTCTGGACCATCGACGACCCGCAGGCGATGCACCGCGTCCTCGATGCCGGGGTCGACGGGATCATCAGCGACCGCCCCGACCTGCTGCGCGAGGTGCTCGTCGCCCGCGGGCAGTGGCTCCCCATGCTCGGCTCACCCAGCGGGTCGACCCTTCCTGAGCCGCTCGCGTCCTGACGGTCCTCCGCGCACGAGCGCCCGTCCCGCGGACTGCCGGGACGGGCGCTCGAGGAGCGTGGCTGGAATCTCAGGCGAGGTTCTGCAGCGCCTTGACCTCGTCGCGAGCGGTGACGATCGCGGCGTGCTGCTGCTGGACGACCGTGCGGAAACCGTCGCTGAGGTCGTCCTCCTTCAGCGCCTTCTCGTACTCCGAGACCGCGTGGTCCTCACCGGTCACGGCTGCGCCGAGGACGGCAGAGGCGTCGTCGCCGGTGAGCGCGTCCTTGAGGGAGAGCCAGCCGCGGTGCAGCGTGGCCGCCACCGAGCCGCTCTCGTCGACGTCGTCGCCGTACTCGTGACCCATGGCCACGATGTCGCGGGCGAAGCCGGCGCGCTGCTCGGCCAGGCGCTCCATGGTCGACGCAGCCTGCGGGCTGTCGCTGTCGCGCAGCTTCTCCGCCGCGGACGCGAACCCGTTGCGGCCGTCCTTGAGGGTCTCCACGAGGTCCTTGGCGACCTTCTCGTCAGCTGACATTGCTGGTGCTCCTTCGGTCATGGTCGGCTCCTGCGTGTGCCGATCTGTCGTGCTTCGACCCTGACACAGCCTGCGGCCCACCGCGCGCTGGGCAGAGGTCGCGGCCCCTGCCCATCTGTGCTCTGACGTGCGACGATGCCGATGGCGGGTGCCGGGCCCGGTGCGGGCGAGGGGAGTGGGTGTGGTCGACGCGTCGCGCTACGACAGCTGGCGACGGCAGCTGGTCGGCGACCTTCGCGGCACGGTGCTCGAGCTCGGCGCGGGGCGCGGCGAGAACCTCCCCCACCTGCCGGACGGGGTGAGGTGGCTCGCCCTGGAGCCGAACCGAGGCCGTGCCCGACAACTCCAGCGGACGACCTGCAGGCTTCGCGCGGTCGGCGTCCTCCGGGCTGGTGCCGAGCAGCTGCCGCTCGAGGACGGGAGTGTCGACGCGGTGGTCACGACCTTCGCCCTGTGCTCGGTGCGCCGCCCCGGTGCCGCGGTCGCCGAGGTGAGGAGGGTGGTGCGCCCCGGCGGCCGTCTGGTGTTCCTGGAGCACGTGGGCGCACCCGAAGGGACGGCCATCAGACGGCTCCAGGCGGCCGTGGCGCCGTGCAACCGGCTGCTCGACCACGGCTGCGACCCCACTCGCGACACCGAGGAGCTCCTGCGGTCCGCGGGGTTCGCCGGGCTGGAGGTCGAACGCTTCGTGGTGACGGGCCCCCTCGGTCTGCGGATCGACCACATCGCAGGGTCGGCCGTGGTGCAGGTCTGACCGGCACAGGTATGCCGCGGACGCACGGTGCGTCCGCGGCATACCTGAGCGGGGTGGGGGCCGGGGGTCAGTCCTCCGAGGACCCCGACATGCCCTGCTTGATGAGGTTCATCACCGAGGAGTCGGCGAGGGTCGTGACATCGCCGACCTCGCGGTTCTCGGCGACGTCGCGCAGCAGGCGGCGCATGATCTTGCCGGAGCGGGTCTTGGGCAGCTCGGCGACGACCATGATCTGACGGGGCTTGGCGATCGGTCCGATCTCCTTGGCCACGTGGTTGCGCAGCTCCTGCACGGTCTCGTCACCGTTGTCGGCGAACCCGCCGCGCAGGATGACGAAGGCGCACACCGCCTGGCCGGTGGTCTCGTCGGTGGCGCCGACGACCGCGGCCTCGGCGACCGACGGGTGCGACACGAGGGCCGACTCGATCTCGGCGGTGGACAGGCGGTGCCCGGAGACGTTCATGACGTCGTCGACCCGGCCGAGCAGCCAGATGTTGCCGTCGGCGTCGTACTTCGCGCCGTCGCCGGCGAAGTAGTACTTCTCCCCGAACCGCGACCAGTAGGTCTCCTTGTAGCGGTCCGGGTCGCCCCAGATGCCGCGGAGCATGCCGGGCCACGGCTTGGTGAGGACGAGGTAGCCGACGGCCTCGGGGTCGTGCAGCGGCTGGCCCTCGTCGTCGAGGATCTCCGCGCTGATGCCGGGGATCGGGCGCTGGGCCGAGCCGGGCTCCAGCGAGGTGACGCCGGGCAGCGGGCTGATCATGATGCCGCCGGTCTCGGTCTGCCACCACGTGTCGACGATCGGGGCCTTGTCGCCGCCGATGTGCTTGCGGTACCAGAGCCACGCCTCGGGGTTGATCGGCTCACCGACCGAGCCGAGCACCCGCAGCGAGGACAGGTCGGACTTCGCGGGGATGTCGTCGCCCCACTTCATGAACGTGCGGATCGCCGTCGGCGCGGTGTAGAGGATGGAGACCTTGTACTTCTCCACAATCTCCCACCAGCGCCCCTGGTGCGGGGTGTCCGGGGTGCCTTCGTAGATGACCTGCGTGGCACCGTTCGCCAGCGGCCCGTAGACGATGTAGGTGTGGCCGGTGACCCAGCCGATGTCGGCGGTGCACCAGTAGACGTCGGTCTCCGGGTGGACGTCGTGGACCACGGAGTTCGTGTATGCGGCCTGCGTGAGGTAGCCGCCCGTCGTGTGGAAGATGCCCTTGGGCTTCCCGGTGGTGCCCGACGTGTAGAGGATGAACAGCGGGTGCTCGCTGTCGTGGGGGACGGCCTCGTGCTGGTCGCTGGCGCCGTCGACGACGTCGTGCCACCAGACGTCGCGCTCGTCGTCCCACTCGACCTCGCCCTCGGTGCGCTTGACGACCAGGACCTTCCGGACGCTGCTCTCGCCGGTGACGGCTGCGTCGACCGCGTGCTTGAGCGGGGCGGCCTTGCCGCGGCGGAACTGCCCGTCCGCGGTGATGACCACCTTCGCCTCGGCGTCGGCGATGCGGGTGCGCAGCGCATCCGCGGAGAACCCGCCGAAGACCACCGAGTGCGGCGCGCCGATGCGGGCGCAGGCGAGCATCGAGGCGACCGCCTCGGGGATCATCGGCAGGTAGATGGCGACCCGGTCGCCCTTGCGCACGCCGAGCGACTCCAGCGCGTTGGCGGCCTTGTTCACGTCCTTCTGCAGCTCGGCGTACGTGATGGTGCGGGTGTCGCCGCCCTCGCCCTCGAAGTGGATGGCCACCCGGTCGCCGTTGCCGGCCTCGACGTGCCGGTCGACGCAGTTGTGGGCGACGTTGAGCTCGCCACCGACGAACCACTTGGCGAACGGTGCGCCGCTCCAGTCGAGGGTCTGGTCGAAGTCCTTGGCCCAGCTGAGGCGCTCACGGGCCTGGGTCGCCCAGAACCCCTCGTGGTCGGCCTCGGCCTGCTCGAACAGCTCCTGCGTGCCGTTGGCCTGGGCCGCGAACTCGGGGGAGGGGGACAGGTCCCGCTCCGGCGACTGGCTCGTGGTCGTGCTCGTCATGCCGGTCTCGGACACGGGTTCCTCCTGGAAGAGCTGAAGACGTCGATGGCTTGCCACCCCAGCCAACCTGCCAGACCCCCACCACGGCAAGGGGAGCGGTCCGCAGGGTCGTCCGGCGGACCGCTGGGTCGCCGAGCGGCTAGCCTCATCGCCGTGACCACCACGACCCGGGCGTCCAAGAGCCCAGCCCCCGACGGACACGTGCGCTCCCGGCGCGCCACGCTGCTTCGCCTCTGGGCTCCCGCATCGGTCCTCGTCGGCGCCGTGCTCTGGTGGCCGGTCGGTTTCCTGGGGCTCGAGTCGTGGCTGCACCTGCCGCTGGACGTGTTCAAGGGAGACGTGCTGTTCCTCGGCGCCACCGCCGCAGCCGCCTCTGTGTCGCTCGTCGTGCGTTCGCCCTGGCCGCGCCTGGCGATCGTCCTGGTCTTCAGCGCCCTTGGATGGGTGCTGGACGGCCCCACGGCCGACGGTTACCCGCACGAGCGCATGGTCCTCGTGGCCCTGCTCGGCGGCGGAGCGCTCCTGGGCATCGTGCTCGGTGCCAGGGGTGCCAAGGGCGTGCTCGCCGCGGCGACCGTGCTGGCCGTCGTGGCCGGCGTCTCGCCGACGACCTGGCCGCGGGGCCTCGCGCTGGCCCTGGCGCTGGCCCTGCCCTTCGTCGTGGCCACCTGGCAGCGGGTCGCACCGACGCTCCTGAGCCTGGTGCGGCTCGTGGTGACCTGGCTGCTGTTCGCGCTGCTGGCGAAGTCGCTGTCCTACGGCTGGGACACGGTCCGCCCGGGCAAAGGCGGCGTCCCGGTGGGCCAGCAGGCTCGTACCGTCGCCCACACCGCCTGGGACTTCGCCCGCACCCAGTGGTGGACCCATTCACAGGCCTTGCTGACCTCGTCCACCCGGTGGTTCGTCATCGCGGCGGTCCTGGCCGTCGTGGTCGTCGTGGTCCGTGCGGGGCGCGGCGCCCTGCGTCGCCGCGCCACCAAGCCCTGAGCTCGTCGCCTACCAGCGGTGGGCGACGTCGATGACGAGGCGACTGGTCGCGCCGTCGTCGAGGGTGAAGACCCGGAACGGCAGCCTGGCCCGCACCCCGAGACCCATCGACGTGTAACCCTCGAACGTCCCGGCCCAGGCCACCTGGCGGAAGGTCCGGTAGCCGGTGACGTTCACGACCTCCCTGGGGTTCCTGGGGCGAAAGCTCGGTGCCCCGCTCTGCGTGTACGCGGGGGCGTGGACGGACACGAGCAGCTTCGCGCCACCTCGGAGCGGGACGAGGGCGCCCTGACCCTCGGTGTAGACGTTCCTGACGTACTTGACCGTGTAGCCGGGCGCGTGGCCCTTGAGGTCCACGACGAGCCGGTCGTAGCAGGTGTGGCGGCCGGAGCGCACTCCCGTGACGGGGCCGCGGACCATGGTGGACCTCGTCTTGGCGAGCGAGCCCCAGGTGATGCCGCAGTAGGGCGAGGTGGTGGTCGAGGCGGTGGTGGTGGGGCGCGTGGTCGCGGTCGCCGGCGAGGCGAGGGCGGCGGTGAGGGGAATGACCCCGAGGGCGGTGGCGACGAGCAGGGACCGGATGGCCGGTCGGGTCGTGCGGGTCGAGCGGGTGGTGTTCATGGTGTCCCCCTTTCGGACACCCCATCGACGCCGGCCGCGGGCCCCCGGTTGACCCCGGAACCGGTGCTGACCGTGTCGTCCACAAAGGTCCGCTCGGTCCAGAAGATGCGCCCGAGCGGGCGCAGCACGGTGCCGCGCCCCCTCCTCGGGGACGCGGCACCGTGGTTCGCGGGGACCGTATGGCGCGTGGCGCCATACGGTCTCGTGGGTTGCCCCTAGTGCGAGGTCGCCTTCTCGGCCCCGTGGCCGGTCAGGGAGCGGACCTCCATCTCGGCGTACTTGGCGGCGTTGAACTCCTTGCTCGTCACCGTGCCGAGCCAGCCGAGCACGAAGGCCAGCGGGATCGAGACGATGCCCGGGTTGTCGAGCGGGAACCAGTGGAAGTCGACGCTCGGGTCGGTGAACATCGACGCGCTGGTCGTGGCCGGGGCCACCGGCGGCTTGCCGGACACCACCGGGCTGAAGACGATCAGCGTCAGCGCGGTGATCAGGCCGCCGTAGATCGACCACAGCGCACCACGGGTGTTGAACCGCTTCCAGAACAACGAGTAGAGAATCGTCGGCAGGTTCGCGGACGCCGCGATGGCGAACGCGAGGGCGACGAGGAACGCGATGTTCTGCCCGTTGGCGAGGATGCCGCCGAGGATGGCGAAGATGCCGATGACGACGGCGGTGATGCGAGCAACCCTGACCTCCTGCTCCGCCGTGGCGGTGCCCTCCTTGATGACGGAGTTGTAGATGTCGTGCGACAGGCTCGCGCTCGCGGTGATGGTCAGGCCGGCCACGACCGCGAGGATGGTCGCGAAGGCCACCGCCGAGATGATGCCGAGCAGCAGCTCGCCGCCGAGCTCGTAGGCCAGCAGAGGTGCGGCCGAGTTGGCCTTGCCCGGTGCCGCCGCGATGGCCTTCGGGCCGACGAGGGCTGCGGCGCCGTACCCGAGGACCAGGGTGAACAGGTAGAAGATGCCGATGAGCCAGATGGCCCACTCGACCGACTTCCTGGCCTCCTTGGACGAGGGCACGGTGTAGAAGCGCATCAGCACGTGCGGCAGACCGGCGGTGCCGAGGACCAGCGCGAGCGAGAGGGAGATGAAGTCGATCTTGGTCAGGCCGCTCTTGCCGTACTGGAGGCCCGGGTCGAGCACCTTCTTGCCACCGGAGGCCTGGACCGCGTCGCCGAGCAGGGTGCTGAGGTTGAACCCGAACTTGCCGAGCACCCACACGAACATCACGCCGGCACCGATGATGAGCAGGACGGCCTTGATGATCTGCACCCAGGTCGTGCCCTTCATCCCACCGATGAGGACGTAGGCGATCATGAGCACGCCGACGACCGCGATGACCAGGGACTGCCCGGTCTTGTCGTCGATGCCCAGCAGCAGCGCGACGAGTCCGCCGGCGCCGGCCATCTGGGCGAGCAGGTAGAAGAAGCAGACCGCGAGGGTCGAGATCGCTGCGGCCATGCGGACCGGGCGTTGCCTGAGCCTGAACGACAGGACGTCGGCCATCGTGTACTTGCCGGCGTTGCGGAGCAGCTCGGCGACGAGCAGCAGGGCCACCAGCCACGCGACGAGGAAGCCGATCGAGTAGAGGAAGCCGTCATAGCCGTTGAGGGCGATGGCGCCGGCGATGCCGAGGAACGAGGCGGCCGACAGGTAGTCACCCGCGATGGCGATGCCGTTCTGCCGTCCGGTGAACGCGCGGCCACCGGCGTAGAAGTCGGCGGCGCTGCGGTTGTTCTTCGACGCCCGGATGACGATGCCGAGGGTGATGAGGACGAAGATCGCGAAGATGGTGATGTTCAGCGTCGGGCTGCCGACGTTGGTGGCCATGGGGACCAGGCTCGGGGTCGCGTGGACGATGGAGGCGCTCATCGGTGGTCCTCCCCGATCGTCTCGGCGAGGGCGGCGGCGCGCGGGTCGAACTCACGGTCGGCCCAGCGCACGTAGATGATCGTGATGACGAACGTCGACACGAACTGTCCGAGCCCAAGGATCAGGCCGATGTTGATGTTGCCGAACACCTTGGTGCTCATGAAGCCCGGTGCGTAGGTCGACAGCAGGACGTAGAGGAAGTACCAGGTCAGGAACAGCCCGGTCATGGGGAAGACGAACCTGCGGAAACGGCTCCGCAGCTCGTCGAACTCCGGCGACCGTTGCAGGTCGACGAAGGGGTCGTGATCCGTGCGAGCGTCGTTGCTCACGGGACACCTCCAGTGTCTGGCGTGGCGCGACCGGCCGAGGTGGCGGGTTGCAGGGCGCCGCGGTGTGCGGTTGGCGCCACTGTGACGTGGGCGACAACGCGGCGGCAGGTATGGCGCGGGGTCGCGCGCCGTGCGGGGAGTGCGGTCGCCGGGTGGCCACGGTCGCTGCGGCGAACGGTCGGTGCGCCGCGACCAGCGGCTGCACCTGCCCTCAGTCGCGGTCGAGGACGAGGTCCTCCGGGGTGTGCAGCCGCACCATGGTCCGGGCGGTGTGGCGCGGGATGCGGCCGGGCGTCGCGAGGGACACGACGACCGCCGTCGCGAAGGCGAGAGGGATGCTCCACGCAGCGGGCTGGCCCAACAGGGCGCCCTGCCACCCGGGGATCGGTCCGGCGAGGACGGTGGCCGCGACGGCGCTCGCCGCCAGGCCGCCACCGACGACCAGTCCCGCCGCCGCGCCGACGGTGCTGAGTCCGCGCCACCAGGACCCGAGCACCAGCAGCGGGCAGAACGTCGACGCCGCCACGGCGAACGCCAGGCTCACCATCGTCGCGAGGCCCACGGGCTCGATCACCCGCGACGCGGCATACGGCACCACCACGGCGAGGACGGTCGCGGCCCGGAACCCCTGCACCACGGTGAAGTCGTCACCGGTCATCCGGCCCAGCCAGCGGCGCAGCAGGTCCTGGTCGATGACCCCGGCGACCGACATCGTCAGGCCGGACGCGGTCGACAGGAACGCCGCGAACGCACCGCCGGCGAGGACGGCCGAGAGCACCTCACCGACGCGGCCATGCAGCATCGCCCCCGGCAGCCGCAGGACGAGGGTGTCGGCGGCCACCCCCTGGGGGAGCTCCGGGAGGTAGACCCGGCCGAGCACGCCGTAGAGCGGTGGGAACAGGTAGAAGACGCCGAGGAGGGCGACGACGGTCAGGGTGGTGCGACGCGCGGCTCGCCCGTCGGGGTTCGTGTAGAAGCGGACGAGCACGTGGGGCAGCCCCATCGTCCCGAGCGCGAGGGCGAGCAGCAGGCTGTAGGTCGCGTAGACCGGGTGGCCCTGGCCGGCGAGACCACCGAGGGGCTCGACCCAGCCGGCGTCCCGGGTGGCGATCGCCGGGCCCGGCGCGCCGTCGCGGAACCACACCGCGAGCAGCACGAACGCCGGAGCCGCGATCGCGGTGAGCTTGATCCAGTACTGCACCGCCTGCACGAGGGTGATCGAGCGCATGCCGCCGGCCGCGACGTTGGCGACGACGACGACGGCGACCACCAGGCCGCCGAGCCAGCTGGGTGCACCGGTGACGCTGGTCAGGGCCAGTCCTGCTCCCTGCAGCTGGGGGAGCAGGTAGAGCCAGCCGATGCCCACGACGAGGACCGAGCAGAGTCGCCGGATGGTGGTGCTCTCGAGCCGCGCCTCGGCGAAGTCCGGGAGGGTGTAGGCGCCCGAGCGGCGCAGGGGGGCGGCGACGAGGACGAGCAGGACGACATACCCGACGGTGTAGCCGACGGGGAACCACAGCATGTCCAGGCCGTTGGTGTAGACCAGCCCGGCGATGCCGAGAAAACTTGCGGCAGAGAGGTACTCGCCGCCGATGGCACTCGCGTTGCGGTATGGCGTGACGGTGCGGCCCGCGACGTAGAAGTCGCTCGTCGTGCGGGACAGCTTCAGGCCGAACGCGCCGACCGCCAGGGTGACCGTGCAGATCAGGACGATGGCGACGATGCCGTAGGCGGAGCTCATGACTCGGTCACGACGCGGTCACGGCTCGCGGCGGGCGATGACGGCGGAGAACTCGGCCTCGATGCGTTCGCTCTGACGCACGTAGTAGCGCGCCACGACCAGCGCCACGGGATAGACCACGATGCCGAGGATCAGCCAGGGCAACGGGATCGGGCCGATCTCCAGGCTTCGGGTCGCGGGGATGAGCAGGAACAGCAGGGGCAGGCCGCCGAGTCCCAAGGCCCCGAAGCCCAGCACCATGGCGGCCAGGCGCAGCTGGGCCGACATCAGCCCGGCCACGAAGACCTCGCCCAGGTTGCTCTGCTCGTCGATCTCCCGGGTCAGCGGTCGCTGGTCCCGGCGGGTCGTGGCATCCCGGCGGGTGCTGGTGACCCGGACGCGCTGCGTGGTCGGCGACGGGTCGCTCACGACCTCACCCAGCCGGGCGTGGGATGGGGCGCGGACCCGGGCGGAGCAGGCGGTCGCGCAGCTCCCGGGTGTGCCGCCGGCTCACCTGGAGCTCGACGTCGTCGAGCACGACGCTGCATCTCCCGTGCTCCATCCGGACCTCCTTGACGTGGTTCAGCGAGACCAGGGTGCTGCGGTGGATCCGAACGAATCCCGCTGCGGCCCAACGCTCCTCGAGAGTGCTCAGGGGGATGCGGACCAGGTGGGACCCCGACGGTGTGTGGAGGCGGGCGTAGTCGCCCTGCGCCTGGGCGTAGCGGATCTGGCTGCGCGAGATGAACCTCGTGACGCCGGCGAGCTCGACGGGGATGGTCTCGTCCTGGTCGTCATCCTGGCCCTGGCCGGCTGGTCCGTCCGCGGGTGCGGCGTCGCCGCCCGGCCCGGTCACCGCGCCGGGCTCGGCGGAGGCGACAACGCGTCGTACCGCCTCGGCGAGGCGATCGGCACGCACCGGCTTCATGACGTAGTCGACGGCGTCGATGGCGAAGGCGTCCACCGCGTGCTGGTCGTGGGCAGTGACGAAGACGACCTGGGGCCGCTGGGTGAACCGGGCGATGACCCGCGCGAGGTCCATGCCGTCCAGTCCCGGCATCGAGATGTCCGAGAAGACCACGTCGACGTCACCGGCCTCCAGCGCCCGCAAGGCCTCCGCCCCGCTGCCGGCGGTGCGGACCTCGGCGATGCGGTCGTCCTGGCGCAGCAGCCAGCTGAGCTCCTCGAGCGCCGGCACCTCGTCGTCGACCACGAGGGCGCACAGGGCCCGCAGGGCGCGCGGCGCCGCACCCGCGTCGCCGGCGGTGGCGACCTGCGGGCTGAGCATCTCCGGGTCGCCGGAGGGCGGGCCAGGCATGGGCAGACTCTACGTGGTGGGGTGCACGCCGGGCGCGTACTTCGGCACCCGGAAGGACACCTTGGTGCCCGCACCCGGGGCGGTCTCGACGACGAGGCCGAAGTCGTCGCCGTACACCTGGCGAAGTCGCGCATCGACGTTGCCGAGCCCCACGTTGTCTCCGTCGGCGCGGCCGTCGAGCACCCCGCGGATTACCTGCGGATCCGAGCCCACTCCGTCGTCCTCGATGGTGATGCCCGCCTCGCCTCCCTCGTCGGTGGCCACGATCCGCACGTGCCCGCCGCCCTCCTTGGTGGCCAGGCCGTGGCGGACGGCGTTCTCGACAAGGGGCTGGATCGCGAGGTAGGGGACCGTCACGGGCAGCACCTCGGGAGCGATGAGCAACGAGACGGTGAGCCGGTCGCCGAACCTGGCCTGCTCGAGGACGAGGTAGCGCTCGACGTTGCGGAGCTCCTCGGCCAACGTGGTGAACGCCCCGCCACGTCGCAGCGCGTAACGGGTGAAGTCGGCGAACTCCAGCAGCAGCTCGCGCGCCCGCTCCGGGTCGGTGCGCACGAACGAGGCGATGGCGGCGAGGGAGTTGTAGATGAAGTGGGGGCTGATCTGGGCGCGCAGGGCGCGGAGCTCGGCCTCCATGGTGCGTGTCCGCTGGTGCCCCAGGTCGGCCAGCTCGGCCTGGGTGGCCATCCACCCGGCCACCTCCTCCGTCGCGCGGGCGAGCCCCGCAGACGCGGTCGGACCGTATGCCGCGATGGCCGCCACGACGCGGTCGGCCGTCACGACCGGGGCGATCACCGCAGCGCGGACCGGGCAGTCGGGATCGGAGCAGCTCACCTGTCCGGCGCCGAGGACGATCGTGTGTCCGGTGCGCAGGACCTCGTCCGCGTCGGCAAGGGCGCGGTCGGCGTGGTGGTCGGCCGCGCCGTCCCAGGCCAGCAAGGAGGTCGCGTCGGTGACGGCGATGGCCGAGGAGCCCAGCAGCTGGCGCAGGTGCCTGGCGGCCCGGCCGACGCCCTCAGGACTCAGGCCGTCCTGCAGGTGCCGGGCGGCGAGTGAGGCGGTGTGGAGCGTCGCGTGCGTCGCGTGGTCGACGTCCGAGACGAACCCGCGAGACCCGTTGCGGCCGTGACGGACCAACCTGACGAGCGCATAGAGCAGCACCATCGCGCCAGCGACGACGATGGCGGTGGGGAGGTGGAAGCTGCCCGACACATGCGCACTCTAGGGCGACCCACCCGTCCCGCAGCGGCACCCTAGGCTGGCGGACGTGCCTGATGCCGTCGCCTCCCTCCGTGCCCTCGCCGAGCTCCCCGGGATTCCCGAACGCGTCACGGCGGCCCGGGAGGCCTGCGAGCGGCTGCGCTGGCACGAGGCACTGCGCCGCCGCATCCCCGAGGCGTCCGCCGAGTCCCGGGTCCGTGGGGCCCAGGCGAGCGCGGCCCTCGAGGGAGCGACCGTGCCCCTGGACCTGGTGCGGGACGTCATGCGGGGCGCCGCCCAGTGGCCGCTGAGCCCCGACCCCGTCGAGCAGGTCGCCCGCGGCGTGGTGCAGGCCACCGCTGAGAGCGAGCACGTCCGGTCGCTCGTGGCGACCGCGCCGCTGCAGGCGCTGGCCCGGCTCCACGTGGCGGCCGCGTCCGGGCTGGTCGGCGACGCCCAGCTCGGACGGCCGCGGCTCGAGGGGGAGACCTGCGAGGAGCTCGTCGACCTCGGCCCCGCCCCCTCGGCAGGGGCGCTGCGAGGCCGTCTCGACGGGCTCGTCGAGCTCTTGGGGGCCGGGTCGCGAGGTGCCCAGGTGCCGGTGCTGGTCGTGGCGGCGGTCATCCATGCCGAGATCGCGACGGCGCGACCTTTCACGCGGGGCAACGGTGTCGTCGCGCGGGCGATGGAACGTGCCGTCGTCCAGGCGCTGGGGCTCGACCCGACCGGGGTCGCAGTGATCGAGGCCGGGCACGCGACCCAGGGCGGTCCGGCCTACCTCGGTGCGCTCGCGGCATACGGGACCGGCAGCCGTGAAGGCGTCTCCCTGTGGCTGGAGCACTGCGCCTCGGCCGTCGTCGCCGGGGCCGAGCAGGGTGAGCAGGTCTGCGACGCGGTGCGCGTCGGCCGCCTCAGCTGACTTCCTCGGCGCCGACGGGGGACGTCTCTGACGGACGAAAAGTCAAGGGTTCACTTCGCGGCGTCGCAGGGGTACACATGGAGGTGACGTCGACGCACGAGAGTCCGACGACCACCGTGATCCCATCGGGCACCCACGCGCAGGCAGTCCACTGGTGGACCGATCGTGACGGGCTTGTCCCGGTGCGACAACTACAGGAAGCACGCCTGGTAACCCGAGGCGGACCACGGTCGATGGCACCCCGTTCGCGCGGGGTGCCATCCTCGTGTCCGGGCAGGTCCGGGTCCACGCCGTGCCTGCCGGATGACGGTGTTTGGGCACGGTTGACGACGCCGTCCCTGAGAGCGGCCTGAGAGCGGGACGACAGGCGTCATCAACGAGTTGCCATCGGGGAGTTAATGGTCCACGATGATCGTGTTCGCTCCCCCTTGGGGTAGAGCGGACCGGCGTACCTGCTCCTCCCCCCCGGAGCACGGTGCGTTGACGGCCCCGGTTGTCCCCCCGACCGGGGCCGTCCCCTTTCCCCGCCAGGACGGGCGCTGCCCCGTCCACAGGCGAGGTATGGCGCGAGCCCCGTCCACAGCCAGCTTTCCGCCGCCCCGCGAAGGGGTCGTGGTGCGGCGACAGTGGGGCCATGGAACACCGTGTGCTGGGAGTTGTCGGTGCCTCGGGCGGGCTGGGGGCCTCGACGCTCGCGGTCGCCCTGGCCGTGCGCGCGGCGGCATCGGTGGGCGCGACGGTCTGCGTGGACGGGGCCTTCGAGCGCGGCGGGCTGGATGTGACCGCCTGCCTGGAGCACGTCGCCGGCCTCCGCTGGTCCGACCTGGTCGACCTCAGGGGTGAGGCGGACGGCGCCGACCTGTTGAGGTCGCTCCCGTCCGCCGGGGGGCTGCGCGTCCTCGCGGCCCGGGGGCTGCTTCCACCGGACGAGGTGGTCGAGTCGTGCCTGCGGGCGCTGTCCTCGATCTGCGGGCTGACCGTGGTCGACCTCGGGGGCTCGCTGCGCTGGGTGGGGCACTGCAGCGACGTGCTGCTGGTCAGCGGGGTGAGTGCACGACACCTCGCCGACGCCTCGGCGCTCGCGGTCGGGCTGAGCCGCCATCGCGCCTCGGCCAGGTTGGTGCTGCGGGCCGGTCGACGGGAGTCGGTGACGGCCGAGGAGGTGGCGGTGCACCTGGACCTGCCCCTCGCAGCGACCGTGCGCGACGACGTCCAGGCGGTCACCGACGCCGACCGGGCGCGGGTGCCGGGATCGCGAACGAGTGGTTCCGTGGCGATCGCCGCCGACCGGCTGCTGTCCGAGCTGGGCGTCCGCGGCACCGGTGCGGGCGAGCCCGAGCGGCTCACGGCGTGAGCGGGGCCGAGCTCATCGCCGACCGCATCCGACGGGGTGAGTCACCCGACGAGCAGGCCGTCGGGCGGGTCGCGACGCTGGACGCCGTACGGCTCGGGTCCCAAGGGGCGACGGCGGCGCGGGTGGCGCTGGCCGCGGAGGTGCTGGGTCTAGGACCGCTCGAGGAGCTCGTCGCCGACGACAGGGTGACCGACGTCCTGGTCAACGGTGACGGTTCGGTGTGGGTCGACCGTGGGCGTGGGGTGGAGCCTGCGGGTCTGGACCTGCCGGACGCAGCGGCCGCACGGCGGCTCGGTGTGCGGCTGGCAGCCCTCGCCGGTCGCCGGCTCGACGAGAGCCAACCGTGGGTCGACGGGCTGCTGCCCGGCGGTGTCCGGTTGCACGCGATCCTCCCGCCGCTGGTCGACGGCGGGGTGCACGTCAGCCTGCGCGTCCCCCGGGCGCGTGCCACCGGGCTGGCCTCTCTGGCTGCGACGGGCATGTTCGACGAGGCCGTGGGGTCCTTGCTGCGTGCGCTCGTGAGGCACCGGCGGTCGTTCGTGGTGACCGGGGGGACCGGTTGCGGCAAGACCACCCTCCTGGCCGCCATGCTCGCCGAGGCTCCTGCCGACGAGCGACTCGTGGTCGTCGAGGACGTTCGTGAGCTCGCCATCGCGCACCCGCACGTCGTGCTGCTGCAGGGGCGTAGCGCCAACGTCGAGGGTCAGGGCCACGTGGGCCTGGTCGACCTGGTCCGGCAGGCCCTGCGGATGAGGCCTGACCGGCTCGTGGTCGGGGAGGTGCGCGGTGCCGAGGTGCGCGAGATGTTGGCGGCGCTCAACACCGGGCACGACGGGGGCTGCTGCACCGTCCATGCCAACAGCCCGGCCGACGTGCCGGCACGCTTCGACGCCCTCGGCGCGCTGGCGGGGATGCCGCACGACGTCGTGCAGCGGCAGCTGGCCAGTGCCGTGCAGGCGGTCGTGCACGTCGAGCGCGGAGGGCAGGGTCGCCGCGTCGCCTCGCTGTCGGTGCTCCGTCGAACGGGTGACGAGGTCGTCTGCGAGCCGGCGCTCGACGCGGTGAACGGCGCCAAGGGGCCTGGGTGGTCGGTGCTGCAGCGGCTCACCGGGAGCTCGAGATGATGGACCTCTGGGCCTTGCCCGGCGTCCTTGCGGTGACGCTCGCCCTGGCCGTGACGGCCGTCCTCGTGTGGCCCGGGCGTCCCGCCCCGCACGAGCCCTTTGCTCCGTACGAGGATCCGACGTCCCGTCGAGGCCCGAGCCCGGACGGAGGTTCGGCGACGGGGCCGTCCGGGGCTGGTGGCCTCCCGTGGACGCGGCGTCGTCGCCGGGTCCGCGTCGTCACGGCGGCCGAGGACCGGCTGGCGGACCTCCTCGGGCTCGTGGCCGCGCCGTTGCGGGCCGGTGTCCCGGCGACGACCAGCGTGGCGGCGGCTGGGGAGGCCGTCGAGGACGACCCGCTGCTCGGGCCTCTCGTCCTCGACGTCCTGGCCGCAGGGGCGACCGGTGAGCAGGTGTCGGGCACCTGGCTGTCTCACGCGGAGCTCTTGGACAGCGAGGCCCTTCGGTTCGTGGGCCAGGCGTGGGCGCTCAGTGAGCGCACCGGCGCGCCACTGGTCGACGCGCTCAGGTCGAGTGAGCAGGTGCTCCGCGCGCGGACGCGGTCGAGACAGCGCCTGGCCAGCGCGGCCGCGGGTCCTCGGGCGTCCATGGGCGTGCTCGCCCTGCTCCCGCTGAGCGGTCCGGTGGTCGGTATGGCGTGCGGGGTGAGCCCTGTGGAGCTCTACCTGTCCACCGCCTGGTCCACGGCCAGCCTCGTCATCGGCATCGGGTTCGCGACCTTCGGGTGGTGGTGGAGCCGGACCATCCTCGAGCGGGCCGCGTGACCCGCCCAGCCTGCCGTCCGTTCTCGGGAGCTTTCCAGTGACCGTGGTGCTCGCCCTGCTGGTCGTCCTGGTTGTGCTCCTGTGGCCCTCGCGGCGGGGCCTCGCCTGTAGAACGGTGACCTACGAGGCGCTGGCGTCCCGCGCGTCGGGGCGGACCGGTGACCGGACAGGAGGACGAGTCGGCACGGCGACGGTCGACGAGGTGGCTGACGCGCTGGTCCTCATCGCCCTCGCGCTGCGTGCCGGGCTCGATCTCACCCAGGCCCTCGAAGCGGTGGCCGTGAGCGCCCGCGGGCCAGTGGCCACGGACCTGTCGGCCGTGGTGGCGGCGGTGCGGTGGGGGCGGCCGGTGGACGAGGCTTGGTCCTATGCCGGTGCCGTGTGGCGCCCCGCAGCCCTGGCGTGGTCCGTCGCCGATACCACCGGCGCAGCTCCGGCTGCCCTGGTGGCCGAGGCCGGGGTGCGCCTGCGAGAGGAGCAGGAGCGGGATCGCGAGCGCCGGGCCGCCCGGGCGGGTGTCCTGCTGGTCCTGCCGCTGGGGCTGGGCTTCCTACCGGCCTTCGCCTGCACCGCCGTCCTGCCCGTCGTCATCGCCCTCGCCGTGGGCGTCCTCGACTCCTCCGGTTGAGGTTCTGCCGGGTCGAGGCCCGGCAGGTCGAGGCCCTGCGGGTCGAGCCTCCGGCCAGGCGGTCCACAGAGCGGCGAAGGTTCGCGCTCCGTCCACAGGCGCGGTCGGTGGGCGTGGTCGTCGGGCGCCGAGCGGGCTGGACTGGGCGGGACGACGGCAGGCAGCCGTCACTGACAGAAGGAGTGCAGCGTGAGATGCAGACTGGCACAGCGGTTCTCGAGGATTCGTCGCCAGGCGGAGGCCGGCATGACCACCGCGGAGTATGCCGTGGGGACGCTGGCGGCGTGTGCCTTCGCGGCCGTGCTGCTCGCGGTGGTGCGGTCCGGTGGGGTCAAGGCGGCGCTAGCGTCGGTGATCACCGCAGCCCTGGGTGTGGCCGGCTGAGCCGCGAGCGGGGGATGGCGACCGTCGAGCTGGCGGTCGCTCTTCCCGCTCTGGTCCTGGTGCTGGTGGTGGCGCTGTCCGGCATCACGACCGTGCTGGACCAGGTGCGCTGTGTCGATGCCGCTCGCGCCACGGCGCGCGCCATGGCCCGAGGAGACGCCACGGCCGGGGCGGTCGACCAGGGCAGGCGTCTTGCCCCGCCGGCGGCGCAGTTCGCGGTGTCCACGACGGCCAGCGCCGTCGACGTCACCGTGAGCTCACCGGCGGCCCCGGCCCTTCGGTGGCTGGGTGCTCGCGCCGCGCCGAGGGGACATGCGTCCGCCAACCGCGAGGACGTCCCCGCGGCGCAGGGCGACGCCGGTGCGGCGGCGGGAGCCGGGGCCGTCCCGGCACGGACCACGAGCTGGTGACCACGGGGATGGGGCGCGAGCTGGTGAACACCACGGCAGAGCCCGAGGTCGTTGCGTATGTGGGCCGGCGTCGGACCGCACGGACGGCTGTCAGCCGGGCGGCCACTCGCCTCACCGGCCGGCCGATGAGCTGCCGATGCCGACGTGACGAGCAGGGGAGCGGCACCGTCCTGGCGCTCGCGGCGACAGCGGTCCTGGTGATGATCCTCGTCGCGGGACTTGCGCTGGCGAGCGCGGTGGCTGCCGCGCATCGCGCCCGGGCCGGAGCCGACCTGGGTGCCTTGGCGGCGGCAGCGGCCCTGCAGGGTGGTGGGAGCAGCGCTGAGGCCTGTGCCCGGGCCGCCACGGTCGCCGCAGCCAACACGACCGAGCAGCAGAGCTGTTTCGTGGGGATCGATGGCTCGGTCAGGGTGACCACGACGGCCCTGGTCGGGTTGGTGCTGCCGGGGTTGGGCGCTCCCCGGGCACGAGCAACGGCGCGGGCAGGGCCCGCGCCGTTGCTGTGAGTGCTACCGACATAAGGCGCGCGAGGCGCGCTCCGGTCGGGTGGAGAGGTCAGTCGCGACCTTGGGGGTCGCGTCCCATGATGCGGTCGGCCATGGTGCGGTGCGCCGGGCGCTCACCCGCGGCAGTGGCTGCATCGGCCTCGTCGTAGCCCGGACGGTCCGCACCGACCGTGGTGGCATCCGCCTGGTCGTGGGTCTGGTGGTCGACACCCGTGGCTGCGTCCGTGTCGGCGGGCGAGTAGAGGCGCTCGTCCGCGGCGCCGTCGCCGGTCCGTTCGTGGGCTTCACTGTCGCCGGTCCGGTCGTAGGCCTCACCGTGAGTGGTGGCCTCACCGTGAGTGGCGGCCCCACCGTGGGTCGCGCCGGCGGCGGTCGCCGGGACGGCCGCGACGGTCGTCTGGCGGGCGCTGAGCTCGCGCTCGACGCGGGCGCGCTCGTCGGCCCTGGCGCGGTCCTCGATCTCGCGCTCGCGGGCACGGAACTCGTCGTTGCGGACGCGGTCGCGTTCGGCCAGCTTGGACTCCAGCTCGGCGTCCTTGGCGCGGTCACGGTCGGCCAGCGCGCTCTGGTGCGTCTCCTCGGCGCGCTTGCGCTCGTCGGCCCGGACAGACTCCTCTAGCTCGGCCTGGCGCTGGGCCTCCTTGGCGTCGCGGGCCGGGCGGCGCCTGCGCTTCATGACACCCCGGATGATGCCGAGGCCGAACCACAGGAGAAGCACGATCAGGGCACCGGCGATGAGCAGGGCCAGTGGGGTGAGGCCGACCTTGATGCCGGCAGCATCGAGGTTGACGGTGTTGGTCAGTGACTGCGTCCCGAGGAACAGCAGCACTCCAGCGGCGATGGCCACGATGACCAGGATCAGTCCGAGCACGATCAAGGGGGGCCTCCGAGAGCTCTGGGGCGCATGGTGCGCCATCGGTCCCGACCATAGCCCGTGGCCTGCGGAGTTGCCCGTTTGGCGACCTTGCCCCACCACTGGTACGGCGCCCCACGAGTCGGGTGCGGCCATGGCTGCCCGGGCGGGGTGCCGGCCCCCCGGCCGTGTGATCCGCAGGCCCCGTCAGTGGTGCTGTGGTGCCTCGCGCAGGACGGCCTCCAGCAGGCGCACCGCGCCGGCCTTGTCCAGGGGCTCGTTGCCGTTGCCGCACTTGGGCGACTGGACGCATCCGGGGCACCCGCTCTCGCACCGGCACGACCGCACCGCTTCGAGGGTCGCTGACAGCCACATCTCGAAGACGCCGTAGGCGCGTTGGGCGAATCCTGCTCCACCGGGATGGCCGTCGTAGACCATGATCGTCGGCAGGCCCGTGTCGGGGTGCAGCGCCGTCGAGACGCCGCCGATGTCCCAGCGGTCTGAGGTCGCCACCAACGGCATCATGCCGATCGCCGCGTGCTCCGCGGCGTGCGCAGCGCCCGGGATGTCGACCTCCGCGACCCCGGCTGCTGCCAGCCACTCGACGGGCATGGTCCACCAGACCGCCTTGGTGGACAGGGTGCGCTGGGGCAGGTCGAGCGGGTGCGTGCCGATGACCTCGCCGCCGGGCAGTCGCCGCAGGAAGCTCGTGACCTGGTTGTGGACCCGTACGGCCCCGAACGCGACGTCGATCGGCCCCCACGAGCGGGAGTCCTGCGCTCCGACGACGTCGAAGGCGCTCACCGACTGGGCGAAGGTGCTCCACCCCGGGTCGCCCCGCACCGCCGTCGCGGTCCCGGTCTCGAGGTCGAGCTCGGTGACGATGTAGGTGCTGCCCTGGTGGACGTGGACGGCCCCGGTGTGTGCCTGGGAGTGCGCCGACGCCTCGTCGATCGTGCCGAGCACCCGACCGGTGCGCCGCTCCACGATGCCGACGACCTCGCCGCTGCCACGCAGCGAGACGTGGTCGCTGGCCCGGTCCGAGCGCGCCCAGAACCACCCCGAGGGCCGGCGTCGCAGGATCCCTCGGGCGACCAGGGCGTCCACGAGCCGTCGCGCGTCCGGCCCGAACATCTCGAGGTCGGCCTCCCTCAGCGGCAGCTCGGCGGCGGCCGCGGCGAGGTGCGGCGCGAGCACGTGGGGGTTGTCGGGGTCGAGGACGGTGCTCTCGACCGGCTGGCCGAAGACGACCTCGGGGTGGTTGACCACATAGGTGTCGAGGGGGTCGTCCGCGGCGACGAACACCGCCAGCGACCGCGTCCCCGCTCGCCCGGCCCGCCCGGCCTGCTGCCACAACGAGGCGCGCGTCCCCGGCCAGCCGGCCAGCAGCACCGCGTCGAGCCCGCTCACGTCGACGCCCAGCTCGAGGGCGTTCGTCGCGGCCAGCCCGATGATGTCGCCGTCGCGCAGGGCCCGCTCGAGCTCGCGGCGCTCCTCGGGGAGGTAACCGCCCCGGTATGCCGCGACCGCCGCTGCGAGCCGCGGCTGGTCCTCCAGCCTGCGCCGGGCGCTGGAGGCCAGCGCCTCGACCCCGGCCCGCGACCGGGCGAAGGCCACGGTCTGCACCCGGGCGGACACCAGCTCGGCCAGCAGGTCGGCGGCCTCGGAGGTGGCACTGCGCCGGGCAGGGGTCTCCCCGGAGGTGTCCCTGAGCTCCTGCGGGGGGAAGGACCGTCCGACGAGCTCGTCACCCGGGCCGGCGGGGCCCTCGTCCGCGGTGTACCCCGCGGCCCAGTCGCCGCCGGTCGGTGCCGTCCCGCCGAACCCTTCGTCGAGGGCCCCCGGCTCCCACAGGGCGAAGGTCATCTCCTCCCGCGGCGAACCGTCGACGGTCACCGCCTCCACGGGCAGCCCGACCAGGCGGCTGGCATGGTCACCCGGGTCGCGCACGGTGGCGGACGCGAGGACGAAGGTGGGGGAGGCGCCATACCGGGCACAGACCCGCCGCAGCCGCCGCAGGAGGGCCGCGAGGTGCGAGCCGAAGACGCCGCGGTAGACGTGGCACTCGTCGATGACGACGTAGCGCAGCCGCCGCAGGAACGGCGCCCAGCGCTCGTGCAGCGGCAGCAGCGAGTGGTGCACGAGGTCGGGGTTGGTGAGCACGAGGTGGGCGTGGTCGCGGATCCAGCGGCGTTCCTCGCTGGGGGTGTCGCCGTCGTAGGTCGCGGCCCGCACGCCCGGCACGGCCATGGCCTGGACCCTGGCGAGCTGGTCGGCCGCGAGCGCCTTGGTCGGGGAGAGGTAGAGCGCGGTGGCTCCCCGACCGGTCGGCGCGGACGAACCCTCCACGAGCGCGGTCAGCACGGGCAGGAGGTAGCCCAGGCTCTTGCCCGAGGCGGTCCCGGTGGCCATGACGACGTGCGATCCGGCGTGGGCCAGGTCGGCGGCTTCGCGTTGGTGCGACCACAAGGACGTGACCCCGGCGCCGGCGCACGCCGCATGCACGCAGGGGTCCACCCAGTCGGGCCAGGCAGCGAGGGAGGCCGGCCGAGCGGGCACCTCGTGCACGTGGCGCAGGCGCTCGGCTCGCGGACCGGACGCCAGGGCTGCAAGCGTTGCCTCGGGGTCGAAGCCGGTCCGCGCCAAGGGTGCGGTGCGAGGCGGAGTGGACATTGCCGCTACCGTAATCCCGAGGGCGGACGGCCGAGCCGACCGCCCATGAGCGAAGTCGTAGCGAAGTCGACGAAAGGGTGACCGTGGACCTGTCGGTCTCCAGCAGCGAGCAGGGCGCCGTGACGATCGTCCACGTGGCGGGCGAGATCGACGTCTACACCGCGCCGTTGCTGCGCGAGGTGCTGGACAAGCAGGTGGCTGCAGGCCGTACGACCCTGGTCGTCGACCTCGAGCACGTCACCTTCATGGACTCCACCGGTCTGGGGGTCCTCGTCGGTCGCCTCAAGCTCGTCCGCGGCCAGAACGGCAGCCTGCGCATCGTCAGCGCCCAGGACCGCATCCTCAAGGTCTTCAAGATCACCGGTCTGGACAAGGTGTTCCACATCTTCCCCTCGGTCGACGAGGCCACCTCCGCCTCCACCTCCTGACGGGGGTCGGGCGCGTTCCGGCGTCCGCCCTGCTCGGCGTCCCGTACCGCTCGGATCGGACACCGCCCGACAATTCACTGTGACGCTGCTCACCGGCCGACAGAATCGGTGTGACGTGCATTACTCTCGCCAGCATCGTCCCCCGTGGTGGTGCGACAGCACGTCGCGCCCATGGACGATCCTGCAGTGTTCCCCATCGAGGAGGATGGAATGTCGCGCCTTGCGCCTGCCGCAGCTGCTCAACTGCAGCTCGACGGCACCAATCTCACCCTGGTCATCGGCGTGCTCGCCATTGCCCTCATCGCCCTGGTCATGGGGGTCTTCTTCCGCCAGCAGGTCCTGGCGGCCGACCCCGGCACCGAGAAGATGCAGGAGATCGGCGCCGCCGTCGAGGAAGGGGCGCAGGCGTTCCTCGCCCGCCAGTTCAAGACGCTCGCCGTCTTCGTCGTCCTCGTCTTCGGCCTGCTCCTCCTGCTCCCCGCCGACACCGCCGGCGTCCGATGGGGTCGTTCCGGCTTCTTCGTCGTCGGTGCGCTGTTCTCCGCGGCCATCGGCTACTTCGGGATGAGCCTGGCCGTCAAGGCCAACGTCCGCGTCGCGTCCGCCGCCCGAGACGGCGACCGTGACTCCGGCATGCGGATCGCCTTCCGCACCGGTGGCACGGTCGGTATGGCGACGGTGGGCCTGGGCCTGCTCGGCGCGTCCGTGGTGGTCCTGCTCTACAAGGGTGACGCACCCAAGGTGCTCGAGGGCTTCGGCTTCGGCGCCGCCCTGCTCGCCATGTTCATGCGCGTCGGTGGCGGCATCTTCACCAAGGCCGCCGACGTGGGTGCGGACCTGGTCGGCAAGGTCGAGGCAGGCATCCCCGAGGACGACCCGCGCAACGCCGCGACGATCGCCGACAACGTCGGTGACAACGTCGGCGACTGCGCCGGCATGGCCGCGGACCTGTTCGAGTCCTACGCGGTGATGCTCGTCGCGGCCCTGATCCTCGGGTCGGCCGCCTTCGGCAGCTACGGCTTGGTCTTCCCGCTGATCGTGCCCGCCATCGGTGCGGTGACCGCCCTCATCGGCGTGTTCATCACGCGGGTGAAGCCGGGCGAGAACGCGCTGTCGGCGATCAACCGCGGCTTCTACATCTCGGCCGGCATCGCCGCCGTCCTGTCGGCCGTCGCGGCCTACGTCTACCTGCCGGACACGTTCGCCGGGCTGGGCTCGACGAACGAGTCGGTCACCGCCCTGACCGGTGACCCGCGGCTCCGGGCCGTCCTCGCCGTCGTCGTCGGCATCGTCCTGGCCGCGGTGATCCTGTGGTTGACCGGGTACTTCACCGGCACCGACAAGCGTCCGACCAAGGACGTCGCCCGTACCTCCCTCACCGGTGCCGCCACCGTCGTCCTCTCCGGGATCGGCGTCGGCCTCGAGTCGGCCGTCTACACCGCAGTCATCATCGGCGCCGCCGTGTATGCCGCGTTCCTCCTGGGCGGTGGGTCGGTCATCCTGTCGCTGTTCCTCATCGCCCTGGCCGGTTGTGGACTGCTCACCACGGTGGGCGTCATCGTGGCCATGGACACCTTCGGCCCGGTCTCCGACAACGCCCAGGGCATCGCCGAGATGTCCGGTGACGTCGACGGCGAGGGCGCGCAGATCCTCACCGACCTCGACGCGGTGGGCAACACCACCAAGGCGATCACCAAGGGCATCGCGATCGCGACGGCCGTGCTGGCCGCGACCGCCCTGTTCGGTTCCTACTCCGACGCGTGGCAGTCCAAGTACCAGCCGATCCTGCAGGGCCTGCAGGCCAAGGCGCAGGCCGGTGCGCTGTCGCAGGGGCAGATCGCCGAGATCCAGCGGCAGCTCACGCAGTTCGACCTGCAGATCGTCACCCCGAGCGTCCTCGTCGGTCTGCTCATCGGTGCCGCCACGGTGTTCCTGTTCTCGGGTCTGGCCATCAACGCCGTGACCCGTGCCGCAGGCGCGATCGTGTTCGAGGTCCGCCGTCAGTTCCGGGAGATCCCCGGCATCATGGAGGGCACCACCAAGCCCGAGTACGGCAAGGTCGTCGACATCTGCACCAAGGACTCGTTGCGCGAGCTCGCAACCCCCGGTCTCCTGGCGGCCCTCATGCCTGTCGCCGTCGGGTTCGGGCTCGGTATCGGGCCGCTCGCCGGCTTCCTCGCCGGTGCGATCGGCACCGGTTGCCTCATGGCGGTGTTCCTGGCCAACTCCGGTGGGTCGTGGGACAACGCGAAGAAGATCGTCGAGGACGGTGCCCACGGCGGCAAGGGCAGCGACGCCCACGCGGCAACCGTCATCGGTGACACCGTCGGTGACCCGTTCAAGGACACCGCCGGCCCGTCGATCAACCCGCTGATCAAGGTGATGAACCTCGTCTCGGTGCTCATCGCCCCGGCGATCGTCACCCTGTCGATCGGTGACGACAGGAACTCCCTGATCCGTTACGGCATCGCCGGTGTGGCCCTGCTCGTGGTCATCGCGGCGGTCGCCGTCTCCAAGTCCCGCGACCTCGCCATCGGCGGCGAGACCCCCGAGGAGCTCGGCAAGGAGGAAGCGGCTCGCGTCCACGCCCCCACGGCCGGCTCCGTCGGGGCGAACGACACGGTGCACGAGAGCGAGCTGGAGCAGGAGGACCTGCGCCACTAGGCGAACGTCACTCGCGAACGGCCGGTCCCCATCCTGGGGGGCCGGCCGTTCGCGGTGCGGCGGGCCAAGGCGCGCGAGCACTGCACGTGGAGCGCGGGCACCGAACGCGGAGCGCGAGCACCGCACGCCGCAGCGTTGCGCGACGCGTAGGTTTCGCGCATGGACACACCATCGGGTCTCACGGTCACCGAGGTCGCCGAGGCGGACCTCGGCGACCTCACGGCGTCGATGCTCGCCTACGCCCGCTTCTACGCGCAGGATCCGTCGGTGGACGACCTGGTCGCCATGGCGCGCGCGTTTCTGACGGGCGCAGGTGGCACACAGCTCGTCGCCCGTGCCTCACCCCACGGTGAGCTGGTCGGGCACGCGACGGTGCTCTGGAGCTGGGACACCACGCTCGGGCTGCCGCTGGCGGTCATGGAGGACCTCTTCGTCGCTCCGGGCTCCCGGTCCGCAGGCGTCGGCCGGGCGCTCCTGGAAGCCTGCCGCGAGCTCGCCGCCCAGCGAGGCTGTCGGTGGCTGCAGTGGCAGACGGCGCCGGACAACACCACCGCCCAGCGCCTCTACGACAGCCTCGGTGGTGACCGGTCGCAGTGGCTGACCTACCGGGTCCCCACCGAAGGCCCTTCAGCCTAGGGTGGCGTCATGCAGAGTCCACTGTTCGAGCAGGCGAACCTCGAGGTCCAGGTGGAGCAACGCTTCGCCCTGCAGAACCCCCAGATGCTGCGCGTCCACCTCGGTGGCGACGTGCTGGCCGTCAAGGGCGCGATGGTGGCCTACCAGGGCAGCATCCGCTTCGACCACGAGAAGGCCGGCAGCGTCAGCAAGATGTTCAAGAAGGTCGTCACCGGGGAGGACGTGTCCCTCATGCGTGTCTCCGGCGAGGGGGAGGTGTTCTTCGCGTCCGCGGCCGGCTTCGTCTTCCTCGTCCAGCTCGACGGCGACGGCATCAGCTTCAACGCGCGCAACCTGTTGGCCTTCGACTCCAGCATCGAGTGGGACATCCAGCGCGTCCAGGGCGCGGGGATGCTCAGCGGCGGCCTGTTCAACACCACGCTGCAGGGCACCGGCACCGCGGCGATCCACACGGTGGGCCAGCCGGTCGTCCTCGACTGCAGCACCCAGCCGACCTACGTCGACGTCCAGGCCTGCGTGGGCTGGTCGGCCAACCTCGTGCCGCAGGTCGTGTCGAGCATGAACGTCCGCTCGATGGTCCGCGGCGGATCCGGGGAGGCGTTCCAGTACGCCTTCCACGGCCGGGGGTTCGTCATCGTGCAGCCCAGTGAGTGGAGCACGCCGTCGACCGGTGGTGGCGGGGGATTCTCCCTCGGCGGCCTGCTCGACGGCTGACCTCCCATGACCTCCACACCACCCCCCGCCTGCACCGACACCGCGCTCATCGGTGCCCTGCGCTCGGACCTCGCCGCGGCGGGATACACCGTCGAGGGCGTCAACCAGCTCCTCGGCCCGCTCGCCGGCGCGGCCCTCGCACGGGAGCAGGTCCTGCCCGCTCAGCGGGTGACCGCCTCAGCGGGCACGCCGCTGGCGACCCTCGTGCGCCTCTTCGGCCTCGGTGACGCCGTCGACACCGACGATGTCGCCACGGCCCTTCCGTCGTTGGGGCTGCAGGGCGCCCAGGCACTGGGGCTCGTCCGGGACCAGGGGCCGGGCGTCGTCGCGACCTGCGACCTGCGGCCCTACGGCGAGGAGCACCACGCCTGGTGGGTGGCCTCCGACCTTGCCGAGATCGCCACGCGCGAACCGCTCCACGAGGACCACGTGCTCGGCATCGGTGGTGCGTCGACGACGTTGGCGTCGTGGACGCCGCGCCCCGTCGTGGGGCGCGCCCTCGACATCGGCACGGGGTGCGGGGTCCAGGCGCTGCACCTCGGCACCCACGCCGGGCACATCACCGTCACCGACCTGTCGGAGCGCGCGCTGGACTACGCACGGTTCAACGCTGCCCTCAACGGCGTCACCTGGGAGGTCGTCGGCGGCTCCATGCTCGATCCTGTTGCGGGGCAGCAGTTCGAGCTGATCGTGAGCAACCCACCCTTCGTCATCACCCCGCGGACCCCGGACGTCCCGCTGTTCGAGTACCGCGACGGCGGTGCCGCGGGCGACGCGATCGTCGCCGACCTCGTCCGGTCGATCGGCGACCACCTCGTCCCCGGCGGCATCGCCCAGTTCCTCGGCAACTGGGAGGTCGTCGGGGACGCCGACTGGCGCGACCGGGTCCGTGGCTGGGTCGAGGGCACGGGGCTGGACGCGTGGATCGTCCAGCGTGACGTCCAGGACCCCGCGGAGTATGCAGAGACCTGGGCTCGCGACGGCGGTCACCACAGCGCGACCGTGGAGTTCTCGACGATGTATGCCGCGTGGCTCGACGACTTCGCCTCCCGGGACGTGACCGCCGTCGGGTTCGGGGTGGTGACGTTGCAGCGTCCGCTCGGCGACCGGGCACCCTTCGTCCACCTCGACGAGGTCGGTGGCCCGGTGGCGTCGCCAATGGGACCGCACATCCTCGCGGGGATCCGGGCACGGACCTGGCTGGCCGAGCACACCGAGGACGAGCTGCTCTCGGTGGAGTGGAGCGTGGCTCCGGACGTCACCGAGGAGCGGCACTCCAGGCCCGGCGACGAGGACCCGAGCGTCATCCTCCTGCGCCAGGGGGGTGGGCTGCGACGCACGGTGCGGCTCGACACCGCCGGGGCCGCACTCCTCAGCGTCTGCGACGGCACCCTGGCTGCCGGCGCGGCGATCGGGGCGATCGCCCTCCTGCTCGATGTCGACGAGAGGGAGCTGCGCCCCTCGCTGGTGGAGCTGTTGCGGGTCCTGGTCGCCGACGGACTGCTGACGTGAGCGCCCACCCGACGGTCGGAAGGTCGGTCGGGAGGTCGGTCGGGCCACGGGTGGACGGGCCACGGGTGGTCGTCCTCAACGGTGGGTCGAGCTCGGGCAAGTCCGCGCTGTCGGCAGTGCTGGTCGATCTGCTGCCCGGGACGTGGCTCCGGCTGAACGTCGACACCCTGATCGATGCCCTTCCGTCGTCCTTCGACGAGGTGGAGGGCGGCCTGGTCCTGCGGCCGGACGGCACGATCGAGACCGGGCCGGAGTGGCGGCGTGTGGAGCGTGCGTGGATGGGCGGGATCGCCGCGGTCGCACGCGAGGTCGCCGTCGTCGTCGAGGACGGGTTCCTCAGTGGCCCGGTCGCGCAGCAGCGCTGGCGCGAGGCGTTGGAAGGCATGCAGGTGCTGTGGGTCGGGGTGCGGTGCGACCCCGAGGTCGCCGCGGCCCGCGAGCGCGATCGGGGTGACCGCGTGCTCGGGATGGCCAGGGCGCAGGCCCTCTCGGTGCACGAGGGGATCGACTACGACCTCGAGGTCGACACCTCGGGGTCGTCCCCCAAGGAGTGCGCGGCCGTCGTGGCCGCTCACGTGTCCACCCCTGACGGGCCCAACCCCCGCTGAGGGTCGGGGCTGGGCAGACTCGGAGCGCTCCATACCCGCGTGGACCCGACTCTCGGCGGGGTGAGGACTGAGTGGCTGGAGCCGCGACCGTCGCCCCGGCGCGCGTTTGCGCTGGTCAGTAAAGGTGTTGTGAGTGAGTGCTCACTCACTTACGCTGATCGGGTGACTCCCCGCGCCCCCGCCATGGCTCCCGACGAGCGCCGCGCCGCGATCATCGCGTCGACGGTGCCGCTGCTGCGAGATCGCGGGCGCGCGGTGAGCACCAAGGACATCGCCAGGGCGGCAGGGGTCGCCGAAGGCACGATCTTCCGGGTTTTCGAGTCCAAGGACGAGCTTGTCGACGCCTGTGTGCACGACGCGTTCCAGACGGAGTCGTTGGTGGTCCGGCTGCTCGACATCGACGACACCCTGCCGCTGCGGGAGCGGCTCGCCGCGGCCGTCTCGACGATGCAGGACTACCTGCGGGGCATCTTCTCGCTCATGAGCGTCCTGCAGGCGACGGGCAGACCGATGCGCCGACCCCACCAGGGGGAGGACCCCCGTCGCGAGGCGGCCAACACCGCCGTCGACCAGGCCTTCGTCGCCCTCATCGGCGCCGATGCGGAGCAGCTGCGGCTGCCGGCCATGGAGGTCGTCAACTACCTGCGAATGATCACGCTCTCGAGCGTGCACCCGATGCTCCACCACCAGGGCTCCTCGGCACAGGAGCTCGTCGACGTCATCCTCGAGGGCGCCCTGCGGCGTCCCGAGGGAGGGGGGAACTAGTGCTCATCCGAACCATGCGCGACTACCTGCGGCCGTACCGCGGTCTCATCACGGTGCTCGTCGGGCTGCAGCTCGTCGGCACCATCGCCTCGCTGTACCTCCCGAGCCTCAACGGTCGGATCATCGACCAGGGCGTGGCCAAGGGGGACACCGGCTACATCCTGCGCACCGGGATCTGGATGCTCGCCGTGTCACTGGTGCAGATCGCCGCGACCGTGGGGGCCACCTACCTCGGCGCGCGGTCGGCGGCGGGGCTCGGACGCGACCTGCGGGCCGACGTCTTCGCCCGCGTCGGCGACTTCTCCGCGCAGGAGGTGTCGCGCTTCGGTGCCCCCACCTTGATCTCGCGCACGACCAACGACGTCACCCAGGTGCAGCAGGTCGTCTTCATGGGCGCCGCGATGATGGTGTCCGCCCCGATCATGATGGTCGGCGGCATCATCATGGCGCTGCGTGAGGACGTCGGTCTGTCCTGGCTGGTCGCCGTGGCGGTCCCGCTCCTCGCCCTGTCGGTGTCGCTGGTGATCCGCAAGATGATCCCGCAGTTCCGGATCATGCAGGAGTCCGTGGACTGGGTGAACCGCGTGCTGCGCGAGCAGATCACCGGCATCCGCGTGGTCCGCGCCTTCGTCCGGGAGGACCACGAGCGCGCGCGCTTCGCCGAGGCCAACACGCAGTACACCGGCACCGCGCTCGCCGTCGGCCGGCTGATGGCCATGGTCTTCCCGATCGTCATGCTGATCTTCAACTCCTCGACCGTGGCGGTGCTGTGGTTCGGCTCGCACCGGGTGGCCAACGGGGACATGCAGATCGGCGAGCTGACGGCCTTCATGAGCTACCTCATGCAGATCCTCATGTCGGTGATGATGGCGACGTTCATGTCAATGATGATCCCGCGCGCCACCGTGTCTGCCGGGCGCATCGCCGAGGTCCTCGACACCGACTCGACGGTGGTGCCCCCGTCACAGCCCGTCGCCATCCCGCGGGTCGGCGCCGGTCTCGAGCTGAGGGACGTCACGTTCGCGTACCCCGGCGCCGACGTCCCTGTCCTGCAAGGTGTTTCGTTGGTCGCAGAGCCGGGGAAGACGACCGCGATCATCGGCAGCACCGGTGCCGGCAAGTCGACCCTGCTGTCCCTGGTCCCGCGCCTCTACGACGTGACCGGCGGCCAGGTCCTCATCGGCGGTGTCGACGTCCGCGATGCGGCGCTCGAGGACGTCTGGGCGCGGATCGGGCTGGTGCCGCAGAAGCCCTACCTGTTCACCGGCACCGTCGCGACCAACCTGCGCTACGGCGATTCCGACGCCACCGACGACGAGCTGTGGGAGGCGTTGCGCATCGCCCAGGCCGAGGACTTCGTCCGGGCCATGCCGCAGGGGCTGGACTCACCGATCGTCCAGGGCGGCACGAACGTCTCGGGCGGCCAGCGACAGCGCCTGGCGATCGCCCGGGCGCTGGTCGCCAAGCCGGAGATCTTCCTCTTCGACGACAGCTTCTCGGCCCTGGACCTGTCCACGGACGCGCGGCTGCGTTCGGCGCTCAAGCCCGTCACGCGGCATACCGCCGTCGTGGTCGTGGCCCAACGGGTGTCGACGATCGTCGACGCCGACCACATCGTCGTCCTCGACGACGGGCTCGTCGTCGGGACGGGCACCCATGACGAGCTGCTCGACACGTGCCCGACGTACGTCGAGATCGTCCAGTCCCAGCAGAGCGCGGAGGAGGCGGCATGAGCGAGGGTGTGAAGACCGCCGAGGAGAAGGCGGCAGAAGCCAGGCGCGGCCCCGGGGCGCGAGCCGGTCAGCGGCACGGGCCGATGATGGGCGCCGGTGTGCCGGCGGAGAAGTCGCAGAACTTCGGGCCGTCCGCCAAGCGTCTCCTCGGCCTGATGCAGCCCGAACGGACCCCGTTGTACGCCGTGCTGGCCCTCGCCGTCGCGAGCGTGGGCCTGTCGGCGATCGGTCCCAAGATCCTGGGGCGCGCGACGGACCACATCTTCGCCGGCGTGGTAGGCGCCCGGCTGCCGAGTGGCGTGGACAAGGCGCAGGTGGTCGAACAGCTCCGCGCCCGGGGTCAGGGGACGCTCGCCGACCTCGTCTCCGGGATGCCCTACCTCGTGCCCGGGCAGGGGATCGACTTCGGCGCCGTCGGTCGCGTGCTCCTGCTCGTGCTCGGCATCTACGCCGTCGCGAGCCTGCTCTCGTGGGCCCAGGGCTGGCTCCTGACCGGGGCCGTGAACCGCACCATCTTCGGGCTGCGCCGCGACGTCGAGGACAAGCTCAACCGGCTGCCGTTGCAGTACTTCGACGGCCAGCCGCGCGGCGAGCTGCTCAGCCGTGTCACCAACGACATCGACAACGTCGCCCAGAGCCTGCAGCAGACGCTCAGCCAGCTGCTGACCTCGTTGCTCACGGTCGTCGCGATGATCGCGATGATGCTCTACATCTCCCCGGTGCTGGCCCTCATCGCGCTGTTCACCATCCCGGTCTCGATGGCGGTCACGGCCGCCATCGGCAAGCGATCGCAGAAGCACTTCGTCCAGCAGTGGAAGAGCACCGGCGAGCTCAACTCGGTCGTCGAGGAGTCCTTCACCGGCCACGAGCTCGTCAAGGTGTTCGGTCGCCAGGACGAGGTGCGCGCGTCCTTCCGCACCAAGAACGACGACCTGTATGCCGCCGGGTTCGGCGCCCAGTTCGTCAGCGGCATCATCATGCCGACGATGATGTTCATCGGGAACCTCAACTACGTCGTCATCGCCGTCGTCGGTGGGTTGCGGGTCGCCGGCGGCACGATGACCCTGGGCGACGTGCAGGCCTTCATCCAGTACTCGCGCCAGTTCACCCAACCCATGACGCAGGTCGCGTCGATGGCCAACCTCATGCAGTCCGGCGTGGCCTCGGCCGAGCGGGTGTTCGAGGTGCTCGACGCGCCCGAGCAGCGCCCCGACGCCGTCGGTGCGATGGTGCTCGAGGACCCGCGCGGCCGGGTGGAGTTCGAGGATGTCTCGTTCTCCTACGACCCGGCCAGCCCGCTCATCGAGCACCTCGACCTCGTGGTCGAGCCCGGCCAGACGGTCGCGATCGTGGGTCCGACCGGCGCGGGCAAGACCACCCTGGTCAACCTCGTCATGCGTTTCTACGAGCTCGACGGCGGGCGCATCACCCTCGACGGCGTGGACATCACCGCCCTGACCCGTCACAACCTGCGCAGCGAGATCGGCATGGTGCTGCAGGACACCTGGCTGTTCGGCGGCACCATCCGCGACAACATCGCCTACGGCAGGCCGGGCGCGTCCGAGGACGAGGTGCTCGCCGCGGCCAAGGCCACCTACGTCGACCGGTTCGTGCACTCCCTGCCCGACGGCTACGACACGGTCCTCGACGCCGAGGGCGGCAACATCAGCGCGGGCGAGAAGCAGCTGCTGACGATCGCGCGGGCGTTCCTGGCCGACCCGGCACTGCTGATCCTCGACGAGGCGACCAGCTCGGTCGACACCCGCACCGAGCTGCTGGTCCAGCAGGCGATGTCGGCGCTGCGCCACGACCGCACGAGCTTCGTCATCGCCCACCGGCTCTCGACGATCCGCGACGCCGACGTCATCCTCGTGATGCGCCACGGCAAGATCGTCGAGAAGGGCTCGCACGAGGAGCTGCTCGTCCGCGACGGCGCCTACGCAGAGCTGTATGCCGCGCAGTTCAGCGGTGCTGCCGTGGACGTCGACTCCGGCGAGGCGCCCGCCCCGGACCTGGCCCCGGCGCGTGGCTGAGGTCGAGCTCGCCGCTGACTGCGCGCAGTGCTTCGGGTTGTGCTGCGTCGTCCCGGCCTTCGCGGCCTCGGCGGACTTCGCCATCGACAAGCCGGCGGCGACCCCGTGCCCGAACCTCGCCACCGACTTCCGGTGCGGCATCCACACCCGGCTGCGCGAGCGCGGGTTCGCCGGCTGCACCGCATACGACTGCTTCGGTGCGGGGCAACGGCTCTCGCAGGTGACGTTCGGGGGCGTGGACTGGCGCAGCTCGCCAGCAACCGCCGCGACCATGTATGCAGCCTTCCCCGTCGTCCGCGAGCTGCACGAGTTCCGGTACCACCTCGCCGAGGCACGCCGTCACCTGCGAGCCGGTGGCGACCGAGAGGTCGAGGTCTCGCTGGCCGATGAGGTGGACCGGCTGGACGGGGAGGTCGAGGCGCTCGCGTCGGGAGACGGCGCCGCGCTCGCGGCAGTCGACCTCGCGGCGGTCGGTCCCCGGATCGGGGACGTCCTCGGGAGGGTCAGCCGCGCCCTGAGGTCGGTCGACACCGGCCCCGACCTCGGCCGCCGTGACCTCGCCGGCTCGGACCTGCGCTCCACCGACCTGCGCGCGGCCAGCCTGCGTGGCGCGCTGCTGCTGGGGGCCGACCTGCGCGGGTGCGACCTGTCGCGCACCGACCTGCTCGGGGCGGACCTGCGTGGCGCCCGGCTCGAGGGTGCCGACCTGTCGAGGTCGTTGTTCCTCACGCAGCCGCAGGTCGGCGCCGCCCGGGGCGACTGCGCCACCCGCCTGGCCGCGGGCCTGAACCGGCCGGCCCACTGGGCGTGACCCAGCGGATGAGCGGGGGCTCGGGCGCCATACCAACACGTGGCCCGTAGTGCGGCACGGGGGCCCGGGTGCCGATCGAGCCCCGAACGCCTAGGTTTGAGCCGCTGGTTTGTCGTCACCTAGGAGCCGCTGATGTCTCACCTCACTCTCGCGGTGCCCGCCGCGACCCCCTTGATCGACGCGAACTGGATGGACTACCTCCTGGTCGCCATCTACTTCGCGTTCGTGCTGGGCATCGGCTTCATGGCCCGCCGGTCGGTCTCGGACTCGATCGACTTCTTCCTGTCGGGGCGCTCGCTCCCGGCCTGGGTGACCGGCCTAGCCTTCATCTCGGCCAACCTCGGCGCCGTCGAGATCATGGGGATGTCGGCCAACGGTGCGCAGTACGGCCTCCCGACGGTCCACTACTTCTGGGTCGGCGCCATCCCGGCGATGCTGTTCCTCGGTGTCGTGATGATGCCGTTCTACTACGGGTCCAAGGTGCGCTCGGTCCCCGAGTTCATGTTCCGGCGGTTCGGCACCGGTGCCCACCTCGTCAACGCCATCAGCTTCGCGGTCGCCCAGCTGCTCATCGCAGGCGTGAACCTCTACCTGCTCGGGTCGATCGTCCACGCGCTGCTCGGCTGGCCCTTGTGGATCGCGCTCATCGTGGCCGCGGCGATCGTGCTGTCCTACATCACCCTCGGCGGTCTGTCGGCGGCCATCTACAACGAGGTCCTGCAGTTCTTCGTCATCGTCGCCTCGCTGCTGCCGCTGACCCTGATCGGCCTGCACCGGGTCGGTGGCTACAGCGGCCTCAAGGAGAAGATCACCGCGTTCGCCCTGTCGGCACCGGCCGGCGCCAAGGTCGCGCCCCCGGTCCAGCAGCTCGAGTCGTGGCCGGGGCAGGCGCTGTCGGGGTTCACCTCCAGCTTCCTGTCGGTCATCGGCATCGTCTTCGGCCTCGGCTTCGTGCTGTCGTTCGGCTACTGGACGACGAACTTCGTCGAGGTCCAGCGCGCGATGGCGTCCAAGTCGATCTCGGCGGCGCGCAAGACGCCCATCATCGGCGCCTTCCCGAAGATGTTCATCCCGTTCATCGTCATCCTCCCCGGCATGGTCTCGGCCGTGCTGGTCAAGGAGATGATCGACCTCAAGGGCGGCGGCACCCCGGCGGGCGGCGCGTCCGGCGAGGGTGTGAAGTACAACGACGCGCTCCTGCTCCTGATGCGCGACATCCTCCCCAACGGCCTGCTGGGCCTGGCCATCGCGGGTCTGCTGGCGGCGTTCATGGCCGGCATGGCCGCCAACATCTCGGCCTTCAACACCGTCTTCAGCTACGACCTGTGGCAGCGCTACATCCGCAAGGACCACAGCGACGACTACTACCTGCGCATCGGCCGCCTCGCGACGGTCGCGGCGACCGTCATCGCGATCTTCACGGCCTCGATCGCCTCGAGCTTCTCCAACGTCATGGACTACCTCCAGACGCTGTTCGGCTTCTTCAACGCGCCACTGTTCGCCACGTTCATCCTCGGCATGTTCTGGAAGCGGATGACGGCGACGGCCGGCTGGGTGGGTCTGTCCAGCGGCACGGTGTCGGCGGTGCTCGTCGCGCTCCTGTCCAAGGACGCGTTCGGGTCGGCCAGCCTGGGGGTCCTGCCGCTGACAGGACAGGGCGCCAGCTTCGTCGCCGCCTCGACGGCGTTCGTCGTCGACATCATCGTGAGCGTGGTCGTCAGCCTGGTGACCGCGCCCAAGCCCGCCTCTGAGCTCAAGGGCCTGGTCTACTCCGAGACGCCCAAGGAGGACCTGCGTGACCCGGAGGAGGCCAGCCTGCCGTGGTACCAGCGGACGATGCCGCTCGCCGGGGTCGCGCTCGTCATGGTCCTCGTCCTCAACTTCGCCTTCTAGGAGCAGCCGACATGTCCGACAAGACGAACACCACCACCAAGCCCGCCAAGAAGACGGCCGGCGCGTTCGACATCCGCAACATCATCGGCAGCCTGCTCGGCATCTACGGCCTGATCCTGTTCTTCGCCGGGTTGTTCGCCGACAAGCACCTCGACAGGACCGGCGGCGTCAACGCCAACCTCTGGACGGGCATCGTCCTGATCGCCGCGGCGGTCCTGTTCCTCGGCTGGGCCCGGGTCAAGCCGATCGTCGTCCCCGACGAGGTCGAGAAGGCCGGCGACGACCCGACCCGGCCGGCTCCGCGCCGCCGCTCCGGCGGGCACTGAGCCGCACCGCACGTCAGCTCCTCAGGCTTGGGGGCCGGAAGGTGAGCCATCGCTCACCTTCCGGCCCCCAATCCGGTTGATGGCGGCGTCGGCGTCGGTGTGCACTGAGCTGGGTATGCCGACGCGGGCGAGGCCGAGGACGGTTGCCGCAGCGAGGGCGAGCACGCCGCCCGCGACCCACATCAGGTGGGGCGAGTGCTGGAACAGGGCGCCGGCCAGGGGCGGGGCGATCACGGTGCCGCCGATGGACGCGGCCCCGTAGAGGCTCTGGTAGCGGCCGTGCATGCCCTCGGGCGCGCGGTCGGCGGCGTGGGCGGTGGCCGTCGGCTTGTAGAGCATCTCCCCGGCGGTCACGACGGCGACGGCGGCGAGCACGGTCGCGACGGCGGGAGAGGGGGCGACGACCAACCAGCCGACGCCGACGAGGACGAACCCCGCGACGATGAGGCGCTCGGGGCTCTGGTCGCGCAGGCGATGGGCCAGCCACGGCTCGAACAGCACGATCAGCGCGCAGTTGAGCGAGATCGTCGTGCCGTAGACCCAGGGTGCGGCGCCGAGCGCGTCGAGCTGCCACGGGACGGCGGAGTAGGCGAAGCGGTAGGCCGTGTCGGCCGCCACGACCGTGCCCAGCAGCAGCACGAACCGCGGGTCCGCACGCAGGGCGGTCAGGACACCCGTGCGTGCCCCGTCCGTCACGGGCGTTCGCGATGACCCGGGGACGACGAACAGGACCACGGCCAGCATGAGCAGGCTGGCCAGCGCGTCGATGACGAAGACCGCCCCGAAGTGGTGGACGGCGAGGAGCCCGCCCAGCGGCGGACCGAGCACGGTGCCGGCGTTGTTGACCGACCTCATCCAGGCACTGGCCTGGCGACGGTGCTCGGTGGGGAGCGCGCTGGTGACGAGTGCGAACGACACGGGTCGCCCGATGCCACCGAGCGCTCCCATGACGAACAGCACGGCGGCCAGCCCCGCCGTCGGTGTGAGCGGCACGGCCACGCAGCCGAGGGCGGAGGCGAGCGAGGCCACCGCGAGGGTCGGGCGCAACCCCCAGCGGTCGCCCACCGTCCCGCCGGCGAGGTTGCCGACGATCATGCCCACACCCCATACGGCCGCCACGGAACCGGCCGCGGCCTCGTCGAGGTGGCGGTTGGAGACGAGGTAGAGCGGAACGAACACCCAGGCCATCGAGCCCAGGGCGTTGACGAACCGCCCGACGAGCAGCCACCGCACCCACACCGGAAGTTCGCGCACGCCCGGCATCCTGTCAGCCACCCCCGACCCTCACCTCTGCATTTGGGGGCCACAGGGTGATGCAGGCGTCACCCTGTGGCCCCCAAACGGCCGGTGAGTGCCCGGTATGCAGTGACGACCTGCCGCATGAACGTTCCCGGCTGGAGGCGGAGCCCGACCAGGTCGATGGTCAGGACCGTCTCGCCGTCGATGGCCAGGGCGTTGCGGCGAAGGTTGTCCGCGCTCACTGCCAAGCCCAGCCGGTGCTGTGCGCCATCGATCTCGACCGCGAGAGGGCAGTCCCGCCACCGCACGTCGAGGTAGATGCGGCCGAAGGGCCCTGTGCGGACGACCTGGCGTTCGGGATCGGGCAGGTGGTGCAGACGGCACAGCGCGGTGAAGTCGAGCTCGCCGAGGGACTGCGCGCCATCGGTGACGTCCTGGACGACCTGTCTGACGAAGGCGGACCGTCCGTAGTGGGCGCCCGGCCAGCGCAGTGGAACGAGGTCGTGGGCTCGGACCAGCCGCTGCTGCACGACAAGGCACAGGAGGAGGGCCGCCTGACGATCGGACCTTGCCCACTGGGCGGCCCGGATGGCAGCGACGGCGGGTCGCACCCTGGGGAGTCCTGAGGGGCGGACATCCGTGGTGCGCGCGTTGCGCACCTGGTGGATGTGGACGCCGGGCACCCGTCGACCGCCGTGTTGCCAGTGGTCGACGGACACGTGCACGATCTCCTCGTCGAAGCCGGTGAGTCCGGCGGCCTCCAAGGCCGTGACCCCGTCGAGGGCCGAGCCGGCGCCGACCTCCCAGACGGCCCGCCACAGCTGCGCGTCGCGCGAGAGGGGCGCGGTGTGGACGGCCACGGTCCGTCGACCGTGCAGCGCCCACCGACCGGCGCGGACCTCACCGGCGACAGCCCAGCGGTCGATCTTCTCGGCGGCGAGCTCCGCCCGCGACACGACACCGCCGTGCTGGTCGGCGAGGGCCGAGGCGGTCGCTCGCCGAAGTCGTCCCGGTTGCGTCATCGAGTCAGGGTGGGTGACCGCTTCGATCTGCGTCGGATGAGACCTGGTCTCTTGTGGACGAGGTCGTCGACGTCGTCGCCCTGTGGACAGCTGTGGACCACGTCTTCCCCGTTTGGGGGCAAGGCGGTGACGTATCGCTCACCTTCCTGCCCCCAAACGCGGGACGGCGGGAAGAGGGAAAGCTGGAAGGGTCAGGCGAACTGCCAGGACCGCTTGCTCAGGCCGAACCAGAACCCGTCGATGACGCTCTGGTTCTCCAGCGACCCGGACTCGTATGCCGCGCCGAGGCTGACGTACAGCGGCGCCCAGTGCTCGGTGCGCGGGTG
This sequence comes from Pedococcus sp. KACC 23699, assembly GCF_045348425.1. Lineage (GTDB taxonomy): Bacteria > Actinomycetota > Actinomycetes > Actinomycetales > Dermatophilaceae > Pedococcus. Next base: position 2,237,345 of record NZ_CP157483.1, read on the forward strand.
CGCCTCGTGGGCGGCCGGTGCCTTGTGCATGAAGTCGAGGATGGCGTCCACGTCCTGGCGCTCGAGCGCCTCGGCCGCCCAGTTGTCGAACTCGGCCGAGGCAGCAGGGGGAGTGCCGTCCGGGCCGGCCGAGGGGTTGAACCAGCGCAGGTTGTGGGTGGTGAACCCGGACCCGACGATCAGGGTGCCCTCGTCGCGCAGGGGCGCGAGCTTGCGGCCGATCTCGAAGAGCGCCCGCGGGTCGAGCGTGGGCATCGACATCTGCAGGACGGGGACGTCTGCCTCGGGATACATCTCCACGAGCGGCACGTAGGCGCCGTGGTCCAGGCCACGCGACTCGTCGCGGTGCACCGGGGTCTCGGAGGTCTGCACGAGCCCGGTGATGCTGTCCGCCAGCTCGGGCGCACCCGGGGCGGCATACGTCACGTCGTAGTACTTCTGCGGAAAGCCCCAGAAGTCGTAGACGAGCGGGACCTGACCCGAGGTCGCGCTCAGGGCCAGCGGTGCCTCCTCCCAGTGGGCGGAGACCATGAGGATGTTGGTGGGCTTGCCGAACCGGCCGGACCAGTCGCCCAGCTGACGCGTCCACACCGGGTCGTCGGCCAGCGGCGGAGCGCCGTGGCTGAGGTACAGCACGGGCTGGCGGGCGGACGCGGTCGACTCGGTCATGGCCACAGGATACATCTATTTGAACTTTCAATCAATTGTCAGCAGAGATCACTGAAAGCTCGCTGAGAACCGCCCCCCACGGACGAGACCGGCCGCGGCAGATTTGACCTGACCGGCTACCGTCGGTCGCGTTGCCATGTCCACGCTGCGACGAATCCGCAGCACATGGGATCAGGAACTGAGGAAGAGAACGTGGCTGAAGGGCGCAAGCTCGTCATCGTCGAGTCGCCGGCCAAGGCGAAGACGATCGGCGGATACCTGGGCAAGGACTGGGACGTCGAGGCGTCCGTCGGTCACATCCGCGACATCCCGACCCCGTCGGAGATGCCCGCCGAGATCAAGAAGGGCCCCTTCGGTCGGTTCGGCGTCGACGTCGACAACGGCTTCGAGGCCTACTACGTCGTCGACAGCGACAAGAAGAAGAAGGTCGCCGAGCTCAAGCGGCTGCTGAAGAACGCCGACGAGCTCTACCTCGCCACTGATGAGGACCGCGAGGGCGAGGCGATCGCCTGGCACCTGCTCGAGGTGCTCAAGCCCAAGGTCCCGGTCAAGCGCATGGTGTTCCACGAGATCACCAAGGAGGCCATCCAGCGCGCCTCCACCAACACCCGCGAGCTCGACACCGCCCTCGTCGACGCCCAGGAGACCCGCCGCATCCTCGACCGCCTCTACGGCTACGAGGTCAGCCCGGTCCTGTGGCGCAAGGTCAAGGCGGGCCTGTCCGCCGGACGCGTGCAGTCCGTCGCGACCCGCATCGTCGTCGAACGCGAGCGCGAGCGGATGGCGTTCGTCCGGGCGTCCTACTGGGACGTCGAGGGCGACTTCACCCCCGACGGCGCCTCCAACCAGTTCACGGCGCGCCTGACCACGGTCGACGGAAGCCGCGTGGCCATGGGCCGCGACTTCAACGACGACGGCACCCTGAAGGGCTCCTCGGTCGTCCACCTCGACGAGGCCACCGCGACCTCCATCGCGACCCAGGTGCTCACCTGCCAGGTCGCCGTGACCAGCGTCCAGGAGAAGCCGTACACCCGGCGTCCCAGCGCGCCCTTCACGACCAGCACCCTGCAGCAGGAGGCGTCGCGCAAGCTGCGGCTGTCCTCGAAGAACGCCATGCGCGTCGCGCAGCGCCTCTACGAGAACGGCTACATCACCTACATGCGTACCGACAGCACCACGCTGTCGGAGGCCGCCCTCACCGCGGCCCGCCAGCAGGCCCGCGACCTGTATGGCGCCGAGTACGTCCCGCAGTCGCCCCGCCTCTACGAGAAGAAGGTCAAGAACGCGCAGGAGGCCCACGAGGCCATCCGTCCCGCGGGTGACCGCTTCCGCACCCCGGCCCAGGTGGCCGGCGAGCTGCGTGGTGACGAGTTCGCGCTCTACGAGCTGATCTGGAAGCGCACCGTCGCCTCGCAGATGGCCGACGCCCGTGGCTCGACCGCGACGGTCAAGCTCGGCGGGACGCTCGAGGACGGCCGGGTCGTGGAGTTCAGCGCGTCCGGCACGGTCATCACGTTCCGCGGCTTCCTCGCGGCATACGAGGAGGGTCGTGACGAGGAGCGCGCGTCCAAGGCCGCGGAGGCCGAGGAGGAGCGTCGTCTCCCCAAGCTCAGCGAGGGTGTCTCCCTCACCGTCGTGCGCGCCGAGCCGGACGGCCACGAGACCAACCCGCCGCCGCGCTACACCGAGGCGACGCTTGTCAAGGCCATGGAGGAGAAGGGAATCGGTCGTCCGTCGACCTACGCCTCCACCGTCGGCACGATCCAGGACCGCGGCTACGTCAACACCCGTGGGTCCGCGCTCATCCCGACCTGGCTGGCATTCGCCGTGACGCGGCTCCTCGAGGAGCACTTCACGGAGCTCGTCGACTACGACTTCACCGCCTCCATGGAGGAGGACCTCGACCAGATCGCCGGCGGCGACGCCAAGCGCGCCGAGTGGCTCAAGCGGTTCTATTTCGGTGAAGGCAATGGTGGCGAAGGCGATGGCGGCGCGGGGCAGGGTGCCCTCGTCGGTGGCCAGTCGGGCCTGCCCGACGCGGGTAACGCACACCTCGGCCTCAAGCAGCTCGTCGAGGACCTCGGTGACATCGACGCCCGCGCGATCTCGACGATCGACATCGGCGAGGGCATCGTCGTCCGCGTCGGTCGTTACGGCCCGTACGTCGAGGAGACCGTGCCGCAGGGAGTCGACCTGTCGACGGGCGAGATGTCCGACGGCGCCGAGACGACCCCCCGCCGCGCGACGATCAACGACGACATCGCCCCGGACGAGATGACCCCGGCGAAGGCGCGTGAGCTGCTCGAGCAGTCCGCCGACGACGGCAAGGTCCTCGGCCAGGACCCGGAGAGCGGTCGCGACATCGTCGCGAAGGCCGGTCGCTACGGCCCCTACGTCACCGAGGTCCTCGACGAGGAGACCGCGGCGCTCAAGGGCAAGAACAAGGTCAAGCCCCGCACCGCGTCGCTGTTCAAGGACATGGACCTCGCGACGATGGACCTCGAGACGGCCCTCAAGCTGCTCAGCCTGCCCCGCGTCGTCGGCACCTCGACCGAAGAGGACGGCACGGTCGTCGAGATCACCGCGCAGAACGGTCGCTACGGTCCCTACCTGAAGAAGGGCACCGACTCCCGCTCCCTGACGACCGAGCAGCAGCTCTTCGACATCACGCTCGAGGAGGCGCTGGCGATCTACGCCCAGCCCAAGCAGCGCGGTCGGGCGGCCACGGCTCCACTGAAGGAGCTCGGCAACGACCCCGTGTCCGGGCGCCCGATGGTGGTCAAGGACGGTCGCTTCGGCCCCTACGTCACCGACGGCGAGACCAACTCGACCCTGCGCAAGGGCGACGAGCCCGAGTCGATCACGCCCGAGCGCGGCGCCGAGCTGCTCGCGGAGAAGCGCGCCAAGGGCCCGACGACCCGCAAGCGCGCGGCGAAGAAGGCCCCGGCGAAGAAGGCTGCCAAGAAGACCGCGAAGAAGACCACGGCCAAGAAGGCGACCACCAAGAAGTCCTGACGCCCCACTTTGCCGACGAAAGTGCGCTCTGCCCCTGAAACGTCACGGGCAGAGCGCACTTTCATGGGCACAGTCCCAGCCGGGCCAGTCAGAAGCCGGGTCGGCTACGGTCAGTGACCATGACGCTCGAGCCCACGACCACCGTCGCCCTCGACCGCCGGCTGGCGCAGGAGCAGTCGACCTGCCGCCTCCCCTCCGTGGCAGCGGGGCTCGTCCGTGGCGGAGAGCTCGTCTGGTCCGGTGCGGTCGGCACCGTGACAGGCAGGTCCGACGGCGAGCCCGCAACGGCCGACACCCAGTACCGCATCGGCTCCATCACCAAGACCTTCGTGGGCGTGGAGGTCTTGCGGCTGCGTGACGCCGGCGCCCTGGACCTGTCCGACCGGATCGACGACCACCTGCCGGAGACGGCTGCGAGCGACTTCGGGCACGTCACCGTCGCCCAGCTGCTCTCGCACAGCTCGGGCCTGCAGGCCGAGACCAGCGGCCCGTGGTGGGAGCGCACAGAGGGCGGCGACTGGGCCGACCTGCTCGCCAGCCGCCCGCAGCTGCGGTTCCGTCCCGGCGCCAGGTTCCACTACTCCAACGTCGGCTACGCCGTCCTCGGCGAGCTCGTCGGACGCCTGCGCGGAGTGCCGTGGGACGAGGCCGTCCGGACGGGCCTGCTGGACCCCCTCGGTATGGCGCGGACCTCCCTGCGCCCGCAGGCGCCGAGCGCGCCGGGCTGGGCCGTCCACCCCTTGGCCGACCTCGTCCACGTCGAGCCTGAGCACCACGCCGGCGCGATGGCGCCGGCGGGGCAGCTGTGGTCGACCGTCGAGGACCTCTCCCGCTGGGCCGCCTTCCTCGCCGGGGGCGCCGCCAGCCTGCTGTCCCCAGAGACCCTCGCCGAGATGTGCCTGCCCATCGTGGTCAACGACACCCCGGGCCAGGCCTGGACGGGTGCGCACGGCCTCGGCTGGCAGGTGTGGAACGTCGAGGGTCGTCGCTTCGGCGGTCACGGCGGCTCGATGCCAGGCTTCCTGGCGGGGCTGAGGGTCGACCTCGAGACGGGCGACGGCTGCGTGGTGTTCGCCAACGCGACATCCGGCATCGGGCCGATCTCGGTCGACCTGCTCTCGCTGCTCGCCGAGCACGAACCCCTGCCGACGACCCCGTGGACCGCGGACGCCGAACAGGCGACCGGCCTGGACCTCGTGGGCGACTGGTACTGGGGTACGACGCCATACACGCTGCGGCTCGCTGCCGATGGTGGACTGGTGCTGGGGGAGCCGGGGGTCCACCGCGGCTCACGGTTCGCGCCCACGGACACCGGCTGGGTCGGGCTGGACGGCTACCACGAGGGTGAACCGCTGGTGGCCCACCGTGACCCGGACGGGCGGGTCGGGCACCTCGACCTCGGGTCGTTCCGCTTCAGCCGCACGCCCTACGACCCGACGGCGCAGATCCCCGGGGACGTGCACCCCGACCGCTGGCACTGAGGCGCTCGCCGGGCACGAGAACCCGTGACCCATGGCCGCGTGGGTGCCCGAGACGTATGTGGGGGACGGACATGTTCTCCGGTGGCTCTGTGTCGAGGGCGGCCATGTCCGGGGTCCCGTGGCGCCCCTAGTGTTCTGCAGAACCGCGATGGTCCCCTGCCGTCGCTCCAGCCGCACGAGGAGGTGCCGGTGCCCAGCGAGCCCAGCCCCGAGGCAACAGGCACAGGCTCAGCAGCATGGCTGCTCGAGACCCGCGACCTGACCAAGGAGTTCCGCGGTTTCCGCGCCGTCTCCGGCGTCAACCTGCGGGTGGTCGAGGGCACCGTCCACGCCCTGGTGGGTCCCAACGGCGCCGGCAAGACCACGCTGTTCAACCTCCTCACCGGGTTCCTGGCACCCACGTCCGGTGAAGTCCTCCTCGGTGGCCGCGACGTCACCGGTATGCAGCCGGAGCAGATCGCCCACCTCGGCATCGCCCGCTCGTTCCAGATCACCAGCCTGTTCGACCAGATGAGCGTCGTCGACCACGTCGAGCTCGCCCTCGCCTCGCCCACCGGGCTCGGCTACCGCTTCTGGCGGTCCAGCTCGAAGATGCGCCAGTTCCGCCCGCGCGCCATGGAGCTGCTCGAGCAGGTCGGCCTCACCGACCGCTCCGGTGCGGCCGCCGGCTCGCTCGCCTACGGCCAGAAGCGCGCCCTCGAGCTGGCCCTGGCCCTGGCCCTCGATCCCCAGCTGCTCCTGCTCGACGAGCCCACCGCAGGCATGGGCCTCGAGGACGTCGACCGCACCATCGCCCTGGTCAAGAAGGTCTCGGCCGGGCGCACCGTCGTGTTCGTCGACCACAACATGCACGTCGTCGGCTCGCTGGCCGACACCGTCACCGTCCTGCAGGCCGGGCAGGTGCTCGCCGAGGGCACCTACGAGCAGGTCCGGGCCGACGAGAAGGTCATCACCGCATACCTCGGACAGGCCGGAGGGCAGCATGTCTGACCACACCCTCGAGATCGCGGGCCTGTCCGCGTGGTACGGCGAGGCACGCGTCCTCACCGACGTCGACCTGCGGGTCGAGCCCGGCGAGGTCGTCACCCTCGTGGGCCGCAACGGTGCCGGCAAGACCACCCTGCTGCGCTCGGTGATGGGCCTGCACCGCCAGGTCGAGGGCACCGTCACCTGGGGTGGCGACGACCTGGGTCGGGCCAGTGCCGACAAGCGCGCCCGCGCCGGCATCGGCTGGGTGCCCGACGACCGCGGCATCTACGCGACGCTCACCGTCGCCGAGAACCTCCTGCTCCCACCGGTCACGAGCAAGGCCGACGCGTGGAGCCTCGAGCAGGTCTACGAGCAGTTCCCGGTCCTGCACGAGCGCCGCGACTTCCCCGGCACCAAGCTCAGCGGCGGTGAGCAGCAGATGCTGGCCATCGCCCGCGTCCTGCGGATGGGCTCCACGCTTCTGCTGCTCGACGAGCCGAGCGAGGGCCTGGCCCCCGTCATCGTCCAGCGCATCGGCGAGATCATCCGGCAGATCAAGGCCCAGGGCGTCTCGGTCCTGCTCGTCGAGCAGAACGTCGCCTTCGCCTCCACGGTCGCCGACCGCCACTACCTCCTCGCCCAGGGGCGGGTCGTGGAGTCGCTGGACAACGAGAGCTTCCAGTCCCGCACCACCGAGCTCCTCGAGTACCTCGGCATGTAGCCCGGGGGCCTTCCACCTGCTCCGCCGACACACGAGTCACCGACACACGAGTCATCGCACCACCTCCACCTCAACGCACCACGAACACCCCCAGGAGGGGACATGCAGCGAAACAAGTCCTTGGCCCTCGCGGCCACCGCTGTCACGGGGAGCCTCGTGCTCGCCGCTTGTGGCGCAGGTGGCCCTGCGGCCAGCGGCGGCAAGATCAGCGACGGCAAGGTCGTCCTCGGCCTGCTCAACGACCAGTCGGGCATCTACAAGGACCTGTCCGGCCCTGATTCCAAGGTCGCGATCCAGATGGCGGTCGACGACTACAAGGCGAAGTACGGCGACAAGGCGGTGGCCAAGGACATCGAGATCGTCTCGGCCGACCACCAGAACAAGCCCGACATCGCCAACACCAAGGCGCAGGAGATGTACGACCGCGACAAGGCCGACATCATCCTCGACGTGCCGACCTCCTCGGCGGCGCTCGCCGTGGCCACGCAGGCCAAGGCGAAGAAGAAGCTCTTCATCGACATCGGCGCCGGCACGACCGCGCTGACCGGCAAGTCGTGCAACAAGTACACGTTCCACTGGGCCTACGACACCTACATGCTCGCCCAGGGCACGGGTGCCGCCGTCGTCGCCAACGGCGGCAAGAACTGGTCGCTGGTCTACCCCGACTACGCGTTCGGCCAGGACATGAGCAAGCAGTTCACGGCTGCCGTCACCAAGGCCGGTGGCACGGTGGGGCAGTCCATCGCGACGCCGTTCCCCAACGACAACTTCTCGACCTTCATCACCAAGGCCGCCTCGAGCAAGCCGAACGTCATCGGCATCATGGCCGCCGGTGGCGACCTCGTGAACTTCGTCAAGCAGTACAACCAGGCGGGTCTGGGCGGCATGACGCAGCTCGCGGTCGGCCTGATGTTCATCACCGACATCCACAGCCTCGGTGTCGACCAGTTCAAGAACACGCAGTTCACCGATGCCTGGTACTGGAACTTCGACGACCAGAACCGCGCCTGGGCCGACAAGTTCATGGCCAAGACCCAGGTCCGTCCCTCGTTCGCCCACGCCGGCAACTACTCCGCGGCCCTGCAGTACCTCGAGGCCGTGCAGCGCGCCGGCACCGACAACTCCGACGCCGTGGTGAAGGAGCTCGAGGGCAAGAAGCTCAACGACGTGTTCCTGCGCAACGGCGAGGTCCGCGCCGCGGACCACCGGGTCCTGCACGACGCCTACCTCGTCAAGGTCAAGAGCAAGGACGAGGTCAAGGAGGAGTGGGACCTCGAGAAGGTCGTCAAGACCATTCCCGCCGCGCAGGCCTTCAACCCGACCGTGAGCACCGACTGCAAGATGTGACGGCCGGTCCCGTTGGGGTGCAAAGGAACTCCTTCACCCCAACGGGACCGCCCCTCATCCCGACGGGTCCGCCCGCACTGCCACCGATGCACTGACGAACCGGAAGACCAATGACGGCATTCATCCAGTACACCCTCCAGGGCCTGGCCCTCGGCGGGTTCTACGCCCTGGCCGCCCTGGGCCTGGCGGTGATCTTCGGCGTGCTCGGCGTCGTCAACTTCAGCCACGGTGCCTGCTACATGCTCGGCGCCGTCGGCGCCGCCGTGCTCCTCGACGCGACCGGCCTCGGCTTCTGGGCCGCCCTGCCGATCATCACGGTGGCGATGTTCGTGTTCGGGGTGCTGATGGAGCGGCTGTTCGTCCAGTGGCTGCTGCGGCTCGACCCCCTCTACAACTTCCTGCTGACCTTCGGCATCACGCTGTTCCTCGTCGACCTGGTCAAGCGCAGGTACGGCGTCTCGTCCCTGCCCTACGAGCTCCCGGCTGGTCTGCAGGGCCGCGTCAACGTCGGCAGCGTCTCCCTGTCGAGCTACCAGATCTTCGTGGCGCTCTTCTCCCTCGCCCTGTGCCTGGGTGTGTGGCTGCTGCTCACCAAGACCCGCGTCGGCATGATCGTCCGCGCCTCCACCGAGGACGCCGAGCGCTCCCGCGCCCTGGGCATCAACGTCGGCCGCTGGGTCACCCCTGTGTTCGGGTTCGGTATCGCGCTCGCCGGCCTCGCGGGTGTGCTGCGGGCCCCGACGGGCTCGGTCAACGCGGACATGGGCAGCTTCTTCATCATCATCCTGTTCGCCGTGGTCGTCATCGGCGGACTCGGATCCATCCTCGGCGCAGTGGTGGCGGGCTTCCTCGTCGGACTCGTCGAGGCCTACGGCCAGGGCTACGCCGGGTCGTTCAGCCAGGTCCTCATCTTCGTCCTCATGGCCGTGGTGGTCCTGGTCCGGCCCTCGGGCCTGTTCGGTCGCGAGGAGGCCGCATCATGAGCTCCCAGCTGGTGTCCAAGGTCGAGGTCGAGCTGCCCGACGCCCCGTCCATCACCGCGCACCGCCCCTACCTCCGCTGGGTCGGCTTCGCGGTCGGTCTCGTCGTCGTGCTGGCGCTGCCGTTCTTCATCTACCCGCCGGTCGCGATGGACATCGCCGCCTGGGCGCTGTTCGCGATCTCGGTCGACCTGCTGCTCGGCTACACCGGCCTGCTGTCCTTCGGCCACGCCGCCTTCTGGGGCACGTCGGCATACACGACCGGTCTGATCGCCATCCACGCCGGCCTCCCGTTCCCGGTCGCGGTCCTCGGTGGTGCGGTGGCGGCGATGGTCCTCGCGGTGCCGACCGGGTACCTCGCCGTGCGCCGCACCGGCATCTACTTCGCCATGGTCACGCTGGCCTTCGCGCAGATGATCTACTTCATCGCCAACCAGTGGCGCGACGTCACCGGCGGCGAGAACGGGCTGCAGGGTGTCCCCAAGAACCTGGGTCCGCTCACGGACCTCATCAACCAGGACCCGTTCTACTTCTACTACGCGGCCCTGCCCCTGATCCTCATCGGCGTCCTCATCGCCTGGCGCACCGTCAACAGCCCGTTCGGTCGCGTGCTCGTCGCCATCCGGGACAACCCGGCTCGTGCGCGTGCCCTCGGCTACGACGTCGAGCGCTACAAGATCATGGTGTTCGTCATCTCGGCCGGCCTCGCGGGTCTGGCCGGTGGGGTGTTCTCGGCCAGCCACGGGTTCGCCTCGCTCCAGGAGCTCATCTGGACGACGTCGGGCAAGGTCGTGCTCATCACCGTCCTCGGCGGGATCGGCACCCTCTGGGGTGGCCCGGTCGGAGCGGCGCTGGTCGTGCTGCTCGAGGACAGGCTCGCCTCGTCGGGCTTCAACGGCATCGGCATCATCACCGGCGCGATCTTCGTGATCATCGTGCTGGCCTTCCGCCACGGCATCTGGGGCACCGCCCGCAACGGCATCGGCGCCTGGCTGCGCTCGCGCCGCCGGGGCCGCGAGGACGCCTGACCCGCTGTCCGCCTGAAAGGCCTTGACCCTCACGCCACGTGAGGCGTCACAGTGGTCGTCATGACCGAAGGCACGCAGCTCACCACGCTCACCGTGGGACAGGTGGCCGAACAGTTCGACCTCACGGTGCGCACCCTGCACCACTACGACGAGATCGGCCTGCTCACGCCCAGCGACCGTTCGCGGGCGGGCTACCGGCTCTACACCCCGGACGACCTCACGCGCCTGCAGCACGTGGTGGTCTACCGGCGGCTCGGGTTCGCCCTCGAGGAGGTCGCCCTCCTCCTGGACCACCCGGAGAGCGCGGAGCAGCACCTGCGTCGCCAACGCGCAGCGGTCATGTCCCGGCTCGACGAGATGCGCGATCTCGTCGTGGCCATCGACCGAGCACTGGAGCGAGAGATGAACAACCAGCCAGCCAGCACGCAGGACATGAAGGAGCTCTTCGGCGACGGGTTCTACGACAGCCAGACCGAGGCGGAGCAGCGGTGGGGCGACACCGAGGCCTGGCAGCAGTCCCAGCAGCGCACGAAGGGCTACACCAAGGCGGACTGGGCGCAGGTCAAGGAGGAGAGCGACGCGCTGCACCGGGGGTTCACCGACGCCATGGACGCGGGGGAGCCCCCGACGAGCGAGGCGGCGATGGACGCGGCCGAGGCGCACCGACTGCACATCGACAGCCGGTTCTATGCGTGCTCGCCACAGTTCCACCGCAACCTCGGCGACATGTACACCAGCGACCCGCGGTTCACCGCGACCTACGACGAGATCCGCGCGGGCATGGCCTTCTACGTGCGCGACGCCATCTACGCCAACGCCGACCGGCAGGAGTCGCAGGCGCAGCAGCCCTGACGCCGCCCTCGGCGCGGATCGCGAGAGGTATGGAGCCGGCACCCCTGTGGGGGTGCCGGCTCCTTGGCGTCCGGGCCGGTGGGGTGAGGGCGGGAGGTACTACGACCATCGCCCAATACCGCGTGAACTCGCCCATTCCGCACAGTGGACCCACGGTCACCGGTGGTGGCCCCCAACGAAAGGACACGTGCGATGAACACCTCCACCAAGAGCGCAGCAATCGTCCTCGGTGTCGCGCTGGTCGCCACCGTCGGCGCCCAGCCAGCCAGTGCCAAGGGACTCGACGTCCGGGCCAGCGGCCACTGCTCCAAGGGCAGCGTCTGGAAGCTCAAGGCCAAGGCGGACGACGGCTGGATCCAGACCGAGCTCGAGGTCGACTCCAACAAGGTGGGCCAGACCTGGTCGGTCCGTCTCGCCGACAACGGCGTCCAGCAGTGGTCAGGCACCCGTCGGACGGTCGCTCCCAGCGGGTCGTTCTCCCTCGAGCGCCGCGTGGCCAACCGCGCCGGCACGGACCGGATCACGGCCACGGCCCGCACGACCTCGACCGGTGAGACCTGCACCGCGGTCGTCGTCTTCCGCGGATAAGGCTCCCCGAACCACTCCTCGCACGACACACTGATCCCGGAAGGATCTGTCATGAAGCGCACCACCATCACCCTCGCAGCCCTCGTCGTGGCCCTCCTCCCCGCCGGAGCGGGACTGTGGGGCAACGCCTCCTTCTCCGAGGCCGTCCCCGTCAAGGTCCCGGCCAGTGCCCAGGTCGCGACCGGGTCAGCCACGCTGCCCACCTCCAGCCAGACGACCGAGACCGGTGACGACCACGGCGGCGACACCCCGCGCGACCAGCGCACCGAGACCGGTGACGACCGGGGCCACTCCTCTGCCACCTCGACGCATACGCCGACCGGCACCTCGACCACGGTCGACGACCACGGCGGCGACACCCCAGGCGACCAGCGCACCGAGCCGGGCGACGACCAGGGCCAGACGACGTCCGGGCGTTCGGGTTCGGACGACTCCGGCTCCCGCTCCGGTTCGGGTCGCCACGGCGGCTCTGACGACTCCGGTTCCAGCTCGGGGGGCCATGGTGGCTCCGACCACAAGAGCTCGGACGACAAGAGCTCGGACGACAAGGGCGCCGACGACCACGGTGGACACGGAAGCGACGACTGAGTGAGCACTACCCCGTCCGACGCAGCCGTCTCGACGACCTCCTTGGTCCCCGAGGCGGCTGCCGACGAGCTCCCCACCGTCCCGTGGGTGACCGTGTCGCGGGCCCGGGTGCCGGCCGAGTCCGACCCGCCGGTCCGGCCGCGCCGGGTGCTGCTGCAGATGGTCGCCGGCCTCGTCGCGGTCCTCGCTGTCGTCGGTGTGCTGGGTTCCATCGCGTCGCAACGCCTTGCTGAGCGTGAGGCCGTCAACGACGCCGCCAACACCGCCGACGTCCTGGCCGACGCCGTCATCGCCCCGGCGCTGACGGGCGCCCTGGTCGACGGGGACGCGACGGCGCTCGCCGACTTCGACCGGCTGGTGCGTGACCGCGTCCTCGGGTCGGCGATCATCCGGGTGAAGCTGTGGGCTCCCGATGGCCGGGTCGTCTACGCCGACGAGCCACAGCTGGTCGGCCGCACCTTCGCCCTGAGCCAGGACCAGCGCACAGCCCTGTCCGACCCCCAGACCAAGGCCGAGGTCTCCAACCTCACCGAGTCCGAGAACCAGTTCGAGAGGGTGGGCCGCGCGCTCGAGGTCTACCGCCCGGTGTGGGTGCCGGACGGCCGCCAGCTGCTGTTCGAGACGTACTCGCCGTACGAGCCCGTGCAGCAGCGCTCGTCCCAGCTGTGGCGCGGGTTCTCGGGAGTGACGCTGAGCAGCCTGCTGCTGCTCGTCATCCTCATGGCGCCGATCCTGTGGCGGCTGCTGCGGCGCCTCTCCCAGGCCCAGCGGCAGCGCGAGCGCATGCTCGAACGCACCCTCGACGCCTCCGACGCCGAGCGGCGCCGGATCGCCGGCACGCTCCACGACGGTCCGGTGCAGGACCTGGTCGCCTCCTCCTTCGTCGCGGCGGGCGCGGCTGCCCGGGCGCAGCTCGCCGGGGACGAGCGCACGGCGGCCGAGCTGGACGGTCTCGCCGGTTCGGTCCGCGGCAACATCCGGGTGCTGCGCTCGCTCCTCGTCGACATCTACCCGCCCACCCTCGCCGGGGCGGGACTGGGTACGGCGCTCGCCGACCTCGCGGAGTCCGCCACCAGCCGCGGTCTGACCGTCCACCTCGACACCGAGGACGAGGCGGAGCTGGGGCTCAGCGAGAGCGAGCAGCGACTCGTCCACGGGGTGGCCCAGGAGTGCCTGCGCAACGCGGCGAAGCACGCCGCACCGTGCACCGTCAGCGTCCGCCTCGCCCGCGAGGACGGTGCCCCGAGCGAGGTCGTCCTGGACGTCCTCGACGACGGCCCCGGCTTCGACACCGTGCTGTTGAGCCAGCCGGCCGACGGCCACTTCGGCCTGCGGGTCCTGGCCGACCTGGCCAGCGACGCCGGCGCCACCCTGCAGGTGGCCTCGGCGCCCGGCGCCGGCACGCACTGGCGACTGTCCCTCCTCCTTGGTGGTGCCTCGTGATCCGCGTCCTCGTCGTCGACGACCACGCCATGGTGCGCAGCGGCCTGACCGCTCTGCTCGAGGCCAGCGGTGACATCGCGGTCGTGGGTCAGGCCCAGGACGGTCGCGTCGCGGTCGGCCAGGCCCGTGACCACCAGCCCGACGTCGTGCTCATGGACCTGTCGATGCCGGTGATGGACGGCGCGGAAGCCACCCGTGAGGTGCTGGCCGTCGCGCCCGACGCCAAGGTGGTGGTGCTGACGTCCTTCTCCGACAAGGACCGGGTCAACGCCGCGCTGCGCTCGGGCGCTGTGGGCTACCAGCTCAAGGACGGCGAACCCGCCGAGCTGCTCGCGGCCGTGCGGGCGGCCGCCGCGGGACACGCGCCCCTGGACCCGCGGGTGGCGCGGGTGCTGCTGCCGACACCGGGGACGCAGTCCGGGGACGGGCTGAGTCCCCGGGAGCGGGAGGTGCTCCGGCTGGTGGCGCAGGGCCTGGCCAACAAGCAGATCGGCCGGGCGCTGGGCATCAGCGAGCGCACGGTCAAGGCGCACCTCGGCCGGGTGTTCCGGCAGATCGGCGTGGTCGACCGCACCAGTGCGGCGCTCTGGGCCCGCGACCACCTGCCCGACGCCGCTCTCTGAGCCGGCCCGCGCCATACCGTCCCAGATGGGGGCGGGTGTCCCAGTCTGTCCGGATGGTGGAAAAAGTCGGGACTTGTCCCTGTGCAGTGGACTGTATACAGGATACGATCCTGCGATCCGCCCACGTCCCTTGGGAGCGTTCATGACCATCCGAACCGTCCTGCGCCTCATCCCCGAACACCGTTCACGTCCGCGAGTCGGGGGTCGGCACGTCGCCCTCGTCGTCGCCCTGTCCCTGGGGGCCGCAGGCTGCAGCGCCGTCCAGCCCACCTCCGGCTCCGGCTCGACCGCCAGCTCCGCCGCCACGGGGGCGGACTCCTTCGGGGAGCCGGCCGCTGCCGGCCAGGTCAAGGACGGTGGCGACCTCGTCATGGCGTTGTCCGCCGAGCCCGACCAGCTCGACCCCGCCCTTTCCCGCAGCCTGTACTCCCGCTACGTCTTCCACGCCATGTGCCAGAAGCTCTACGACGTCGACCAGGACGCGAAGGTCGTGCCACAGCTGGCGACCGCACTGCCGAAGACCAGCGCCGACGGCAAGACCGTGACCATCCCCGTGCGCGACGACATCCAGTTCGCCGACGGGACGCCGTTCAACGCCGAGGCGGTGAAGGCCACCATCGACCGCGACCTCACCCTCGAGGGCTCGGGGCGCAAGAGCGAGCTCGGGCCGATCACCGACGTCACGGCCAAGGACTCCAAGACCGTCGTCGTGAGCCTGTCCAAGCCGTTCGCGCCGCTCACCGCCGCGCTGACCGACCGCGCCGGGATGATCGTCAGCCCCAAGGCCGCCAAGGCGCTGGGCGCCAAGTTCGCGACCGCGCCGGTGTGCGTCGGGCCCTTCAAGTTCTCCAAGCGCGTCCCGCAGAACTCCATCGAGCTCGTCAAGGACCCCAAGTTCTACGACGCCGCCAAGGTGCACTTCGACAAGGTGACCTACCGGATCATCACCGACGCGAGCATCCGTGCGGCCAACCTGCGCTCCGGCGACGTCCAGATCGCCGACTCCCTGTCGGCCCAGGACGTCCCGGCGCTGCAGAAGGAGAAGGACCTGCAGGTGCTCCAGTCGCAGTCGCTGGGCTACCAGGGCGTGACGTTCAACATCGCCAACTCCGACGGGATCGGCAACCCCCTCAAGCAGGTCCAGGCTCCGGAGGCGAAGGACCCGCGCATCCGGCAGGCGTTCGAGCTCGCCATCGACCGGGCCGGCCTGGTCAAGGTGATCTTCAACGACCTCAACACCGTGGCCTGCTCGCCGATCTCCCCGAAGAGCGAGTTCTCCACCGAGGCGGTGCAGAAGTGCACCCCGCACGACCCCACCAAGGCCAAGGCGCTGCTCAAGGAGGCCGGCGTCACCACGCCCCTCAAGATCGCGATGATCACCTCCAACAACCCCGACAGCCTGCGCCTGGCCCAGGCGCTGCAGTCGATGGTCAAGGAAGGCGGCTTCGACCTGCAGATCAAGCCGGTGGAGTATGCGTCGCTGCTCGACCAGCAGGACCGTGGCGACTTCGCCCTCCTCCAGCTCGGCTGGTCGGGGCGCATCGACCCCGACGCCAACATCACCAACTTCGTCGGCACCGGTGGCAGCCAGAACGTCGCCGGCTACAGCGACAAGACCGTCGACGGGCTGCTGGACCAGGCTCGTGAGTCGAACGACGTCGCGGCGCGCAAGGCCCTCTACGGCCAGGTCGTCGACAAGCTGCACCAGGACGACCCGCTGATCTACCTCTACCGCCAGCGCAACCTCACGGGCGTGTCCACGTCGGTCAAGGGCGTCCAGGTCTTCCCGGACGGCGTGGTCCGCCTCGGGTTCGCCGGGATGGCCAAGTAGCCGCCGTGCGCAGCTACCTGTTCAACCGGGCCTGGCAGTCCCTGGTCACCCTGGTGCTGGCCACGGTGGTCGTCTTCCTCGGTGTCCGCGCCCTTCCGGGGGACCCGGCCCTCGCCCTCGCGGGCGAGGACCGGACCCCGGAGGCCCTGGCCGCGATCCGGCAGCAGTACGGCCTCGACCAGCCGCTGCCCCTGCAGTTCTGGCACTTCGTCAGCAACGCCGCACAGGGTGACCTCGGGACCTCGGTCCGCACGGGTCAGAGCGTCAACGACATGCTGCGGACCGCGCTGCCGGTGACCCTCGAGCTGTCCCTGCTCGCGATCGCGATCGCCGTCGTCCTCGGTGTGGGTGCCGGTGTGGTGGCTGCGGTACGGCGCGGTGGCCCGGCCGAGTGGGCGGCCAACGCGTTCGCCCTGCTGGGCCTGTCGGTGCCGCACTTCTGGCTCGGGCTCGTCGCCATCCTCTACCTGTCGGTGGCGACCGGGCTGTTCCCGGCCTCGGGGTTCGTGCCGCTGGGCGAGGACCCGGTGGACAACCTGCACCACATCATCCTCCCGGCCCTGATCCTCGGCACCGGGCTGTCGGCCGTCATCATGCGGCAGACGCGGTCGTCGATGCTCGACTCCCTCGCGACCGACTACGTCCGCACGGCGGAGGCCAAGGGCCTACGTCCCAGCGTCGTCGTGCGCCGGCACGCGTTGCGCAACAGCCTGATCGTCGTCGTGACCATCGTCGGCCTCCAGCTCGGGGGACTGATCTCCGGGGCGGTCGTCACCGAGCAGATCTTCGGGCTGCCCGGCTTCGGGAAGATGACCATCGACGCCGTGTTCCAGCGTGACTACCCCGTCATCCAGGCCGTCGTGCTCGTGACGGCGACCGCCTACATCGTCATCAACTTCGCGGTCGACCTGTTGTACTCGGTCATCGACCCGCGGGTCCGCGTCACGGGAGAGGCCTCATGAGCGTCGACACCGCGTTGCCACCGGCTGCGTCACCTGCCACTCCGGACCCCGCGCCGACGACGGGTGGTGAGGCGTCCCAGGGTTCTCGAGTCCTTCGTCGCCTGCGCCGCAACCCGCTCGCCATCGTGAGCTTCGTCGTGCTGGCCGTCGCGGTCGTGGTGGCGGTCCTCGCACCGTGGATCGCGCCATACGCACCGGAGCAGACCGACTTCGCCAACACCCTTGCGCCCCCGGGCACCCCGGGTCACCTGCTGGGGACCGACGACCTCGGGCGCGACGTGCTGTCCCGGATCATCCTGGGAAGCCGGGCCTCCCTGCAGGTGGCGGCGCTTGCCGTCTTCACCGCCCTGGTCATCGGGGTGCCGCTCGGCCTCGCCGCCGGGTACTTCCGAGCGGCCGACACGGTCATCTCACGGCTGACCGACCTGCTGCTGGCGTTCCCGTTCCTCATCCTCGCGGTCGGCTTCGCCGCCATCCGCGGAGCCAGCCTCGGCAACGCAGCGGTGGCCATCGGCATCGCGCAGATCCCGGGCGTCATCCGGGTCGTGCGCTCGGATGCGTTGCGGCTCAAGGGACTCGACTTCGTCGCCGCGGCCGTCGTCGACGGTGCGAGCGACCTCTGGGTGCTGCGCCGCCACATCCTGCCCAACGCCACGTCGGTGGTCCTCGTCCAGGCGACCGTGGCCATCCCGGCGGCGATCCTGGGCGAGGCGGTGCTGTCCTTCCTCGGGCTCGGCATCCAACCGCCCTCGCCGAGCCTGGGGACGATGCTCGCCAACGCGCAGCAGTTCGCCGCCCGCGCGCCGTGGGCCGCCGTCCTCCCCGGGGTCGCGATCATGCTGCTTGCCCTGGCGTTCAACGTGTTCGGCGACAGCCTGCGCGACGCCCTCGACCCGAAGGCGAGCCGACGATGACCGCCACCGCCACCACCGCGTCCCCCGACACCCTTACCGCGCCCGTCCTGGAGGTGTCCGGCCTCGGGGTCAGGTTCGCCACCGAGTCCGGCACCGTCTCGGCCGTCGACGGGGTCGACCTCACCCTTGCCCCCGGCGAGATCGTCGGCATCGTGGGCGAGTCCGGCTGCGGCAAGTCCGTCACGGCCATGAGTCTCGCCGGGCTGCTGCCGCGCAGTGCGAAGATCGACGGCTCGGTCCGCCTGCTCGGCACCGAGCTCGTGGGCGCGAAGCCGGGCGTCCTGCGCGCCGCACGGGGCCGCGACATCGCCTACATCTTCCAGGAGCCGATGTCATCGCTGAACCCGGTCCTCACGGTCGGGCGCCAGATCACCGAGGTCCTCCAGGTCCACGAGAAGCTCTCGCGCACCGACGCCCTCGAGCGGGCCGTCGAGCTGCTCGGGATCGTGGGCATCCCGTCGCCCCGGGAGCGGGTCAAGCACTACCCCCACCAGCTCTCGGGAGGCATGCGCCAGCGCGTGATGATCGCGATGGCCGTCGCCTGCCAGCCCAAGGTGCTCGTCGCCGACGAGCCCACCACCGCCCTCGACGTCACGGTCCAGGCCGGCATCCTCGACGTGCTGCGGGGGCTGCGCGACCGGTTCGGTACCAGCATCCTGGTCATCACCCACGACCTCGGGGTGATCGCCGACGTGGCCGACCGGGTGGTCGTCATGTACGCCGGACGCGTCGTGGAGCGCGCGGGCGTGGACGAGCTCTTCGTTAGGCCGCAGCACCACTACACCTCGGGCCTGCTGTCCGCGTCGCCCACACCCGGTCGTCACGCCGGCACCCACCGGTTGCAGGAGATCCCCGGCCTGGTGCCGGTGCTGTCGGAGCAGCCCGACGCCTGCACGTTCGCCGACCGTTGCGCAGCCGCCACCGACCGGTGCCAGACGTCGGCCCCAGCCTTGGAGGCCGCCCGCGTCACGACGGAGCGGGACGGCCGCGAACACGTGGTGGCCTGCTGGCACCCTCGCGGGGATGCCCCCCGCCCGACCGCGGAGGACCGCGCATGAGCACCGTCCCGACCCACGCCCCGCAGTCCGATGTGCCCGGCGCCGTCGAGGGGCAGCCGGTGGTCCTCGAGCTCGAGGACCTCGCCATGCACTACGGCCCGGTTCGTGCCGTCGACGGCGTCACCATGCAGATCCGGCGGGGGCAGGTCACCGCCCTGGTCGGTGAGAGCGGCTCGGGAAAGTCCACCGTCGGTCGCTGCATCGTGCGGCTCGTGGAGCCGACCGGGGGAGCGGTCCGCCTGGCTGGTGCCGACGTGACCCACCTGTCGCGCTCCCAGATGCGCGCCCACCGACGTGACGTGTCGATCGTCTTCCAGGACCCTGCTGGGTCGCTCGACCCACGGATGCTGGTCGGCGACGTCGTCGCGGAACCCCTTCGGCTGCAGGCCAAGCGGCTCTCCCGGCACGAGCGGTCAGAGCGCGTGACGGACGGCCTGCGCCGGGTGGGACTGCGCCCCGAGGTGGCCAAGCGCTACCCGCACGAGCTCTCCGGCGGTCAGCGCCAGAGGGTGAGCATCGCCCGCGCCCTCATGTCGGAGCCGACCCTGCTCGTCGCCGACGAGCCGACCAGCGCCCTGGACGTGTCGGTGCAGGCCTCGGTGCTCAACCTCCTGGCCGACCTGCAGCGCGACATCGGCTTCGCCTGCCTGTTCATCACGCACGACCTGTCGGCGGTGGAGTACCTCGCGGACGACATCGCGGTGATGTACCTCGGACAGCTGGTCGAGCAGGGCACCCGTGAGGAGATCTTCGCCCGGCCCCGTCACCCCTACACGCAGGCGCTCCTCGCCGCGGCTCCGGTGGCGGACCCGGCCAGGCAGCGGGCGCGCACCCCGGTCCTGCTCGGTGACGACCTCCCCTCGGCGATGGACCCGCCCTCGGGATGCCGTTTCCACACCCGCTGCCCGGTCGCAGTCGCGCGCTGCGCCGAGGAGGTGCCGGCCCTGCGGCAGGTGGGGGGCAGCACGGTGGCGTGCCACCTCGTCGAGGACGATGGCACCGGGCCCGACATCCGCACCACCGACCAGGCCACTGCTGAATCCGTCACGACGACAGGACGTCCCGCATGACCTTCACCACCCGGCCGACGCTCGAAGGCACCTTCGGCATGGTCTCCTCGACGCACTGGATCGCGTCTCAGGCAGCCATGCGCGAGCTCGAGCTCGGGGGCAACGCGTTCGACGCCGCCGTCAGTGCCGGCTTCGTCCTGCACGTCGTCGAGCCGCACCTCAACGGCCCCGGTGGTGACATGCCCGCCATCATCGCGACGGCGCAGGACCCGGCGCCCCGCGTGCTGTGCGGACAGGGGCCCGCGCCGGCGGGCGCGACCATCGAGCACTACCGCTCGGAGGGTCTGGACCTGGTGCCCGGCTCGGGACCGCTGGCTGCAGCGGTCCCCGGGGCCGTCGACGCCTGGCTGCTCATGCTGCGCGACCACGGGACCCGCTCCCTCGAGGACGTCCTCGCTCCTGCCATCGGCTACGCGCGCCACGGCCACCCGCTGCTCGGTCGGGTGAGCTCGACGATCGAGACGGTACGAGACCTCTTCGAGGACGACTGGCACACCTCCGCGGAGCTCTGGCTCGAGGACGGGAAGGCGCCTGCCCCCGGTGCCCTCTTCACGAACCCCACCTACGCCGACACGCTCGAGCGCCTCGTCGCCCAGGGTCGGGCCGCGGGCTCTACCCGAGAGGCGCAGATCGACGGCGCCCGCAAGGCGTGGAGCGAGGGCTTCGTCGCCGAGGCGGTGGATGCCTTCTCCCGCAAGGCGTACCGGGACTCCAGCGGTGAGGCGCACGGCGGCCTCATCACCGGCGCGGACCTGGCGGCGTTCAGCGCGACCTGGGAGGCGCCGGCCACGATCGACTGGCACGGCCACACCGTCGCCAAGACCCGAGCCTGGGGGCAGGGCCCGGCGCTCCTGCAGACCCTGCAAACCCTCGACGCCCTCGGTGACCCCGCGCTGCTCGACCCCTCGACGGCTGCCGGCATCCATGCTGCAGCCGAGTCCCTCAAGCTCGCCTTCGCCGACCGTGAGGCCTGGTACGGCGACGGTGACGTCCCGCTGGAAACCCTTCTGTCGGAAGGGTATGCAGCCCAGCGCGCCTCGCTCGTCGGTGAGACCGCGTCGCTCGACCTGCGCCCGGGGAGCCCGGACGGGCGCGAGCCCGCCGTCGCGGCATACGTCCGGGGGATGGGCGCCCCGCAGGCATCCGGTGACGCGACCACGGGGGAGCCCACCGTCGCGCCCTCGGGGGTGACGCGCGGCGACACCTGTCACGTCGACGTCGTCGACCGATGGGGCAACATGGTCTCGGCCACCCCGAGTGGCGGCTGGCTGCAGAGCTCACCCACGATCCCGGAGCTCGGCTTCTGCCTCGGCAGCAGGATGCAGATGTTCTGGCTGGAGGAGGGACTCGCCTCCTCGCTCGCTCCCGGGCGTCGTCCGCGCACCACCCTCACTCCCACCTTGGTGTTGCGAGATGGCTTGCCCTACATGGCCTGCGGCTCACCCGGGGGTGACCAGCAGGACCAGTGGCAGCTCATCTTCCTGCTGCGCCACCTCGTCGGCGGCAAGGGGCTCCAGGAGGCCATCGACGCACCGTCGTGGCACACCACGAGCTTCCCCGGTTCCTTCTACCCGCGCCAGAGCGAGCCCGGCGTGATCGTCGCCGAGGACCGTCTGGGTGCCGACGTCCTCACGGGGCTGGAGTCGCGCGGCCACACGGTGCGCGTGTCCGACCCCTGGAGCCTGGGCCGGTTGTGTGCGGTGACCCGCGACGCCGACACCGGGGTGCTGCGTGCCGGGGCCAACCCGCGAGGGATGCAGGGCTATGCCGTGGGCCGCTGAACCGCGCAAGCCCGGCGGTCAGTCGTCGTCGACGTTGTCCAGCGCAGCCCGGGCGGCCGCCGCGACGTGGGCGTGCGCTGCCGCCTCGGCCTCGTCGGGATCGCCGGCCGCGATCGCGTCGACGAGTCGGATGTGCTCCCGCCACGAGTGCGGAGCGCGGTGCGCCGCACCGATGCGGAAGATCCAGTGCACGTGCAGGTACAACGCGGCCGAGATCGAGGACAGCCACCTGTTGCCGCTGATCTCGATGACGCGCAGGTGCAGGTCGGTGTTGAGCTGGGCCACCCGGGACAGGTCGTCCTGCTCGGTCGCGACCCGGGCGTCGTCGAGCAGTGACCGCAGGGCAGCGACGTCCTGCGCCGTGGCTCGCTCGGCCGCCATCCGGGCAGCCACCGTCTCCAGGCTCGACCGCACCGCGAAGAGGTCGGCCACCGTCGAGGCGTCCGGGGTCGCGACCACGGCGCCCTTGCGCGGCACCATCGTGACCAGCCCGTCGGCCTCCACGACCCGCAGCGCCTCCCGCACCGGGTTGCGCGACACCCCGAAGTCCGCCGCGAGGCGTTCCTCCGTCAGCCGCTGCCCCGGCGGGTAGTCGCCGTCCACGATCCGGCGGCGCAGCTCGGCGAGCACCTGCTCGCGCAGGGCCAGGTGCTGGCTGCCGATGGTGTGTCCCATCCCGGTGACCATCGCGCACTCCCGTCGTTCGTCGGCGGCCGCGATGTCCACCTCGACCGTATACGAAAGACAATCTATGCCACTGCCCGCGCTGACCCTCGTAGCCCAGCCCGAGTCCCTGACCGCAGTCCCTCCGCTGACATGGGCGCTCGCGGTGAGTCCGGTCGTGCTGCTGCTGGCGCTCGTCCTGTGGGGGCGGTTCACGACGATCATCAACGCCTCGGTCACGGTCGCCTACAGCGTCCTCGTCGCCACGCTGTCGTTCGGCGCCGGTGGGCTCACCGTGGCCGTGGGGCTCGGCAAGGGGGCGTGGGTCGGACTGTGGATCCTCTACGTGATCTGGCCCGCGTTGCTCATGCACCACCTGGCCAGCCACGTCGGGATGACGGCCCTGGGCCGGGCCCTGTCGACGATGCTCCCGCGCCGCACCGAGAACGTGCTGCTCCTCGCGTGGGTGCTGCCATCGTTCATCCAGGGGGTGTCGGGGTTCGGCACGCCCATCGCGGTCGCCGCCCCGCTGCTCGTCGCGCTGGGCATCGGAAAGGCCCGCGCCGTCGCCCTCCCACTGATCGGCTACCACTGGGCGGTCGGCTTCGGCTCGATGGGTTCGTCGTTCTACATGGGGGCGCTCACCGCCCACCTCGACACCCCGGGGCGCGCTGCGTATGCCGCCTCGGCGGCCGTGCTGCTCGGGGTCAACTGCGTGCTCTCCGGGGTGCTGGTGGCGCTGATGGACGGTGGCCTCGCCGGCCTGCGTGACGGCTGGCGCCTGCTCGCCACCGCCGGCCCGGTCATGGCGCTGGTCCAGGCCGGGGCCGCCCGCCTCGAACCGGGGATCGGCGCCCTGTGCGCCGGGGCGTCTGGCGTCGCCGTGGTGTTCGTGCTGCGACGGTTCTCCAGGCGCGAGGCGGCGGCGCAAGCCGCCCATTCCGTGGGTGAGGCCACGGCTGGGGTGACGGCCGATGCGACGGCTGGGGGGACCGCGGAGGACACCCGCGTGCGCGCCCGAGCCGCCGCGGTGCCATACGCCCTCCTGGGGATCGTGGCGCTGGCAGTCTTCCTGCCCCCAGCACTGAGGTCGTGGGCCAAGGGACACCTGCTCATAGGGCCGTCGTTCCCCCGGACGAGCACCCACCAAGGGACCGTCAACGACGCAGTGGCCGTCTACAACCCCATCGCCGTCGTCGGCCACCCCGGCACGTTCCTGCTCATCGCCTGTGCGGGCAGCGTCGCCATCTGGGCCTCCCGCGGGATCTGGACGCGCGGCGCCTGGGGGCCGGTGTGGCGTGGGGCCCTCAAGCAGGCCTGGAAGTCATCGCCCTCGGTGGTCCTTCTTGCCTCGGTGGCCGGCGTCCTCGTCGACAGCGGGATGGTGCGCACGGTCGCCCAGGGGGCGGCGGTGGCCACCGGGAGCGCGTACCCGGCCATCGCCCCGGTCGTCGGCGCACTCGGTTCGTTCATCACCGGGTCGACCACGAGCTCCAACGCGCTCTTCTCCTCCCTGCAGGCGGATGTCGCGCACCTCATCGGCGACCCGCCCGCCGACCTCCTCGCCGGTCAGCTGGCGGGCGGCAACATCGGCAACTCCCTCGCACCGGTGGTGATCCTGCTCGGGCTCAGCGCGGTCGGCGCGGCTCGGCGCACGGGTGAGGTGCTGCGGATGACGCTGGCCCCGGCGGCCGTCCTGCTCGCCTCGGCCGTCGCCGGGACCTGCCTGCTGGTGTCCGTGCACCACTGAACGCACGCAGTGCGCCCCACCCGTCGGCATCCGGCGGGAGTTCGTCGTCGGCGACCACCCGCCGGCCGAGGACACCTTCATCACCGCAGGTGAGAGGCGTGTCCGTCATCCGGTGTACTGCACAAGGGTGACGGTTTCTACGTCGCAGATGATCTTTCGTCGTCGAACGGCTGGGGTGCGCGCCATGTCCTCGTTGCGGCGATCCGTCTGACCGGATCCTGAGCCGCGATCGGTCCGACGAGCTCTCGCCGCGATCGGATCGCCAACTCACATCGGCACACGTCAGACAAGGACACACACCATGGCTCACCTCAATCGTCGTCAGAAGATCGCCGCCAGCGCCACCGCCTTGGTTCTCATCGGCTCCGGCTCCGCGGCCTTCGCCTACTGGAGCACCTCGGGCACCGGCACCGGCGCCGGCTCCACCACGGCAGGTGTCGCCGATCAGCTGCTCATCACCGGTGACGTCGCCAACGCGCTGTTCCCCGGCCAGGCCGCCCAGAACTTCACGGTGACCGTAAAGAACACTGCGGACCAGAGCTCGTACGTCACTGGCCTCAAGGCATCGGTCACCACGGACAAGGGCCCCGACTGCGACGGCTCGAACTTCTCGATCAACGGCTCGGCCAGCGCGGCCCTGCCTGTGGCCCTTACCTGGACCGCGCAGGACCTGGCCAAGACCGCCCAGGACACCTCCATCAACACGATTCAGTTCGTCGACAAGCCCACTAACCAGGACCTGTGCAAGGGCGCTGTCGTCACGCTGCACTACACCGCCAACTGAGCCTGGCTCCCGCCTGACCCTCGTCTGAACCCTCGCCGGTGAGCCGGCCGACCCGCAACGGAGCACACCATGAGCACTCGAGTCATCACCAGGGCGACCGCCCTGCTGGCTCTGGGTGCTCTGGTCGCGCTCATGCTGGTCGGCCGGCTGCCGGGTACGGGGAACGACGGGGCGCACAGGCTGGGCAACGGCCTCGGGCGCGCCACGAACGTGGCCGCCAAGGTCAAGGACTACACGGTCACCTCCCAGCCGCTGAGCGTCTCGGTGCAGCGGGGGCAGTCAGCGACGTTCGCGCTCGCCATCACGCCGGCCTCCGGGTTCACCGGCGACGTGGCCCTGACGGCGAGCGGGCTGCCCACCGGCTCGACCGCCACGTTCACGCCCGCCACCGTGAACGTCACGACCGCGAACGCCGTGGGCTCGACCCTCGTCGTCACGACGTCGGGCTCCACGCCGCTGGGCAGCGACGGCTTCACGGTCACCGGCACCAACGCCTCCACCAAGAGGACCCTCGACCTCACGGTCGTCGTGTCCACCCCGCCGCCCGCGATCGCGGTGTCGATCACCCCGGCCTCCATCAGCCTCGCCCCCGGGTCCACCGCCACGTATGCCGTGGACGTCACCCGGGTCAACGGCTACACGGGGGCCATCACCCTCACTCCGACCGGCACGCTGCCCAAGGGTGTCCAGGTCGCGCTGTCGCCGACCAGCATCCCCGCGGGGATGTCCTCCGGGACTGCGACCCTCCAGGTGTCGACCTCGGCGAGCACGCCCGACGGCAGCACCACCCTGGGGGTGTCGGCGTCCGGGTCCGGAGTGGGCTCGTCGAGCTCGACGGCCACGCTCGTCATCGACTCCAAGCTGAGCTCCAAGCCGTTCTCCCTCGCGGGCACCGTCGTCGGATCGCTCTACCCGGGTGCGCCGGCTCGACCTGTGGACCTGAGTGTTCTGAACCCCAACAACCAGCCGATCAAGATCACCAACCTCGGGGTGACCATCAGCTCGGTCGTGCGCGGCACGACAGTCGTGAGCGGTTGCAGCGCAGCCGATTTCGCGGTCCGGCAGTATGCAGGCTCCTACCCGCTCACCGTGCCGGCGAACTCGCCGACCACCAAGCTCACGAGCCTCGGGGTGCCGACGTCGGCGCTGCCGACCGTCACCTTCGTGAACACCGCCCGCAGCCAGGACGCCTGCCGCAACGTGACGATCCAGCTCGCCTACACGGGATCGGCGACGAACCAATGATCGCGCACCACATGCCTCCCGCTCCCGGCCCCCGGCACCCTCGCCGGCGCGCTGACGCCGGCCGGCGCGCGGCCCGGGCGCTGGTCGCGGTCGCCACGACCCTCGCGCTCAGCGCGACCGTCGGCGGCGCTGCCTTCGCCGTCTGGTCCTCGACGGGGACCGGTTCGGGGACGGCCACGACCGGCATCGTGGTGGCCCTGACCACCAACTCAGTGGCGGCGCCGATCTCTGGCGCCTACCCCGGCGGCCCGGCCGTGGACCTGAACCTCGTGGTCTCCAACCCCAACCCGGTGCCGGTCCGCATCACCGCAGTCAGCCTCGACGGGTCGCGGTCGGTGCTGGTCAACGGCGCCTCGGGCACGTGCACCGCGCCGCCCGTCGCAGTGTCGGCGACCGGGCGGTCGATCACGCTGGCTGCCAACGCCTCCAACGTCTCCATCACCGTCCCGGGCGCCATGACCTTCGGCACCACCATGGCCTCGGGCTGCCAGGGCGCCACCTTCACCGTGCCCGTCGTCCTCACCGGACAGACGTCATGACAGGACACCGGATGAGCCGCACGTCCCGCCGGACCGGACTCGGCGGGCTCGTCGCCGCCCTCATGCTGCTCGGCCTCGCCGTCCCGGCCTGGGCCTACTTCTCGGTCTCCTCCTGGGCGGCCACCGCCGCAGGACGCGCCGCCACGCTCGGAACCCCGGGTGTCGCCACCTCCGGCGTGACCGCGTCGACGGTCACGTTCACCGTGTCGGCCCCGACCGGTGGACCGACCCCGACCGGCTACCGCGTGGCCCGGACCGCGCCGGCCACGGTCGCCACCGTGTGCACCGTCAGCGGTGCCAACGGCACGTGCACCGACACCGCCCCGGTGTCCGGACAGACCAACACCTATGCCGTGTATGCAGTCCTGTCCGGGACCAGCTGGGAGTCCCCGACGGCTGCGACCACCTCCGTGGCCGTCCCGAGCGCCGACACCACCGCGCCCGTCACGACCGCTTCGCAGTCCCCGGCCCCCAACGGTGCCGGCTGGAACACCGGCAACGTCGTCGTCACCCTGACCGCCACGGACGCGAGCGGGGTGGCCGGTACCTGGTACACCACGGACGGCAGCGCCCCGACGACCTCGTCGACCAGCTACACGGGGGCCTTCACGCTCAGCGCCGGCGCGACCGTCCGCTACTTCTCCCGGGACGCGATCGGCAACACCGAGACCCCCAAGAGCTTCGTCGTCCAGATCGACAACACGTTCCCCACGGCAGCAGTGACGTCCCCGGTCGCCTCGTCGGTCAACGGCGGCTCGTTCTCCGTCGGGGGAACCGCGTCCGACACGGGTTCGGGTCTCGCGGCGCTGCAGGTGCAGTACCAGGCTCCCGGGGCGAGCACCTGGTCGCCGGTCGGCGCGCCCACCGCGAGCGGGGGCAGCTGGTCCACGGCGTGGGCCACCGCCGGACTGCCCGACGGGAACTACGGTCTCCGGGTCCTCGCCACCGACGTCGCGGGCAACCAGACCACGAGCGCGACGGTCACGATCGCCCTGAAGAACACGTTCACCGTCACGGCGCCCGCCTCCGCGACGGCGGGGACCCCGTTCACCGTGACCCTTCAGACCTACCCGCGGTACACCGGAACGATGACGGTCTCGGTCACCGGGCTGCAGTCCAGCCCGAACGGGACCCCAGCCACGGTTCCGACTACGGCGTCCTTCATGAACGGCAGCGCCACCCTCTCCATGACGGCAGTCCGTCCGGGATCGCAGACAGTTGTCGTGACCACCACGGGTTCACCCTTCACCAACGCGAGTGCGACAGCATCGAACCCGACGGTGGTCGCGGCGTCGAACACCGTGTCAACCTTGACCTGGACCTCCCCCTCGGGCGGAAAGACGAACACCTGCACCGCGGCGTCCTGCACCATTGCGCTCGGCCCGGGTGTCGGCAACGGCACTGCCAACGCGACCATCACGGCATACGACCTCTACGGCAACATCGCCGCTTCGTCAGCGACGGTGACGGTGACAGCGACCAACAACAACGCGGGCGGCTCAACGTCGACCGCCACGTACGTCCTCAGTGCCGGGACGGCGGCGTGGACCTTCAGCGAACCTAGCCCCGTCGACAAGAAGTTCGTGATCTCCCTCGGCACGATCCAGTCGATCCCACTGTTCGTCACGCGCTAGCCCTCGAAGACCAGGCACAGGTGCACCGACGTCAACTTCGGTGCGCCCGTGCCTGCTGAGTCACCCACTGTCCGCCGGACCGCCTAGGCTCACCGCGTGACCGACGGACTCTTCATCGCCTTCGAGGGCGGCGACGGCGCAGGCAAGTCGACCCAGGTGTCGCTCCTGCGTGAGGCGCTCGAGGCTGCCGGTCGCACGGTGACGGTCACGCGGCAGCCGGGCGGCACGGACCTTGGCCGCCAGATCCGTGACCTGGTGCTCCACGGCGCCCACGTCGCCCCGCGGGCCGAGGCCCTGCTCTTCGCCGCAGACAAGGCGCACCACGTCGACCAGCTGATCCGCCCGGCGCTCGCCCGGGGTGAGGTCGTGCTCACCGACCGCTACACCGACTCCTCCGTCGCCTACCAGGGTGCGGGCCGCGACCTGGGGGCCCAGGAGATCCACGACCTCAACATGTGGGCGGTGGACGGCCTCGTCCCCGACCTGACCGTGGTGGTCGACGTGTCCGCCGCCGAGGGGCGTCGGCGTCGCGGCGACGTGCACGACCGCCTCGAGGCGGAGGCCGACGCGTTCCACGAGGCGATCCGGGCGCACTTCCTCGCCATGGCGCAGGGCAACCCCCAGCGCTACCTCGTCGTCGACGGGACCCGGGCGCCCGACGAGATCCACGCGGCCGTGGTCGGGCGCCTGCGCACCGACGGGGTGCTCCCATGAGCGTCTGGCGCGACGTCATCGGTCAGGACTCCGCGGTGGCCACGCTCCAGCGGGCGGTCGCCGAGCCGGGGGCCATGACGCATGCCTGGCTGCTGACCGGGCCGCCCGGATCGGGTCGTTCGGTCGCTGCCCGGGCGTTCGCCGGTGCCCTCGAGTGCCCGCAGAACGGGTGTGGCGAGTGCCGTGAGTGCCGCACCGCGGTCGACGGCACCCACGCCGATGTCGACCTCGTCGCCACGGAGGGGCTGTCGATCAAGGTCGAGCAGGCCCGCGAGCTGGCTGCCATGTCGGCGCTGCGCCCGTCGGTCGGGCCGTGGCGCGTCATCATCATCGAAGATGCCGACCGCCTCACCGAGCGCGCCGCCGATGCCCTGCTCAAGGCGATCGAGGAGCCGGTCGCCCGCACCGTCTGGATCCTGTGCGCGCCGTCGCTGGAGGACGTCGTCATCACCATCCGGTCGCGCTCGCGCCACGTGCGCCTGCGCACCCCTCCCGTCGAGGCCGTGGCCGAGCTCCTGCACCGACGCGACGGCATCGAGATGCCGATGGCCCTGTATGCCGCGCGAGCGGCCCAGAGCCACGTCGGCCTCGCCCGCCGGTTGGCCCGCGACGAGGGCGCCCGGATCCGTCGCCGCGACGTGGTCGCCCTCGCGGGCAGGATCCACGGGGTGGGTGACGCCGTGGGTGCTGCGGCCGACCTCATGTCCATCGCGGACGAGGAGTCGACGGCGGCCGCGACCGAGCGCGACGTGGCCGAGCGCCAGCGACTGATGGAGATGCTCGGCGCCGACCCGACGGCCCGCACCCAGCCGCCGCACATCCGCAGCCAGATCTCGTCCCTGGAGAAGGAGCAGAAGGCCCGGGCGACCCGGCACTCACGTGACGTCCTCGACCGCTCGCTCGTCGACCTGCTGTCGGTCTACCGCGACGCCCTCGTCGTGCACAGTGGAGCTGGGCTCGGCCTGGTCAACCAGGACAGCATCCGCGAGGTGCAGGCCCTGGCCCGGTCGATGAGCCCCGAGCAGCTGCTGGGTGCGATGGATGCCATCGGCACGGCCCGCGAGCGCATCGGCCTCAACGTGGCGCCGCTCCTGGCGCTCGAGGCGATGGCGATCACGCTGCGCGTCCCCCGCTGAGGCAGGCGCGCGTCCTCCGTTCGGGCGAGCACCGGGCTCCTGCTCGTGGCGCGTCTCCCAGCACGGCGGGATACCGTGCCGCCCATGACTTCTCGCGCACGGCTGCTGGTGGCCGCGATCGCTGTCATGGCGGTCAGCCTCTCCGGGTGCTCGCTCCTCGGGGGGAGCGGCTCCGACGCCACGCCGACCACGTCCTCGACCGCAGCCGCCAAGGCGCCGGCAGGTTCGGAGGCCCTCGCCTCCTTCTACGGGCAGCACCTGGCCTGGGCGAAGTGCCAGGTCGGCGAGTGCGCCAAGCTCAGGGTGCCGCTCGACTACGCGAAGCCGGCCGGCGACCAGATCCAGATCTCGGTGCTGCGGATGAAGGCGACCAGCCCTGGGGACCGGATCGGTTCGCTCGTGGTCAACCCCGGCGGTCCCGGCGGATCGGGCGTCGACTATGCGAGGGCTGCCGACTTCATCGTGGGGAAGCCGGTCCGCGAGCGGTTCGACATCGTGGGGTTCGACCCGCGGGGCGTCCAGCGCTCGCAGCCGGTCGACTGCCTGCCGGACGCGCAGATGGACGCGTTCCTCGGGCAGGACCCGACGCCGGACGACAGTGCCGAGGAGCAGGCGTTCGCGGCGTCCGGCAAGCAGTTCGCCCAGGGCTGCCAGCAGCGCACCGGTGCCCTGCTCAGCCACCTGTCGACCGTGGACGCAGCCAAGGACATGGACATCCTGCGCTCGGCGCTCGGCGACGAGAAGCTCAACTACCTCGGCAAGTCCTACGGCACCTACCTCGGTGCCACCTACGCCGGACTCTTCCCGAAGCTCGTCGGCAGGTTCGTCCTCGACGGGGTGCTTCCCCCTGACCTCACGTCCGCCGAGGTGTCCAAGGGCCAGGCCGAGGGGTTCGAACGAGCGACCAGGGCGTATGCCGCGAGCTGTGTCGACAACGGCGACTGCCCGCTCGGGAACTCGGTGGACGAGGTGATGTCCGGCATGCGCAACCTGCTCACCAGGCTCGACCGGCAGCCGGTGCCCATGCAGGACGGCACGCTCAAGCAGCTCACCGAGGGTTGGGCCGCGACCGGGATCGCCGAGGCGATGTACGACCAGGGCTCGTGGGGCAAGCTCACCGACGCCCTGTCGGCGGTGGTGCGCCAGAACGACGGCACCGAGCTGATGAAGCTGGCCGACCAGTACGCCCAGCGCAACCAGAACGGCGCCTACGCCGGCAACCTGCTCGAGGCGTTCTACGCCATCAGCTGCCTGGACAACCCCGACAGCTCCGACCCTGCGGTCTACGCGCAGCGCGCCAAGGACAACGCGACGGTCGCACCGACCTGGGGCCCGTTCCTCGCCTGGGGGTCGCTGGTCTGCGGCCAGTGGCCCGTCAAGGCGGCGGAGAAGGGGGTCGGCCCGCACAAGATCAGTGCCGCAGGCAGCGGCCCGATCGTCGTGGTCGGCACCACCCGCGACCCGGCCACCCCGTACGAGTGGTCGGTGCGGCTGCGCGACCAGCTGTCGAACGCGAGCCTGCTGACCTTCAATGGCGACGGCCACACCGCCTACGCGCGGTCGAACCGCTGCATCGACAACGCCATCAACGACTACTACACCGACGGCAAGGTCCCGAAGGACGGCACCAAGTGCTGACCTGACGGCTGTTCGCGGGCCCGGTTCGGAGATTGCCGGGGTCATCCGTATACTCATCGTCCGTGCCTTCGGGCGCCCGCCGCCTTAGCTCAGTCGGCCAGAGCGATTCACTCGTAATGAATAGGTCATCGGTTCGATTCCGATAGGCGGCTCCACAGCAAAACCCCAGGTCAGGCCCCCTCGACACCAGTCGCGGGGGCCTTTCCCGTGTCCCCCCGAACGGTCATGTGCCCCCATGAGGCCGTGGTGGCGATCTCGTGCCCAACCAGCTCAAGGCAACCCGGCCACGCCGGCGTGGACATGGCGCTCTCCGGCTACCTGTCCAGCTTCGCGGCGCGCTCCAGTCTGACGAGGGCCTCGGCGGCGTTCTCCAAAGACATCGCGGCACTGTCGTCGCGGCACGCGAGGAGCATCTTGCGCAGCCGGTTCGGTCCTTTCTCGACAGGTCTTCCTCCCGGAAGTCGCGAGCCGACCACCGCGTCAGCGTCGTTGGTCGGGCGCGTCGGCGAGACCCCACGCTCGGCGCAGTGCAGGTGCACCAGCTGACCGCCGATCAAGGCCCAGTTGGAGCTGATGCGCTGGTACAGCTCCATCAGCGCGTGCCAGGACTGTCTCTGCGCCACGTTCATGACCGGCAGCTCGACGGGCTCAGGCATGGTCGGCTCCATCCAGCTGCGCGCGCAGGCGAGCCACAGCGCGGACTGCCTCGTTCTTCTCGCGGACGCCGTCGTGCTCGGCCAGGTCAGCCGCGAGGGCGAGCGGGGAGCGTGCAGCGTCGTCGAGGGCCAGGTGGTTCGCCCACGAAGGGACCACGTGCATGATGACGTTGGCGCGCCAGTGGTCAGCCGGCGAGAGCAGATGGTGCTCGATCAAGTCATCGACGTCGACGCGCGCCACGTAGCCTTCGGCGACAGAGCCTCCGGACAGGTTTGACGCAGGCAAGGAGACCCCGGAGAGGTGGACGCGTGCGTCTTCGCAAATGTCCGGCAGGTCTCGCGGCGCCGCGACGAACAGGACGCGCTCAGCTCGGTTGCGCAAGGCGTTCATGAGGAGCGCGACGGCTTCGTCGAGGTCGTCGGAGGACGCTTCGGCGAGCAGTTTCCGCAGTCGCGAGCGGGCTCGTGACCTCGCTGAGGGGCTCAGTCTTGAAGCCTCCTTGTCGCCCGCGGCGACCGCTAACAGGTCCCACGCGGACTTGGCCGAAAAGGGGCGACCTGGCCCGGCGTGGTGCTCGATGCGACGCAGGTCGCTCAGCTGGACGACCCACTGATGCCCCACCTTCTGCGCGGGCAGAGAGCCTTCCCGGATGCGCTGATGCACGCGTTGGGGGTGGACGCCAAGTGCCTTGGCGGCTTCTGCCACGCTGAGCTGCCCCCCCGACATGATTCCACCTTCCCCAGTCTTCTTAGAGGTTTACGACAATCGTATAAGGAATTATAGGTTTCCTGCAATGCAGTCCGCATCAGTGTCGGGATGCGCCACCTGTTACCGGATGCCACGGTGGGCCGCATGGAGACGACTGACGCGGACCTGATCAAGCGCGCCGCCGAGGCGCTGAACCCGCAGCAGCTGGCCGACGGGAGCTGGGTGGCGGACGTCGGGGCGGCGGTCGAGGCCGGCGACGGGACGGTGCACACGGGCGCCAGCGTGGGAGGCTACCTGTCGGTTTGCGCCGAGCAGTCCGCCCTCAGCCAGATGGTCAGCCGCACCGGACCGGTGCTGCGTCGGGTCGTCGCCGTGTGGGCGGACCCCGACGGCGGCGCACTCCACGTGCTCCCACCATGTGGCCGGTGCCGCGAGTTCCTGAGGGTGCTCCGCCAGGAGAACCTCGACGCGATCGTGGTCCTCGGGCCCGACCACCGGACGACCTTGCGCGAGCTGCTGCCGGTCCACGGCTGGCACGCGGAACAGGTCTGAGGACGTTACTCGTCCTGGATGGTGCCGACTCCCGGCGGCACGCCGACAGGCGGGCGGGGAGACAGGGGCTGCAGACCGCATCTCCGCCTGAGCCCTTGCGTCGCGGCCCGTGGTCACCCTCACCGGTGACCACGGGCCGTCGCCGTCTGCGGGCCCGGGTCGGGCCGAACTACACTCGCCGCCGTGTCGTGGTCGCTCTGGTTCACCCTGCTCGGGGCCACGCTCCTGATCTCCCTGACACCCGGCGCCGGGGCGATCAACACGATGGCGAACTCGATCGGCTCGGGCTGGGCGCGCTCCATCTGGGGCATCATCGGGCAGCAGCTCGCGCTCCTCGTGCACATCGCGATCGTGGCGGCCGGGGTCGGCGTGCTCGTGGCCGAGTCGCCGTTGCTGTTCAACGTCATCCGGTATGTCGGCGCGGCCTACCTCGTGCTCCTCGGGGTCCGCCAGCTGAGGTCGACCCCGACGGCCCACGAGGAGCAGGGCCCGGCCTCGTCGAGGTCCCGGTGGGCGATGCTGCGGCAGGGCCTGCTGGTCAACCTGACCAACCCGAAGGCGGTGGTCTTCTTCCTCGCCTTCACCCCGCAGTTCATCCGACCGCAGCGTCCGCTGCCGCCGCAGTACGCGGTGCTGGGCGCCACGGTGGTGGTGGTGGACGTCTTGGTCATGTGGTTCGTGTTCGCCTTCGCGGCACGGTGGCTGCGCCGACTGACCAGCAGCCGAGAGGGGCAACGGCGGCTCAACCGGGTGTTCGGTGGCTTGTTCGTCGGCGTCGGCCTCCTGCTGGCCGCCGTCCACTGAGGGACGAAAAGGACGAGACCCCGGCGAGCGACGTCCGCGAGGATGGGGTCATGCTGCGCGACCACTGGCCGATCTTCGGCCTGACCATCAGTCCCCAGCCGGGCCTGGAGCTGCGACTGCCGCTCGAGGAGGAGATCGCCGAGCTGGCTGCCGTGGCCGGGCGCGGGGTGCACCGACCGGGGGAGCGCCCGTTCCTCACGCCGTGGACGGAAGGGAGCGCCGACGAGCGCGCGAAGTACGTCCTGCAGGGGCACTGGGAGCGACTGGCGGAGTGGACGACCGACGACTGGCGCCTGGGGCTCGGAGTCTTCGAGCAGGGACGGCCCCTGGGGGTCGTCAACCTGCGAGCCACGGACTTCCGTGTCGTGCGCGAGGTCTCCACCTCGTCCTGGCTCGGCCTCGAGCACCAGGGGCGCGGGCTGGGCACCGCCGCCAGGACGGGCGTGCTGGCGCTGGCCTTCGACCACCTGGGTGCCGAGTCGGCACGGACCGAGGTCTTCCCGGACAACCATGCCTCCCAGGGGGTCTCACGACGGATCGGTTACGAACCGGACGGGATCTCGCGGGATGCGCGAGACGGCCAGGTGCTCGTCTCCGACCGGTTGCGGCTCACGCGGGAGCGCTGGCAGGGACGCCCCCGCCCGGCTGTCGAGGTGTCGGGCCTCGACGCCTGCCGCTCCATGTTCGGTCTCTGACCCACGAGGAAGCTCAGGCGGAGCCCGGCCCCGAAGGGGAGCCGGGCTCCGTCGCATGGACGTGAGGTCAGACCGTGCGGTATGCCGTGGTGCTGGCGATGCCGTCGCTGGCGGTGCCGTTGCTGGTCGTTCCGTTGCTCTCCGTGCCGGTGCCACCGGTGCTGCCCGTGCCGGGCGCACCCGGGCCGTCGCCGTCGGGGCCGTGTCCGTCGGGGCCGTGCCCACCGGGACCGCCCGTGTTCACCGTGATGGTCTTGAGGTCCTTGCTGACCTGGACCATGACCTGGCTGCCGGCCTTGGTGCCGAACACGTCGTACGAGCCGTCGGCGTCCTTGCGGACCGAGGTGACGGTGACCGCGGAGTCCTTGGCCTTCACGGCGGCGGTGACCGTGGTGAGCTCGGTTCCGGTGACGGCGGTGTGGGTGCCCCCGCCGGGGCCGCCGTCGTGGCCTCCGCCGGTCCGGGCGGTGATGGTCTTGAGGTCCTTGCTGGCCTCGAACATGACGGGGGCGCCGGCCTTGGTGCCCATCACGTCATACGAACCGTCGGCGTCCTTGCGCACTGCGGTGACGGTGACGGCGGAGTCCTTGGCCTTGACCGCCGCGGTCACCTTCGCGAGCTCGGTCCCGGTGACCGGGGTGTGTACGCCGCCGGGACCGCCGCCGGGGCGGCCCTCGCCGGACTGCTGGCCGTAGCCGAACGCGTATCCCGTCACGGCCGACGGTGACGTGTTGGTCGAGGCGCCGGCCAGGGAGGCGACGGTGACGACGATGCCGGTGGCTGCAACGATCCCAGCGGCTGCAGTGATGATGGTCTTGTTGGGCACGGTGATTCCCCTCGGGTGCGGTGCCAGGCCGGTCGGCGAGGCTCTCACCACACGGTCGAGCCGGGGCCTGTGGTGGGCCTGTGCCCGAACTGGCCGGCCGCTACGAGTGGCCGGCCGCTACGAGTGGTCGGGGGTGTCGGCGCGGGGGAGCAGGACCGTGAAGCTCGTGCCCTTGCCCAGCTCGGAGTCCACCGAGATCGTGCCGTTGTGCCGGGCCACGATGCGCTGCACGATGCTCAACCCGAGCCCGGTGCCGGGCACCTCCAGCGCATCGGGGTTGGTGCCGCGGAAGAACTCGGTGAACAGGGACTGCAGGTCGGTGCGCGAGATGCCCAGGCCCTGGTCCGACACCACGAGCTCGACCTTGTCGCCCACGGGGCGCAGCGTGACGGTGACGACGCCCCCGTCGGTGGTGTACTTCACGGCGTTGCTCATGAGGTTCTCGATGAGCCGGGCGAGCTCGTTGCCACTGCCCCAGGCGGTCGGGGGGTTGGCCGGGGCGACGACCTCGATGGCGACGTCCTCCTGGGTGGCGCGCGGCAGGAACATGTCTGCGGCGTCCCGGACGAGCTCGGAGATGTCGACGCGCTCGCGGACCAGCGGTCGGTCGGGGTCGCTGACCTTCGACAGCGTGAGCAGGTCGTCGACCAGGCTCTGCAGGCGGTGGGTGTTGCGCGCCATCACCTTCAGCGACCACGTGGCGTCGTCGGTCGGGTTCTCCTTGAGCAGCTCGACGTGGCCCACGATCGAGGCCAGCGGGTTCTTGAGCTCGTGGTGCACGGTGGAGAACAACGTGGTCTTCGCCCGGTCGGCCCGTCGCAGCTCGGAGGTCATCCGCCGCTCGAGCTCGAAGAGCCGGGCGTTGACGATGGACCGGCCGACGTCGCGGCCGATCTCCAGGGCGGCGAACCGCTCGGCGTCGCTCCACGGCGGGGCGTCCTCGGCACGGGTGAGGACCATGTGACCCAGGCACTCGGTGCCGGCGCCGATGGGGGCCAGGAGCAGCGACCCCGCGCCGGTCGTCGAGAGGAAGCGCAGGATCTCGGCAGCCTCCTCGTCGCTGAGCACGCCAGCGGGGTGGACCATGCCGTTGCGGACCACGGCCGAGGCCTGGTCCGCCCAGGAGCGTTCGCCGATGCGCTTGGCCAGCTCCACCATCCGGGGTGGGGTCCGGGGCGATCCCTGCGCGGAGTATGCAGCGGTGTGGTCCTTCGGGGCCCCGTCCTCGTTGGAGAACGCGCGGACCCACAGGCCCATGCAGTTCAGCCCGGTGCGGATCGGGTCGACGATGGCCTCGACCACCTTGGACGGCTCGAGCACTCCCTGCGAGATCCGGGCGACGCTCTGGGCGGTGGCGGCCAGTCGCACCTGCTCGGCGAGGGTCTGCCGCTGGCGGAAGGAGTTGATGGCGATGCCGGCCTGGTTGGCGAACACCTCGAGCACACCCTGCTGGACCTGGGTCGGGCGCTTGGCCGACAGCGGCAGGTCGACCGAGATCATCCCGAGCATCTCGCCGGTCGGGTCGTAGAAGGGGGCGAGCAGGGTGTCCTCGGGATCCCACGCGTCCGGGTCACCGATCACCTGCTCGTCCCACTCGGGAGCGATCCACCCGGTCTGTGCCGTGGTGGGGAGGTCGGCCGCGGGGATGAACCGCAGCGAACCCCAGTGCTCGGCGACGGCGAACTCGGCCTCGAGGCTCTCGCGCGGAGTGCGCCGACCGATGAGCTGGGCGGTCGCGTCAGGGTGTCCACCCACGGCGACGATCTCCATGTCGCCGTTGGAGCGCAGCAGGCTTATCGCTGCGACCTGGAAGCCGACGACGTCAGCTGCGCCCTCGACCACGAGGTCGAGCAGCTCTTGCAGGCTCTCCAAGCCGCTTGCCTGGTTCATCAGCTGAGAGAGCCGGCGCAGTGCCTGCACCTCAGCTGACGAAACAGTCGATTCCATATCGATTCCCATGGTGGACCTCGCCCCCTGACGATGACGTGCCAAACCGTATCCAGTGGGCGTCGTGAATGCCTCGGTAACGGCCGGCAACGCGTCCCTGTGACCTGACCTCTCCGACGTTCGTGCCTTTCTTTCGTGGACGGGTTGAGACGGGGCACCACTCGTGCTTGCCTCGATGTTCACGGCGGCTGGGGCGGGGAGCCGAAGGTGAGCCGCAGCGACCTGGAAGCCAACCGGAATCGAACCGGAGACGGACCGGCCCGGCTCGCTCGTGACACGCCTAGTCCATTCGGCCAGACGTACGGAGGCCAAACGTCCCAAGACGCCCTCCTTACCCGTGTCGCGCCCGCACTCGCGGCCATATGTTGCCGTTCGCCCAAGTTTTCGTAGATGAGGAAGGTGGCTCAGTGTCCAGACTGCAGTCGGTGGCTGGCCGTGTACCGCAAGGCTGGTCCTTCGGGCACTGGCCACTGCGCCGGAAGCTTGCCGCAGCTGTCGTGCTACCCGTGATCCTTGCCTTCGTCTTCGGTGGGTTGCGCGTCAAGAACGACTTCGACTCGGCCCAGCAGCTCTCGCGTGCGGCCGACACCGTCCTCGTGATCCGCCCCGTCATCGACTACAACCTGGCGGTGCAGCACCTCGCAGCCGCCGGCAGCGTGGGCGGCAGCGGCGTCATCTCGGCGATCACCCAGTACGAGTCCGCCGCAGCCGACCTCCGGATCGCCCTGAAGACCCCGGGCATCCCCGAGAACGTCAAGCGCAACGCACAGAGCGCGCTGAACCTCGGCCAGGCCGTCCGCAACGCCAAGACGCAGAGCGGGTTCTCCGACGTCGTCATCGACCGCTCCGGCAACATCGCGACCCTGCTGTCCACCGCGGTCTCCGACCTCGGGCTCTCGGACGACTCGGCCTCGGCCAAGCTGGTCGTCGGCCTCCAGGACACCATCGCCGCCCAGCGCGCGATGACCGGCCAGCAGCTCAACCTCGCCAACGTCGACGACGGAGCTGCCGCGCTGCGTGCCATCGGCCAGGTCGGCGCCGAGACCGCGGCCCTGACCCGACTGCAGTCCGAGACCGGCGGCGACACCAGCGCGGTCCGCCAGCTGCTGAACGACAACGGGCGCCGCGCCTACACGCTCCAGCAGGCAGCACCCGAGAAGGAGCAGCTCACCGCCCTGGGCTCGGTGATCGAGACCAGCAACGCCGGGTACTCCAAGCTCCTGGACGCCCAGCTCGTCTCCCTCGAGTCGACCCTGCGCCAGCGGGCCTCGGACTTCCGTGGCACCGCGATCCTCAACGCCGTGATCGTGGCGGTGGCCTTGCTGGCCGCCCTGGCCTTCGTGCTCGCGCTGCTGCGCTCACTGCTCGTCCCGATCCGCGCCGTGCGCCAGGGCGCCCTCGACGTCGCCCAGAAGCGGCTGCCCGAGGCCGTCGCTGCCATGCGTGACGGCACCGAGCCGCCCGTGTTCGTCCCGATCCCCGTGCACACCCGCGAGGAGATGGGTCAGCTCGCCCGCGCCGTGGACGACCTGCACAGCCAGGCCCTCACCCTCGCCGGCGATCAGGCACGGCTCCGCGTCCAGGTCGGGCACATGTTCGAGACGCTGTCGCGTCGCAGCACCTCGCTGATCGACCAGCAG
Organism: Pedococcus sp. KACC 23699; assembly: GCF_045348425.1. GTDB lineage: Bacteria > Actinomycetota > Actinomycetes > Actinomycetales > Dermatophilaceae > Pedococcus. The sequence continues at coordinate 2,277,197 of NZ_CP157483.1, forward strand.
CTGTCCCTCATCGAGCGTCTCGAGAGCGACGAGGAGGACCCGAAGCGGCTGCAGAGCCTGTTCCGCCTCGACCACCTCGCAGCCCGTATGCGCCGCAACAGCGACTCGTTGCTCGTCCTCGCCGGCACCTCGACCCGTCGTGGCTTCTCCGGTGCGGTCTCCGTCTCCGACGCCGTGCGCGCCGCGGTCTCCGAGGTCGAGAACTATGAGCGCATAGACATCGGTGACACGTCCAACGACCAGGTCCTCGGTGCGGTCGGTTCCGACCTCATCCACCTGGTCGCCGAGATCGTCGACAACGCCCTGGCGTACTCCCCGCCCACGACCCGCGTGGACATCCGTGGAGCTCGCACGCCCGATGGCGGCCTCCTCGTCGAGGTGAGCGACCGTGGCCTCGGTATGCCGCCCAAGGAGCTGGCAGCGCTGAACGACCGGCTCGCGCACGGTGGCGACATCACCGCGGACACCGCCCGCCGCATGGGCCTGTTCGTGGTCGGCAGCCTGGCCAAGCGGCACGGCATCGCCATCCGCCTGCGCCGCAACGGTGCCGACAAGCCCGGCATCACCGTGTCCGTCCACCTGCCGGCTGGCCTGCTGGCCGACACCGCCGGTCGCGCCGAGCGCCCCGCGCGGCCCGCGGCCAAGGCCACGGCCACGCCGAGCGCTGCTCCGGCCCTGCCGACCGCACCGGTGGCTCCCGCCGTCGGTGGCACGACCAAGGCAGGTCTGCCGACCCGGGTGCGCGGTGCCAGCGGCGCCCCCAGCCCGGTCGTCGACGCCGCCAAGAAGGTGCTGCCCACCCGCACTCCCGGTGCGCACGGCCCGTCCTCGGCGAACGCCATCCCGGCGGTACCGGTCAAGCCCGTCATCGAGGGCGCCGCGGCCGCCGAGGCCAAGGCCGGCTCGAACGGTCACGGCACCAACGGCCACGCGGCCAACGGCGCCAAGGCCGTCGAGGCCGAGGCGGCGAAGGCCGCTGACACCAAGGCCGCTGACGCCGCCAAGGCTGCCGAGGCTGCTGACGCCGCCAAGGTCGCTGAGGTCGCGAAGGCTGCCCAGGCCGCCAAGGCCGCTGAAGAGGCGAAGGCTGCCGAGGCCGCCAAGGTCGCGAAGGCCGCCGAGGACGCCAAGGCTGCCGAGGACGCCAAGGCTGCCGAGGACGCCAAGGTCGCGACGGCCGCCGAGGCTGCTGCACCCGCTGCCGACGTCACCCGCTCTGCCTCCGGCCTGCCGATGCGCAAGCCGCGGGCCACCGGCATCACCGAGGCCACCGAGTTCGCCGAGACGCCGGCCACGGCCGACGACGCCGACAGGTCCGGCGACAAGGGCAAGGGCAGCCGCCTCACCAGCTGGCTCCCGAGCCGCAAGGCTGCGGAGGCTGCTCGCATCGAGGCGCAGGAGGCCGAGGACCACCGGATGCCCTCCAACCTCTCCGCCTGGCTCGAGCACCGCGCAGCGGTCACCGAAGCACGCGAGAAGGCGGAGCGCGGCGAGTCGGACACGGTGTCCGAGCCGGCGACGACCGACGCCGTTGCCGCGACGCCCGAGACCACCGACCTGACGGTCCCGGACGCCTGGGTGGCCGAGGTCGGCGAGGTTGCCGACGAGGCCAGCGCCCAGCTCGACACCGAGCCGCCCGCCGACCGCCGTGGGGACCTGCCGGTCGCCGACACCACGGAGCCGGTCCTGCCGACGCGGGTGCCCGGTGCCAGCGGTTCCACCACCCCGGTGGCCGCCGACCCCGAGCCCTCCGACGGACGCCCCGCACTGCGGGCGCACAACACGTCGTTCTTCGGTGCGCGCAAGGCGCGCGCGGTGTCCGACGTCGAGCCCGGGGCCGACCAGCACGAGGTCGCCGAGACCACCGTCGCCCAGGCGCCGGCCGTGGAGGCCCCCGCCGCCGAGGTGAGCAACGCGGCATACCCCATCACCCAGGACGAGCATGTCGAGGAGCAGATTGACGTGCAGGCTGACCCCCAGGCCGCGCCCAGCGCACCCGTCGGGGAGAACACCCCGATCTTCCGCTCGATGATGTCCACCTCGGGCCTCCCGATGCGGCGTCCCGGCACCACCATGACCCCCACCACCGACTCCGGCGAGACCGACGCCCCGGCCGAGGGGGCCGTCGCACCCGCGACGTCCCGCCGCGACCCCGAGGCCGTTCGCCGCAGCCTGACCCGCCACAAGAACGGTGTGAGCGCCGCGCGCACCGAGGCACAAGACGGAACCCACCGAGAGGAAGCCGATGTTCACCACTGACGCCATGGCCCAGCCCAAGGGCGAGTACGACTGGCTCGTGGCCAAGTTCGCGACCGAGACCCCTGGCGTTTCGCACGCCATCCTGGTCTCTGCCGACGGACTGCCCATGGCCTCCAGCGAGCAGCTGCCCGAGGACCGCGCCGAGCAGATGGCGGCGGTGGCCTCCGGTATGGCGAGCCTCGCCTCCGGTGCGGCCCGGCTCTTCCAGGGTGGCACGGTCCTTCAGTCCGTGATCGAGATGGAGCTCGGCTTCCTGCTGCTCATGAGTGTCGGCGATGGTTCGCACCTCGCCGCCCTCACGAGCACGGACTCGGACATCGGTCAGGTTGGCTACGAGATGGCGGTGCTGGTGGACCGCGTCGGCAAGATGATCGACGCGGCTGCCCGGGCGCCGATGTCAGGCTGAGGCCATGGCGCCCGACGCACGCGAGGAGTCGTCCGGACCGAGGCTGGTCCGGCCCTACGCGCTGACGTCCGGTCGCACCGAGTCCGTGGTGGACCTGCCCATCGAAGCCACGCTCGAGGTGCAGCCCTCTGGACGCAGCGCGACCTGGCCCGAAGGACACATGTCCGGCCGCATCATCGAGCTCTGCAGTTCCTCCCAGTCGGTGGCCGAGGTGTCCGCCAAGCTGCACGTCCCCCTCGGGGTCGCGCGGGTGCTCATCGGAGACCTCATCTCCGCCGGTCACCTCAAGACCCGCAAGACCATCTCCGAAAACACGACCTCCGACGAACGACGTGAGCTCATCGAAAGGACACTCAGTGGACTACGCGCCCTCTAGCCGCAACAGCGCCTCGACCAAGATCGTCGTGGCCGGCGGCTTCGGCGTCGGCAAGACCACCTTCGTGGGTGCCGTCTCCGAGATCGACCCGCTGCGCACCGAGGCCCTGGTCACCCAGGAGTCTGCGGGCCAGGACGACATCTCCAAGGTGCAGCAGAAGCACACCACCACGGTGGCGATGGACTTCGGCCGCATCACGCTCGCCCAGAACCTCGTGCTCTACCTGTTCGGCACGCCCGGACAGCGGCGCTTCTGGTTCATGTGGGACGACCTGGTCAAGGGCGCCATCGGGGCCGTGGTCCTGGTCGACACCCGCCGCCTGGACGACAGCTTCGCCGCCGTCGACTACTTCGAGGCAAAGGGGCTGCCGTTCATCGTGGCCCTGAACCAGTTCGACGGGTCCGGCGAGTTCGGCCCCGACGAGATCCGGGAGGCCCTGGCCATCTCGGACCACATCCCCGTGATCACGGTGGACGCGCGTGACCGCGAGTCGGCCAAGCACGCCCTCGTGCGGATCACCGAGTTCGCGCTGACGCAGCTCAGCCGCGTGCCGGCGACCGCTGTCTGAGGCAGGACCACCGACGCGCCCCGGCGCGGCACCGCAGGAGCCCGACGACCCCTCAGGGGGCGTCGGGCTCCTGCGGTTCGGAGGAGGGTTTCGGTGGGGGGGTTCGCTGTTCCCGGTCGGTGGAAGGGTTCGGTGGCACACTGCCCGACATGACGCCGTCCACGAGCAGCCCGACGACCGCACCATACGGCGCCTGGGCCTCCCCGTTGGGGGCTGCGAGCCTCGCCGGCGAACGCGTGGTCCTGGACCAGCCGTCCATCGACGCCGGGCACGTCTACTGGCTTGAGGGCCGCGGGACCGAGGGCGGGCGCGTGGTCCTCGTCCGCGACGGGGTCGACCTGACGCCCGCCCCGTGGAACGTGCGTTCCCGGGCCCACGAGTACGGCGGCGGTGCCTACACGGTCGCCGGTGGTGTGGTCGCGTTCGTCGACTTCACGGACCAGCGGGTGCGTGTCCTGCAGCCGGACGGCCCGGGGCCCGACCAGGGGGAGCCGCGCGCGATCACCCCCGAGAGCGACGGGCGGTTGCGCTGGGCCGACCTGCGGCTCGACCTCGCGCGTCGACAGCTGGTGTGCGTCCGGGAGGACCACCGCGGGGGAGGGGAGGCCGTGAGCACCGTGGTACGGCTGGACCTCGACACGGACAACGCCGACGGTGGCACGGTCCTGGTGCAGGGCCCGGACTTCGTCGCCGCGCCACGGCTCAGCGCCGATGGCTCGCGGCTGGCGTGGCTGCAGTGGAACCACCCCAACATGCCGTGGGACTCGACGGAGCTGTGGACCGCGTCGGTCACCGACGACGGTACCGAGGGCGCGCACCGGGTCGCCGGTGGCGAAGGAGTCGCGGTGACCGAGCCGCGCTGGACCACCGACGGGGCCCTGCTCCACCTGTCCGACGAGACCGGGTGGGCCAACCTCAGGGCGGTGCAGACCGACGGGCGCGTGACCGTCCTGACCGATGCTCGGCACGAGCTGGGTTGGCCCCAATGGGTCTTCGACCGACCATCCTTCGGATCAGCATCGGACGGGACCATCGTGTGCAGCTGGTTCGAGGCAGGGCGCGGTCGCCTCGGGACGGTCGCTGCCGCCGGAGCCCTGGTCCCCTTCGACCTCGACGGCGTGGCCTGGGACCACGTCCGGGTGGAGGGCCGCACCGTGGTGGCTCTGGTCGACCGCGTCGACCGTCCGCGGTCGGTCGTGACGGTGGACCTCGACAGCGGGGCCTGCAACGTCGTGCGCGAGGAGTCCGCGGTGCAGCTGCCCGACGGGATGCTGTCCGAGCCCGAGACCGTCTCGTGGACCAACACCGCGGGCCAGACCGTGCACGGCATCTACCACCCGCCGGCGAACGCTGGGTACCGGGCTCCCGATGGTGAGCTGCCGCCCCTGGTGGTGCGGCTGCACGGGGGCCCGACGTCCATGACCGTCCCGTCGTTCAGCCTCGACACCACCTACTGGACGAGCCGCGGCCTGGCCGTGCTCGACGTCAACTACGGGGGCAGCACCGGTCACGGACGGGCCTACCGGGAACGGTTGCAGGGCCAGTGGGGCGTCGTCGACGTGGACGACTGCGCGACCGGGGCCAGGGCCATGGCCGACCAGGGGCGTGCCGATGCGCGGCGCCTCGCCATCCGCGGCGGCAGCGCCGGCGGGTTCACCACGTTGGCGGCCCTCACGGGCACCGACGTCTTCGCCGTGGGCGCGAGCTACTTCGGCCTCGGCGACCTCGAGGCCTTCGTGCGCGAGACCCACAAGTTCGAGTCGCGCTACCTCGACGGACTCGTCGCCCCCTACCCCGAGGGCCGGGACGTCTACCTCCAGCGCTCGCCGCTGCACCACCTCGAGAAGCTGAGCGCACCGATGATCCTGCTCCAGGGACTCGACGACCGGGTGGTGCCGCCGAACCAGGCGACGGCGATGGCCGACGCGGTGCGCGCGAAGGGACTCCCGGTCGCGCACCTGGAGTTCGCCGGTGAGGGGCACGGCTTCCGCAGTGCCAACACGATCGTCCGGGCCCGGGAGGCCGAGGCCTACTTCTACGCCCGGATCTTCGGCTACGAGCTCGCCGACACCGTGGAGCCCGTGGACATCGACAACCTGTAGGCGCAGGGGGACTCACCCGTCGGCGAGGATGGCCGCAACACGTTCGAGGTCGGCGGCACCGTCCAGGTCGGGCAGGGCGAGGAACACCGTCGCGACGCCCTCCTGCGCGAGCTCGCGGTAGCGCCGTGCGTGCACGGCTGCCTCGCCCGCGTGGTGGCGTCGTGCGAAGGTAGCCGCCGCGGACCGGCCCCGGAGGCGTTCGACCCGCTGCCAGGTGTCGTCGCGGTCATGTCCGAGGACCGGCACGTCGAGCACCGTGACCGCGACCTCGGCGGGGTCGCGGCCGGCGTCGTCGCAGTGCTGGCGAAGCACCGAGACCTTGTGCCGCAACGTCTCCAGTTCGCTCGGCAGGTTGCAGGCATCACCTTGTCGGGCGGCGATGCGCAGGGTGCGCACCTCCCCGGACCCACCGACGACGACCTGTGGTCGCCCCAGCGGTCGCGGGTATGCCGTGGTCTCGGGCAGGCTCACGCGCTCACCGTCATGGGGCTTGGTCCCGGCGCCCCACAGGGCACGCATCGTCTCGATGGACGACTCGAGCAGGTCGAGGCGCTCGGCAGCTCCGGGGAACGGCTGGCCGAAGGCCAGGTGCTCGCGCTCCCACCACCCGGCCCCGACCCCCACGAAGGCGCGGCCCCCCGACAGCACGTCGAGCGTCGCGACGGCCTTGGCCGTCACCCCCGCCGGGCGGAAGGTCACGGGGGAGACGAGCGTCCCCAGTCGCAGGTCGGTGTCGAGACCGGCCAGCAACCCCAGGGTCACCCAGGGCTCGGGAATCGGCTCCCAGGCGCGGTCCACCTGGGGGATCTGGATGAGGTGGTCCATCAGCGCGATGCCGCTGCACCCCGCCTCGGCTGCGGCGAGGGCGACCGAGCTCAACCACCCTGCGGGATTCGTGCCCCACGGGAAACGCGAGACCTGCAGGACGACCTCCGGCAGCCCGGTGTCGTGGACGCGCGCCGTGCCGGCTCGGGCCGTCGCGGCCGGCAGGAGCCTGGTGGTCCTGGCCCGGTCGCTCGGGTCCCGGTCGTCGACGAGCACGACGTCGTCCCAGCCCTCGGTGGCCACGGCAGCCGCGGCCACCGCTCTCGAGGCGAGCTGCCTGGCCAGGACGCGGCTCGGCACGCGGCGATCGCGCTGGGAGTTGCGCTCGCGGCATACGGCGTCAGGGGTCTCGAAAAGGACTGCGACACAAGGCATCCGGGCGCTGCGTCCCAGGGCGAGGTAGTGCTCGCGTCGCGTTGCGTCGAGGCCGAGGGTGTCCACCACCGTGGTGAGCCCACGGCGGAGTCTGGCCGCGACCACCTGGTCGAGCACCGCGAAGGCATCCGGCGACGCGTCGAGGTCGTGCTCACCGCTGCCGACCACGGCGCGCAGGGCATCGGACGACACCACCTCCTGGGGGCGGTAACGGGCCGCGGCCCAGGAGGACTTGCCCGCCCCGCTCGGTCCCACGAGCACGACGAGGGCAGGATCGGGCAGCATGAGGACCTCCTGCTCGTAGGCTAGCGCCGCCCGAGCCGGCCACAGGCCGAGTCGCCCGACCCCAGGACCGCCACCGTATGAGCAACCCTGAACCCTCGCCGAGCCTCGTCGCCCTTGCCGAGGCGGACCGCCACCGCCCGCGCTTCCACTTCGTCTCCCCGGCCGGCTGGCTCAACGACCCCAACGGTCTGACGCACCGGGAGGGGACCTACCACCTCTTCTACCAGTACAACCCGACGTCGGCGCTGCACAGCCGCATCCACTGGGGCCACGCCACCAGCAGCGACCTCGTGAGGTGGGTCGACCAACCGGTCGCGCTGATCCCCGGTGACGAGGGGCCGGACCGCGACGGCTGCTGGTCGGGCGCTCTCGTGGACGACGGCGGGACGCCCACCATCGTCTACTCGGGCCGCCATGGCGATCGCGAGATGCCTTGCGTGGCAACGGGGTCAGCAGATCTCAACACGTGGACCAAAGATCCGGGCAACCCGGTCATCGACGGCTACCCGGAGGGCCTCGAAGTCACCGCCTACCGTGACCACTGCGTCTGGCGCGAGGGCGGACGGTGGCGCCAGCTCGTCGGCTCCGGCATCGTCGGCAAGGGTGGCACGGCCCTGCTCTACGAGTCCACGGACCTGCGCAGCTGGGACTACGTCGGGCCCCTGGTGACGGGTGACGCCAGCACCGGAACCGTGGAGGCCGGCGACTGGACCGGGACGATGTGGGAGTGCGTCGACCTGTTCCGACCGCCGCCCGCTCAGGACAGAGATGCCGCCGAGGACGCGGATCCCGTTGACGTGCTGGTGTTCTCAGCCTGGGACGCGGGGGTCACGCACTACCCGCTCTACTGGACCGGGACCTACAGCGGTGATGCCTTCGTGCCCTGCGAGCTCCACCGCCTCGACTACGGCGGCAGGTACTTCTACGCGCCCCAGAGCTTCCGCGACTCCGCTGGTCGACGGCTGGTGTTCGGCTGGCTGCAGGAGGGTCGGACCGACGAGGCCATGGTCGCGGCGGGATGGTCGGGGGTCATGTCCCTGCCGCGCGTCATCACCCTCGGGGTGGACGGGGCGCTCGTCCAGGCCCCGGCGCCCGAGGTGGCCACGCTGCGCCGCGACGGGCAGGAGTGTGCCGCCCAGACACTCACCGCGGCGGCCGTCCCACTGGGGGAGGGGGACCAGCGTGATCTCGAGGTCACGGCCGTCCTCGCGCCGGGGTCGGCGATCGAGGTCGCGCTGGCGACGACCCCCGACGCTGAGGAGGTCACGGTGCTGCGCATCAGCAGGACCGGCGTGACCGAGGGGAGGGTCGAGCTGGACCGGTCGCGCTCCAGCCTCGACCCCACGGTGGACGCGACCCCGCGGTCGGGCCCGGTGCCGATCTCCTCGGACGGGGAGGTGGAGCTCAGGGTCCTCGTCGACCACTCCGCGCTCGAGGTCTTCGTCAACGGGCGGGCGCTCACGGCCCGGATCTACCCCACGCGCGAGGACGCCACGGGGGCGTCGGTGTCGGCCGTGACCGGGTCGGCCGAGCTGTGCCGTGCGACGACGTGGGCGATGCGCGACACCTGGGCCGGTCCGCGCCAGCTCTACCCCTGACGAGCCGCCTCGACGCGTTCCAGGACCGCAGCGGCGACCTCGCCGGGGTGCGTCTCGGGCAGCCAGTGCCCGGCGTCGAGCTCGACGAACCGGTAGTCCGCCCCCACCCACTGCGCGGTGCGCACCGCGGCGGCCCGGCCCAGTGCCGGGTCGCGACGGCCCCACAGGTAGGTCGTCGACACCGAGATCCGCGGCGGCTCCGCCCGAACGGGGCGCCGATGGGCCAGTGACGAGACCCGTGGGCGCAGCGCGCGGTACCAAGCCAGGCCACCACGGGCCGCGCCGGGCTCACGGAATCGCGCGACATACCTCGCCACGCCGTCCTCGGGCAGGCCGCTGCGGCGCAGCACGTCGGGGAGGCGTCGCCGCAGCACCGCCTCGGAGAGGAGGGGGAGCTGGAAGGCGAGCATGTACCAGCTCTTGCGCGCCTGGTCGCCGTGCCGCATCGCCCACGCCATCGCTCGGTGGTGCGGGGTGGAGAGGACGGTCAGGCTGAGCAGTCGGTCGGGGTGCCGCTCGGCGAACGCCCAGGCGACGGCTCCGCCCCAGTCGTGCCCGACGAGGTGGACCCGGTCCGCGCCGCTCGCGTCCACCAGGGCCAGCACGTCGGCGACGAGCTGGGACATCCGGTATGCCGCGGTGGCCCGCGGACGCGCGCGGGGCGAGTAGCCGCGCTGGTCAGGCGCGAGGACGCGCAGTCCTGCGGTCGAGAGGCGCTCGGCCACGTCCTGCCAGGCGGAGCGGTCCTGCGGCCAGCCGTGCAGCAGCACCACGACCTCCCCGTCGGCGGGGCCGGTGTCGGCGACGTCGAAGACCAGGCCGTCCCTGCGCAGCTGTTCCACCCCGCGAACCTACGCCCACGTGCTGCCCGAGCCGGGCTGGTCCCGGTCACTGGTCCGCCCGAAGGCGCGAGGACGGACTACGCGACAATGAGGCACGTGACCAAGCCCCCGCCCTCGTTCGAGCTCGGGGGTCGCCGGGCCTGGGTCGTGTACGCCGCATCGGTGTCGATCTACGTCCTGGCCGTCTTCCACCGGAGCTCGCTCGGCGTCGCCGGGCTGATCGCCACCGAACGGTTCCACATCGCCGCGACCCAGCTGTCGGTGTTCACCATGGTCCAGCTGCTGGTCTACGCCGCGATGCAGATCCCCGTCGGCGCCCTGCTCGACCGGTTCGGGTCCAAGCGCCTTCTGCTGTCCGGCGTGACGCTGATGACGTTGGCGCAGCTGGGATTCGCCTTCGCCGACACGTTCGCCGAGGGGATCGCGGCCCGCGTGTTCGTCGGCGTGGGTGACGCCATGATCTTCATCCCCCTGCTGCGCATCGTGGCGCTGTGGTTCCCGCCGATGCGCATACCGATGGTCACCCAGCTCACCGGCCTGCTCGGCCAGGTCGGTGCGCTCGTCGCAGCCACGCCGCTCGTCCACGCCCTGCACACCTACGGCTGGACGCCCTCCTACGCCACCGCCGGGCTGATGGGCGTCGTCCTGGGTCTCCTCGTCCTGGTGGTCGTGCGTGACTCCCCGAACCCCGACCACGAGCTCGACGACATCAAGGTCCGGGCCATCGCCCGCGCAGTGCGCGCCGCCTGGCGGACACCGGGGACCCGGCTGGGGCTGTGGTCGCACTTCTCCGCACAGTTCGGCGCGACCGTCTTCGCCCTGCTGTGGGGCTACCCGTTCCTCGTCGCGGGCCAGGGCCTGTCGCCGTCGACGGCCGGCACGCTGCTCATGCTCATGACGGTCACCACCGTCCTCACGAGCCCGGTCATCGGCGGCTTCGTCACGAAGTACCCCTTCTCCCGGTCGACGCTGATCCTCGGGATCGTGTTCGCGATCATGACGGTGTGGGCGGTCGTCCTGCTCTGGCCCGGTCGCGCCCCCCTGCCGGTGCTGGTGCTGCTCGTGGTCGTCACGGCGGTCGGCGGTCCGGGGTCGATGGTCGGCTTCGACCTGGCGCGGACCTTCAACCCGCCGACCCGGCTCGGCAGCGCCACGGGCATCGTCAACGTGGGTGGGTTCCTCGCCTCCCTGTCCACGGTGACCCTGATCGGCATCATCCTGGACCGCGTCGCACCGGGAGGGCCGAGCACCTACGACGTCGACTCGTTCCGCGCCGCCATGTCGGTGCAGTACCTCGTCTGGGGGCTCGGTGTCGCGCAGATCCTGCGGTACCGACGTCGGGTGCGCCGCGAGCTCAAGGCCAACGACCCGGCGGCCTACGACGCCCTGCGCGCCGGCCAGACCATCACGCCCTGACCTCCGGCCCCCACCCATCGCGCAGCCCTCTCGGAGCCGCTGCGACGCCGCTCCAGTGCTCTGTCGAAGCCGTTCTGGGGGCCCTTCGGCAGCCCTCTCGAGACCAGCCGAGAGTCGGGTTTGGGTGGTTTCCGGGGTCCTACGTACAGCCGATTGCCGACTCTCGGCGCGGTCAGATTGGCCCGCGCAGGGGCTCTCACCTGCACAAACGCCGATTTCGTGACCGATTCGTGACCGAAACTGGACATCTGATCGAAGCGTTGCCACTGCCTGCTGAAAAACATCCGTGTAACTCGTGCTCAGGGGGTGCCGTCACGGTCCGTCACGGCCCTGGGAGGGGTGGTAGCGGTGTGACTCGAGGGGTTCGAGTGAAATCCAGCCCTAGTCTGCTGCGGCTGTCACCAACCGGCACGCGGCACCACCGCGGAGCGCTCCGGCGCTGCACCCCGGCTCGTCCCCCCAGTCCCCGTCCGAGAGGCATCCCCCGTGCCAGGCATCTTCGCTGCTCGTCGCGCGCTCCGCGCCGGCTCGGCACTGTCCCTCGTCGGGCTGCTGTCCCTCGCCACCACCCTGTCGGCGACGGCCGACCCCAACCCGGTCTACCCGTCCAAGGCCCAGGTGGACCACGCCAAGGCCGCCGTCGCCGGAACCGCCGGCCGGGTGTCGAGCCTGGACGCGCAGTACGCCTCGGCCAGTGCCCAGCTCAGCCAGGTGCAGGACGACGCAGCCGCGGCAGCCGAGGCCTTCAACGGCGCCCGCTACGCCCTGGACCAGGCGACGGCCGAGTCGGCCGCCGCCCAGAAGCGCTCTGCGGCGGCCCAGAAGATCGCCGACTCCGCGAGCCTGGAGGTGCGCCGTTACGCCGCCACCGTCTACCAGCAGGGCGGCAGCTTCGGAGAGCTCGAGGCCTACCTCAACAGTGACGGTCCGCAGGACATGATCGACAAGGCCAGCGCGCTGGAGGCCGTCGGCGACGCCCGCTCGCGGTCGCTGCAGCGGGCCGACGCGACCTCCATCGTCGCCGGCACGATGCGCCGCCAGGCCGCGCAGGCCCAGGCCGCGCAGGCCAAGGCGGCCAAGGCTGCCGAGAGCGCGCGCAACGCGGCGCAGGCCCGCGCCGACGACGCCCAGGCCGCCGCGACCAGGATCCAGCACGAGCAGGCGTCGCTGGTGGCCCAGCTGGCCACCCTGCGCAAGACGTCCGTCAGCCTCGAGCGGCAGCGGCAGGACGGCCTCGCCGCGGCCGCCGTCGCCCGCGCCGCCGCAGCCGAGGCCGCCAAGCAGGCCCGGCTGGCGCAGGAGCGAGCCAGGGCGGCACGGACCGCAGCGGCCAAGAAGGCTGCCGAGCAGGCCGCCGCTCGCGCGGCAGCAGAGGCAGACCGGCAGCGCGCCGCCGCGGCAGCAGCAGAGGCTGCGGCCAAGGCGGCCCAGACGGTGAAGAACAACCGGCCCAAGCCGCGCCCCTCGAGCTCGACCCCGCCGCCTCCACGCCCGTCGAACCCCACCCCGCCGCCCCCGGCGCCTGCCGACCCGACACCGGCCCCCCCGCCGCCGCCGAGCAGCGGAGGTGTCACCGCCGTCATCGCCTACGCGCAGGCCCAGCTCGGCAAGCCCTACCAGTGGGGTGCCGAGGGCCCGAGCTCGTTCGACTGCTCCGGCCTGACCCTGCGCGCCTGGCAGCAGGCTGGCGTCTTCCTGCCGCACTACACCGGTGCGCAGTACGCGCAGACCCAGCGCGTGGCGATCAGCGACCTGCAGCCCGGGGATCTGGTGTTCTACGGCAGCTCGGGCGAGACCAGCCACCACGTGGGCCTGTACGTCGGCGGCGGCCAGATGATCGAGGCCCCGCACGCGGGGGCCGTCGTCAGGTACGCCTCGATCTACCGCTCCGACCTGTTGCCCTTCGGCGGCCGTCCCTGACCGGACGCCCCTGAGAGGCTCCCAGACCCCGCCAGCCGGATCCCCCACCGGCCGACGGCACCGCCCGCAGGATCCCCCAACCCGCGGCGGCAGCACCACAGCACCGAGCCCCCGGTCCGACGAGAGTCGGCCGGGGGCTCGGCGGTGACGACGGGGAACCGCCGTGAGCAGGTCAGGTCCTGCTCACTCGGCGTCACTCGGACGGCGGGCGCGCCTCTGACATCGGCTCGGCACTCACGTCGGGCATGCGCCAGCGAGCCGTGGTCATGCCGGCGGCCTTGGCGCGCTCGATGGCCTCACGGACGACGTTCTCAGCCTCCTCGCGGCCGGCCCAGTGGGCGCCCTCGACGGACTTGCCGGGCTCGAGGTCCTTGTAGGTCTCGAAGAAGTGCTGGATCTCGAGGCGGTCGAAGCTGCTGACCTGGTCGAGCTCGGTGAGGTGCGCCTGACGGGGGTCCCCGGCCGGCACGCACAGGATCTTGTCGTCGCCGCCGGCCTCGTCGCGCATGTGGAACATGCCGATGGGGCGCACGCGCACGAGGCACCCCGGGAACGTGGGCTCCTCCAGCAGGACGAGGGCGTCGAGCGGGTCGCTGTCTTCGCCCAGGCTGTCCTCGACGTAGCCGTAGTCGGCCGGGTAGCGGGTGGAGGTGAACAGGAGACGGTCCAGACGGATGCGTCCGGTCTCGTGGTCGACCTCGTACTTGTTGCGATGTCCCTTGGGGATCTCGATGGTGACGTCGAACTCCACGACGCTGGTCCCTTCCGTTGGTGCGCGCGCCTATGACCTAGGCTCGCGGACAAGTGTTCCGTATGACGCAAGTCCAGCGCTGAGGGGGTCGAGTGCGTCGCGTCCTCGCCGCCGTGGTGGCGCTGCTCGTCCTGGTCCTCGGGTACGGCGCGCTCGACGTCTACGACGTCGTCCCCGGGATCCTCACCCGAGACGGTGCTCACCCTCCCACGTCCGCCACCGCCACGTCCCCGACCGCGTCCCCGAACGCGGCCTCCGCGGGACCCACCTCCGGGTCCACCACGGGACCCGGAAAGGGGACCGCCGCCGGGGCTGCGGCATCGCCGATGACGGTGCCGACGGTCGACGCGGCCGCCCAGCCCTTGCAGCCGGCGTCGGCCGGTGCGCCCATCCCGGACCCCGCCGCGTTGACCGGTCGGCTAAGGACGGCCAGGACCGACCCGGCCCTGGGCCCGGTGCCCGGCTACCTCGTGCGGGACGCGTTCACCGGGCAGGTGCTGCTGCAGAAGGCACCCGACGTCGTGCGGACCCCGGCATCCACCCTGAAGCTGCTGACCGCGCTCGCCATCGGCACCACGCTCGACCCGCGAGCCACGCTGCCGACCAAGGTCGTCCAGGGCTCGTCGGCATCCGCCATCGTCCTGGTGGCCGGTGGCGACACGATGCTGGCCACGGGCAAGGGACATCCGACGGCGGTCGAGGGGCGTGCCGGCCTCGGAGACCTCGCGGCGCAGGTCGCGACCGCCCTGCAGTCGTCCGGCACGTCGACCGTCAGCCTGCGTCTCGACACGAGCTACGCCCGGGGGGCCCGCTGGGCGCCGACCTGGTCGCAGGCCGACGTCACCGCCGGCTACACCGGTGGCGTCTCGATGCTCGGCCTGGCCGGGCAGCGCGCCGTCCCCTTCCACCCGGCTCCCCGCGACCCCGAGGCAGCCACCGCCGCTGCCTTCGTGGCGGCACTGAAGGCCCAGGGGATCACGGCCAAGCTGGCCCCCGAGAAGACCTGGACCAGACCGGTGGCGGCGGGGTCGCCGCTCCTCGGCACGGTCGAGTCGGCCCCGATCGGGGACGTCCTCGCGCTGGCCCTCGACCAGAGCGACAACGCCCTCACCGAGGGCCTGGCCAGGCAGGCGACGGTGAAGGCCGGCGGCGCCGCGACGTTCCCCGCCGCCGTGGCGTTCGTCAAGAAGGCCGTGACCGCCAAGGGCGTCGACCTGACGGGGGCAGTCATGAAGGACACCAGCGGGCTGTCCTCCGGACAGAAGGTCTCGCCCCGGATGCTGTCCGACGTGCTCCAGCTCGGCGCCGACGGGTCGGTGCCGGCCATGCAGGACACCATCTCCCGGCTGCCCGTCGCCGGCCTGACCGGCACGCTCGCGGAACGCTTCACCACCACGACGACCCACCCGGCCGCCGGCATCGCGCGCGCCAAGACGGGCACCCTCACCGGCACGAGCACGATGGCCGGCACGGTGATCGACGCTGACGGCCGCGTGCTGTCCTTCGTCGTCCAGGCCGACCACGTCCCGCCGGGCGTCGGAACGCTGGCGGCCCGGGCCGCGTTGGACCGCTTCGTGGCGGCACTCGCGACCTGCGGGTGCCGCTGACCTACCGTGAGGGGATGACCGTGCCCGCGCACCCGACCACCCGCTACGTCGACTGGGAGTTCGCCAAGGCGACCGGCTCCCGACTCGTCCCGGCCGGGCCCACGGTCACGTCCACGGAGGCCGCCGCAGCCGTCGCCGACATCCGGGCTGCCTCGCAGCGGGCGCAGCAGCCGGTGGCCGAGACCGCTCGGCTGCACGCTCCCGGCGACGCCCCGGCCGCCGTGGTCGTGGACCGCCCCACGTGGATCGCCCTCAACGCCGACTCCATGTCGTCCCTGATGGACCCCGTCTTCGGTGCCCTCATCGACAAGCAGAAGCGAGCGCCGGGCGACCTCGCCAAGGCCATCGGCGGCCGGGTCACCGGCGCGGAGACCGGAGCCCTCCTCGCCTTCATGGCCGGCAAGGTCCTGGGCCAGTACGACCTGGCGCCCGGTGGGACCCCCCAGCTCATGCTCGTCGCTCCCAACCTCGTCCAGGTCGAACGTGAGCTCGGCGTCGACCCCGGCGACTTCCGGCTCTGGGTCTGCATGCACGAGGAGACCCACCGCGTGCAGTTCACCGCCGTGCCCTGGCTGCGCGACCACATGGTCGACCGGGTGCGGTCCCTGGCCACCGACCTCGTGCCGGATCCGGAGTCGCTGCAGGAGACCCTCCAGCGGCTGAGCCGCCAGCTCCCCGAGGCCATCAAGGCCGGTGGCGCCGGGATCACCGAGATCATCGCCACCCCCGAACAACGCGAGCGCCTCGCCGAGGTCACCGCGATCATGTCCCTGCTCGAGGGGCACGCCGACGTCGTCATGGACGAGGTGGGCCCGCAGGTCATCCCGTCCGTCGCCCACATCCGGACCCGGTTCGACCAGCGCCGCAAGGGCGTGGGTGGCTTCGACCGCCTGCTGCGCCGCCTCCTCGGCCTCGAGGCCAAGATGCGCCAGTACCGAGACGGCGCGGTCTTCGTCCGCGAGGTCACCGCCGCCGTGGGCACCGACGGCTTCAACCGGGTCTGGGAGTCGCCCGAGACCCTCCCGAAGCCGGCCGAGATCGAGGCCCCCTCGGCGTGGGTCGCCCGCGTCCACGGGTGACCACACCCGCGACGGCAGCCTCGGTGAGCCCGTGACCGGCCCCCATCCCGCGACGGCAGCCGTCCGGCTCGCGGTCCGGGCTGCGCTCGCGGAGTGCGACCCCGGCGATCTGGTCCTCGTCGCCTGCAGCGGGGGAGCGGACTCCCTGGCGCTCGCGGCGGCCGTCGCCTTCGAGGCGCCCAAGCTGGCGGTCCGCGCCGGGGCGTTCGTGGTCGACCACGGCCTGGCCGCGGACTCGGCTGCCGTCGCCCGACAGGCGGGTGCTCAGTGCGACGCGCTCGGCCTGGCCCCGATCGGCTGGGCCATGGTGATCGTCGAGGCCGGCTCGGACGGCCTGGAGTCCGCGGCGCGGGACGCCCGCTACCGCGCCCTCGAGGTGGCTGCCACCCGGTACCGCGCGCGGTTCGTGCTGCTGGGTCACACCCGGGACGACCAGGCCGAACAGGTGCTGCTCGGCCTCACCCGGGGCTCCGGGGCCCGGTCCCTGGCCGGTATGGCCCGGGCCCGCGGCCGCTACCGCCGTCCCCTCCTCGCCGTGTCGAGGGAGCAGACGCGCGCCTCGTGCACCGCGGAGGGGCTCACCTGGTGGGACGACCCGATGAACGCGGACCCGGCCTTCACCAGGGTCCGGGCCCGTCGCGCGCTCGCGGACCTCGAGCGCGACCTCGGTCCGGGGGTCACCGCCGCGCTCGCCCGGAGCGCCGACCAGCTGCGCGACGACGCCGACCACCTCGACCGCCTCGCCGCCGAGGCGCTGACGACCCTGCTCCCTCCCGTCACCTCCCCGGTCGATGTAGACACGCCGGGGGATCCGGGCGTGTTCACATCGACCGGGCGGAGTGGAGGGCGGAGTGCGGGGCGGGTGGAGGTCGCGGTGGAGGAGCTGGCCGCTCTGCCGAGGGCCGTGCGCACGCGGGTATGGCGCAGCCTGGCCATCGCCGCCGGGGCGCCGCCCGGGCAGGTGAGCACGCGCCATACGGAGGCGTGCGACGCGCTCCTCACGAGCTGGCACGGACAGGGGCCGGTGAGCCTTCCCGGTCCGCTGCTGGCGACTCGGGCCGGTGGGCGGGTATCCATCGGTCCGCCGCCTCCGGTTGAATAGCCCCGCACCCGACACCTCAACCCCACCGACGCCTGCCGGCGCCGACCGTCGGACCCACCGAGACTTGGAGAAGAGCCGTGGACGCTGCCCACATGGGAGCCGATCTGGAGAAGGTCCTCATCACCGAGGAGGAGATCCACGCACGCCTCGCGGAGCTCGCCGAGGAGGTCTGGGCGGAGTACGAGGGCAAGGACCTGCTGCTCGTCGGCGTCCTGAAGGGGGCGGTCATGGTCATGGCCGACCTGTCGCGCGCCCTGCCCGGCACCGCGCCGGTGGACTGGATGGCCGTCTCGTCGTACGGCTCGGGCACCAAGTCCTCGGGCGTCGTGCGGATCCTCAAGGACCTCGACACCGACATCACCGGCAAGCACGTCCTGATCGTCGAGGACATCGTCGACTCCGGCCTGACGCTCTCGTGGATCAAGTCCAACCTGGAGTCGCGGTCCCCGGCCTCGGTCGAGATCTGCACCCTGCTGCGCAAGCCCGAGGCGGCCAAGGTCGAGATCGACGTCAGGTGGGTCGGTTTCGACATCGCCAACGAGTTCGTCGTCGGCTACGGCCTCGACTACGCCGAGCAGTACCGCAACCTGCGCGTCGTGGGCACCCTGGCCCCGCACGTCTACGCCTGAGGCGCAGGCCAGGTCGTCCGTGCCCCGGGAGGCGCTCGAGGCACGGGCGCAGCCGGAACACCCGGTCCACCCGGGTCGTTGTCCAGCACGAACCACGGCAGCACCCGCGTAGTACCGTCGTGGTAGAGCCGCACCCAGTTCCGGGCCGTGGCACAGCAGCGTGATCGAGCAGGAGGCACGGGGCGGCCAGCCCCGCTACACACATGGATTTCAAGCGCATCCTTCGGGCCCCGTTGTTCTGGGTCGTCGCGGTCATCGCGATCACGCTGATGGTCTTCTCCCTCAGCGACGCCGGTGGCTACACCCGCATCGACACCTCCGCGGCCCAGCAGCTCATCACGGAGAAGAAGGTCGAGAAGGTCACGATCACCAACAACGAGGTGGTCGACCTCGACCTCAAGAGTGGTCAGACCTACTCGGACGGCAAGAACGTCAAGGACGCGACGAAGGTCCGCACCGAGTACGTCGAGGCCGCCGGCCCGGGCTTCATCCAGCTGCTCAAGGACAACCCGCCCTCGGGCGGTGTGAACCAGGAGAACAAGGGCACCAACCCCTTCGTGGCGCTGCTCGGCTCCGTCCTGCCGATCATCATCCTGCTGGGCCTGTTCTGGTTCCTCATGTCGCAGATGCAGGGCGGCGGCTCGCGCGTCATGCAGTTCGGCAAGTCCAAGGCCAAGCTCGCGTCCAAGGACACCCCGAAGGTCACCTTCGCGGACGTGGCCGGCGCTGACGAGGCCGTCGAGGAGCTCCACGAGATCAAGGAGTTCCTGGCCGAGCCCGCCAAGTTCCTCGCGGTCGGCGCCAAGATCCCCAAGGGCGTCCTGCTCTACGGGCCTCCCGGCACCGGCAAGACCCTGCTCGCCCGCGCCGTCGCGGGTGAGGCCGGCGTCCCCTTCTACTCGATCTCCGGTTCGGACTTCGTCGAGATGTTCGTCGGTGTCGGTGCCTCCCGCGTGCGCGACCTGTTCGAGCAGGCTAAGGCCAACGCCCCGGCCATCGTGTTCGTCGACGAGATCGACGCCGTCGGCCGTCACCGCGGCGCCGGCCTCGGTGGTGGGCACGACGAGCGTGAGCAGACGCTCAACCAGCTCCTCGTCGAGATGGACGGGTTCGACGTCAAGACCAACGTCATCCTCATCGCGGCGACCAACCGCCCCGACATCCTCGACCCGGCGCTCCTGCGCCCGGGCCGGTTCGACCGCCAGATCGCGGTCGAGGCGCCCGACATGATCGGCCGCCACCGCATCCTCGAGGTGCACTCCCAGGGCAAGCCCATGGCCACCGGCGTGGACCTGCTCGCCGTCGCGCGCCGTACACCCGGCTTCACCGGTGCCGACCTCGCCAACGTGCTCAACGAGGCTGCGCTGCTCACCGCGCGCAGCGACGGCAAGCTCATCGACGACGCCGCCCTGGACGAGGCCATCGACCGGGTCATCGCGGGCCCGCAGAAGCGCACCCGGATCATGTCCGCCAAGGAGCGCAAGATCACGGCCTACCACGAGGGCGGCCACGCGCTCGTCGCCGCGGCGATGAACCACCTCGACCCGGTGACCAAGGTGACGATCCTGCCCCGCGGTCGTGCGCTCGGCTACACGATGGTCATGCCGACCGACGACAAGTACTCCACGACCCGCAACGAGATCCTCGACCAGCTCTCCTACGCCATGGGTGGGCGCGTCGCCGAGGAGGTCGTCTTCCACGACCCGACCACCGGTGCCTCCAACGACATCGAGAAGGCCACCGGCATGGCTCGCAAGATGGTCACCGAGTACGGCATGAGCGAGCGGATCGGCGCCATCAAGCTGGGCCAGAGCCAGGGCGAGGTCTTCCTCGGCCGCGACATGGGCCACCAGCGCGACTACTCCGAGGAGATCGCGAGCATCGTCGACACGGAGGTGCGCAAGCTCATCGACGCCGCGCACGACGAGGCGTGGCACGTCATCAACGACAACCGCGACATCCTGGACCGCCTCGTCCTCGACCTGCTCGAGCACGAGACGCTCAACGCCAAGGAGCTCGCGGCGATCTTCGCGCCGATCCGCAAGCGTCCGCTGCGACCGACGTGGCTGTCGAGCGAGACGCGGTTCCTGTCCGACCAGCCCCCGGTGCTGACCCCGGCCGAGCGGGCTGCCCAGAACGGCAACGCCCACTCCCTGGAGTCGGCCGGCACCAACCGCTACACGGCCGAGGCGATCGACAAGGCCGCCGAGGCGGGCGCGCTCAAGACCCCCGAGGAGCACCCGCCGACGCAGACGATCCAGATCCCCGAGGGTGGCCAGGTCAGCCCGGATGACCACTGAGGGTCCCTCGATGGTGGACCAGCCACGAGCCGAGGCAGCCGTGCGTGAGCTCCTGCTCGCCATCGGTGAGGACCCGGACCGGGACGGGCTGAAGGAGACGCCGGCGCGGGTGGCCCGAGCCTACGGCGAGTTCTTCGCCGGGCTCGGGCTCCAGGCCGCCGACGTGCTCCGCAAGACCTTCGAGA
This sequence comes from Pedococcus sp. KACC 23699, assembly GCF_045348425.1. Classification (GTDB taxonomy): domain Bacteria; phylum Actinomycetota; class Actinomycetes; order Actinomycetales; family Dermatophilaceae; genus Pedococcus. Next base: position 2,297,822 of record NZ_CP157483.1, read on the forward strand.
TCGACCACGAAGAGATGATCCTCGTGCGCGACATCGAGGTCTACAGCATGTGCGAGCACCACCTCGTGCCGTTCCACGGTGTCGCCCACGTCGGCTACATCCCCGCCAAGGACGGTCGGGTCACCGGCCTGTCCAAGCTGGCCCGGCTGGTCGAGATGTACGCGCGGCGCCCGCAGGTCCAGGAGCGCCTGACCACGCAGGTGGCCGATGCCCTGGTCGAGCACGTCGGCGCCCAGGGGGTCATCGTGGTCATCGAGTGCGAGCACCTGTGCATGTCGATGCGCGGCATCCGCAAGCCGGGGTCGCGCACCATCACCTCGGCCGTCCGTGGTCAGCTGCGGGACCCGGCCACCCGCGCCGAGGCGATGGCCCTGCTGCTGGGGGGCAAGCGGTGACCGGACGCGAACCTTCGCGCTCCACCCTCTCCACCCTCTCCGCGAAGATCCCCTCGAGGCTGCCGACCGTCCTCACGGCTCGCACGGTCCCGCGCCTGCTGGGCACCCTGACCTACCTCATCGGGACCATCGACCTCCTGACCGGGCTGCTGCACACCTGGCGGGTGCGCCTGCTGGGACTCACCGAGGTGCTGCCCGGGGCCCTGACCGACGCGGCCGCCGCCGCGACCGTGGTCTCCGGGGTCTTCCTCCTGGTCCTCGGTCACTCCCTCAAGCGCCGCAAGCGACGGGCCTGGCGCGCTGCCATCGTCCTGCTGGCGATCTCGGTCGTCCTGCACGGGCTCAAGGCGGAGCCGACCGCCGCCCTCGTCGCAGCCGTCGGTCTCGTCCTGCTGGTGCGCTACCGGGACGAGTTCCAGGCGCTCGGGGACCCGAGCACCCGGTGGCGTGCCGTGCGCGCCTTCTTCGTGCTGCTCGCGATCTCGGTGTTCTCCGGCGCGCTCGTGATCTGGCTCAACCGGCACGAGATCGCCGGTGGCTTCCCCGGACCGGTGGAGCTGGGCGAGGAGCTGCTCTACGGCTTCGTGGGGGCCAACGGACCGCTCACCTTCACGCGGGACCGGCCGACCGACATCGTCGGCTCGCTGCTGCTGGCCCTGGGCCTGATGACGCTGCTGACGCCGGTCTACCTCGCGCTGCGCACGCCGGAGCCACGGCCGCAGCTCACGGACGAGGAGGAGGCCCGGCTGAGGCTGCTCATGACTCGCTACAGCGACTCCCTGGCCTACTTCAACACCCGGCGCGACAAGAGCGTCGTGTGGTCCGAGTCGGGCAAGGCCGCGATCGCCTACCGCGTCGTGTCCGGAGTCATGCTCGCCAGCGGTGACCCGGTCGGCGACCCCGAGGCGTGGCCGGGGGCCATCTCCGAGTTCATCGCCAAGGCGCGCGACCACGCGTGGACGCCGGCGGTGCTGGGCTGCTCCGAGAAGGCCGGCACCACGTGGGTGCGCGAGACGGGCATGTCGGCCATCGAGCTGGGCGACGAGGCCGTCGTCGACACCACGACCTTCAGCCTCGCGGGTCGCCCGATGCGCAACGTCCGACAGATGGTGAGCCGGATCGCCCGCGCCGGCTACTCCGTCGAGGTCACCCGCGTCCGCGACGTCGCCCCCGAGCTGCGCGCGCTGGCGATGGCCGATGCGGCAGCGTGGCGCTCGTCCGACACCGAGCGCGGATTCTCGATGGCCCTCGGTCGGCTGCTCGACCAAGCCGATCCGGACTGCGTGTTCGTCGCGGCGCGCCATGATGGCGTGGTGCGCGCATTCCTGCAGTTCGTCCCCTGGGGCGAGGACGGCATGTCGCTCGACGTCATGCGGCGCGACAAGACGGCGGACGGCGGCGTCAACGAGCTGATGATCGTCGAGGCCCTCAAGGCTGCCCCCGCCCTCGGGGTGAAGCGGGTGTCCCTCAACTTCGCCGCCTTCCGTTCCGCCCTCGAACGCGGTGAGAAGCTCGGCGCCGGCCCCATCCTGCGGGCCTGGCGGTCGGTGCTCCTGTTCGCCTCCCGCTGGCTGCAGATCGAGAGCCTCTACCGCTTCAACGCCAAGTTCCAGCCGGCCTGGCAGCCGCGGTTCCTCCTGTATCCCGCCGGGCCCGACCTCCCACGCGTGGGCCTGGCCGCGCTCGAGGCGGAGGCGTTCCTCACCTGGCCGAAGCTCGGGCGGCTCGGGAGCCGGCTGTGAGCAGCTGGCCCCTGCGCCGGGCCGACGGCCTGCCGGTCGTCATGGGCGTCGTCAACGTCACCCCCGACTCGTTCAGCGACGGGGGTGAGTGGTTCGAGCCGGCTGCCGCGGTGGCGCACGGCCGCGAGCTGCTCGCCCAGGGCGCCGACGTCCTCGACATCGGGGGAGAGTCCACCCGTCCCGGCGCGCAGCGCCCCTCGGTGGAGGAGGAGCTGCGCAGGGTGCTGCCCGTCATCGAGGCCCTTGCCGCCGACGGTGCCGTGGTCTGCGTCGACACGATGCGCGCCGCGGTCGCGACCAGGGCCCTCACCGCTGGGGCGACCATCGTCAACGACGTGAGCGGTGGGCTGGCCGACGACGCGATGGCTTCGGTGGTGGCCGACACCGGGGTCCCCTTCGTCGCCATGCACTGGCGCGGCCACAGTGCCGACATGCAGTCGCGCGCCGCCTACCGCGACGTCGTGGCCGACGTCTGCGCCGAGCTGTCGGCCCGGGCCCGCGACCTGGTGGCGGCCGGGGTGGCTGCCGACCGGCTGGTGCTCGACCCCGGGTTCGGCTTCGCCAAGCTCGCGCACCACAACTGGTCGCTGTTGCGCCACCTCGACCGCGTCGTCGACCTCGGCCACCCGGTCCTGGTGGGCACGTCTCGCAAGACCTTCCTCGGGCGGCTCGGCGTCCCGGAGGGCGGGGCGCCACGACCTCCCGCCGAGCGCGATGCCGCCACTGCGGCCACCTCGGTGCACGCCGCCCGGCTCGGCGCCTGGGGGGTCAGGGTCCACCACGTCCCCTCGACCCTCGACGCCCTGCGAGCCACCGCCGCCATCGACCACGCCGGTGACCAATCGACTGACGGAGAATGACGCCGTGACCGACCAGATCGTCCTCAAGGGCATCTCCGCCCACGGGCACCACGGCGTGCTGGACTTCGAGAAGCGGGAGGGGCAGACGTTCGTCGTCGACGTCACGATGCAGGTCGACCTCGGGCCGGCCGGATCCAGCGACGACCTTGCCGACACGGTCAACTACGCCGAGGTGGCCGGGGACGTGGTGGCCCTCATCGAGGGCGAGTCGCTCGACCTCATCGAGGCGCTCGCAGCCCGCATCGCCGACAAGGTGCTCACCCGCCCGCTGGTCGAGGCGGTCGAGGTCGTCGTGCACAAGCCGCAGGCGCCGGTCGGTCACCCGTTCACCGACGTCCAGGTGCGGGTCGAGCGGGTGCGCCAGGCGCCGGTGGTCATCGCCCTGGGCTCGAACCTCGGCGACTCCGTCGACATCCTGCACGAGGCCGTCATGTCCCTGTTCGGCGTGCTCGACGGCGACATCGAGGTCTCCTCCCCGGTCGAGACCGACCCCGTCGGTGGACCGGAGCAACCCCCATACCTCAATGCGGTGGTCGTCGGCACCACCTACCTCGCGCCGTCGACCCTGCTCGCGGAGCTGCACGACATCGAGCGGGGGCACGGCCGCACGCGCGAGGTGCACTGGGGGCCGCGCACCCTCGACCTCGACCTCGTGCAGTACGGCGACCCGGTGTTCGACACCGATGTCGTCATGGACAGCGCGACCCTCACGCTGCCGCACCCGCGCGCCCACGAGCGGGCGTTCGTGCTGGTGCCCTGGCTCCGCGTCGAGCCGGAAGCCGTTCTGCGCGTGGATGGTTCGGTCCGCCGGGTGGCCGACCTGGTTGCTGGTCTGGACATCTCGGGCGTGCGTCCCGGGCCGGACGTCGACCTGCTGGAGGGGCCGTGGTGAATCAAGGCCGGGGCCTGCGCTGGTCCCAGCTCGCCGCCACCGCCCTCGTGGTGGGCGCGGTGTCGTGGATCGGGTGGCGGATCTACCTCAACACCGGCGGTCTCCTCGGGCCGGCGTCGTGGATCTCCTCGGTGCTGCTGGTGGTCATGGCCGTCCTCGTCGTCGGGGCCGGTCTGCCCGTCCGCCGGTTCCTGCGGGGTGAGGCCACCAAGCCGCTCAGCCCGATCCGCGCGGCCCGCACCCTGGTGCTCGCGCAGGCCGCGGCCCTCACCGGCGCCGGGGTCCTCGGCTGGTATGCCGCGCAGCTCGCCCACGCGCTCGCCGAGCTGTCCCTGCCGGGATACCGCGACCTCGTGTGGCGCCTCCTCACGCTGTGCGCCTCCGCCGTCGTCCTGGCGACCGCCGGCATGGTCACCCAGCGGATGTGCCGCGTCGACCCGCCGGACCGCGGCGACGAGGACGCCGGCTGACGCGCTACTTGTCGACGTCGCCGACGACGAAGAACATCGAGCCCAGGATCGCCACCATGTCGGCGATGAGGTGACCGGGCAGCACCTCGGCGAGGACGGCGACGTTGTTGAACGACGCGGAGCGCAGCTTGAGCCGCCACGGCGTCTTGTCCCCCCGGGACACGAGGTAGTAGCCGTTGAAGCCGAGCGGGTTCTCCGTCGCCGTGTAGAGGTCGCCCTCGGGCACCTTGAGGACCTTGGGGAGCTTGACGTTCACCGGGCCGCGGGGCAGTGAGCCGAGCCGGTCCAGGCAGGCCTCGGCGAGGTCGAGGCTGACGTCCACCTGCTCGAGGAGCACCTCGAGGCGTGCGAGGCAGTCGCCCGCCGACCGCGTCACCACCCGACCGGGGCCGCCGTCGGTGAACAGCTCGGCGTAGGCGAGGTACGGCTCGTCGCGTCGCAGGTCCATGTCGACACCGGACGCCCGCGCGATCGGGCCCGAGACGCCATACGCGGCAATGGTTTCGGGCGTGAGCACACCCACGCCGCGGGTGCGGCCCTCGAGGATCTCGTTGCCAACGATGAGCGACTCGAGGTCGGGCATCCGTGCGCGCACCGCGGCAACGGCGTGCGCGACCCGACCGAGCCAGCCGGCGGGGAGGTCCTCCTTGAGGCCGCCGACCCGGTTGAACATGTAGTGCATGCGCCCGCCCGACGCCTCCTCCATGACCGCCTGGAGCTCCTCGCGCTCGCGGAACGCGTAGAAGATCGGGGTGATCGCCCCGAGCTCGAGCGGGTAGGAGCCGAGGAACATCAGGTGGTTGAGCACGCGGTTCAGCTCGGCCAGCAGGGTCCGCACCCAGACCGCACGCTCGGGCACCTCCATACCGAGCATCCGCTCCACGCCGAGGACGACGCCGAGCTCGGAGGAGAACGCGGAGAGCCAGTCGTGCCGGTTCGCGAGCACCACGATCTGGCGGTAGTCGCGCACCTCGAACAGCTTCTCGGCGCCACGGTGCATGTAGCCGACGATCGGCTCGGCCGAGACGATGCGTTCGCCGTCGACGACGATCCGCAACCGCAGGACGCCGTGGGTGGCAGGGTGCTGCGGGCCGATGTTGAGGACCATGTCGGCGGAGGCCAGGCCGCCGGCACCGAGGCCGACGGTGAGCTCGCGGCCTCCCGGGGTGGTCATGGCCGCCAGTCTGCCGTATGCCGCGTGCCCCTAGCCGGGGCAGCCGGCGATGTTGTCGGCGCTGGTGAGGCGGCCCTGGTCGTCGAGCCCGACGACGACGGTGTTCTCCCGGTCGTGCAGGCCGGCCAGCTCCTTCACCGACGCCGACCGCGTCTGCAGCGGTTCGTCGGCCGCGACGCAGTGGTGGTAGAGGATCCGGGCGCCGTCGGCGACCGGGATGGTGAAGGTGATCGTGTCGTTCTGGTTGGTGTAGGGGACCTTGCCCTTGAACCACTGCTCCGGGACACCGCTCTGTGCGAGCTTCGCGTCGTCGAGCTTCTTCCAGGTCCAGCGGTCCAGCTCCAGGACGGTGACGCCGCCGACCTCGCTCACCTTGGTGACGACGCCGTAGTCGAAGGCTCGACCCTTGACGTCACTGGTGGGGGCCGCGGGCGCCGACGAGCTCGAGCTGGAGCCGGAGGACCCGCTCGCGGTCACGGTGGGGGTCACGGTCACGGTCACGGGGCTCTTGGAGGTGCCACCGGCACCGCAGGCGGAGGTGATCAGGGCTGTCGCGACGGCCGTTGCGGCCAGGGGGAGTCGCTGGTGCTTCATGGGACAGGGGGTCCTTTCGACGGTCAGCAACGGACCAGTCTGCCCTCGCAGCTGCCACCTGACAAAAAGCGTGGCACTGCGGCAGGCTGCACTGGTGCCCCCCGAGAACGCCGCCGACCACCTCGACCTCACGGACCCCTCGGTGGTCGCCGATCCCTACCCCCACCTGGCCGCCCTGCGGGCCGTCTCGCCGCTCGCGTGGCACAGCGGGATGGGTGTCTGGCTGGCCACCGGCCACGCCGAGGCGGGGGCCGTCCTGCGCGACCGGCGGCTGGGCCGGGTCTTCGGCCCGCGCACCCCCGAGGCCGACTGGGACACCTTCAACTGGCTGCACGCGGACTCGATCCTCGACAGCGAACCCCCCAAGCACACCAGGCTGCGGCGCCTGGTGGCCGGGGCGTTCGGACGCGGTCACGTCCAGCGACTGGCGCCGCGCATCGAGGAGCTGGCCGCCGGGCTGCTCGCCGACCTGCCCGACGGCGAGTTCGACGTGCTCCAGCGGTATGCCGAGCCGCTGCCCGTCCTCGTCATCGCCGAGCTGCTCGGGGTGCCCGAGTCCGAGCGTGACCACCTGCGCCCCTGGAGCCAGGCCATCGTGAGGATGTACGAGGTCGACCGCACCCCGCAGGACGAGGCGAACGCGAGGACCGCGAGCGCCGAGTTCGCCGCATACGTGGAGGAGCTCGCCGCGCATCGCGCCAAGGCGCCGGGCGAGGACCTCCTCAGCGACCTCGTCCAGGCCCGCGACGGCAGCGACCGGTTGTCGGCGCACGAGCTGGTCGCCACCGCCGTGCTGCTGCTCAACGCGGGTCACGAGGCGAGCGTGAACGGGTTCGGCAACGGGCTGCACTCGTGGCTGACGGCTCCCGACCGCCCGCGCGTCGACGTCACCGACGGTGCCGCGCTCGCCCGGCTGGTCGAGGAGTTCCTGCGGCACGACAGCCCGCTGCACCTCTTCGAACGCACCGCCAAGGAGCCGACCGACGTCGGCGGGGTGCACCTCGAGCCCGGTGACAAGGTCGCGGCGCTGCTCGGTGCCGCCAACCGGGACCCGGCCGTCTTCGCCGACCCGGACCGGTTCGACCCCACGCGCGACCCGAACCCGCACCTCGCGTTCGGTGCCGGCATCCACTTCTGCATCGGGGCCCCGCTGGCCCGGCTGGAGCTGGAGGTGTCGCTGCGGACCCTGCTGGCACGGTTCCCGGACCTCGAGGTGGTCGACGCGCAGCGGCGGCCGACCTTCGTGCTGCGCGGCTTCGAACGGCTGGTGGTCAGCCCACGCGCTTGACCGCCCACAGGAAGTCGCCGAACCCACCCGGGGCGGTGAGCGTGGCCGACGCCGAGGACCGCTCCAGCTCCCCGAGGTAGGCCTGTGGGTCCTGCGCGGCGAGCGTGAAGGGCGGGGTGGCCCCGTCGACGCCGAGCCCGCGCAGGGCGGTGCGCTGGTCGATGAGGTCGTCGTGGTCCAGCGTGTCCATCGCGACGTGGGCGGTCAGGTCGCACGACCCGTCCGGCACCGGCGTCACCGCCCGGCCCTCCCGGTATGCCGTGAGCGTGCCCTGCGACGGACGCTCACCCCCGCGGTGGCCGTAGTCGACCGCCACGGCCAGTCCGCTGTGCACCCGGCGCAGCAGCGAGGTCCAGGCCTCGTCGCGGCTGAGCCCCACCTCGACCCGCTCACCGGGGGAGCTCGCGGGCCAGTGCGTCCGGGCCCAGTCCAGCTCGGGTCCCTCGACCGGCCGGCCCAGCACCTCGGCGCCGGTGACCCGGTCGACCTCGAGCGCCCGCAGCACCCCGTGGTCGTCCACCTCGCCCACGGTGCACGGCACCACGTCGAGCCACTCGTGGGCGATGACAAGGGCGCCGGACAGCCGCTGCAGGTCGTCGGGGAGGGCGCGTCCGCCGGGGGAGGGGACCCACTCCACGGGGGCGGGCAGCGCCGCCGGCCGATCGACCACGTCGACACCGGTCAGCCGCAGGGTCGGGTCGGCGGAGTGCAGGTGCTCCAGCAGCTCCCCCCGCCCGGCCCCGACATCAACGACGTGGGTCAGGGCGTGCTCGCGGGCCAGCAGCACGAGCGCCCCCGCGAGGACGGCACCGGGGGTGCCGTGGGTGGCCGTCGTGAAGTGGCCGCGTGGTCCCCGCTCGTCCCGGTAGAAGCCCCGCGGCCCGTACAACGCGTGCTGCCACGCGTCCCGCCACTCCACTGAAGACATCGGGCCAACGCTATCCATGTCACGGCAGCCCGTGGGTCAGCCAGAAGGACGGTCTGTCGACGACGCTGAGGGCTCGGGCGGTAGCGTGCTCGCGTGACCTCGGCCGATGATCGTCCCGCGCGGCTTGCCGTCGGCGTGGTCGGCGCCGGACGCGTCGGTGCCGTGCTCGGTGCGGCCCTGCGCAGGGCCGGGCACCGCGTCGTCGCCGTCTCGGGCGTGAGCGAGGAGTCCCGCACCCGTGCGCAGGACCTGCTCCCCGGCACGCCGGTCCTCCCGGTGGAGGACGTGGTCCGGCAGGCCGAGCTCGTGGTGCTCGCCGTCCCGGACGATGCCCTGGCGGACCTCGTGGCAGGACTCGCCAGCACCCGCACCTGGCAGGCCGGGCAGCTGGTCGTGCACACGTCCGGCAGGCACGGGCTCGAGGTGTTCGAGCCGGCCCTGGCACAGCACGTCCTGGGGCTCGCCCTGCACCCGGCGATGACCTTCACCGGCACGGCGCTCGACCTCGACCGGCTGGCCGACTGCTGCTTCGGGGTGACCGCGCCCGAGCCGCTCCGGGCGGTGGCCGAGGCCCTCGTCCTGGAGATCGGCTCGGAACCGGTGTGGGTCGACCAGGAGATGCGTCCGCTCTACCACGCAGCCCTCGCGCACGGCGCCAACCACCTCGTCACCCTCGTCGCCCAGTCGCTGCAGGCGCTCGCGGCCGCGGGGGTGCAGACCCCGTCCCGGGTCCTCGGCCCGCTGGTCGCCGCAGCGCTCGACAACTCGCTGCGCGCGGGTGACGCTGCCCTCACCGGCCCGGTCGCGCGCGGTGATGCCGGTACCGTGGCCGAGCACCTGCGGCAGCTGGAGAGGCTCAGCCCGGACATCCGGCCGACCTACGTGGCGCTGGCGCGGGCCACTGCCGAGCGGGCCCTGGCCAGCGGTCGACTGCGACCGCAGGCGGCCGAGCCGCTGCTGGACATCCTCGCGAGCGATCAGGAGCGATAAGTGAGCACCCCCCGCCCCACCGGGACCCCGGTCACCAGCGACGCCGGTGGCCCGGTCGTCGCGCGCACCCGCACGGAGCTGCGCACCGCCCGGGCCGACCTCACCGGAGGCGACGTGGCCGTGGTGATGACGATGGGTGCCCTGCACGAGGGGCACCTGACCCTCATCGAGACGGCTCGCCGCAAGGCGGCCCACGTCGTGGTGACGATCTTCCTCAACCCGCTGCAGTTCGGGCCGCGCGAGGACCTGTCGCGCTACCCGCGCACCTTCGACTCCGACATGGAGATCTGCCGCACGGCGGGGGTCGACCTCGTCTTCGCCCCGACCCCTGACGTGATCTACCAGGACGGCGACCCGGGTGTGCGCGTCTCCGCCGGACCGCTCGGCAACGTCCTGGAGGGTCAGGCCCGCCCGGGACACTTCGACGGGATGCTCACCGTCGTGGCCAAGCTGCTGCACCTGACCGGCGCCGACAGCGCCTACTTCGGCCAGAAGGATGCCCAGCAGCTGCTGCTCATCCGCCGCATGGTGCGCGACCTCGACTTCCCGGTCGACGTGGTCTCCGTGCCCACCGTCCGCGAGGCCGACGGCCTGGCCATGAGCAGCCGCAACACCTACCTCACCGACTCGGACCGTGAGGTCGCACTGTGCCTGTCCAAGGCGCTCCGTGCCGGTGCTGCGGCTGCTGCCGAGGGGCCTTCGGCCATCCGCCGGGCGGCCCGGTCGGTCCTCGTGCGCGAGCCCCTCGCCCTGGTCGACTACCTCGTCCTCGTGCACCCCTCGACCCTCGAGGACGTGCCCGAGTGGTACCGCGGTGAGGCGCTGCTCGCCGTCGCCGGACGGGTCGGCACCACACGGCTCATCGACAACCTCCCGCTCCTCGTCGGCCCCGGCGGGCGCGCCCTCGAGGTCTTCACCGATGTCGCCTGAGACGGGGATCGAAGCAGCCAGCGGCACGGCCCACTCCACCAGCTCGGTGGCGCCCTTGGCGGTCCCGCGCTGGCTCGTGGCCGGTGAGCCCGGCTGGACGGCCTCGGCCGACGTCATCGTCGTCGGCTCCGGCATCGCGGGCCTTACGACCGCGTTGCGCCTGCGCCAGCGGGTCGACCGGGTCCTGCTGGTCACCAAGACCGTGCTCAGCGAGGGCTCCACCCAGTGGGCGCAGGGCGGGATCGCCGCGGCGCTCGACCCCGGTGACTCACCCCAGGAGCACCTGCACGACACCCTGGTCGCCGGGTGCGGGGTCTGCGACGTCCCTGCGGTGACCGCCCTGGTCCACGAGGGGCCTGCCCGCGTCCGCGAGCTCGTGGCGCTGGGCGCCGAGTTCGACCTCGACGACGAGGGCGAGCTGAAGCTCACCCGCGAGGGCGGCCACCACCGGGACCGCATCGCCCACGCCGGCGGCGACGCCACCGGCAAGGAGATCTCCCGGGCCCTGATCGCCGCGCTGCACGCGGTGCAGGACGACCCCGGGATCGAGGTCATCGAGCACGCCCTGGTCGTCGACCTGCTCCAGGACGTCGACGACCGCGTGTGCGGGGTGACCCTGCACGTCATCGGCGAGGGCCAGATGGACGGTGTCGGCGCAGCGCTGGCCCGGGCCGTCGTCCTCGCGACCGGCGGCCTCGGCCAGGTCTACTCGGCGACGACCAACCCCTCGGTGGCCACCGGTGACGGGCTGGCGGCCGCGCTGCGTGCCGGTGCGGTGCTGGCAGACGTCGAGTTCGTGCAGTTCCACCCGACCGTGCTGTGGCTCGGCGAGGGGGCCAGCGGCCAGCAGCCACTGATCTCCGAGGCCGTCCGTGGCGAGGGGGCGTTCCTCGTCGACCGTGACGGCGTGCGGTTCATGCAGGGTCAGCACCCGCTGGCCGACCTCGCCCCCCGTGACGTCGTGTCCCGGGCGATCGTCGACCGGATGCGCGAGACCGGGGAGGACCACGTCTTCCTCGACGCCCGCCACCTCGGGCGCGACTTCCTCGAGGCCCGCTTCCCCTCGATCGTGGCGCGGTGCCGCGAGCTCGGGTTCGACCTCGCCACCGACCTGCTCCCGGTCGCCCCTGCCCAGCACTACGCCAGTGGCGGGGTCCGCACCGACCTCGTGGGCCGCAGCTCCCTTGACGGCCTGTATGCGTGTGGCGAGGTGTCCTGCACCGGTGTCCACGGGGCCAACCGGCTCGCCTCCAACTCCCTGCTCGAGGGGCTGGTCTTCGCCCACCGGATCGCCGACGACATCAGCGCGCGGCTGGCAGCCGGCGAGCTCCAGCAGGCCCCCACGGTCACGCCGACGGCCGACACCGCCCTGCTCGACGGGTCCGCCCGGGTGCAGGTGCAGGCGGCGATGACGCACGGGTCGGGTGCGGTGCGCTCGGCCGAGTCGCTGGCCGCCGCGGCCACGGCTCTCGTCGAGCTCGCCGCTGCGGCGACCTCGGGCGAACCCGGCCCGCTGTCCTGGGAGACCACCAACCTCCTGCACGTCGGTCAGGCCCTGACGCTGGCGGCCACCCTGCGCGAGGAGACCAGGGGTGGGCACGTCCGCTCCGACTTCCCCGGGCAGGTCGACCCCCGATGGCGTGGGCACACCCTCCTCGCCCGTGGCGCCGACGGCGTCGTGACGACCACGTTCGTCCCCGTCCCCGAACAGGACCCCTCATGAGCGACCTGCAGTTCCCCGGGTCCGACGCCGTCGAGGTGGTCCGGTCCGCCCTCGACGAGGACCTCGGCGGTCCCGACGGGGTCGACGTCACCACGTCGGCCACCATCCCGGCCGACCAGGTCAGCACCGCGCACGTGGTGGCGCGCGCGGCCGGCGTGCTGGGCGGCATACCGGTCGTGCCGCTGGTCTTCGACGAGGTGGCCCGGCGCCTCGGGGCGCAGCAGGTGCGCACGACCCTCCAGCGGGCCGACGGTGACCAGCTGGTCCGCGGTGACGTCGTCGCGAGCATCGAGGGCTCCACGCAGGTCGTCCTCGTCGGCGAGCGGACCATGCTCAACATCGTCTGCCGGCTCTCCGGCATCGCGACGCACACGCGGCGCTGGGCCGAGCAGCTCGAGGGCACCGGGGCGACCGTGCTCGACACCCGCAAGACCACTCCGGGGCTGCGCACCCTGGAGAAGTACGCCGTGCGGGCCGGGGGCGGCACCAACAAGCGGATGGGTCTGTACGACGTCGCGATGATCAAGGACAACCACAAGATCGCGGCCGGCTCGCTGGCCAAGGCGTATGCCGCGGTGCGCGACCGGTATCCCGACGTGCCGGTCCAGGTCGAGGTGACCACGACGGCGGAGGCGCTCGAGTCGGTCGGTGTCGGTGCCCGGTTCCTGTTGTGCGACAACATGTCCGTGGACCTGCTGCGCCAGACCGTCGAGGCCGTCCGCGCTACCGGTGAGGACGTCGAGCTCGAGGCGACCGGCGGGCTGACCCTCGACGTGGCCCGCGAGTACGCCCTGACCGGGGTCGACTACCTCAGCGTCGGTGGGCTGACCCACTCCTCGCCGATCCTCGACCTGGCCCTCGACCTCGTCGACCAGCCCCGCGCAACCTTTCGCCCGTAGAACGCGCGAAGCGGGTGTCGTTCGGCACCCGTGACGTGCTCGTCGTGGTTTCCCTGAACAACACCCGCTTCGTCGGGTCTCAGCCAGCCCGGCCCATCCTGCGGGACCCGACTGCGCAGCCGACCCCGATGACCATCAACGCCAGGGCGAGGAGGGCCTGGCTGGAGCCGTTGCTGCCGGTGTGGGCGAGCACGGCCCGCGTCGGAACGACCGAGGCGGCAGGCGCCAGGGACGCGGCAGGCCGCGTGGAGGCCGCAGCGGCGGGCCGGGCGGGGGCTGCTGCCACCGGCGTCGTCGAGGGCCGGGTCGCCGGGGTCGTGGGCACCGGGGTCGTGGGCGCCGGCGGCGGTGGGGTCGGGGCCGTAGCCGTGGTCGTCACGGTCAGCGACGTGGCCGCGGCCGCGCCGATCCCGACGGTGTTGGTCGCCCTGACGGTCACGTGCCAGACGCCGCTGGTGAGGGCGGGCAGCGCGACCCTGCGCGTCGCTGCCGACACGGACCGGGAGACGCGGTGGCTTCCCGAGGTGGCGAGCACCTCGTACCCCGTCACGGATGAGTAGCCAGCGTTCGTCGGGGCGCCCCACGTGACGGTGCCGGTGGTCCCCGACAGGGTCGCCGTGAGGTGGGTGGGAGCCGTGGACAGGTCGCCGACCGAGACCGGGACGGACACGCGCCACCCCATGCCCACGTCGTTGTTCGCGAAGACCACCGCTGTGTAGTCGCCGTCGGCGATGTCGTTGAAGACGGCGTGGAACGTCGTCGCGGGGTAGGTGTCGCCGTTGCCCCAGCGACGGGTGCCGTAGCCCGCTCCGTAGCTGGTGATGGGTGACGTGCCGGAGTCCGCCGGAGCAGACCAGGTGATGGTGACCTGCCCCTTCGCGGTCTGGTGTGCCGTGACGTCGCGCGGCGCCGAGGGGGTGCCGGCCGGCGGGGCTGGCTGGTTGATCCGGAGGTCGACTGCCGCCGTGGTGACGCTGCCCGCGCTGTTGGTGAAGACGGCGCGGTAGCCGGGCTCGACATCGTTCACGGAGCTCGGCGGGGTGGTGTAGCGGTCCGAGGTGGCGCCCGGCACATCGGTCCAGGGGTCCTCGTACCACCGACGGAACTGCCACTGCACCGTCGGTGCCGGTGTGCCGCTCGCGTGCGCGGTGAAGGTGGCCGAGCTTCCGAGGTCGACCCACGTCTCGACGGGCTGGGTGGTCACGACCGGTGCCGACGCGACCGCGTTGGCGGCGCGGGGCGTGGCCGCAGCCGTCGTTGCCTGCGGCGCCGGGGTGGGGGCGGTGGCAGTAGCGGGCGCAGGAGCGGCGGGTGCGACGCCGGGAACCGGGGCGGACACCGGGATCGAGGCGCTGGCTGCGGCACCGTCTGCGGCTGCGGGGTCGGCGGCGGCGATGCCTGCCCACACGGTCACCGACACGAGCGCGGCACAGGCGGCGGCCATTCGTCGTCGGACGTGGGGAGAGGTGTTCGGGTGGTCTGGCTTGGAGAACATGGAGTCCCTGCGGTCTGCTCCTCGCGCGCCGCTCGGGGCGCGGGCCCCGTGGTGGGCCGGGAGGGTCGTCTCGCGGGCGCGGCTCGGCCGACGGGCGAGGATGAAGGGAACGTAACCGGACAGCACGCCCGAATCGGGCTGATCGGCGGCACCGGCCCGGACCGTGACTGTGTGGCTGACGAGGGATCAGCCGAACAGGTGACGCAGGTAGCGTTCGGGTCCGTCGAGGTAGCGCCGGTAGTGGTCGACGACGTCGAGGTCCTCCCACGCCGTCTCGTGGATGCCGGTCTCGTCGAGCTGCAGGATCCTCGCGCCGGGAAGGCTCGCCACGATCGGCGAGTGGGTCGCCACCAGCACCTGCCGGCCCGGCTCCGCGACAGCCTCGGCCAGGGAAGCGACGAGGGACAGCTGCGCGGAGAACGACAGCCCCGCCTCGGGCTCGTCCATGACGAAGAACCCTTCCCCGTCGAAGCGTCGGGTCTGCAGCATCCCGATGAACGACTCCCCGTGGCTCAACCGGTGGAAGTCGGGCTCGCTGCGACGGCCGCTCGGATCGGCGCCCGAGCCGGAGGGGTGGTCCTCGAGGTAGCTGAACAACCCGTGCATGGTCTCGGCCCGCAGGAAGTAGCCCCACCTCGAGGCGCCAGCGCCGCGGACCAGGCGCAGGTCCTGGTGCAGTGCCGACTCGGTCTCGCGGGTGCTGTGCCGGGCGCCGGTCGAACCGCCCTCCTGCGACAGCCCGTACGCCATCGCGACGGCCTCGATGAGCGTCGACTTCCCCATCCCGTTCTCACCGACGAGGATCGTGGCCGCACCCAGGTCGAGCCCCTCGCGCATGACCTGACCCACCGCAGGGATGGTGAGCGGCCACTGGTCGTCCGGGAGGGCGGCATACGGGCTGCGCTCCACGCGCCGCACGGGCAGCGGCGCGGTCCAGGTGCCTCCGGCCTCGTTCCCCGCCATGCGGGGCACTGTATGCCGCTGGGTACCCTTTGCGGGTGAGTGAAACCCCCAGCGCCACCACCGCCACGCCCACGGCCGCCCCCGCGACCACCACGCCCGGGGCCGACCTGCCCGAGCAGATGCAGGTGCGGCGGGACAAGCGCGACCGGCTGCTGGCGCAGGGGAAGCAGGCGTTCCCGGTCACGGTGCCGCGGACGCACTCGCTCGGCGACGTCCGCCAGCAGTGGGGGCACCTCGAGACGGGGGAGGAGACCCAGGACGTCGTCGGGGTCGCCGGGCGCGTCATCTTCATCCGCAACACCGGCAAGCTGGCGTTCGCCACCCTCCAGGAGGGGATCGGCACCCGGCTTCAGGTCATGCTCAGCCTCGCCGAGGTAGGCGAGGAGGCGCTCGCCGACTGGAAGTCGACGGTCGACCTCGGTGACCACGTCTTCGTCGAGGGCCGCGTGATCAGCAGCAGGCGCGGCGAGCTCTCGGTCATGGCCACGCGCTGGGAGATGGCGTCCAAGGCGCTGCGCCCGCTGCCCGTCCTGCACCACGACCTGTCCGAGGAGTCGCGGGTGCGCCAGCGCTACGCCGACCTCATCGTGCGGCAGGAGGCCCGCGACATGGTGCGCACCAAGGCGCGCGCCCTCTCCGCGATCCGCCAGGTGCTCGACGGCCAGGACTACCTCGAGGTCGAGACGCCGATCATCCAGCTCGTCCACGGCGGCGCGGCGGCCCGGCCGTTCCGCACCCACATGAACGCGTTCGACCAGGACATGACCCTGCGGATCGCGTTGGAGCTCAACCTCAAGAAGGCTGTCGTCGGTGGCGTCGACCGGGTCTACGAGATGGGGCGCATCTTCCGCAACGAGGGGGTCGACGCCACGCACAGCCCCGAGTTCACGATGCTCGAGGCCTACCAGGCGTACGGCGACCAGACGACGATCGCGGCCCTCATGCGCGACATCTTCCTCGGCGTCGCCGACGCCCTGGGCTCCCGCAAGGTGCAGACCGCAGCCGGCACCGTTGACCTCGACGGCGAATGGCGCTGGCTCCCGGTCTACCAAGGGGTGTCCGAGGCGGTGGGCGAGACGGTCACCATCGACACGGACGTCGAGACCCTGCGCGGGTACGCCGCGAAGCACGGTGTCGAGGTCGACCCGGCCTGGGACAAGGACAAGGTGTTCCTCGAGCTGCTCGGCGAGCTCGTCGAGCCGGGCCTGCTCCAGCCGACGTTCCTGTGCGACTACCCCGCGATCGCCCAGCCGCTGGCCCGACCGCACCGCAGCGAGCCCGGCCTCATCGAGGCGTGGGACCTCATCATCGGTGGCGTCGAGCGCGGCACCGGGTTCTCCGAGCTCATCGACCCCGTCGTCCAGCGCGAGGTCCTCACGGCGCAGTCCATCAGGGCCGCGGGTGGTGACCCCGAGGCGATGCAGCTCGACGAGGACTTCCTGCGGGCGCTGGAGTACGGCGCCCCGCCGATGGGTGGCCTCGGTTTCGGGGTCGACCGCCTCGTCATGCTGTTCACCGATGCCAGCATCCGCGAGACCATTCTCTTTCCGCACCTCAAGCCGGAGGCCGGTCGATGAACATCTGGCCCTATGTCGCTGCGCTGATTCCTTCTGCCGGTGTCGGATTCCTCTTCTACCTCGTCATCAAGAACATGATCGAGGGCGATCGAAAGGAACGTCTCGCGCATTCCCAATGGGAGGCGGCGCACCCGGAGAATGGTGACCATTCCGCTCCGGTGACCAAGGACGACAATTCTTCCTGAGTGGTGCCTTTTGCTTTGCGCGTGAATAGCGAATACTTTCTGGGACGACCCGCATTGACTCCTGAGAGGAATTCGCCATGGCACAGCGCGTCAACATCGTTCTCGAGGACGACATCGACGGCTCACCCGCAGACGAGACCGTGACGTTCGCCCTCGACGGCGTGACGTACGAGATCGACCTCACCACGGCCAACGCCACCGCCCTGCGCGACGCCCTCGCCCCCTATGTGGGACACGGCCGCCGCGCTGCCGGACGCCGCACCACCGGCACCCGTTCGGCTGCCCGTCCCTCGGGCTCCAAGCGTGACCTCGCCGACGTCCGTGAATGGGCTCGCAAGAATGGTCACAAGGTCAGCGAGCGCGGCCGTATCTCTGCCGAGGTGCAGGCTGCCTACGACAAGGCGCACTGAATCGCGGTCGGCTGACCGCGGTGCAGAACTGAATCGATGCGTTCTGCACACAGTCGCCGCGGCGGGTGGCATTTCGGGGTCCGCCCGAAATGCCACATGCCGGGCCTGTGACCTGCGGCGATGTCATGGATGAATCCCTGACCGCCTTGGTGCGTATCGTTCAACCGCACCTGCTGTGGCACCTCGTCGGAGGCGACGACAATTCCCCGGACCTTCCCCTGGTCTGGAACGAGCTGGTCACCGAGACCGGTGACGACCCGGCCGCGCGGTGGCGCGATGCGTTCACCGCCGCGACCGAGCGGTACCACCGCTCGCCCCCACCTCCGGCGATGCCCGCGGCCTTCGTCCTGCAGTGGTGCCTGGAGATCCCTGCCACCCTCGGCGTGGCTGCTGCTCTCTTCGGCCCCTGGGCCCTCGACCCGCGCACCATCGGCCTGAGCTTCGCGGTCGAGGCCTCAGCCGCCTACCCCACCACCGTGCAGGTGCGGTCCGCCGGCCAGCTGGTCGCCGACCCGGCCGGGCGCCTCGTGACGGCCGAGCGGGCCTACCTCGATGCAGGCCGCCGGCTCGCCGACGCCTACCGTCCGGGGGTCCACCTCGGCCGGCACCAGCGCCTGGCGATGGTGGACGACGTCTGGGCCATGGCGGTGGCCAGGCTGCGCCACCGTCCGCCTGTGCAGCGGGCGTCGTGCTGCTACCTGTATGCCGTGCCCGGCACCCACGAGTGCGCCGGCTGCCCCCGACTGCGCCGCCGGTAGGTCGGGCCGGTAGGTCGGCGTCACTGCTGGAGCAGGTCGGCCACGAGGTCGCCGTCGGCCTCGAGCCGGTCGAGCACCTCGTCGAACATCAGCTGTTCGAGCTTCTTCCCTGCAGCCCCCGCCTCCACCTCGTCCCAGGTCCGGGGCGCCGCGACGGTGGGAGTCTCCTTGCCCCGCAACGAGTAGGGGCAGATCGTCGTCTTGGCGGCGACGTTCTGGCTCCAGTCGAGGAAGATCTTCCCCGGCCGCAACGACTTGGTCATCTTCCAGACGACGAGGTCCGGGTGCTTCTTCGTCAGCTCCTGGGCGAGCTGCTGGGCGAGGTCGCGGGTCTGGTCCGAAGAGAGGTCTCCCGGCAGCGCGGCATACAGCTGCATCCCCTTGCTGCCGCTGGTGACCGGGAACAGGTCGAGGCCGAGGTCGGTGAGCCGGTCGCGGACCATCACTGCGACCTTCGCGCACTCCCGCAGCCCTGCGCCGGTGCCGGGGTCGAGGTCGATGACGAGGCGGTCCGGGTGCTGACGCGCGCCGTCGTCGTCGACCCTCCACTGCGGCACGTGCAGCTCGATCGAGTTGAGGTTGACCAGGTAGGTCAGCTGGGCGAGGTCGTCGACGACGGGGTAGGTCACGTCGTCGATGCGCACCCGGGGAAGCCAGGACGGCGCCCCAGAGGGGACGTTCTTCTCGAAGAAGCTCTGGTCACCGGTGCCGTGCGGCCACCGCACCCGCGTCAGTGGGCGGGACTCGAGGTGGGGGAGCATCACCTCGGCGACCTGGGCGTAGTAGTTGAGCACCTCACCCTTGGTCGTCTCGGTCGAGGGGTAGAGCAGCTTGTCGAGGCTCGTGAGCCTGAGCTTGCGCCCATCGACGACCACCGAGGTCGTCTCACTCATCGTCGGGCTCCTCGCGTGCCTCGGTGAGCATCTCCTCGGGGGTGAGGTCGGTGCGCACCCCGAGGTAGGCGGGGTGGCGCAGCCGGCCGTCCTTGGTCACCTCGAGGGTGCGGGCCTCCACCACGACCCGGGGCTCGACCCAGAAAGCCCCCTCGGAGTCGATCCGCGGGACCTCGGTCGCGAACGGTGACGTGTCCCGGGTCAGGGGCAGGAGGAGCTCGGCGAGCTGGCGCTGCGCCTTGCCGGCGATCCCCGAACCCATCCGCCCCGCATACCGCCAGCCCTGCGGCGAGGGCACGCCGAGCAGCACGGCCCCGAGCCGGTCGGTGGTGCCGACCTCCGGCCGCCAGCCACCGACGACGGCGGACACGGTGAGCTTGTGGGGCGACTTCAGCCAGTCGGTGGACCGCCGGCCCGGCAGGTACGGCGCGGACAGACGCTTGCTGACGACTCCCTCGAGCCCTTGCTCCAGGGTCGCGGAGAACAGCTCCTCGCCGTCGTCGTAGACCGGCGGCACCTGCCAGTGCCGGCCCGCGAGGTCGAGCCGCTCGAGCAGGTCGCGACGGGCGGACAAGGGCTGGGAGGTGAGGTCCGCGCCATACAGCCGGAGCAGGTCGAACACCATGAGCGTCACCGGTCGCACCGCCGCCAGCCGTTCGGCCCTGCGGCGGTCGCGGACGTGCATGCGTTCGGCGAGGGCGCCGAAGGACGGCCGCCCGCCGTCCAGCGCCACCACCTCGCCGTCGAGGAGCATGTCGTCGTACGCCTCGGCGAGGGGCGCGAGCTCGGGGTAGCTGGCGGTGACGTCGTTGCCGGCGCGCGAGGTCAGGGTCAGCTCGCCGTCGCGGATGTCGGCGAGCACCCGCATGCCGTCCCACTTGACCTCGTGGATCCAGCCCTCGCCGTGGGGGATCGAGGTGGCCGGGCTGGCCAGCATGGGACGCATGGGGCCATCCTGACGCATAGGGTTTGTCGTGGAAGGCAACTGGGGACGTACCGGGACAAGGAGTGTGTGCGATGCGTGCGATCTGGAAGGGCGCGGTCTCCTTCGGCCTGGTCAACGTGCCGATCCGTCTCTACTCGGCGACCGAGAACCACGACGTGCAGTTCCGCCAGGTGCACCGCGAGGACGGCGGCCGGATCAAGTACCAGCGGATCTGCAGCATCGACGGCGAGATCGTGTCCTACGACGACATCGCCAAGGGGTACGAGACCGAGGACGGCGACATGGTCGTCCTGACCGACGAGGACTTCAAGGACCTGCCGTCCAAGAGCTCCAAGGAGATCGCGGTCGAGAAGTTCGTCCCCGCCGACCAGATCGACCCCATGCTGCTCGACAAGTGCTACTACCTCGAGCCGGACAAGGCGTCGACCAAGCCCTACGTCCTGCTCCGGGACGCGCTGGAGAAGGAGAACCGCATGGCGGTGGTCTCCGTCTCCATCCGCACGCGGATGACCATGGCCGTGCTGCGCGTCCGTGACGGTGTCATCGTCATGCAGACCATGTTGTGGCCCGACGAGATCCGCAAGCCCGACTTCGCCCACCTCGACGACGAGGGCAACGCCACCAAGCAGGAGCTGGCCATGGCCGACCTCCTCATCGAGCAGCTCGCCGGTGACTACGAGCCCGACGAGTACGAGGACGACTACGCCACCGCGCTGCAGTCCCTGGTCAAGGCCAAGGTCGAGGGCGGCGAGGTGCAGGTCACCGAGGAGTCCAAGGACGAGTCCGGGGAGGTCGTGGACCTGCTCGCAGCCCTCAAGAGGTCGGTCGACAAGGCCAAGGCGGCTCGTGGCGAGTCCACCGCCGCCGACGAGCCGGCAGCCAAGAAGACCGCCGCGAAGAAGACGGCCACGAAGAAGACCGCGGCGAAGAAGACCGCCAAGAAGGCCAGCTGACGTGCCGACCTCCACCACCGGCCTGCCCACCCAGGACGACTGCGACATCGTCAAGGACTGCGAGCTGGCGTTGCTGCACGGCGCCGTCCGCGGTGACCGCACCTCGGCGATGTTGCTGCTGCACAAGGACTTCCACGAGTTCGGGGCGTCTGGCGTCGTCTGGGACCGGGAGTCGGTCCTCGACATGATGGAGGCCGAGGCAGCCGACGGCCCCGTGGACATCAAGGCGGTGGACCTCGTGACCACGGGGCTCGGACCCGGCGTCGTCCTCGTCACCTACGACTCGGTCACCCCGACCCGGCGCGCCCACCGCAGCTCGGTGTGGGTGCGCGCCGACGGTCGGTGGCAGGTGCGGCACCACCAGGGCACCGTCGTCGCCGACTGACGCTGGACTAGGCGTTCTCCTTGCGGAAGGTCGCCGTGCCCCACCACACCGCGAGGACGAACAGGCCCACGGCCCACACCGATCCCCACACCATGTAGTCACCCTTGAAGTCGCCGGCGAAGGACGTGCGCACCGCGTCGACGACCCAGCGGAACGGCATCCAGTCCGAGACGTTCTGCAGCCACTGCTTGCCGAGCGTCATCGGCAGCAGGATGCCGCTGAGCAGCAGCACCGGCATCATCACCATGTTGATGACCGGCGCCATGACGTCCTCGGACTTGGTCGTCAGGGCCAGGGCGTTGGAGGCAGCGGCGCACGCGGCACCGACGAGGAGCGTGAGGAGCACGCCGAAGACGACGCCCCTGGCCGGGGCGACCATACCGAGGGCGTAGCCGAGACCGACGAGGATGAGGGCCTGGACGAACAGCTGCACGACGTCGCGCGTCAGGCGCCCGACAAGCAGGGCCGACCGGCTGGCGGGAGTGACCCGTTCGGCCTCGATCACGCCCTCCCGCCACTCGCCGATCAGGCTGAAGCCGGCGAAGAAGGCCCCGAAGATGCCGAGCTGGACGAGCATGCCGGGCACGAAGAACGTGTAGGCGTTGTCGACGCCCAGCTGGGCGACGATCGGCTCGAGCAGTGGCCCGAACAGGAACAGGTAGAGCACCGGCTGGAGCATGCCGATGATGACCCACGCCGGGTTGCGCAGGTTCATCCGCAGCTGGCGGCGGAAGACGATGAACGACTCACGCAGGAAACGCATGTCAGCTCCCCTTCTCGGAGGTCGAGCCGGAGGACCCGGCAGGGTTGGTGTCGGCGGCGTCACGCAGCGAGCGCCCGGTCAGAGTGAGGAACACGTCGTCCAGCGTCGGGCGGTGCACCTCGATGGAGTCGAGCGAGATGTCGGCGTCGTGCAGGTCGCGCAGCAGACCGGGGACGGCCTTGCCGGCGCGCTGGACGCGACCACGGACGTGGTTGCCCTCGATCTCGACGCCCTGCAGCCCGTGCCGCGGGGCCTCGGCGATCGAGTCCAGGCGCTGGGCGGCGGCGTCCACGAGGTCGGGGTCGGAGACCTCGAGGTCCACGAGGTCACCGGCCACCTGCGCCTTGAGGTTGTCGGACGTGTCGGCCGCGACGATCTTCCCGTGGTCGATGATGATGATGCGGTCGCTGAGCGCGTCGGCCTCGTCGAGGTAGTGCGTCGTGAGGAACACCGTCGCGCCGCGGCGACGACGCAGGTCGGCGATGTGCTCCCAGAGGTTGGCCCGCGCCTGCGGGTCCAGGCCGGTCGTGGGCTCGTCGAGGAACACCAGGGTCGGCTCGTGGATCAGGCCCATGACGATGTCGAGGCGGCGACGCTGGCCACCGGACATGTTCTTGGGCATCCGGGTCCAGAGGCCGTCGAGGTCGAGCTGGGTGAACAGCTCCTTGCCGCGTGCCTCGGCCACCGAGCCCTTCATGCCGTAGAGCATCCCGTGGTCGACCACCTCGTCACCGGCGCGTGCACTGCTGAAGGCGCCCCCTGCCTGGGACACGTACCCGATGCGCCGGCGGACCTGCTCGGACTCCTTGACGACGTCGTACCCGGCGACGGTCGCCGCCCCCTCGGTGGGACGCAGCAGCGTGGTCAGCATCCGCAGCGTCGTGGTCTTGCCGGCGCCGTTGGGGCCGAGGAACCCCACCACCTCACCCTCGGCGACGTCGAGGTCGACGCCGTCCACGGCGCGCACCTCGGTCTTCTTCCTGCCCTCGCGTGTCTGGAAGGTCTGCACGAGCCCTCGTGCATGGATCATCTGCAACTCCCTTGCTCTGTGGTCGACTCCGCTCTGTGGTCGCCCCTGGCCTGGCTGGTGCCGGTCCCGTCATTGAACCCGCCTCGTCAAACGGCTTTCCGGCACAGCAGGTAGACCGCCATGGCCGCGGGAACTCATCGGTGTCGCGCTCGAGGCGTCCTGATGTCGCATGATGGCCCCATGCCCGAAGGCCACACCCTGTACCGGCTCGCCCGCGACCTCGACGCCGCATACCGCGGGACCCAGCCCGAGGCGACGAGCCCGCAGGGGAAGTTCGAGGCCGGCGCCGCGTTGCTGTCCGGGCGGACCTTCGTGCACGCGACCTCGTGGGGCAAGCACCTGTTCGCCGAGTTCGACGGCGATGCGTGGCTGCACGTGCACCTCGGCCTCATCGGCACCTTCACCATCGACGAGCACGCCTACGTCGGCGAGGTGCCGGTGATCGGTCAGGTTCGGCTGCGGCTCGCGAACGACGCGCACGTCGCGGACCTGCGCGGTCCGAACCTGTGCGCCGTGATCACCCCCGAGCAGGTGGAGGCGGTGACGGCCAGGCTCGGACCTGACCCGCTGCGTCCCGAGCCGGACCCGGACCTCGCGTGGCGCAAGATCTCGCGCAGCGCACGCACGGTCGGCGAGCTCCTCATGGACCAGTCGGTGCTGGCCGGGGTCGGCAACGTCTACCGCAGCGAGGTGCTGTTCCGTCAGCGCATCGACCCGTTCCGTCCCGGCAAGGAGCTGCGCCGGGCGAGCTGGGACGCGATCTGGCTCGACCTCGTCGACCTGCTCCCGCTGGGGGTCGCGACAGGCAAGATCGTCACCGTGGCGGAGCAGGTGGACGAGGTTCGCGCCGAGCTGGCCGCCGGACAGGTCGACCTCCTGCAGACGCGGACCTCCTACGTCTACAAGCGCCAGGGTGAGCCGTGCCGCGTCTGCGGCTCACGCATCAGGACGCGGGAGGTGGCAGGTCGCAACCTGTTCTGGTGCGGTCGCTGCCAGCGGCGTCGCTGATTCGCGGCCTCCTGTTCGTGCGGGCGCCGTCCGCGCCGTCCGCGCCGTCCTCGCGGTCCGCGCCGCTCGTTCAGCTGGGGTCGGCTCGCCGGTGGCCGCCGAGCCACAAGCCGCCCAGGAGCAGCACAGCAGCGAGTGCGGCGAAGGCGACGCTCACGTCGACCGACTGCTCCTGGGTGATGACGTGCTTGGGGAGGTTCTCGAGGACCCCCTGGAGCTGGTCGGCGTCGCTGGCCGCGAAGTACTCGCCGCCCGTGGTGTCGGCCACGGTCCGCAGTGCCTCCTCGTCGACGACCAGGAAGTTCTGGCCTCCGGGTCCGATGCCGCTCAGGCCCTGTCCGGGGCCGTCGTACAGCCCCCCACCGAGCTGCGCACGGGTGCAGACCATCTGTGTCGGGTCGGTGGTGCCGAACCCGATCGGGTAGACGCGGACACCGCGGGCGGCGGCCTGGGCCGCGGCCTCCTCGGGCGTGACCCCACGGGTGTTCGCGCCGTCGGTGAGCAGCACGACGATCTCTGGGGCCTTCTGCGTGGCCCTGGGCGTGGGGGTGACCGGGTTGCCGGGGGTGCCGGGCGTCCCGGGGAGGCCGCCCGGGATCCCGGGCACGCCGCCCGTGACGCTCGCGGTGTCCGAGGGGGCCACGTCGGGGTTGATCTCGGCGATGGCGTCGATCGACTTGAGGATGGCCGCACCGATCGTCGTGCCGCGTCCGGTCGTGAGGCCGTCGACGGCCTTGTTGAGCTCCTCGTGGTCCGTGGTGGGTGCGACCGCGAGCTGGGCGAACCCGGAGAACACCACGAGTCCGATCCGAGTCCTGTCGTCCTGCTTGTCGATGAAGGAGTGGACCGCTTCCTGGGCCGCCGCGAGCCGGTTGGGGCTGACGTCGGTGGCGCACATCGACCCGGACACGTCCACGGCGAGGATCACCGCCGAGCTGGAGATCGGCACCTTCGCCTGCACCTGGGGTCGGGCGGCAGCGGTACCCAGCGCCGCCAACGCGGCGAGGACGAGCGCGATCGGCACGTGGCGGCGCCACATCCGCTGCGAGGGCAGGGCCGCCCGGATCAGGGCCACGCTGGAGAACGAGACGGCGTGCCGGCGGCGCCGGCGCAGCTGCCAGACGTAGAGGCCGACGAGCAGCGGCACGGTGAGGAGCGCGATGAGCGCGTAGGGGATCGCGAACGACATCTAGACCACCCGCCCGGAGCGCAGGACCGATACGCCGGCGCCGAGCAGCAGCAGGACCGCGGCTGCCGTGGCGAACCACGACGTCACCTCGCGCTCCTGGGTGCGGGCCGTCCACGCGAGGTCGATGGAGCCGTAGACCCTGGACAACGACGAGGAGTCCGCCGCGGCGTAGTAGGTGCCGCCGGTGGTCTGGGAGATCTTGCGCAGAGACGCCTCGTCGAGGGCCGTGGAGATCTGGAACCCGTCGACCTGCAGGACCGTGCCCTGGGTGCTGCCCACGCCGATCGTGTAGATCTTCACCCCGGCTGCCGAGGCCAGGTCCGCGATCTCGAGGGGGTCCGGGTCGGTGGTGTTCTCGCCGTCGGAGAGCAGCACGATCGCCGCGGAGCGGTAGTAGCCGATCTCGACCTGGTCGGCCGCCCCCGGCTCGCTACCGACCTCGATCGGCTTGCCCGCGATGGCGCTCAGCGACGACACGATGCCGCGTCCCACGGCGGTGGCCCCCTGCGGGGTGAGGCGGTTGATCGCGCCGAGCACCTGGGTGCGGTCCTCGGTGGGCTGCTGCGAGACCAGTGCGCTGTCACCGAAGGCCACCACCCCGATCCTGATGTCCGACGGCTGGCGCTGCACGAACGTGCGCGCCGCCGCCTTGGCCGCCTCCAGCCGGGTGGGGGAGATGTCCTTGGCGGCCATGCTCGTGGAGATGTCGAAGGCCAGCACCACCGTCCCCTCGCGCCGGGGCTCGGCCACGCTGGCCGTCGGTCGGGCGAGCGAGACCAGCAGCACGGTGAGTGCGGCCAACATCAACACCGGTGCGAGGTGACGCAGGCGGTCCCGTCGCGGACGGCGCGGGGCCGCCGTGCCGGATACCGTTGCTGCGTGAGGTGATCGGTCCGATCCCGGTATGCCGCCCACGGGCACCAGCCCGATCGCGGCCAGCCCGTCGCGGCGCGCGTCGCGACGCCGCTGCTGGGCTCGGTAGGCGACGACGAGCAGCGGCACGGCCACGAGGCCGAGCAGCATCCACGGCCAGGTGAAGCTCATCGGGACTGCCTCCGGCGCAGCTCGGAGATGCGCGCCAGGGCACGGACGAGGTCGTCGTCGGTGGCCACGGTGTGGATCTGGGTGCCGGCCTTGCGAGCCGCCGCCTCGAGGGACTGCTGGCGTTCGGCGGCCAGGGCGCGCAGGCGCTCGCGGAACACCGCGTCGTCGGTGTCGACGAAGATCTGCTCACCGGTCTCGGCGTCCTCGACGTAGACCATGCCCACGGCAGGCAGCTCGGACTCGCGGGGGTCGACCACCTGGATGGCGACGATGTCGTGGCGGCGGGCCAGCAGGGACAGGTGCTTCTCCCACCCGGGCTGGGTGATGAAGTCGGACACGATGACGAGCAGTGAACGGCGCCGGGCCAGGCCCAGGGCGGCCCGCAGCAGCACCGAGAGATCGGTGGTCCGGGCCTCCTGCGCGGCCGAGGTTGCCCTCGTCCTTCGCCACCGACCCGGTCCAGCCGGCGAAGAGGCCGCGGGCGCCGGTGGTGGGGGACGCAGGAGCGACTGGGTGATCCGCAGCACCTGGTTGCGCCCCTGGGCCGGGGGAATGGTCTCGACCCCGCCGTCGAACAACACGGCACCGATCCGGTTGCCCCCTCTGGACAGCACCTGGGCGAGGGTCGCCGCGACCTCTGCGAGGACGAGCGACTTCTGGCGGTCGATCGGGCCGAACCCCATCGACGCGGTGCGGTCGAGCAGCAACCAGCAGGTGACCTCACGGTCCTCGATGTACTCGCGTACGTAGGGCGTGTCCATCCGCGCCGTGACGTTCCAGTCGATGTGGCGCAGGTCGTCGCCGGGGGCGTACTCGCGCAGGTCGGTGAAGTCGACGCCCGACCCGCGGAACAACGTCCGGTAGTCGCCCTGCAGCCGGCCGTCGAGCCGCCGGATGACACGCCACTCCAACCGTCGGAGCAGTCGCTCGGCGGTCAGGGGGTAGGCCTGGGCCCCACCCGGCTCGGTCAGCGTGGGCCGACGGTCCACGGCGCCTCGCTCTGCTGGGGCTGGCGTTCGCGCAGGGGGACGTCGGGCATGGACACGGCTCGCAGGATCGGCTCGAGCAGGTCGTCCGGGCCGATCCCCTCCGCCAACGCCTCGTACGACAGGACGAGGCGGTGACGCATCACGTCGTAGGCGAGGTCGCGCACGTCCTGCGGTCGCGCGAAGTCGCGACCACGCAGGAACGACAACGCCTTTGCGGCCAGGACCAGGTTGATCGACGCGCGCGGGCTGGCCCCGAACGACAGGTACCTGGCGAGCTCCGGCAACCCCACCGAGGCAGGGTTGCGGGTCGCGCCGACGAGCCTGACGGCGTAGTCGATCACCGCCGGGTCGACGTAGACCGCGTCGGCCTGCTTCTGGTACTCCACGAGCTGGTCCGGCTCGAGCACCTGCTGGGTCGCGTCGAGACGCGTGGTCATCCGCTCGACGACGACGAACTCCTCCGACGGCGTGGGGTACCCGATGACGGTCTTGAGCATGAAGCGGTCGACCTGGGCCTCCGGGAGCGCGTAGGTGCCCTCGGACTCGATGGGGTTCTGCGTCGCCATGACCAGGAACGGGTTCGGGGCTGCGAAGGTCTCGCGCCCGATCGTCACCTGCCGCTCCTGCATGACCTCGAGGAGGGCGCTCTGCACCTTGGCCGGGGCGCGGTTGATCTCGTCGGCGAGGACGAGGTTGGCGAAGACCGGGCCGAGGGAGACCTGGAACTCGCCGTCCTTCTGGTTGTAGATCCGGGTGCCGATGACGTCGGCCGGCACGAGGTCGGGTGTGAACTGGATCCGCTGGAACTGGCCCCCGATCGCCTGCGCCAGCGTCTTGACCGCCATCGTCTTCGCCAGGCCGGGGACTCCCTCGACGAGCAGGTGCCCACGGGCCAGCAGGGCGACGAGCATCCGCTCGACCAGCACGTCCTGCCCGACGATCGTCTTCTTCACCTCGTAGAGGGCCTGCTCGAGCGGGTGCTGCGGACGGCCGGGCTGGGGACGGTGCGGGTCCATCTGCTCTCCTCGTGGTGGGGTCTGGTGGTGCCTGCGGGTATGGCGTGCGGTCGACGGTGCGGCGTCGGTGCTACTGCGGTGGGCGGCCGGCCACACCCCCGGCGGTGGCTATGGGTACGGCGAAACCGATGCCCACGAAGAAGTTCTGCTCGGACGGGTTCGCCAGTCCCGTGACGATGCCGACGACCTGTCCGTCGCGGTTGAGCAGGGGGCCACCGGAGTTGCCCGGGTTCACGGCGGCGTCGAACTGGATCAGGCCGTCGAGCGTCTGGCCGGAGCCGACCTTGATGGAGCGGTCCAGCGCCGAGACGACACCGCCGCTGAGGGAGTGGGTGAGCCCGAGCGGGTGGCCGAGCGGGTAGACCTCGTCGCCGACCTGTGGACCGCCACCGAGGACGGCGGGGACGACGACCTGGGGCAGTTGGGCGGGGGCCAGCACGGCCGTGTCGCTGGCGGCCGCCCGCTGCGAGATGTCGGCACTGGTCTGCGTGCCGTCGGCGAAGCGCACCCGGATCGTGTCGGCTCCGTCGACGACGTGCAGCGCGGTGAGGATGGTCCCGTCGGCACTGATGACGACGCCGGCGCCGGTGCCGTTCTGGGTCCCCCTGGCGCCGACGCCCGTGGTCGTGATGGTGACCAGCGAGGGAAGAGCGGCCTGGTAGGCCCTCGTCGCGTCGGTCGGAGCCTTGCGGGCCTCCTGCTGCGCGTCGGCGATGCCCTTCTGGACCTGCTTCTGCACATCGGCCCGGGTCAGGGCCGGCACCTCGGGTCCCCGGGTGAGGACGTAGGTTGCCCCCGCGACGACGAGCAGGGCGATCACCAGGACCGCCGCGACCCGGCGTCGGCCCGGGCGCCACCGTCCGGCAGGCGGAGTCTCATCGCTCACCTGCCCCCGGGAGGTGTCGACGACCAGCGGCGCAGGCACCCGGTCCACCTTTGCGAGCGTACGTGCGATCGTGGTCGGCGAATACAGGTCCGCGGCATTCACCGGAAACTTTCAGGTTGGCGCGGCCTCGCTGCTGGCGTCCGGGCGATCATGACGAAGCCGGCCGCGCAGCCGACGGCCCGTGATGGGGCGCCGGCCGCAGGGCTGGTGCTGGCACCCACCCAAGGAGCGACGATCGGCGCGGTGGGCCGAGCTCGAGGACCAGCAGGCCGACGGGACGCCGCGGTCGGCAGCGCAGGCCCCGCACGCGCCATGCCGGGCAGATCGGACGCGGGCGGCGCCTTGGGCGGACGTCGTAGATTGCGGTCATGGACAACGTCGTCTCGTCGGTGGTGGAGCTGCGCGCCCAGCAGCTCGAGCGGTTGCGCTGGAGCCTGCGGCACGCCTACGACAACGTCCCCCACTACCGCGCGGCGTTCGACGCGGCGGGGGTGCACCCCGACGACGTCCGGGACCTCGCCGACCTGGGGCGGTTCCCGTTCACGGCCAAGGCCGACCTGCGCGACAACTATCCCTTCGGCATGTTCGCGGTGCCCCGCGAGCAGGTCGCGCGCATCCACGCCTCGAGCGGCACGACGGGCAAGCCCACGGTGGTCGGCTACACCCGCGAGGACATCGACACGTGGGCCGAGGTGATGGCCCGGTCCATCGAAGCGGCCGGCGGGAGGCCGGGCGACATGGTCCACATCGCCTACGGCTACGGGCTGTTCACCGGTGGCATCGGAGCGCACTACGGCGCCGAGCGGCTCGGCTGCACCGTGGTGCCCGTGAGCGGCGGCATGACCGAGCGCCAGGTGCAGCTCATCCAGGACTTCCGCCCCCGGATCATCATGGTCACGCCCTCCTACTTCCTCGCGATCCTCGACGAGATGCAGGCCCAGGGCATCGACCCCAAGAGCACCTCGCTGGAGATCGGGATCTTCGGCGCCGAGCCGTGGACCGAGCAGATGCGCGAGGAGGTCCAGCGCCGAAGCAACCTGCGGGCGGTCGACATCTACGGCTTGTCCGAGGTGATGGGCCCGGGTGTTTCGCAGGAGTCGGGGCTGACCCAGGACGGCCTGCACATCTGGGAGGACCACTTCTACCCCGAGGTCGTCGACCCGATCACCGGGGAGGTGCTGCCCGACGGTAAGGAGGGTGAGCTCGTGTTCACCTCGTTGACCAAGCAGGCGATGCCCGTGGTCCGCTACCGCACCCGAGACCTGACCACGCTGCTGCCGGGAACGGCGTACCCGCAGTTCCGCCGGATGGCCAAGATCACCGGGCGCAGCGACGACATGATGATCGTGCGCGGCGTCAACGTCTTCCCGTCCCAGATCGAGGAGCACCTGCTGGCGATCGAGGGGCTCACGCCGCACTACCTGTGCGTCCTCACCCGACCGAAGCGGATGGACGAGCTGACCGTGCAGGTGGAGGCCGCGTCCGCCTCGTCGGGCCCCGACGAGCGGGCCGGTATGGCGCGCGAGCTCGCCAGCCGCGTCAAGCACCACGTCGGCGTGACGATCGCGGTGGAGGTGCTCGCCCCCCACGCCCTGGAGCGTTCGCTGGGCAAGGCCAAGCGGATCAGCGACCGGCGCGACCTGCGCTGACCGACCGGGTTTCGCCCTGAGCGGACGAGTCTTTCGTCGCGACTGTAACGGTGTAATCATCATTACATGACAACCAAGACCACAGCAGAAGCATGGCTGGCCGGTCGGCTCCCCGCCGACTGGTTCACCGGGCCCGTCGAGGTCACCCGTGACCGCGACGAGCTCGTCATCATCGGGACGATCGCCGAGCCCGAGCTCGACGCCGACCCCGAGGACACCACCGCCCGCGAGATCGCGGCGCGGGGACGGATCACCTCCTTCCGCGAGGACACCCGCGAACGCCGCATCGAGATCGCCCGCGAGCTCGAGCACCTCTCCGGCCGGAAGGTCTCGTGGGGCGTGCGCGTCGGCGAGACCGAGGCGATGTTCACCCACCTCGCGGCACCGGTCATGACCCGGCTGCGCCAGCCCGAGCGCCGGGTCCTCGACACCCTCGTCGAGGCCGGCGTGGCGAAGTCCCGTTCGGACGCCCTCGCCTGGTGCGTGCGCCTCGTCGGGGAGAACTCGGACACCTGGCTCGCCGAGCTCCGCACCGCGATGGAGCACGTCGACGAGGTCCGCAGGAAGGGCCCGGGCGCCTGAACCACCCCGAACCACCCAGGGCCGCGTCCGCTCACGGCGAACATGAGCGGACCCGGCTCAGGGTGGGGAACAGGTGGCCGAGCACGGGCGTTCCTCGAACAAGCCCCACGAGCGGCCCGGTGACCGTCCCGATCAGGTATCGGTCAGGGGAAGGCGCGCGCGAGGCACGTGTCGCACGGATAGCATCGAGGTGACTCGATAGGCAGGAGCAGAAGAGATGTTTGAACGGTTCACCGACCGAGCCCGTCGTGTTGTGGTGCTCGCGCAAGAAGAGGCGCGCATGCTCAACCACAACTACATCGGGACGGAGCACATCCTGCTCGGCCTCATCCACGAGGGTGAAGGCGTCGCCTCCAAGGCTCTCGAGAGCCTCGGCATCTCGCTGGAGTCGGTCCGCGAGCAGGTCCAGGAGATCATCGGCCAGGGCCAGCAGGCTCCGAGTGGCCACATCCCCTTCACGCCCCGGGCGAAGAAGGTCCTCGAGCTCAGCCTCCGCGAGGCGCTGCAGCTCGGCCACAACTACATCGGCACCGAGCACATCCTGCTCGGTCTCATCCGCGAGGGTGAGGGCGTTGCCGCGCAGGTCCTCGTCAAGCTCGGGGCCGACCTCAACCGGGTGCGCCAGCAGGTCATCCAGCTGATCTCGGGCTACCAGGGCAAGGAGGGCGGCTCCGGCGCCGGCGTCGGCGGCGGGGTCCAGCAGGAGGGCACGCCCGCGGGGTCGCTCGTGCTCGACCAGTTCGGCCGCAACCTCACCATGGCCGCACGCGAGGGCAAGCTCGACCCGGTCATCGGGCGCGAGAAGGAGATCGAGCGGGTCATGCAGGTGCTGTCCCGCCGCACCAAGAACAACCCTGTCCTCATCGGCGAGCCCGGCGTCGGCAAGACCGCCGTCGTCGAGGGCCTCGCACAGGACATCGTCAAGGGCGAGGTGCCCGAGACCCTCAAGGACAAGCAGCTCTACACCCTCGACCTCGGCGCGCTCGTGGCCGGCAGCCGCTACCGCGGTGACTTCGAGGAGCGGCTGAAGAAGGTCCTCAAGGAGATCCGCACCCGCGGCGACATCATCTTGTTCATCGACGAGATCCACACCCTGGTGGGTGCGGGGGCCGCCGAGGGCGCGATCGACGCCGCGAGCATCCTCAAGCCGATGCTGGCCCGTGGTGAGCTCCAGACCATCGGGGCGACGACGCTCGACGAGTACCGCAAGCACATCGAGAAGGACTCGGCCCTCGAGCGCCGCTTCCAGCCGATCCAGGTCGCCGAGCCCACGCTCAGCCACGCGATCGAGATCCTCAAGGGCCTGCGCGACCGCTACGAGGCGCACCACCGCGTGTCCATCACGGATGCCGCTCTGGTGGCCGCGGCCAACCTCGCCGACCGCTACATCAACGACCGGTTCCTCCCGGACAAGGCGATCGACCTCATCGACGAGGCTGGTGCGCGGTTGCGCATCCGCCGGATGACCGCACCACCGGACCTGCGGGAGTTCGACGAGAAGATCGCCGCCGTGCGCCTGGAGAAGGAGTCGGCCATCGACGGCCAGGACTTCGAGAAGGCCGCCAGCCTGCGCGACGACGAGAAGAAGCTGCTCGGTCAGAAGGCCGAGCGCGAGGCTCAGTGGAAGTCCGGCGACATGGACGTCGTGGCCGAGGTGGACGAGGAGCTCATCGCTGAGGTCCTGGCTGCCAGCACCGGCATCCCGGTCTTCAAGCTCACCGAGGAGGAGTCCTCGCGACTGCTCCACATGGAGGACGAGCTGCACAAGCGCGTGGTCGGCATGGATGACGCCATCAAGGCGATGTCCCAGGCGATCCGGCGCACCCGCGCCGGTCTGAAGGACCCGCGTCGTCCCGGTGGCTCGTTCATCTTCGCCGGCCCCACCGGTGTCGGTAAGACCGAGCTGGCCAAGACGCTCGCCGAGTTCCTCTTCGGCGACGAGGACAGCCTCATCCAGCTCGACATGAGCGAGTTCTCCGAGAAGCACACCGTGTCTAGGCTGTTCGGTTCGCCTCCCGGCTACGTCGGCTACGAAGAGGGTGGGCAGCTCACCGAGAAGGTGCGCCGCAAGCCGTTCTCCGTGGTGCTGTTCGACGAGGTCGAGAAGGCCCACCCGGACATCTTCAACACGCTGCTGCAGGTGCTCGAGGACGGCCGCCTCACCGACTCCCAGGGTCGGATGGTCGACTTCAAGAACACCGTCATCATCATGACGACCAACCTCGGCACGCGGGACATCTCCAAGGGCTCGCTCGGCTTCTCCGCCGGCGCCGAGACCCGCAGCGACTACGACCGCATGAAGAACAAGGTCACGGACGAGCTCAAGCAGCA
The DNA here is from genome assembly GCF_045348425.1 of Pedococcus sp. KACC 23699. GTDB lineage: Bacteria > Actinomycetota > Actinomycetes > Actinomycetales > Dermatophilaceae > Pedococcus. The sequence continues at coordinate 2,331,759 of NZ_CP157483.1, forward strand.
CTTCCGTCCCGAGTTCCTCAACCGCGTGGACGACATCATCGTCTTCCCCCAGCTCACGCAGGACGAGATCGTGCAGATCGTCGACCTCGAGATCGCCAAGCTGGACAAGCGCCTCAAGGACAAGGACATGGGCATCGAGCTCACGACCGAGGCCAAGAACGTGCTGGCCAAGAAGGGCTACGACCCTGTGCTCGGTGCGCGACCGCTGCGTCGCACCATCCAGCGCGAGATCGAGGACGTCCTGTCCGAGAAGATCCTGTACGGCGAGCTCAAGGCAGGCGAGCTGGTGCTCGTCAACGCCGAGGGTGAGGGCAAGTCGGCGACGTTCACCTTCGTCGGCACGCCGCACCCGAGCGGGATCGAGCTCCCCATCGTCGAGACGGTGGGCGACTCCTCGGAGTGAGCACCGGTATGGCGCGGGGTGACCCCGCGCCATACCTCACCGCGAGAGGGCGGCACCCACACCGGGTGCCGCCCTCTCGCGGTTCGTGGGGCCGGGCGCTCAGGCGAGGCGGTCGAGCATCTCGCGCATGTAGCCGATCTGGACCGACTGGGTCACGTGGATCTCGTCGCCCAGCTGGCTGACCACGTCGTCGGTTCCGTCACGGTGCTGCTGGACCACCATGGCCAGGGCACCCTCGTGGTGGGCGGTCATGAGCGTCAGCCAGAGCCGGTCGGCCTCCTTGCCGCTGACCTCGGCGAGCTTCGCGAGCTGGGCCTGCGACGCCATGCCGGGCATGGCGCCGTGGTCGTGTGCCGTGCCCCCGGCGGACTCGGGGTTGGCCGCCTGCGGGGGCACGCTCTTGCCGTTGGCCTTGAGCCACTTGGCCATCGCGTCGATCTCGGGGCGCTGCTCATCGGAGATGCGCGCCGCGAGGGCCCTGACCTGGCTGTCGCCGAGACGGTCCTGCACGAGCGAGACCATGACGATGGCCTGGGCGTGGTGGACGATCATGTCCTGCATGAAGCGGACGTCCGCCTCGAGGACCTTGCCCTTGGCCGACGGCAGGGCAGCGGACCCGCTGAGCGAGGCGTTCGGCTCCCCGGGCGAGCCGGGCTGGAGCACCGGTGCGGTCGGCGAGGTGGCCGTGGTCGTGGGGGGTGCGGACTCGCCGGAGCACCCGCACAGCACCAGCGCGAGACCCAGGGCCAGACCCGGGGCCAACGTCTTGGCAGCTCGGTTCCTCATCGGCTCACCCTAACCGGAAGTTTTTACCGGAAGCAGGACATAGCGGTCTTGTGATGCTGGCTCGGACCCGGGCAGGGTGGACGAATCGTCATGATTCCGACGCTGAAGGGGCGCCGGAACGGACGCCTCTACGGCAGGAGCCTGCGAGATGAGAATGCGTCACACGGTGCTGGCCACCGCAGCCGCGCTCGCCCTCACGATCCCGGCAACTGCGGCGTATGCCGCTGATGGGGTCGGCAAGTCCGGCACCCAGCTGGGACCGGACGAGATCGGGCGCAGCCAGAACGTCGAACACCTCACCAACATCCCGAGCAGCGGCCCCCTCGCGGGCGCGACGGGGACCGACCTGGCCTTCCAGGGCGGCATGGCGTTCGTCGGCAACTACAACGGGTTCGTCATCTACGACGTGAAGAAGCCCGACAAGCCCCGCATGGTCGCCCAGGTGAACTGCCCGGGCTCCCAGAACGACGTCACCGTCTCCGGTGACCTGCTCTACCTGTCGACCGACTCCTCCCGCTCGGACGACTCGTGCACCTCGGTGCCGCAGTCGGCGACGATCAAGGAGTCGTGGGAGGGCATCAAGATCTTCGACATCTCCGACGTCCGCAACCCGCGCTACATCAAGTCGGTGGAGACCGCGTGCGGTTCGCACACGCACTCGCTCATCCCCGGCAAAAAGACCGACGTCCTCTACGTCTCGAGCTACTCGCCGAGCGAGACCTACCCGGACTGCAAGCCGCCGCACGACTCGATCTCGATCATCGCGGTGCCGAAGAAGTCGCCGACGAAGGCCGCGGTCGTCGCCGAGCCGAACCTCTTCCCCGACGGTGGCTACACCAACACCTCGGGCTGCCACGACATCACCGTCAACCCGGCCCGGGGCATCGCCGCCGGTGCCTGCATGGGTGACGGCATCATCATGGACATCAGGAACCCCCTGGAGCCGAAGGTGGTCGAGCGCGTCAGGGACACCACGAACTTCGCGTTCTGGCACTCGGCGACGTTCAACAACGACGCCACCAAGGTCGTCTTCACCGACGAGCTCGGCGGCGGTGGCGCGGCCACCTGCAACGCGGCGATCGGCCCGAACCGTGGCGCCAACGGCATCTACGACCTGAGCAAGGACCACAAGCTCACGTTCCGGTCCTACTACAAGATCCCGCGACACCAGTTCGACTCCGAGAACTGCGTGGCCCACAACGGCTCGCTGATCCCGGTCGAGGGCCGCGACGTCATGGTGCAGTCCTGGTACATGGGCGGGACGAGCTTCTGGGACTTCACCGACAGCTCCAACCCCAAGGAGATCGGCTACTTCGAGCGCGGACCGGCCGGCCCAGCCGGTGGTGGGGGCGGCACGTGGTCGTCGTACTACTACAACGGCCACGTCTACTCCTCCGACCTCGGCAAGGGGTTCGACGTCCTGCGCATCACGGACAAGTCCCTGAGCAAGGCGGCCAAGGTCAAGATGGACCAGCTCAACGTCCAGACCCAGCCGATCTACAAGGTCAAGTAGCCGCTCGACGTCAGACCCCGCCGGCGCGCGCCCGGCGGTCACCGGTGGCCCGGACCCGACAGGGTCCGGGCCACCCGTGTGTGGACGCGCAGGGTGCACGGTCCACGAACCTGCCAGCGGCGCGCCGTACCCTGTTGCGCGTGGTCCCTCCCTCTCGCGACTCCCTGCCTCGTCGTCAGGTCCTGCTCGGACTGCTTGCCGCCCCGCTGACCCTCGCCGCGTGCTCGAAGGACGCGAAGAAGGCTGCCGCCCCCTCGTCGTCCTCGACGACGACGGCGTCCGCGCCTGCGCCGAGCCGCCCCCGAGTGGCCGGCAAGGGACTGCCCGCCGACCTGCTCGCGGTGATGAACACCGTCTACCTCGGCGGCAAGGTGCCCGCGTCCGGCGTCGTCGCGACCGCCCTGGCCAAGCGCAAGACGGGGAAGAAGGCGCTCACCGTCACCGGGACGACCGGCAGCTGGAAGGGCCTGGCGGTCGCCAGCGTCGTGCAGGGCAAGGACGTCACCCTGCTCGTCAAGGACGGCAAGTGGCAGGTGGTCGGAGGCTGGTGGCCCTCGCTCAAGGTGGCCCGTCCGCCGTTCCCGACGATGCGGGTGCTGGCGATCGGGTCCGATGCCCGCACGGCCCAGCCCGTGGAGAAGTGCCGCGGCGACGCGCTGCACATCATCGGAGTGGACTCCAAGGGCGTCGGCGGGATCGTCGGCATCCCGCGTGACTCGTGGGTGCCGTTGTCCAGCGGTGGCACCGCCAAGGTCAACGCTGCCCTCGTGTTCGGCGGGGTCAAGGGTCAGGTCGCGACCGTGGCCAAGGCCAGCGGGGTGCCGATCGACGGCTACGTCATCGCCGGCTTCAAGGGCTTTCGCGGGATGGTCTCGGCGATCGGCGGCATCGCCTACGTCGCCGACAAGGCCTTGCAGAGCGTCGACCACTTTCAGATCGTGCACCGGGGTTCCAACCTGCTCGACGCGAAGCACGCCCTGGCGTTCGCGCGCGAGCGCAAGCACCTGCCGAATGGTGACTTCGGGCGCTCCGCGCACCAGGGCGAGCTGATCCGGGCCGGCGCGGTGATGGCCCGCAAGGCCGGTCCCGCGCGGCTCGCGGCGCTGCTCGGCAAGATGTCTCCCCACCTGGCGACCGACCTGTCTCCGTCCGAGGTGCTGAACCTGTCGGCGAGCGTGTTCCTCGGCAACCCCGCGTCGACGCGCAACACGGTCGTCGCGGGAGCCATCGGCACCCGGGACCAGCAGTCCGTCGTGCTGCTCGGCCCGGCTGCCAACCGCACCTTCGCCGACATCCGCAACGGGCGCCTCGGTGCCTGACCTGGTCGTCCGGAGCGCACGCACCAGTGACATCCGCTCCATCCGCGAGCTGGTGCGCCCCCACGCGGAGTCGCGCGTGCTCGTGTCCAAGGACGCGGTGACGTACTACGAGGCGGTGCAGCAGTTCCGGGTCGCCGAGCTGGTGCAGCCCGGCGGCGACGCGCAGCTCGTCGGCTGCGGGGCCCTGCACGTGATGTGGGAGGACCTGGCCGAGATCCGGACCCTTGCCGTGAGCCCGGACGCCAAGGGCAGGGGCGTGGGGTCACGGCTGCTCGAGGCGCTGATGGCTGATGCCCGCGAGCTCGGGGTGCAACGGTTGTTCTGCCTGACGTTCGAGGTCGACTTCTTCAGCCGACACGGCTTCGAGGTGATCGAGGGGCAGGCGGTCGAGCCGGAGGTCTATGCCGAGCTGGTGCGCTCCTACGACGAGGGTGTGGCGGAGTTCCTCGACCTCGAGCGGGTCAAGCCCAACACCCTCGGCAACACCCGGATGCTGCTCACCCTCTGACCTCTGCACGAAGCCGTGCTAGCAGACGCTGCAGCCGTGGGCACAGGTTGCAACCTGTGCCCACGGCAGCAACCCCTGCTAGCAGAGGTTGCTGCCGTGGGGGGTCAGGGTGTCGAGGGGGCGTGGCTGCGCGTCATCCGGATGCGGATGGAGCCGGCCAGGACGATGACCAGCAGCCCGGCGATGACCCCGAACCCGAGCTCGGGGACCAGGGGCAGCGCGATGCCCAGGCAGCCGCCGACGACCCAGGCGATCTGCAGGACCGTCTCGGACCAGGCGAAGACGCGCGTGCGCACGCTCTCGTCGATGTCTCGCTGGACGACGGCGTCAGCGCTGAGCTTGATGAGCTGGGCGGCCAGGCCCGCCACGAGGCCGAGCAGCAGCAGCGTGGGCAGCGAGTAGAAGATCGCAGCCAGCAGCGTCGCCACGACGTCGGCGATCAGGGCGACGGCGATGATGACGTCGGGACGGGTCGTGCGCAGCGCGTTGCCGACGACTGTGCCCAGGGCGTTGCCGGCCCCGGCGGCGCCGACGACGAGCCCCAGGACCAGCGTGCCGCTGTGGCCGGGGATCGGGTGCTCGCGCATGAGGAACGCCATGAACAGGGTGAGGAACCCGGTGAGCAGGCGCGCGCCGACGGCGCTGGTCAGGGCGACGAGCACCGACGTCGGCAGGGCGGCGACCCGGGCGCGAAGGCGCCGCACCAACCCGGTCCGCTCCTCGTCGCGGTGGGGTATGGCGACCGGTCCGGTGTCCTCGATGTCGAGCTCCCCGGCGCTCGAGTCGACCCGGGGAGGCAGGCGGATGGCCAGGACGGTGCCGATGACGTAGATGACGAAGGCCAGGCGCAGCGACCACTCCGGACCGACCTTGGCGGCCGCACCGGCGAGCCCGCCGCCGACGGCCATGCCGGCCACTCCGGCGAGGGCGTTGCGCGAGTTGGCACTGACCAGGCTGAACCCCGTCGGCAGCAGCCGGGGCACCGCGGAGGCGCGGGTCACGCCATACGCCTTGGATGCCACGAGGCAGCCGAGCGCGGCGGGGAACAACCACGGCGAGTCGTTGGCGACCGCGTCCGCGAGCACCCAGCAGAGGAAGGCCCGCAGGGCCAGGGTCGTGCCGATGGCCCAGCGGCGCCCGTGGCGGAACCGGTCGAGCAGCGGCCCGATGAACGGCGCGAGCAGGGCGAACGGCGCCATCGTCAGCAGCAGGAACTGCGCGACCTGGCCGCGCGCCTCGTCGGTGGGGATGGCGAAGATCGTGCCGGCCAGGCTGACCGTCAGTGCGGCGTCGCCGGCGAGGTTGACGAAGTGCAGCTCGATGATCCGGGCCAGACCCGTCTCACCCGCGCCCGAGGAGCTCGTGTAGGCCCGGGCCCGACGGGCACCCGCCTGGCTCCCGCGTCCGGCGAGGCGCGCCCCCGCCACGGTCCCGCGCCCGATCGCCCGCCCCGTCGCCGAGGCCCCGTGCCGCAGCGATCCGGCGACCCCCCGGCCGCGCGGGCGGGCTCCGGCGCTCCCGGCTGGACCGTCCACCGGAGGGGTGGTCATCTCAGCTGGTCCCGCGCGAGCCCGGGAGGCGGAAGAAGCCGTGCGCCAGCGGCTCGACCAGGCCGTCGGCCACCAGGGAGTCGAGGCAGCGTTCACGTTGGATGATGTTGGTGGACACCGCCTCCAGCTCGGCACGAGGGACCGGGCCGGGGCTTTCCCGCAGGCGGCGCAGGAGCGCCCCGCGCATCTGGCGGTCGGTGCCGGCCCAGGCCTGACCGCGCCGTGGCGGGCCCTCGTGGGCGGGCCGGCCAGCGAGCTGCCACTGGCACAGGTCGAGGACGGGGCACTCGCCGCAACGGGGTGCCCGGGCCGTGCACACGAGCGCACCGAGCTCCATCACGGCGACACTCCACGCGCGGGCCACCTCCGGCTCCTGCGGGACGAGGCTGGCCGCGAGCGTGTGCTCTGCTCGGGTGGGAGTGGCTGCGGCGTGCTGGTCGCCGGTGACGACGCGCGCGATGACCCGACGCACGTTGGTGTCGACGACGACGGTGCGCTCACCGAAAGCGAAGGTGGCCACGGCAGCCGCGGTGTAGGCGCCGACCCCGGGCAGGGTCGAGAGCTCGGCCTCGCTCATCGGCACCTTGCCGCCGTGCCGCTCGGTCATGGCGACGGCAGCGGAGTGCAGGCGCAGCGCGCGCCTGGGGTAGCCCAGCCGTCCCCACGCACGGACCGCTTCGCCAGGAGCCTCCGCTGCAAGGTCAGCGGGCTCGGGCCACCGCTGCATCCACTGGAGCCAGACGGGCAGCACCCGGGCGACCGGTGTCTGCTGCAGCATGACCTCGGACACGAAGATGCCCCAGGCGGTCGCGTCGGAGCGTCGCCAGGGCAGGTCGCGCTGGGCGCCGGAGTACCACTCCAGCACGCGTTCGTGGAGCCGCTCGGGTGCGGCGGCCCCGACGGCGGGCCCGGTCACACGTAGCGTTCGAGGATGCTCGACTCGGCGAGGCGCGACAGCCCCTCGCGGACGGCGCGGGCCCGGCCCTCGCCGACCCCCTCGACGTCCATCAGCTCCTCGAGGTTGGCGGCCAGGAGCTTCTGGAGGCTCCCGAAGTGGTCGACGAGCCGGTCCACGATCGCCCCCGGGAGGCGCGGGACCTTGCTGAGCAGGCGGTAGCCGCACGGGCTGACGGCGGAGTCGAGGGCGTCGCCGCCGATCGCGAAGCCGACCGCCTTGGCGCCGGCCGACAGGTCGAGCAGCTCGGTGGAGGTGAGCTCCTCGAGCGCGGCCATGGCCTGGTCGAGGCTGAGCCCCGCGCGGCTGACCGGCAGGTAGTCACGGATGACGAGCTCGCGGTCGTTGCCGAGGCCGCCGGTGAGCTCTTCGAGCTGCAGCGTGAGGAGGCGGCCGTCGACGCCGAGCTCGACGACGTACCCGGAGATCTCGTCGCGGATCCGGCGCACCATCTCCAGGCGCTGCAGCACGCTGGCGACGTCGCGGACGGTGACGAGGTCCTCGATCTCGAGCGCCGACAGGGTGCCGGTGACCTCGTCGAGACGTGACTTGTAGCGCTCCAGGGTCTGCAGGGCCTGGTTGGCGCGGGACAGGATCGCCAGGGAGTCCTCGAGCACGTGGCGGCGGCCGTCGACGTAGAGCGCGACGATGCGCATCGACTGGCTCACCGACACCACGGGGTAGCCGGTCTGCTTGGCGACGCGCTCGGCGGTGCGGTGACGCGTGCCGGACTCGCTGGTCTCGATCGACGGGTCGGGGACGAGCTGGGTGGCCGCGCGCAGGATGCGCGACACCTCGCGGTCGACGACGATCGCGCCGTCCATCTTGGCCAGCTCGCGCAGGCGGGTCGCCGAGAACTCGACGTCGAGCGGGAACCCGCCCGTCGCGAGGCTCTCGACGGTGCGGTCGTAGCCGAGGACGATCAGGGCGCCGGTGCGGCCGCGCAGGATGCGCTCGAGGCCGTCACGGAGTTCGGTGCCCGGCGCCACTGCGGCGAGGGTCGCGCGGAGCGCGTCGTCCTCGCGAAGATCCACTTGTCAAACCCCTTGGTATGCCGCCGGTCCGGTGTGTCGCGAGTCTAACCGTGCGAGGCCTGCAGAGCGGAGTGCACCGCGCTGCGGATGTCGGCACACTCCACGACGTCCATCCCGGAGGGCATGGGCCCGTTGCCGAGGACGCCGGCCGGGACGTAGGCGGTGCGGAAGCCCAGGCGGGCCGCCTCGGCGAGCCGGCGGGGGATGCCGGACACGGCCCGCAGCTCTCCGGCGAGGCCGAGCTCCCCGAACGCGATCGAGTTCTCCTTGAGGGGCCGCTCCATGACCGAGCTCGCGACCGCGAGGGCGATGGCCAGGTCGGAGGCGGGCTCGGTGAGTCGCACCCCGCCGACCGTCGACAGGTAGACGTCCGAGCTGCCGATGGGTGCACCGGCCCGCTTGGCGAGCACCGCGATGATCATGGCCACCCGCGCGGAGTCCAGGCCGCTCGTGGCGCGGCGCGGGGTCGGGATCTCGCTCTTGGCCACGAGCGCCTGCACCTCGGTCATGAGCGGGCGGCGGCCCTCGAGGGTCACGGTGACGCAGGTGCCGGGCACGGTGAGCGTCCCGCGCGAGAGGAACAGGCCGCTCGGATCGGGGAGCCCGACGATGCCGACGTCCGAGAGCTCGAAGCAGCCGACCTCGTCGGTGGGCCCGTAGCGGTTCTTCACCGCGCGCACGAGGCGCAGCTGGGAGTGGCGGTCGCCCTCGAACTGGACGACGACGTCGACGAGGTGCTCGAGCACGCGTGGCCCGGCGATCGAGCCGTCCTTGGTGACGTGGCCGACGAGGAGCGTGGCGATGCCGCGGGACTTGGCGACCTGGATGACCGATGCCGCGACCTCACGCACCTGGCTGACGTTGCCGGCCGACCCCTCGATCTCGCCGCTGGAGATGGTCTGCACGGAGTCGATGACGACCAGGTCGGGCTTGATCGCCTCGATCTGGCCGAGGACGGTGGCCAGGTCGGTCTCGGAGGCGAGGTAAAGGGTCTTGGCCATCGCCTCGATCCGCTCGGCCCGCATGCGCACCTGGGCCGCGGACTCCTCGCAGCTGACGTAGAGGACCGTCCGGCCCTCGCCGGACCGGGCAGCCCTGGCTGCGACGTCGAGCAGCAGGGTGGACTTGCCGATGCCGGGCTCGCCGGCCACGAGCACGACCGCGCCGGGGACGAGCCCGCCGCCGAGCACCCGGTCGAACTCACCGACGCCGGTCGGGTGCGCCTCGGCGCGGCGGACGTCGACCTCCCCGATGGGCAGGGCCGGGCGCTCGACCCGGGCCGCGGCCGTGGTCCGGACGGTGACCGCACCGACCTCCCCGACGGTGCCCCAGGACTGGCACTCGCCGCAGCGACCGACCCACTTGGGTGCGGTCCAGCCGCACTCGGAGCAGCGGTATCCGGCCGACTTGGTCGACGCCTTGGTTGCCATGGCGACAACCTACGTGGCAGCCCCGACAGGGCTCAGAAGCGGTGCCACCACAGGTTGACCGCGTAGTCGACGCCGGTCCCCTCGTGCTCGGCGAGGATCCCCTCGGAAGCGGTCTCGGAGAACTCGATCCGGACCACGGCCTCGAGGTCCGCCCGGGTGTCGAGGTCCCACCGGATGGTGAGGCGCTCGCGCGACCAGCCCTGGCGAGCCCAGAACCGTTCCACCGCCAGGGCGTCGTAGGACGGGTTGGCGCGGCTGAACCAGCGCCCGAACGTCGACCGGGTCGCGTCGTTGTCGATGACGAACGCGGTCCCACCCGGGCGCAGCACGCGTTCGAGCTCGCGGAGCCCGGGTTCGCAGCCGGCCCCGAAGAAGTAGGCCCACCGGGCGTGGGCGATGTCCACGCTGTCGTCCTCGAGGGGCAGGGACTGGGCGACGCCCTCCTCGACCCGCACCCGCGCCATACCGGCGGTGCGCTCCCTGGCCAGGTCGACCAGGGGCGGGTGGGGCTCGACGCCGACGACGCTCGCGCAGCCCAGCTCGAGGAACCGCGGCAGGTGGAACCCGGTGCCGCAGCCCACGTCGACGAGGTCGGCACCGGCGAACGGGTGCAGGGCCGCCATGGCCGACTCGACGAGGCCGTCGCGGTCGACGCCGAGGTTCTCCACCTCGTAGACGTCGGGGGAGTCCCAGATGTTGGGGCTCGGCGTGGGCTCGTGCGGTGACGGTGTCGGCTCGGTCACCGGCGCTTGCGACCCTCCTGCGCGGCGAGCGTCGCCGGGTGGACGAGGAGGGGGAGCATCTTGCGGGAGTAGGCGTTGCGAGCAGCCTTGACGCTGGCGAGGTGTGCCTCGCAGCGGATCTCGAGCTCAGCGTACGCCTCCTCGCCCATCAGCTCGACGAGCTCGCCGCGGTTGCTGCGGAAGACCGGTTCGCGGCCGACGTGGGCCTGCGGGTTGCTCGAGCAGTACCAGTCGAGGTCGTGGCCACCGGGGCCCCAGCCGCGGCGGTCGTACTCGGTGATGCTGACCTCCTGCCACGACGACCCGTCCGGCATCTCGACCTTGCGGTAGGTGCGGCGGATCGGCAGCTGCCAGCAGACGTCGGGCTTGACCGTGTGCGGTTCCTTGCCGTGCAGCACGGCGTGCTGGTGCAGGGCGCAGCCGGCGCCGGCGGGGAAGCCCGGGCGGTTGAGGAAGATGCAGGCGCCGTCGACGACCTTGGTCTTGGTGGCGTCGTCCTCCGGCTCGGTCCAGGCCGAGACCTTGGTCGAGCCCGGGTGCAGCTGCCACTCGTCCTCGCCGAGCTCCTTGACGACCTTCTTGACCCGTTGGAGGTCGTCGTCGTCGGTGAAGTGCGCGCCGAGGGTGCAGCACCCGTCGTCGGGGCGGTCGGCGTAGATGCCCTCACAGCCGCTGCCGAAGATGCAGGTCCAGCTCGAGGTGAGCCAGGTCAGGTCGCAGCGGAACCGCTGACCGGTGTCGGCGGGGTCGGCGAACTCCACCCAGATGCGTGCCGTGTCCAGCGGGGTCTCAACCACGGGGCAACCCTACGTGCCAGAGCGCTCACTGTCGGTGGCGGTCCGACGCCGTCCCGGTGGCGCGCCGGGAACGCGCCACCGAGACGGCGAGGAGAACGAGCAGCACCACGGTGAGCGCCCAGCCGGGTCGCAGCAGCTCACCGCCGAGGTCGGACCAGGCCATGGGCCGCTGCGGTGCAGGATCCCTCGTGGTGTCGGCGTTGCCGGCGCTGCCGGCCCACTCCAGACCCATGGGCACGAGGAGGAGCGCCGGCCCCAGCAGCAGCAGGATCCCCCACCTGCTGCCCCAGCGGACCGCCACGACGGCGAGCAGCACGAGGGGGACGGCGGCGGTCGCCAGGGCGAGCCCCGACTCGATGTTCTCGTCCCGCGTGGGCTGCTCGCCGAAGAACGCCGCCGCGTTGATCGCCGCGACGAACAGGACCCAGGCGCTGAAGCACCACCCGAGCAGGACGGCGGCAGCGGTGACCGGCCACGTGCGGCGGGGGGAGGGGCCCGGCTGGGCCGAGGGGAGCGGCTGGTCGGCTGGGAGCGGCATACCGGGCAGTGTCCCCAACCACCGGACGGGGGCGCCTGAGCGCCGGTACTCACCACTAGCGTGGGGCCATGCGCCTCGGAGTGGTCGACGTCGGTTCCAACACGGTGCACCTGTTGGTCGTCGACGCGCACCGCGGGGCCCAGCCGCTGCCCGCCACGTCCCACAAGATCGAGCTGCGCCTGTCCGAGCAGGTCACCGACGACGGTCGCATCTCCGAGACCGGGGAGAGGGCGCTGTCGAGGTTCATCGGCGAGTGCCTGACCGTGGCCGAGGACCAGGGCGTCGAGGAGGTCATGGCCTTCGTCACGAGCGCGATCCGCGAGGCCCCCAACGGTGAGGACGTCCTCGCCAAGGTCCGCGCCGAGCGGGGCGTCGACCTCCGGGTGCTGTCGGGCGAGGACGAGGCCCGGCTGACCTTCCTCGCGGCGCGGCGGTGGTTCGGCTGGTCGAGCGGCACCCTGCTCGTCGTCGACATCGGCGGCGGTTCGCTCGAGCTCGCCGCAGGGATGGACGAGGAGCCCGACGTGGCGGTGAGCCTGCCCCTCGGTGCCGGTCGACTGACCCGCGACCTGCTCCCCGGTGACCCGCCCGACCCGGACGTGATCCGGGAGGCACGTCGCGCCATCCGGGTGCGCCTCGCCGGTGACATCCGCCCACTCACCAAGGCGGGGGCGCCGGACCGTGCCGTCGGCACCTCCAAGACCTTGCGCTCGCTGGCGCGCATCAGCGGAGCCGCACCGAGCAGTGATGGACCGTATGCGGCTCGCCACCTCGAGCGCTCGGCGCTCGCCCACCTCGTGGGCACCGTGTCCGGGAGGAACGCGGCTCAACGAGCCGAGCTGCCCGGGGTCTCGCCGAGCAGGGCCAGGCAGGTGCTTGCCGGTGCGCTCGTCGCCGAGGCCGCGATGGACCTCCTCGACCTCGAGCGGCTCGACATCTGCCCGTGGGCGCTGCGCGAGGGGATCATCCTCAACCGGCTCGACAGCATGCGCTGACCCACGGTCAGGAGGTGTCGCGGGTAGGGGCCTCAGGTGGCCCGTCCCCGAACCGGCTGCGACGGTCATCGGTAGTCTCGGCCCATGCCTTCCGCGGTCACGGTTCCCGGTGCCACCGTGGCCCTGTCGACCGCTTCGGTCTACCCGGAGAACAGTGCGGCGGCGTTCGCCATGGCCGCGCGGCTGGGGTACGACGCCGTCGAGGTGATGGTCTGGACCGACCCGGTGACGCAGGAGGCGGGGGCGCTCCGGGCGCTCAGCGACCTGCACGAGCTCCCGATCGTCTCGGTGCACGCGCCGACCCTGCTCCTCACCCAGCGGGTCTGGGGTCCGGACCCGTGGACCAAGGTCGACAACTCGATCGAGCTGGCCCAGGAGGTCGGTGCCTCCACCGTGGTGCTGCACCCGCCGTTCCGGTGGCAGAAGGAGTACGCCAGGGACTTCGTCGAGGGCGTCGCGATGCGCGAGCACGAGAGCGGCGTCGCCCTGGCCGTCGAGAACATGTTCCCGTGGCGGGCCCGGCAGCGGGAGTTCGAGGCCTACCTGCCCCACTGGGACCCGGTCTCGCAGGCCTACGACCACGTGACGCTGGACCTGTCGCACACTGCGACCGCAGGCTCCGACGCGATGGAGATGGCGCGCGTCCTCGGCCCACGGCTCACCCACATCCACCTCGCCGACGGCCTCGGTTCCCTCAAGGACGAGCACCTGGTGCCCGGCCGGGGCCTGCAGCCGTGCGCGGAGCTGCTCGAGATGCTTGCAGGCCAGGGCTACGCGGGATCCGTCGTGGTCGAGGTCGGCACCCGCAAGCTGCTGCCGGAGCAGCGTGAGATCGACCTCGCCGAGGCCCTGGCCTTCGCCCGCCTGCACCTCGCCACCGCGTCCGTCCCAGGTACGTCGTGAGCCCCCGTGGCCGGCGGCCGGGAGGCACCGACACGAAGGCGTCGATCCTCGCCGCCGCCCGCGCCGACTTCGCCGAGCAGGGGTATGACGCCACGTCGGTCCGGGGGATCGCTCGCCGGGCCGAGGTGGACCCGGCCCTGGTGCACCACTACTTCGGGGGCAAGGCTGCGCTCTTCGCCGAGGTCATGGACATCCCCGCCGACCCGGCGGCGCTCATCGCCGCCGTGGTGCGGGGGCCTCGTGACCAGGTCGGGGAGAGCCTGGTCCGCACCTTCCTCGGTGTCTGGGACGGGGACGAGGGGCGGGAGCGGTTCCAGGCGTTGATCCGATCGGCCCTGACCCACCAGGAGGCGACCGTGATGCTGCGCGAGTTCCTCACGCGTGAGGTCTTCGGCCGGGTGCTGCGCGAGCTCTCCCCAGCCGGTCAGCCACCGCACGAGCTCGAGCTCCGGGCCGGGCTGGCCGCGTCGCAGATGGTGGGGCTCGCGGTGATGCGCTACATCGTGGAGTTCCCCGCGGTCGTCGACGCCACGCACGACGAGCTCGCGGCGATGCTCGGGCCGACCATCCAGCAGTACCTCGCCCCTCCGCCCTGAGGGTCCCTCCGAACACCCGCCCTGAGGACCGCCCTGAGGACCGCTCCCAGGGCTGCTCCGGTGGGTCGCTCCGAGGGGGTGCACCCCTTGTCGGGCGCCCGCTCGAGGCGTATATTTCATCGCATGATGAATAGCGCCGTGGAGATCGAGGGGCTCCGGGTGGTGCGCGGCGGCCGCACCGTCCTCCCGGGGTTGTCCGTGCGCGTGCCGGCGGGTCAGGTGGTCGGCCTGCTCGGCCCGAGCGGCAGCGGCAAGTCCACCCTCATCCGGGCGATCGTCGGGGTGCAGGTCGTGGCCGGCGGCTCGGTGCGCGTCCTGGGCGAGCCTGCTGGGTCGCCGGGCCTGCGCGACCGGATCGGCTACGTCACCCAGAGCCCGAGCATCTACGACGACCTCAGCGTCCGTGCCAACGTCCGGTACTTCGCCTCCGTCCTGGGGGCGTCCCGCGAGTCCGTCGAGGAGGCGATCGCCGCGGTCGACCTCGGCAGCCACGCGGACGCCGCAGCCGGGCGGCTGTCCGGCGGCCAGCGCTCGCGCGCCTCGCTGGCCTGCGCGCTGGTCGGCGACCCCGAGCTCCTCGTCCTGGACGAGCCCACCGTCGGGCTCGACCCCGTCCTGCGACGTGACCTGTGGGACCTGTTCGCCCGACTCGCAGCCCAGGGTCGCTCGCTGCTCGTGTCGAGCCACGTGATGGACGAGGCCGCCCGGTGCGACCGGCTCCTGCTGCTCCGCGAGGGTGAGGTCCTCGCCGACGCCACCCTGCCGGAGCTGCTCGAGCGCACCGGCACCACGGATGCCGAGGGCGCCTTCCTCGCGCTCATCGCCCGCGCCGAGGAGGCCGCCCGATGAACCTCCACCGCACCCTCGTCACCGCCGGCCGGGTCTTGGCCCAGCTGCGAGGCGACCACCGCACCATCGCCCTCATGCTCGTCGTTCCGTGCGTCCTCATCGGGCTGCTGGCCTGGATCTTCCAGGACACCCCGGTCTTCGACGGCCTCGGTGCGCCCCTGCTGGGCGTCTTCCCCTTCGTCGTGATGTTCATCGTGACCAGCGTCGCGACCCTGCGCGAGCGGACGTCCGGCACCTTGGAGCGGCTGTTCACGACGCCGATGGGCAAGGGCGACTTCATGTTCGGCTACGCCCTCGCCTTCGGGGTGATGGCGGTCCTGCAGGCCCTGGTCGCCACGGGGTTCGCGGTCTGGGTCTGCGGCCTGGACGTCGCCGGGCCGCTGTGGCAGCTGGTCGTCGTCGCCGTCCTCGATGCCGTGCTCGGCTCGGCCCTCGGCCTGCTGGCGAGCGGCTTCGCACGGACCGAGTTCCAGGCCGTGCAGTTCATGCCCGCCTTCGTCCTGCCGCAGTTCCTGCTCTGCGGTCTCCTGGTCGCCCGCGACCGCCTGCCCGACGTCCTCGGCGCCATCTCGGACGTGCTGCCCCTGTCGTATGCCGTGGACGCCATGAAGACGGTGACGACCAGCACCGCGCCGGGCGCCGACATCACGACCGACGCCGTCGTCATCCTCGGCTGGGTCGTGGCCTCTCTGGTCCTGGGCAGCTTCACGCTGCGTCGTCGAACGCCCTGAGGCAACCACGCGGCATACCCGCGTCGTCGTCTCCCGCACTTGGGGGCACGAAGCGGGGCCACACCTCACCGTCCTGCCCCCGAACGTGGTCCGGACGGGCGGAGGCTAGCCTTGTGGGCGGCCTCGCGGCCTCCTCGTCGACGTCGGAAGGACCCCAGTGGACGCCAGTGACCTGCTGCGCAACACCCTGCTCCAGCTCTCCAAGAGCGGACAGGTGCGTTCGGCGATCGAGAAGGCGCCGGTGAGCCGCAGCGTCGTGAGGCGGTTCGTCCCCGGCGACGCCACCCGCGACGCCGTCGCGGCGGTGGCCGAGCTCCGGGCCACCAACCGCCTCGCGACCATCGACTACCTCGGTGAGGACACCACCGACCTCACCCAGGCGATCCGCACCCGCGACCACTACCTCGAGCTCCTCAAGGCCCTCGCCGACGCCGACCTGTCCCAGCACGGCATGGGCGAGGTGAGCCTCAAGCTGTCCGCGCTCGGCCAGTACCTGCCCGGCGACGGCCACAAGATCGCCCTCGACCACGCGCGCGAGATCTGCCAGGCGGCCGCGAACGCCGGTACGACGGTGACGCTCGACATGGAGGACCACACCACCACCGACGCCACGCTGGAGTCGCTGCGCGAGCTGCGCCAGGACTTCCCGTGGGTCGGTGCGGTCATCCAGTCCTACCTGCGCCGCAGCGAGGCCGACTGCCGCGACCTCGCGCACGAGGGAAGCCGGGTGCGCCTGTGCAAGGGCGCCTACAAGGAGCCCGAGTCGGTCGCCCACCAGTCCTCGGCCGACGTCGACCAGAACTACGTGCGGTGCCTGAAGATCCTCATGGCCGGTGACGGCTACCCGATGGTCGCCAGCCACGACCCGCGACTGATCGAGATCGCCGGGGCGCTCGCTGCGCACCACGAGCGCGACGCCTCCTCGTTCGAGTACCAGATGCTCTACGGCATCCGTCCGGAGGAGCAGAAGCGCATCGCCGACCGCGGCGACCAGGTGCGCGTCTACATCCCGTATGGCGAGCAGTGGTACGGCTACCTCATGCGCCGCATGGCCGAGCGCCCCGCCAACACGATGTTCTTCCTGCGGGGTCTCGCCTCCAGGAACTGACGCGCCCCAGTCGGTCCGCGGCTGCCAGACTGACCCCATGGGAACTGTCGCGATCCTCGGTGCCGGCACGATGGGCGAGACGCTGCTCTCGGGCCTGATCAGGTCCGGGCGTCCGGCGGAGGACCTCGTGGTCACCGCCCGCCGGCCCGGACGCGCCGATGCGCTGGCCGCGCAGTACGGCGTGCGGGCGCTGTCCAACGTCGCCGCCGCCGAGGCGGCCGACACCCTCGTGCTCGTGGTGAAGCCGCAGGACATGGGGCTGCTGGTCGAGGAGATCAGCGACCACGTGTCGGCGGGCAACCTCGTCGTGAGCCTCGCCGCCGGCATCCCGACCGCGTGGCTCGAGAGCCGGCTGCCCGCAGGGGTGGCCGTGGTCCGCGTCATGCCCAACACCCCCGCCCTCGTGGACCAGGGAATGGCCGCGATCAGCCCCGGCCGCAGCGCCGACGCCGCCCACGTCGAGGAGGCGGCCGAGCTGCTGCGCTCCTGTGGGCGGGTCATCCAGGTCGCCGAGAAGCACCAGGACGCCGTCACGGCGATCAGCGGCTCGGGACCGGCGTACATCTTCTACGTCGTCGAAGCCATGATCGAGGCAGGCGTCGTCCTCGGCCTGCCCCGCCCGACAGCGACCGAGCTCGTGGTCCAGACGCTGTTCGGTGCGGCCACGATGATGCGCGAGACGGGGCAGCACCCGACCGTCCTGCGCGAGCAGGTGACCTCGCCGGGCGGGACGACGGCGGCAGCGCTGCGCCAGCTCGACGACCACAAGGTGCGCGCGGCGTTCATCACCGCGATGGAGGCCGCCGCCAACCGTTCGCACGAGCTCGCCTCGGGGCATGAGTAACCACGTGGAAGACGTTGCGTCTCAGGGGGATCGGCTTCCATCCGCCGCTCGCGGTGACGCGCGGGGCGAGGACCTCGTCGTGTGCCGCGTGGTGCGCGACCAGTGGCGGCTGCACCGCGCCGTGCGGTTGGCGATGCTGCTCGACGTGCCGCGGGCGTACGGCAGCACCTTCGCCCGCGAGATCGCCTTCGACGACCAGGTGTGGCTGGACCGGATCCGCGACGGGTCCTCCTGGCTCGCCCTGCAGGGGGACCTTCCCCTGGGGTCGGTGACCTTGTTCCACGCGCCGAGCCAGCCCGACGACGAGGCGTCCCTGGTGGCGATGTGGGTCGCGGCCCACGCCCGTGGCACAGGCGTCGCGGACGCCCTCGTCGGCGCGCTGCTCGAGCACGCTGCCGCGCTCGGCCTGCGTCGGATCACCCTCGACGTCGCCGACGAGAACGGCCGGGCCGGGGCGTTCTACGAGCGGCTCGGGTTCGTGCGCACCGGCAGGACCGGCGAGCTGCCGCACTTCCCGGGTGTGGGCGAGTTCGAGATGGAGCGGGTCCTGTGCGACCGCACGGCATTCCCACGGTGAACTCTGCGCGATCTCGGTGAACGGATCCGGCCCTGTCGTGCGAGAGTGGTCCGCATGAGCGACATCACCGTGCGCCGGCTGGGTGAGGACGAGTGGGAGCAGTACAAGACCGCCCGCCTCAGTGCTCTCGAGGAGTCCCCGGAGGCTTTCGCGGCCTCCCTCGAAGAGGAACGCGCCTACGACGAGGAGTTCTGGCGCACGCGCCTGCGTCGTTCGCCGCGGCTGCTCGCCGAGGCCGACGGCCAGACCGTCGGCATCGTGAGCGTCGGGCAGTCCCAGGAGGACAACGACCGGGTCGCGGAGATCTTCGGTCTGTGGGTCGCTCCGGCCGCTCGTGGCACCGGCGTGGCCACGCGGCTCGTCCATGCGGGTGCCGACGAGGCCCGTTCGGCGGGACGCAGCCACCTGGCCTACTGGGTCGGGTCCGACAACGGCCGGGCCGTCGCGTTCGCCAGCGGCTGCGGCTTCCGGCCGACCGACAGCCGGCGCCCGATGCGCGTCCAGCAGGCTGGCGAGGACCAGGAGGACGAGGTGGCCATGGTCCTGCCGCTCGGCGCGGACCGCGGTACCCCCTCGCTCTGAGGGTCAGGGCCGGGAGGCCAGCCGGTCGAGCAGGTCCGTCGGTCCGCTGACGATGAGCGTGTCGTGGGCGGTGACCTTGGTCTCCGGCACGGCATACGTGAAGTCCTGCCCGGGTGCCTTGACGCCCACGATCGTGACGCCGTACTTGCTGCGGATCTGGCTCTGCGCCAACGTGAACCCGATGGCCTCCTGCGGCGGCTTCATCTTGACGATGGCGAAGCCGTCGTCGAACTCGATGTAGTCCATGAGCTTGCCGTTGAGCAGGTGCGCGACCCGGCGGCCGCTGTCCGCCTCGGGCGAGATGACGTGGTGTACGCCGATCCGCTCGAGGATCCGTGCGTGCTCGGGAGTCAGTGCCTTCGCCCAGATCGTCGGTATGCCGGCGTCGACGAGGTTCATCGCGCACAGCACCGAGGCCTCGACCGACGAGCCGATGCCGACGACGGCGAGCTTGAAGCTGCGGGCCTTGAGGTTGGCGAAAGCCTGCGGCTGGCTGGCGTCGGCCTGGACGATCTTGGTCACCTTGCCGAGGAACGTCTCGGCCAGCTCGTGGTCGCGCTCGACGGCGACGACGTGGTGCCCGAGCCGCTGGAGCTCGATGGCGACGGCTCCGCCGAAGCGGCCCAGCCCTATGACCAGGACGTCGTCGTCGTACAGCTTCTTACCCACCTGAGCAGCCCTCCGCGGCCTCGTCGACGTGAGCCGCCACGCTACCGCGTCCCTGCTGGTGGGACCGTGCTGTCCACCGACGGCTACGCACGGGTAGCGTTCCCGCATGCCCTCACAGGTGCGGGTGGTCTGGGACCCAGGCTTCACCGCCTACAACTTCGGGCCGGGCCATCCCATGAGCCCGGTCCGTCTCGACCTGACCGCGCGACTCTGCCAGGAGCTCGGGGTCTTCGACTCCGAGGGCGTCGAGGTGTTCAGCCCGGGGGTTCCCGACGACGCGGTGCTCGCGAGCGTCCACGAGGTCGGCTACATCGCCGCGGTACGGGCCGCCTCGCTCGACCCCGACGGTGCCGACACCTCCCGCGGCCTGGGCACCGAGGACGACCCTGCGTTCGCCGGCATGCACGAGGCGAGCGCCCGCATCGCCGAGGGCACCAGGGCGTTGTGCGCGGACGTGTGGGAGGGGCGCACCGAGCACGGGGTGAACTTCTGCGGCGGCATGCACCACGCGATGCCGGGCAACGCCGCCGGTTTCTGCATCTACAACGACGTCGCCGTGGGCATCCAGTGGCTCCTGGACCACGGCGCAGAGCGCGTGGCGTACGTCGACGTCGACGTCCACCACGGCGACGGCGTCGAGCGGGCCTTCTGGGACGACCCCCGGGTCATGACCGTGTCCCTGCACGAGTCGGGGCGGGCGCTGTTCCCCGGCACCGGCTTCGCCGGTGACATCGGTGGGGCGGGCGCCGAGGGGTCGGCGGTCAACGTCACCCTTCCTCCCGGCACGGGCGACTCGGCCTGGCTGCGGGCCCTGCACTCGACCGCGCTGCCGCTGGTCAGGGCCTTTCGGCCCGACGTGCTCGTGACGCAGCACGGGTGCGACACCCACGCCCAGGACCCGCTGGCCCACCTGTCCCTGTCCGTCGACGCGCAGCGAGCCGCGGCCGATGCCCTGCACCGGCTCTCCCACGAGGTGTGCGGCGGCCGCTGGGTCGCCCTCGGCGGCGGAGGCTACGAGGTCGTCGACGTGGTGCCGCGTTCGTGGACCCACCTGACCGCCATCGCCGCCCACCATCCCGTGCCGTTGACCGCGGCCGTGCCGGCCGGGTGGCTCGAGCACGTGCGGACCCTCCTCGGTCGCGAGGGGCCCCGGCGGATGGGCGACCTCGACCCCGCCGAGGGCCCGATCTGGCACCAGCCCTGGGACATGGGCTACAACCCGCACAGCGAGGTGGACCGGTCGGTGATGGCCACCCGGCAGGCGGTCTTCCCCCTCCACGGCCTCGACGTGTGGTTCGACTGAGCGAGGCCCGTTCGGGCGAACTGTTCGATCTGTACGGCGTGTCGACTGGACAGAGGGGACCAACTTTTCCCTTTGACTTCCCCATGAGTCACATGAGCCCCTACAGTTCCCCTTGCACGAGCGTAGGAGTCCGCCGGAGGGGAAGCCGGCGATGCGCGCGTGTAGAAGATCGAGGTTTCCAATGTCCAACGAGCGACAGCTCGCCGAGGTGCGGTTCCTGACCGTCGCCGAGGTGGCCTCGATCATGCGCGTGTCGAAGATGACGGTGTACCGCATGGTGCACGCCGGTGAGCTTCCCGCCATCCGCGTCGGTCGGTCCTTCCGGGTTCCGGAGGATGCCGTGCACAAGTACCTGCGCACCTCGTACGTCGACACCGCCTGATCACCAGCCAGGCTGCAACAGACACCGAGGGCGGGCCGGGACGAGAGTCCCGGCCCGCCCTCGGTGTGCGTTCGGCGGTAGGTCGCGTCAGCGGTTGTCCACCGCGGTGACCAACACGTCGACGTTCGCGCCCGTGTAGAGCTGCGTCACGAGGTAGACCGAGCCAGGCGGGATGACCGCGGACTCGTCCGTGGCAGCGGTCGCCGCCGACCCGGTGAGCTGGCAGGAGCTGTCCAGGCACGGCGGTCGTGGCACCCGAACGAGCTGCCGACGTCGGGGTTGCTCCTCGCCCGAAACGGACTCGTGCCGCGGTCCTTCCCGGTCCGCGTCGCCGCCTGCGTGGGACCGGGTTTGGGATGCGCGGTGCGGGGCCGCTAGAGTGGCCCTCACTGTTCGGCGTGGTGCGTTGGTTCGTTGCCCCGTCCGGCAACACGACCAACGACCACAAGGACACTCATGGGCTCTGTCATCAAGAAGCGCCGCAAGCGGATGGCGAAGAAGAAGCACCGCAAGCTTCTGCGCAAGACTCGCCACCAGCGTCGCAACAAGAAGTGATCAAAGGCCCCCGCGGTGCGGGGGCCTTTGCCGTGTTCCGGAGCTGCCTGGGCCGCAGCCCCGAACGGCGGCGCCCCGAACGCCGGCGCTCCGAGCGGCGGCACGCGAGCCGGCGGGGCCCTCGGGTGTGACGAGCGCCGCGTCCACGTCCGGGGCAGGCCCTACGGCGGCCCACCTTCGCTCTGTAGGGTGGCAACGACTGCGAGATGCGGGCCCGCTCGCAACCGCATCTGACCGTGACCGCGAGACCCAGGGGAGGTGG
This sequence comes from Pedococcus sp. KACC 23699, assembly GCF_045348425.1. Taxonomy (GTDB): domain Bacteria; phylum Actinomycetota; class Actinomycetes; order Actinomycetales; family Dermatophilaceae; genus Pedococcus. The sequence continues at coordinate 2,353,691 of NZ_CP157483.1, forward strand.
CCGTGGCTGACGTCGTCCTCGTGACCGGTGTCTCCCGCTACCTCGGTGGGCAGTTCGCCCGGCAGCTCACCCGTGACCCCTCGGTGTCGCGCGTCATCGGCGTCGACGTGATCCCTCCGCCGCACGACATCGGTCGCGCGGAGTTCGTGCGCGCCGACATCCGCAACCCGATGATCGGCAAGATCATCGCGCAGTCCGAGGTCGACACGGTCGTGCACATGAACGTCATCGCGACGCCGACGCACGCCGGTGGCCGGACCTCCCAGAAGGAGATCAACGTCATCGGCACCATGCAGCTGCTCGCTGCGTGCCAGAAGGCGCCGAGCATCCGCCGGCTCGTGGTCAAGTCCTCGGCGGCGGTCTACGGCTCCAGCCCGCGGGACCCCGCCATGTTCACCGAGGACATGGGCCCCAAAGCGCTGCCGCGTGCGGGCTTCGGCAAGGACTCGGTCGAGGTCGAGGGCTACGTCCGGGGTTTCTCCCGGAGACGGCCCGACGTCGAGATCTCCATGCTGCGTTTCGCCAACATCATCGGCCCCGGCATCCGCACCTCGCTCACCGACTACTTCGCCCTGCCCTTCGTGCCCGTGCCGCTCGGGTACGACGCCCGGCTGCAGTTCGTCCACGAGAGCGATGCCATCGGAGCGCTGCTGCTCACCACCACCGGTCCGTCCGCGGGCATCACCAACATCTCCGGCGACGGCATCATCACGGTGACGCAGGCAGCAGCCATGGCCGGTCGCCCGGTCCTGCCCGTGCCGATGCCGGCGGCGGGCATCTTCGGCCTCATGGTCAAGCGGTCCGGGCTCGCCGACTTCAGCAGCGACCAGATCCAGTTCCTCGCCTACGGCCGCGGGCTCGACACCCGCCGGATGCGTGACGTGCTGGGTTTCGAGCCGGCCTTCACCACCCGTGAGGCGTTTGCCGACTACGTCCGCGGGATCCCCTCCGCCCTTCCCGGCGCGGCCGCCCTGGGTGCGGCGGTATCCGGCGTGGCCGGCTCGGCGGCGAATGCGATCAGTCACGTCTGGGCGGCAGGGAGGAACGACTGATGGCTGCCAGCAAGGAGACGGAGGCGACCGCGGGCGCGGCGTCGACCACGAGGACCTCCGTGGGTGCGAACCGGGCCAAGGCCACGAAGAGCACCACGAAGAAAGCCGTGAAGAAGGCCGTGACCTCGAAGTCGGCGGCACCGCGCAAGGGGGCGCTGGCGGCCGGGGCTGCCCGCGCGTCCGGGGAACGGGCCAAGCGCCGCAGCACCCCGCTGATCCAGGCGGCCGCGGAGCACGCGAAGAGCGTTTCCGCCCCGACGCCAGTGCCTGCTGCCGCCTCCACCTCCACCGCCTCCACCTCCACCGCCTCCACCGCCTCCACCGCCTCGGCCAGTGCGGCCCCGGCCAGGGCCCGCTCATCGGCGCCCTCCCCGTCGGACGCCACGGCCAAGCACCGTCCCCGCCCCGTGGCCAAGGCGGTCCCGAGCCGCAAGGCCGTCGCCCGGTCCGGTGCGCGAACCGCCAAGTCCACCCGCGTCGGCCGCTCGGCCTCGTCGAGGTCGACCGGGTCGTCGAGGAAGCGGGCAGCGGCGGTCGCGACCAGCGAGGCACGTCCCACGCGGGTCCTCAAGGCCGTTCCTGACGATGCCGTGCTGCCGGTGGAGCTGGCCGTCCCGGCTCCCGCCACGAGCTCTCGCAGCATCGCCCCGGGGGTGGAGGAGCTGCTCACCGCAGGCATCGCCGCGGTCCGGGTGGTGGCCGAAGCAGCTGGGGTCTCACCCGAGGACGTCGAGCGCCACCTCGCCTCGATGCTGTCCTTCATCCGCCGTCGGATCACCGGCGACTACTCCGTGGACGAGTTCGGCTTCGACGAGGACTTCACACGGCACTTCTACCTGCCCGTGCTTCGCCCCCTCTACCGCTCGTGGTTCCGGGTCGAGGTCCGCGGCATCGAGAACATCCCGGCCACGGGTGGTGGCCTGGTCGTGGCCAACCACTCCGGGACCATCGCCATGGACTCCCTGATGACCCAGGTCGCCGTCCACGACGAGCATCCTGCCCACCGCCACCTGCGCATGCTGGGCGCCGACCTGGTGTTCCAGACCCCCGTGGTCGGTCAGGTCGCCCGGAAGTCAGGATCGACGTTGGCGGCGCACCCCGACGCCGAGCGGCTGCTGTCCAACGGCGAGCTGTGCGGTGTCTGGCCCGAGGGATTCAAGGGCGTGGGCAAGCCGTTCAGCGAGCGCTACAAGCTCCAGCGGTTCGGCCGCGGCGGCTTCGTCTCTGCCGCCCTGCGGACCGGGGCGCCGATCATCCCGTGCTCCATCGTCGGTGCCGAGGAGATCTACCCGATCATCGGCAACATGAAGGCCGTGGCGAGACTGTTCGGTGCGCCGTACGCGCCGATCACCCCCACGTGGCCCCTGCTGGGCCCGCTCGGCCTGATCCCGTTGCCCAGCAAGTGGATCATCGAGTTCGGGGCACCCGTGGAGACCGCGGACCTCGGCCCGGGGGCGGCGGACGACCCGATGCTCGTCTTCGACCTCACCGACCAGGTGCGCGAGACGATCCAGCAGACGCTCTACTCGCTGCTGATGCAGCGCCGTTCGGTCTTCTTCTGAGCAGCTGACCCGACCGGCCAGCCCTGCCGGTGAGCACCGACCGGTCAGCTCTTCGCGGCCGGCTACTGGGCAGGTGTCAGGGAAGTGTGATGGTCGCGCCCGGCAGCGTCACGGGTCCCAGCGTGGAACCCGGGACGGTGGCCGTCACCCCGCCGGTGCCGACGCTCGCCGACGGCAGCGGCACCGAGACCGTGCCGGAGGGCAGGGGCAACGTCGCCGTGATCGTGGGCAGGTGGGCCGTGGCGCCGCCGGTCGAGAGGGTGGCGCCGGTGCCGCTGTCGCCGAGGGTGACCCCACCGGTGCCTGCGGTGACGCCGGGCTGCGGTGCGCCCAGGCCGCCCACTCCGCCGGCTCCACCCGTGACCGGCGCCTGGGGGACGGTGATGGTGCCGGGCACCGGTGCGGGGGAGGACGTGGGGCTCGACCGCGCGGTCCGCGTCGGGCTGCCGGCGCCCCGCGTGGTCGCCAGGCTCGGCAGCGAGCTCGGACCCAGGCTGGACGTCAGGGCCTCCCCGCACGGGGTGCCGCACGCCGCGACCCGGCGCGCGGTGGCGAGCTGCGACTCGCGCAGCAGGGACTCCAGGCGGCCCAGCGCCGGGAGGGAGGCCACGGGCACCTCGGTGCGCAGCGCCTCGACCTGGGGTAGGGCGCGGGCGGTGAAGTCGCGCTCGGCGAGCAGGGCCTGCGGGTTCCCGGTGGTGGCGTAGTCGCGGTCGAGGGCGCGCTGTCCGCCCTGCACCGAGCTGGCTGCCGCGGCCAGGGCGACATCGATGTCGTGGCTGTCGGGGTCGGGCCGGGAGGCGAGCTCGCGGCTGTCCGAGATGTGCTCCTGGGCCTGCCCGAGGTAGGTCGTGCCCCGCTCGTAGTCACTGGTGGCGAGGCGGACCGCGACGCCGTCGATCCAGCTCTTCACGGGATACAACGAATCTCCCGGCACCGCGGTGCGGGAGGCCACGCCGACCACTCCACCGATGAGGAGGGCGGACGCTGCAGCACCGGCGAGGGCGCGGGGCAGGCCACGACCGACGACGACGACCACGGGCGCCGCGGCTCGACGGGCAGCTGTGGCCCGGGCGGCCGGCGAGGCAGGGGTCGGCAGCGTCCGTGCCTCGGCCATCAGACGGACGCGCAGTGCTGCCACGAACTCGGCATCCGGACCGGGCGCCGGGACGCCCACGGACAGCAGGCGCCGACTGGTCTGCAGGAGCGGCTCGAGCTTCTCGTCGCCCGGGCGCTCGCCCTCCAGGGCTCGCTGGAAACGGTCAGCCGAGCGGTTCAGGACTGGCATGCCGACACCTCCCTCCCCAGCTCGGTCGCGGTCTTCCGTGCTGAGAACGACGTGCCGGGGCTGAAGTTACGCAGCCGAGCGATCCGTGGGTCGGCGGTCGATCCGAGGGCAGTGGCCGACGGCCCGTTGGGCTCAGAGGTCCACATCGGCGAGCTCCCGGTGCAGCGAACGGACCGCCCGCAGCTGCAGCTGCTTGACCGCCCCCTCGGACCTGCCGAGGACCTTGGCGGTCTCTGCGAGGCTCAGGCCCTGCAGGAACCGCAGGACGACGCACTCGGCCTGCTCGGGCCGCAGGTTCTTCACCGCGGTGAGCAGCCGCTCGTCGCGCAGCCGGGCGAGCACCTCCTGGTCCGGGCCGTCCACCCGCCGGTCGGCGTCGAGCATGTCGGCAGTGGTCACCTCCATGCGGAAGCGCGCCGACTTGGCGTTGTCGGTGATGAGGTTGCGGGCGATGGTGATGAACCACGCCGCGATGTCGCGGCCCTGCCAGGAGAACGAGTCCATCCGCCGCAGCGCCCGCAGGAAGGTCTCGGAGGTGATGTCCTCGGCGAGCTGCTGGCCCCCGACGCGGACGTAGACGTAGCGGTAGACGACGTCGACGTAGCGCTCGTAGAGCATGCCGAACGCCTCGGCGTCGCCACCCTGCGCGAGCTCGACCAGCGCGCTGATGCGTTCGAAGTCCTGAGGTGCCTCACCGGGCCCGAACCCGGCTCGGGCTGCCCGCCCACGGTCGGCGTTGCCACCGCTCCCGCCGCCCAGGGTGCCGGCGTCGCCCGCGATGCTGAGGACGGTCTGGAGCTGGTCGAGGAAGGCCCGCGTCGCCGGTCCCATCCCGTGCCCGTCGGGGACGCCGTGCCCGCCGGGGGCGGCGGCTCGGCCAGGCCCCCACCCCGCAGCGCTCGAGCCACCCACCGTCGTGGGAACGACCGTCGGGATGGCGCAGACGGCAGCGCGGAGCCCCGCGAACGGGTCCGCGGCACGGCGACGTGGGTGTTTCCAGATGGGGGAACCTCCTGGTCGGACAGTTTCGCCGATCCCGAGGCGTTTGTCAGGAGACCTGCGCCACAGTCGTACGCACCTGTAGCCCGTCGCACGGCAACTCATGGACCGGCGATCAGCCCATGACGCGGCATACGCTTGGCTCGTGCCCGAACCCACGCAGAGCGACGAGCGCGCACAGCCCCGGATCCGGTTGCTCGGCAAGCCCGGCTGCCACCTGTGCGACGACGCCCGTGCCGTGGTCGCCCGAGTGGCGGCAGACCTGGGCGTCGACTGGGTCGAGGACTCGGTGCTCGACGATCCCGCCCTGATGGAGCGGTACGGCGAGCAGATCCCGGTGACGTTCGTCGACGGCCGGCAGCACGACTACTGGCGGGTCGACGAGGCCCGTCTCCGCGCTGCCCTGCAGGGCTGAGCCCGAAGGCGCGCAGCGAGGGGCATCCATACCCTTGCCAGGCGCCCCCGCCATCCCTGTCCGTGGGGCCCTGAGGGGCGCGTGGTGACGTGGCTCACGCGGGTCCGCAGGTGCCTGCTTGTGACTTTGTGCATCGGTTCACAAAGGCGTAATCTGGCTGGCGCAGCCCGCGTCAGCCAGGTGCGGACGCTGCATGAACTGAAGGAGCCGGAGAAGACGTTGTCTGCCGACCCGAGCGCTCGTCGGGGCATCCCCGACGCCACGGTGGCACGGTTGCCGGAGTACCTGCGCGCCCTGACGGGGTTCGCGGAGCGAGGCATCACCTCGGTCTCCTCCGAGGAGCTGGCCGCTGCCGCCGGAGTCCGCAGTGCCAAGCTCCGCAAGGATCTGTCCCACCTCGGGTCCTACGGCGTCCGCGGCGTCGGCTACGAGGTGGACCACCTCGCCTACCAGATCTCGCGCGAGCTCGGCCTCACCCAGGACTGGCCCGTGGCCATCGTCGGCATGGGCAACCTCGGCCACGCGCTCGCCGCCTACAGCGGTTTCGCGACCCGGGGTTTCCGCGTCGTCGCGCTGCTCGACCAGGACACGGCCCTGCACGAGCAGGAGATCGCCGGCCTCCCCGTGCAGCCCATGGACACGCTCCCTTCGCTCGTCACCGACCAGGGCCTGGCCATCGGGGTCATCGCGACGCCCGCGGCCTCGGCGCAGTCGGTGTGCGACCAGCTCGTCGGCGCCGGTGTCCGCTCGATCCTCAACTTCGCCCCCTGCGTGCTCGTCGTCCCCGAGGGCGTCGACGTCCGCAAGGTCGACCTGTCCACCGAGCTGCAGATCCTCGCCTTCCACGAGCAGCGCAAGTCGCTCGCGGCACAGGGCGCCCTCGACGTCGCCGCGGTGGTCGCCCGATGAGCCTGGTGATCCTCGGCCTGTCCCACCACACTGCCCCGCTGCCGCTGCTCGAGTCGATGTCCCTGGGCCCGGAGGGGCGCTCGGAGCTCGCAGCCAACCTGTTCAGCCGCGACAACCTCTCGGAGGTCACCGTGGTCTCCACGTGCAACCGCACCGAGGTGTATGCCGAGTCCCTCACCTTCCACGGTGCGGTCACCGACATCACCGACGCGCTCACCGAGGTGACCGGGGTGTCGCGCGACGAGCTGCGTGAGCACCTCTACGTGCACTACGAGGACCGCGCCATCGCGCACGCCTTCACCGTGGCCTGCGGCCTGGACTCGATGGCGGTCGGTGAGGCCCAGATCCTCGGCCAGATGCGCACCTCGCTGCGCGAGGCCCAGCGCGCCGGCCACGCCGGGTCCTCGCTCAACACCTTGTTCCAGCAGGCGCTGCGCGTCGGCAAGCGGGCCCACACCGAGACCGGCATCGACTCGGTGAGCGTGTCCCTCGTCGAGGCCGGGCTGTCCCGGGCCGAGCGCGAGCTCGGCAACCTCTCGGGTCTGGACGTCCTGGTCGTCGGAGCCGGCGGCATGAGCTCGCTCGCCGCGGCCACGGTGTCGCGTCGAGGTGTGCGCTCGCTGACGATCGTCAACCGCACCCTGTCCAAGGCCACCCGGCTGGCCGAGCGCACCGGCGGCACGGCGCGCCCGCTCGCCGACCTGGCCCGGGCGCTGGCGGGGGCTGACGTCGTGATCTCGTGCACGGGCTCGACCGGGGTCGTCGTCGACCTCGCCGGCGCCGCCGACGCCCAGGTGCTGCGGGCCGGCCGCCCGCAGGCCTACATCGACCTCGCGCTGCCGCACGACGTCGCCCCCGAGGTGGACTCGCTCAACGGTGTCAGCCTGGCCGGCCTCGCCTCCCTCGGCGCGGACCTGTCCGGCGGCGCGACCTCGAGCGAGGTCCAGGAGGTCGCCGACCTCGTCATCGGTGAGGTCGCCGCCTACCTCACCTCCCGCGCCGCCGAGACCGTCGCCCCGACGGTCGCCGCCCTGCGCTCGCACGCTGCTGACGTGGTCGCGGGCGAGCTGTCGCGCCTCGAGCAGCGGCTGCCCGGCCTCGACGAGACCCAGCGGGCCGAGGTGCAGCTCGCGGTGCACCGCATCGTCGAGAAGCTGCTGCACACCCCCACCGTCCGCGTGAAGGAGCTCGCCGTGGGCGGTCACGGCGACGGGTACGCGCAGGCCCTGCGAGAGCTGTTCGACCTGGGCCCTGGCGAGGCCGTCACTGCGTCCGTGCCGCCCCAGCGTGGAGGTATGCCGTGAGCGCCACCTCCACGACGGCACCCGCCACCGGACCGGCGCAGGCGAGACAGCCGTTGACGCTGCGGCTGGGCACCCGCCGCAGCGCGCTGGCCACGACCCAGTCCTCCTGGGTCGCCGACCGCCTGCGGGCCCTCGGCCACACGGTGGACCTCGTCACCATCGTCACCGAGGGCGACACCTCGAGCGAGTCCCTGTCGAGCCTGGGCGGGACGGGCGTCTTCGCCGCAGCCCTGCGACGAGCGCTCCTCGCTGGGCAGGTCGACTTCGCCGTCCACTCGCTCAAGGACCTGCCCACCGCGCCCGAGCCCGGACTGGCGATCGCCGCCGTCCCGGTCCGTGAAGACCCGCGTGACGTCCTGGTCGCCTCCGACGGCCGCACCCTCGGTGAGCTGGGGGAGGGCGCCGTCGTCGGCACGGGTTCCCCGCGCCGCGTCGCGCAGCTGGCCGCACTCGGGATGGGCCTGTCCTTCAGGGACATCCGCGGCAACGTCGACACCCGCATCTCGATGGTCCACGACGGCGCCCTCGACGCCGTGGTCCTGGCCCGCGCCGGGCTGGCCCGGCTCGGGCGCCTCGACGAGGTGACCGAGTCGATCGACCCCCTGCAGATGCTGCCCGCGCCCGGGCAGGGCGCCCTCGCCGTCGAGTGCCGCGAGGACGACGAGACCACGCGTGCCGCGCTCGCCGTGCTCGACGACCCCGACACCCGCGCCTGCGTGAGCGCCGAACGAGCCGTGCTGGCCGCGCTCGAGGCCGGCTGCTCGGCGCCGGTCGGTGCGTTGGCCGAGGTCGTCGAGGGTGAGGACGGCCTCGAGCTGTCGCTGCGCGCCTTCGTCGGTGCCGTCGACGGCTCGGTCGACCTGAGGCGTTCGCTGGTCGGCCCCGTCGCCGAAGCGACCGCACTCGGCCACCGCCTCGCCGAGGTCCTCCTTGAGGACGGCGCCGACGTGCTGCGCGGGCCGGAGGACCGACCGCCGACCCCGACCACCGGGTCGACCGCCCCGGCCACCAGCCTCCACCGGCCACCCGACCCACCAGGGGCGAACGGAGCTCCTCCGCTCGCCGCCCCCGACCGCCGCCCAGAAAACGACAGCACGGAGCGTGCCACGTGAGCCCCACGCGCACCCAGCCCACCACCAAGCCCACCCGCCAGCCGGGTCGAGTCGCCTTCGTCGGCGCCGGCCCCGGCGACGCGGGTCTGATGACCCTGCGCTCGATCGAGTTCCTCGCCAGGGCTGACGTCGTCGTCATCGACCAGGTCGCCCGCGAGGACGTCGTCGCCCGCCACTGCCGACCGGACGTCGAGGTCGTCGACGCCGGCCACGGCGACCACGGACAGCCGCTCACCCACGCGATGCGGGCCAAGCTCGTCGTCAAGGCCGCCAAGGCCGCCCAGGGTGGGCTGGTCGTCCGCCTCATGGACGGCGACCCGGCTACCTTCAACGGCCTCGCCGAGGAGGCCCTTGCCTGCCAGAAGGCCGGCATCGGCTTCGACATCGTCCCCGGCGTCAGCGCCGTCTCCGCGGTCCCGGCCTACGCAGGCATCCCGCTGACCTCGAGCAGCTCCCCTGCGGTCCACGTCATCGCGGCCAACGACCGGTCCGTCGACTGGTCCGCCTCGGCGACCGAGTCGGTCACCGTCGTGCTGCTCGGGGCCCCGGACGACCTGTCCGGTGCCCTGGCCAAGCTGCTGGCCGCCGGACGTCCCGCGTCGAGCCCGGTCGCCCTGACCGAGCGCGGCACCACGATCCGCCAGTCGACGCGCGTCACCACGCTCGGCGAGGTCGCCACGGCCATGAAGACCGTGGAGTTCCCGGCCCTGGCCGTGGTCAGCTCGACGGTCAGCCTGCGCGAGCAGCTGTCGTGGTTCGAGACCAAGCCGTTGTTCGGCTGGAACGTCCTGGTCCCGCGGACCAAGGAGCAGTCCGGCGGGACCATCGCGCGGCTGGAGTCCTACGGCGCCACCGCCGAGGTCGTCGCGACGATCAGTGTCGAGCCGCCGCGCACGCCCCAGCAGATGGAGCGCGCGGTCAAGGGCCTGGTCACCGGGCGCTACGAGTGGATCGGCTTCACCTCCGTCAACGCCGTCAAGGCGGTCCGCGAGAAGTTCGAGGAGTTCGGGCTCGACGCCCGCGCCTTCGCCGGTCTCAAGGTCGCTGCGGTGGGTGGTGTCACGGCCGAGGCCCTGCGCGAGTGGGGCATCGTGCCCGACCTGGTGCCGTCCGGCGAGAAGTCGGCGAACGGCCTGCTGGCCGACTGGCCGCCCTTCGACGAGGTGCTCGACCCCATCAACCGGGTGTTCCTGCCCCGCGCCGACATCGCGACCGACACCCTCGTCGCGGGCCTGGTGGAGATGGGCTGGGAGGTCGACGACGTGACCGCCTACCGGACCGTCCGCGCCGCCCCGCCGGCCGCCGAGATCCGTGAGGCCATCAAGGGCGGTCAGTTCGACGCCGCGGTCTTCACCTCGTCCTCCACGGTGCGCAACCTCGTCGGCATTGCCGGCAAGCCGCACCCGTCGACGGTCATCGCCTGCATCGGTCCGGCCACCGCGAAGGCTGCCGAGGAGCACGGCCTGCGGGTCGACGTCCTGGCGCCAGAGGCGTCCTCGAACGCCCTGGTCGACGCCCTGGCCGACTACGGCCTGGGGCTCGCCGCAGCCGCCGCCGAGGCCGGCGAGGACGTGGTGCGTCCGAGCGCCAAGAAGGCCTCGTCGCGTCGCCGGGCCAAGTGACCGCGGTGACGGCAGCTGAGGCACGCTTCCCGGCGGGGCCGGTCATCCGACCCCGCCGGCTGCGGCAGTCCCCGGCGGTTCGCCGGCTCGTCGCCGAGACCCGGCTGCACCCGGCCGAGCTCGTCCTGCCGGTGTTCGTCCGCGAGGGCATCACGGAGCCGGTCGCCATCACGGCCATGCCGGGCGTCGTCCAGCACACCGTCGAGTCCCTCGTCGCCGAGGCGCACCGTGCTGTCGAGGCCGGGCTCGGCGGACTGATGCTCTTCGGGGTCCCCGAGCACAAGGACGCCACCGGCACCGGTGCCGACGACCCCGAAGGCATCCTCAACGTCGGGCTGCGCGCCGTCGCCGACGCCGTCGGTGACCAGCTCGTCGTCATGGCCGACCTGTGCCTCGACGAGTTCACCGACCACGGCCACTGCGGTGTGCTCACCCCGGACGGGCGCGTGGACAACGACGCGACCCTGGAGCGGTATGCCGCGATGGGCCTCGCGCAGGCCCGCGCCGGCGCAGCCGTGCTCGGCCTCTCCGGGATGATGGACGGCCAGGTGGCGTTCGTCCGCGACGCGCTCGACGCAGAGGGCTTCACCGACACGGTCATCCTCGCCTACTCGGCGAAGTACACCTCCGGCCTCTACGGTCCGTTCCGCGAGGCCGTGCAGTCGTCGCTGCAGGGAGACCGTGCGACCTACCAGCAGGACCCGGCCAACGCTACGGAGTCGCTGCGCGAGCTCGAGCTCGACATCGCCGAGGGCGCTGACATCGTCATGGTCAAGCCCGCCGGGCCGCACCTCGACATCGTCGCGGCGGCGGCTGCCATGTCGCCGGTTCCTGTTGCGGCGTACCAGATCTCGGGGGAGTACAGCCAGATCGTGGCTGCCGCCGACAACGGCTGGATCGACCGCGAGCGGGTGATGATGGAGTCGCTCATCGGCATCCGTCGCGCCGGCGCGCAGATCATCCTGACCTACTTCGCGTTCGACGCCGCCGCCCTTCTCGGTCTTTGAGGGATCTGGCGCGCTCTGGCGCGCCGGATCCCTCAAAGACCCGCGGGTGGGGCTGCGGTGCGGCGCTGCGTCAGCGGGGGGCGAACACCGCGTCGACGGCCGGGATCCTGGCGCGGTAGCCCCGCAGCAGCTCCCGGGCGACGGTCACCGAGTCGACCAGCGGGTGGAGCGCGAAGGCCTCGACCGCCTCTCGCTCGTCACCGGTCGCGGACGCCGAGATGGTCAGCCGCTCGACGCCCTTGACCTGCAGCACGAGACCGAGCTGGTGCGGCGTCAGCGCGCTGACGGTCAGGGGTCGAGGTCCGTCGGAGTCGACCGTGCACGGCACCTCGACGACGGCGTCCTCCGGGACGCCCGGGACGGCTCCGCGGTTGCGGACGTTGAGGATCAGCGAGGCGGGCTCGCCGCGGGAGATGGCCGCCATGATGGCCAGGGCCACCCCCTCGTAGCCGCCGCCCTGGACGTCGTGCTCGTCGCGCTCCTCGCCCTCCTCGCGGGCCTCCTTCATGTAGGTCGCGTTGCGCTCCATCCGGACCCGGTCCCACTCGCCGAGGGCGTCGGGCGGTGAGGCCGCCATGGCGGCGTAGAAGCGGCGCTGCTGGTCCAGGAGGTACTCGCCGCGGGTCTGGTCGGCGCCGGTGATCGAGGCGACCGCGTCGCGGGTGAAGTAGTAGTAGTAGAGGTACTCGTTGGGGATGGCGCCCAGGGTGCGGATCCAGTCGAGGCCGAAGAGCTGGCCCTCCTCCATCGAGCCGAGCAGCCGGTCGTCGGCGAGCAGCCGGGGCAGCACGTCCTCGCCGCCGGAGTGGACCCCGCGGAGCCAGCCGAGGTGGTTGAGACCGACGTAGTCGACGGTCGTGCTCAGCGGGTCCAGCCCGAGGGTCGCGGCGGCCCGGCGGCCGAGCCCGATGGGGGAGTCGCAGATGCCGACCACCCGGTCGCCGAGGACCTGCTGCATCGCCTCGGTGATCATGCCGGCGGGGTTGGTGAAGTTGATGACCCACGCATCGGGGGCGACCTCTCGGACGCGTTCGGCGACGTGGCGGGCCACGGGCAGCGTGCGCAGACCGAACGACAGCCCGCCGGGACCGGTGGTCTCCTGGCCGAGCAGCCCGAGGTCGAGCGCGACGCGTTCGTCCTGCGTGCGCCCCTCGAGGCCGCCGACGCGGATCGCGGAGAAGACGAAGTCGGCCCCCGTGAGCGCCTCGTCGAGGTCGGTCGTCGTGAGCACCGACGGCGGGTCGTCGTGACCGGCGCCCATCTGGGCCAGGACGCGACCGATGGCCTCGAGCCGTGACTCGTCGACGTCGTGCAGGCGCACCTCGTCGACCCGGTGCTCGTGGTGGTCGGTGAGCAGTGCCCCGTAGACCAGCGGGGTCCGGAACCCCCCGCCCCCCAGGATCGCGAGCCTCATACGACGTGGACCTCCGTGCCTGCCGCGCGAGCGGCGTCGAGGGTGGGGCCGTGGGCCCCGGTGGTGGTGATGACGGCATCGAACTCGTCGAGCCCGCAGACGCGCAGCGCGCCGGTGCCGGGGAACTTGTGGTGGTCGACGAGGAGCACCGACCGCTGGGAGGTGGCGAGCAGGGCGCGCTTGACGGGCACCTCGACCAGGGTGGTGTCCAGGACCGTCCCGTCGGCCGCGACGCCGCTCGCCCCGAGGAAGGCACAGTTGGCGCGCACCTGGCGCAGGGCGTCCTCGGTGAGGGCGCCGACCATGGAGTGGTAGGTCCGGCGGACGATCCCGCCGAGCAGGACGAGCTCGACCTGCGGGTCGTCGCGCAGCACGTCGAGGACGGCCAGGCTGGCCGTGACCACCGTGACCGGGCGCCCACGCAGCTCGCGGGCGAGCATCATCGTCGTCGTGCCGATGTCGAGGATGACGCAGTCGCCGTCGGCCACCATCGCCGCCGCCCGGACCGCCACGGCCCGCTTGTCCTCGGCGTCGCTGGCCGCCACCTCGGCGAACCCCCGCACGGCGTCGGCGTCGTTCTCCGGGGAGGCCAGGGCGGGTACGTGACCGGCCCCGTTGACGCCCACCTCCAGGACCGCCCCGCCGTGGACGCGGCGCAGCTCCCCGGCCGACTCGAGCTCGATGAGGTCTCGGCGGACCGTCGCCAGGCTGACGTCGCAGAGCGCGGCCAGCTCCTCCGTGGAGGCGAGGCCGTGGGAGTGCAGCCGCTCGACGATCGATCGCTGCCGGGTGACCCGCATGAAGGCAACATAACAATCACTTCCGCGCAGCAACATGCACGACACTGAAGAATCGTGATCGGTCTTGCTTGTCTAGGCCGGGCCAACAGGGCATTCTGGCCAACAGGCCCACCGACGAACAGGAGCCCGCAGGTGCCCGAACAGGTGCCCCACCAGCAGCCCGACGTCCCGCTCACCGGGGCGGCGGACCGCGAGGAGCAGGTCTACGACCCCCTCGCGTCGCTGCGCACCCCCGGTGCCCCAGAGCTCGACGTCCTCATCTGGGGGACGGTCTTCCTCGACATCATCTTCACCGGTCTGGACGCCCTCCCCGAGGACGGCCAGGAGGTCTGGGCCGACGGTATGGGGTCGTGCCCCGGGGGGATCGCCAACCTCGCCGTCGCTGCTCGTCGCCTCGGCCTGCGCACCTCGCTGGCCGCCGCCTTCGGTGACGACGCGTACGGAGACTTCTGCTGGGAGACCCTGGCCGACAACGAGCACGTGGACCTGAGCCGGTCGCAGCGCTTCGAGGGCTGGCACTCGCCCGTCACCGTCTCGATGGCCGTCAACCGCGACCGCGGCATGGTCAGCCACGGGCACGCGCCGCCGCTCGGTCCGGCCGAGCTCATCGGCACCCCGCCGCCGACCAGGGCGGTCATGGTCGAGCTCTCCGAGCAGCGTCCCCTGATCGGCGACTCCGAGCCCACCTGGGTGCAGCAGGCCCAGGCCGCCGGCTCGCTCGTCTTCGCCGACGTGGGCTGGGACCCCAGCGGGCGCTGGTCCACCGAGGTCCTCGACCAGCTCGCGGTCTGCCACGGCTTCCTGCCCAACGCCGGTGAGGCGATGGCCTACACCCGCACCAGCACCCCGCACGAGGCGCTCTACGCCCTGGCCGATCGCGTGCCCCTCGCCGTCGTCACCAACGGCGAGTCCGGCGCGCTGGCCATCGACTCGGCCACCGGCGAGGAGGCCGTCGTGCCTGCCCTGCGCGTCCCGGCCATGGACCCCACCGGTGCCGGTGACGTCTTCGGTGCCTCGATCGTTCTGGGCACGCTTGCCGGGTGGCCCCTGCAGCAGCGCCTCGCGTTCGCCGCGCTGTGCTCGTCGCTGTCGGTGCAGCAGTTCGGTGGCAGCCTCGCGGCCCCCGGCTGGGGCGACATCGCCGACTGGTGGACCCAGCGGCGGGCCTCCGGCGACGCCAGCTCCTACCACCAGTCGCTGCTGCGCCGGTATGCCTTCCTCGACGACCTCGTCCCCACCATCCCGGTCGGTGCCGGTCGCCGCGCCACCGCCACCATCGCCCGCCACGTCGACGTTGAGGGCTACCCGTGAGCCGCAGCCTGTCGCATGCCGACCACCACGCCGAACTCCCTTCCAGCACAGCCGGCCCCGCGCCATACCCGTCATCATCATCATCAAGGAGACCCCGAATGAGGAACCGCCCCACGATCCTGCTGGCCACCGCGGGCCTGGTCGGCGCAGCAGCCCTCGCTGCCTGCACGCCGGGCTCGAACGCCGACACCAAGGGCGCGACCCCGACCGGGCAGGTGTCGACCGACGCGTCCAAGCTCGGTGACGTGACCCTGACGGTCTGGGACCAGGAGGTCCGTGGGGGGCAGGCGGCCCAGATCGAGGAGCTCAACAAGGAGTTCCAGGCGAAGTACCCCAACATCAAGCTCAAGCGGGTCACGCGCTCGTTCGACGACCTCAAGACGACGCTCAAGCTGGCGCTGTCGGGCAACACCCCGCCCGACGTCTTCGAGGCCAACAACGGCCGCCCCGACATGGGCTCGTTCGTCCAGGCCGGGCAGCTGCTCCCGCTGGACAAGTACTCCACCGCCTACGGCTGGGACAAGCGGTACCCCGAGTCCGTGCGCAAGTACTCGTCCTACAGCCAGGACGGCAAGACGTTCGGCGACGGCAACCTCTACGGCCTCCCGCAGGTCGGTGAGGTGGTCGGCATCTACGCCAACACCGACCTCCTCAAGAAGGCCGGCGTCAACGAGGTCCCCAAGACGTGGTCCGACTTCGAGTCCAGCCTCGGCGCCATCAAGAGCGCCGGTGAGCAGCCGCTCGTCCTGGGCAACCTCGACAAGTGGCCGGCCATCCACGTGTTCGGCACGGTTCAGGCGCAGAACGCCAAGCCCGACGCGATCCGCACCCTCGGCTTCGGTCAGAAGGGCGGCACGTGGAAGACCCCGGAGAACACCAAGGCCGCGCAGACGCTCGTCGACTGGGTGGACAAGGGCTACTTCGCCAAGGACGTCAACGGCCTGGGTTACGACCCGGCGTGGCAGGCGTTCTCCAAGGGCAAGGGCGCCTACCTCATCGCCGGCACCTGGCTGCAGGCCGACCTCGGCAAGGCCATGGGCGACAAGGTGACCTTCACCCTCCCTCCGGCTGCGGCGGGCACCCCGGTCGCGACCGGTGGAACGGGCCTGCCGTGGGCGGTCTCGAGCAAGAGCAAGCACCCTGACGCGGCCGCGGCCTACATCAACTTCATCACGAGCAAGGACGCCATGGGCGTGCTCGCGAAGAACGACAACCTGCCCATCGCCGACACGGCCGACCAGACCGCCGGCGATGCCCTCGGCAAGGACGTCTTCGCGGCGTTCGGGACCGCGGTGAAGGACGACTCGCTCGTGCCCTACCTCGACTACGCGACGCCGACGATGGCGGACACCCTCGGTGCCTCGTTGCAGGACCTGCTCGCGAAGAAGGCGACGCCGGCCCAGTTCCTCGACACCGTCGAGAAGGACTACAGCGGGTTCGTCTCCTCGAACGGCTGAGGATGACGGCCCCCACGACCACGGGTCGGCCCGCGCGCTCCGGCGTGCCGGGCCGACCCCGGCGCGTCACCGGCCCGCCGGGCGAGCCGCGCAAGATCGCGTGGCTCTACCTGCTCCCCGCGTTCGCGGTGTATGCCGCGTTCCTGCTCTACCCGCTCGGGCGTGCGGTCCAGATCTCGTTCTACACCTGGAACGGCAACACCCTCGCGACGTGGGCGGGCCTGTCCAACTACGCCGACGTCCTGTCCGACCCGGCACTGCGGGCGTCGTTCGGCCACGCGCTGGTCCTCATGGTGTTCTACGCCGTGCTGCCCACGGTCATCGGACTCGGCCTGGCCGCGATCCTCAACCGGGCCAAGGTCCGTGGGCTCGGGTTCTTCCGCACGGTGGTCTTCCTGCCGCAGGTCGTGGCGATGGTCGTCATCGCCGTGGCCTGGCGCCGGATGTACGCCCCGGACGGGACGGTCAACTCCCTGCTCAGCGCCATCGGGCTGGACTCGCTGACCCGTGGCTGGCTCGGCGACTACACGGCGGCCCTTCCCGCGGTGGGCTTCATCGGCACGTGGTTCGAGATCGGGCTCGTGACGGTCCTGCTGCTCGCCGGTATGGGGCGCATCCCCGGTGAGCTGTACGAGGCCGCCCGCCTCGACGGCGCCGGCCCGTTCCGCGAGTTCTTCGCCGTGACGCTGCCCTCGGTGCGTGGCGAGATCTCGGTCGCCTTGACCCTGACCGTCATCGCGGCGCTGCGGACCTTCGACCTCGTCTACGTCACCACCCGCGGCGGCCCGGGGACGAGCACGTCGGTGCCGTCCTTCGAGGTCTACAACCGGGCCTTCCAGCAGGGCAAGGTCGGCTCGGCCGCGGCCATCGCCGTCGTCCTGACGCTCATCATCTTCGCCATCTCCTTCGGCATCACCCGGATCGCGGAACGGGGCGACCGATGAGGGTCTCGCGCGCCGAACGCACCGGCAACTACGTCATCCTCATCGCCTTCGCGATCTTCGCGCTGACGCCGGTCCTGACCATCCTCGGTGCCGCCCTCGGGCCCGACGACGCGGCGGGAGCCGGCGGGGGCGCGGTGAGCAGCGGCATCCTCGGGCTGCACCCCGGCAACTTCGCAAAGGCCTGGGACGTCGGCCACTTCGGCAGCTACCTGCGGACCAGCCTGCTCGTGTCGACGACCGTCGTCGTCATCAGCCTCCTGTTCTCGATCCTGGCCGGCTACGCGTTGGGCACCATGCGTTTTCGCGGTGCCACGGTGGTCTTCTACCTGTTCCTGCTCGGCATCATGATGCCCAGCGAGGCCGTCCTCGTCCCGCTCTACTACGACCTGCGGACGCTCGGCCTCACGGACACGCTCTGGGCCGTCGTCCTGCCCCAGGTCGCACAGTCGGTGGCGTTCGGCACGTTCTGGATGCGGGCCTACTTCCGCAGCTCGAGCCGCGCGCTGGTCGAGGCCGCCCGCCTCGACGGCGCCTCCACCTGGCGGATCCTGTGGCAGGTGCTCGTGCCGCTGGCCCGTCCCGCCGTCGTCACGCTGACGGTGCTGGTCTTCATGTGGACCTGGAACGAGTTCCTCATCCCCCTGGTCATGGTCGTCTCCGAGGACCTGCGCACCGCCCCGCTCGGCCTCGCCTTCTTCCAGGGCCAGTACACCCAGGGCTTCACCCTCCTCGCGGCCGGTGCGTGCATCGTCGCGACGCCCGTGGTCCTGCTCTACGTCTTCCTCCAGCGCCACTTCATCGCCGGGATGCTCGAGGGGGCAGTCCGGGAGTAACCATGCACCCAACCTGACCCAGGAGGTCAACGATGATCGCAGGGAATCGTCCACTCGCCAGAGCAGCAGCCGTCTCGGCGGCAGCTCTGGCGGCCGCAGCAGCCCTCGGGCTCAGCGGATCCGGTGCCGCAGCAGCGGCGCCCCACGACCGCGGAGGACCGAAGCCGCCGGACCGCACCACCTCGGCAGGCCACCCGGTGGACCTCGGGGCCCTGTTCATCGGCGCCCACCCCGACGACGAGGCGGGACAGCTGTCCACGTACGGCGAGTGGGGGGAGAAGTACGGCCTGCGGACGGGCGTCATCACCGTGACCCGGGGCGAGGGCGGCGGCAACGCGGTCGGTCCCGAGGAGGGCCCGGCCCTCGGCCTCCTGCGCGAGAAGGAGGAGCGCGCCGCGGTCGGCACGGCCGGCATCCGCGACGTCTTCAACCTCGACAAGGTCGACTTCTACTACACGGTCTCCGAACCGCTGACCCGGCAGATCTGGGGCCACGAGGACACCCTCGGCAAGGTGGTGCGGATCATCCGCCAGACCCGTCCCGAGATCCTCTCGACGATGAACCCCGCCCCGTCCCCGGGCAACCACGGCAACCACCAGGAAGCCGGGCGACTCGCGATCGAGGCCTTCAACGCGGCGGCCGACCCGAAGCAGTACCCCGAGCAGATCACCAAGGAGGGCCTCAAGCCCTGGGCGCCGTTGCGCCTGCTGGTGCGTGGCTCGGCAGCGACCTCACCCAACGGCCCCGCGTGCGCCACCGGGTTCACCCTCAAGGACACCACCCAGAACGTGTATGGCGTGTGGTCCGGGGAGCGCGCGAAGTCCGGTCGGACGTGGGCCGCCATCGAGCGCGACGCCCAACGTCTCTACAGGTCCCAGGGCTGGGCGACGTTCCCCGACGTGTCGAGCGACCCGAACGCCCTGGGCTGCGACTACTTCCAGCAGGTCGACTCGCGGGTGCCGTTCCCGGCGCCCGGCTCCGCCGCCGCGGGTCAGCCATCAGCCTCTCTGGACGGCGCCGTCACCCACGCTCCGGGGACCGTGCCGCTGGGCACCCTCATGCGCGTGGCCACGACGAAGTTCGGCGTCCTTGCGGGAGCCCCCTTCACCGCGACCGTGGAGGTCACCGCGCCACGCAAGGGCCTGCGCGACGTGGTGGTCGTGCCGTCGGTCCCGAGCGGGTGGAAGGTCGAGGGACGCGGTGACATCGGCACGCTCCAGGCCGGTCGCACCGTGACGAAGGCCTTCACCGTCACCCCTGCTGCCGGAGCCACGGTGGGCGACCGGGCCCGCGTCGCAGCGACGCTGAGGTCCGACGAGGGCAGCGGCTACTCCGACCGTCCCGTCCAGGTGGTGGCTCCCGTGGCCGGCAGCCAGCAGCTGCTCCCGCAGGTCGCTGACTTCGAGAAGTGGACCGGCGCCGGCGCAGGGCAGCCGCAGCTGAGCGGGACGGTGAGCCCCGTGCTGACCCTGGCCTCCGGCGGGTCCCGCCAGGTCCGGGTCGACCTGCGCAACAGCGCGGCGTCGGCGCAGTCCGGCACGGTCGCGCTCGACCTCCCGGCTGGCTTCACCGCCCAGCCGGCCGCGGCGGCATACGGTCCGATCGCGGCCGGCGGGACGGGCTCGGCGACCTTCACGGTCACCAACACCGACACCTCGTTGAAGACGTCGAACGAGGGCGGCACGCCCGGCGCCCCGGCCGGCGACTACGCCTACACGATCACCACGACGTCGCCGGCCGGCACGAGCAAGGCCTCGGCGGCGCTCGAGCTGGTGCCGCGCACGACCATCGGCCACGCCGCGGCCGCGCCGAAGGTGGACGGCGTCGACACGGCGGGGGAGTACCCCGGTCCGGCGATCGACATCTCCCGCCTGTGGGAGGGCACGGCCTGCACGTCGGCCGCCGACTGCTCGGCGACGGCCAAGCTGGCCTGGCGCGACGACACGCTCTACGTGCTGGTGGACGTCACGGACGACACGCTCGGCACCAAGCTGGACGCCGCCGACTGCAAGCGGCACTGGCGCACCGACTCGGTGGAGCTCGCGATCGACCCACGGGGGACGTCGGAGAACACCTCGACGACGTTCAAGGCGGCCATCCTGCCCGTCACCGCGCAGGGCGGTCCCTGCTACGAGCGGGACGCCGACAACCACCAGGGGCCGGGCGCCGAGACCGCTCCCGGCATGAAGGTGGCCTCGAAGGTCGGCTCTGGCGGCTACACCGTCGAGACGTCGATCCCGATGTCGCTGCTGCCGGGCGCGGTCGACCCGGAGCACCTGGGGCTCAACCTGTTCGTCTACGACTCGGACACCCAGGACCTGACCGGCAAGACCCGCATCGGCTGGTCGACGTGGGGTGGCGTGCAGGGTGACCCCTACCGCTGGGGCCAGGCGAAGGTCGAGGGCTACACCCCTCCGGCCGGACGCCCGACCACCGCTCCCGAGCCGGTGATCCCGCTCAGCGCGCTGTCCTCGCTCGACTCGCCGCCGAGCCTGACCCAGGCGGTGGCGATCGACGTGCCGCTGGCGGGTGGGCCGGCGAGCACCCGGGCGAACAGCGGGTGGGTGGACAAGGCGCGGCTGCACGGTGACACCGCCCTCGTGCGGCTGCGCGCCAACGCGCCCGGCACCGCCCACGTGCACGTCGTCGACTCCGCGGGGACCGTCGGCAGCCGCACCGTGACGGTCACGGCCGGCAAGCACGAGTACGGCGTGGTGCTCGACCGTGCTCCGAAGGGCCCGGTGACGGTGCTCGTCGGCTGGGAGGACGCGGCCGGCGGCACCCTGGCGTCGAAGGCCACCGCTCGCTGAGGTCGGTCCGGCGGCAGCCGGGTGTGCGGAAGGGGCCGGTTCCTCGCGGAACCGGCCCCTTCTCGTGCGCTCGGCCGTGGCGGCCGGGCCTGCTGCTGCCTTCGGCAGGCTCAGGCAGCCTTGACGAGCTGGATGTCCAGGTTGATCTTGATCTTCTCGGAGACGAGGACGCCGCCACCCTCGAGGGCGACGTTCCACTCGAGACCGAAGTCCTTGCGGTTGATCTCGGTGGTGGCCTCGAAGCCGGCCTTCTGGTTGCCCCACGGGTCGGTGGCCAGGCCGTTGAACTCGAGGTCGAACTCGACCGGCTTGGTGACGCCCTTGATGGTCAGGTCGCCCTTGAGGGTGTCGTCGGTGACCTGGGTGGAGGTGAAGGTCATGGTCGGGTTCTTCTCCACGTCGAAGAAGTCCTCGCCCTTGATGTGGGCGTCGCGGTCGGCGGAGCCGGTGTCGACGGAGGCGAGCTGGACGGTGGCGTTGATCGTGGAGGCCGCGACGTCGTCGGCGACGTTGGCGGTCGCCTCGAACTCGTTGAACTTGCCGCGGACCTTGGTGACCATGAGGTGGCGGGCCGTGAAGCCGAGCTCGCTGTGCGAAGCGTCGACGTTCCAGGTACCGGCGGAAAGGTCCTTGATGCTGGCCATGGGGGAGTCTCCTGTGTTGAGGGGTTGTCCGCGGGACTTTCCTGCGGTGTCACTGGGTTGAACATAGCAGAACTGGTTTATATTTCAACAACACCGAGGAGATGGAATACTTGACCACCATGAGCACCGCCGCGACCGCGCCACCGCGCTGGCTGACCCCTGCGCAACAGGAGGCCTGGCGCGCCTACCTACGTGGCAGCCGACTCCTGGAGGCCGCCCTCGACCGCGACCTGCAGTCCCACGGCGTCCAGCTGTCCGAGTACGAGATCATCTCGATGCTGTCCGAGGCCCCCGGGCGTCGGCTGCGCATGTCCGGCCTGGCCGACCTCGTCGTGCAGTCCCGCAGCCGCCTCACCCACACTGCGGCACGCCTGGAGAAGCGGGGGTGGGTGCGCCGCGAGTCCTGCCTGGAGGACCGCCGTGGTGTCGAGCTCGTGCTCACCGAACGCGGGCAGCAGGCCGTCGAGGACATGGCACAGGTCCACATCGAGAGCGTGCGGCGCAACATCGTCGACACCATGACGCCGGAGCAGTTCGCCACGCTCGGTGCGGCCATGGCCGCCATGCGCGACGCCATCCTCGCCGGCGGGCTGCCCTCCTGCAGCGAGGTCTGAGCCTGCGGCAGGTGTGAGCCTGCGCACGCCCGCCGCCACACCCGTCCGCGCCCGCTCAGGAAGGGCTGTGACAATGGGGGGCATGACGTCACACCCCTTCGACGCCCCCGCTTCGCAGGCCCTCCTCGAACGCGCGCTGGCAGTCACCCCCGGCGGCGTGAACTCCCCGGTCCGCGCGTTCCGTGCCGTCGGTGGCACGCCCCGGTTCATGGTCTCCGGGTCCGGCCCCTACCTCACCGACGCCGACGGTCGCGAGTACGTCGACCTCGTCTGCTCGTGGGGCCCGATGATCCTCGGGCACGGCCACCCTGCCGTCGTCGAGGCCGTCAACAACGCTGTCTCCCATGGCTTCTCGTTCGGCACGCCGAGTGAGAACGAGGTCGCCCTCGGCGAGGAGATCGTCGCCCGCGTCGATCCCGTCGAGCAGGTCCGCCTCGTCTCCAGCGGCACCGAGGCGACGATGAGCGCGATCCGGCTGGCCCGCGGCTACACCGGTCGCTCGCTCATCGTGAAGTTCGCCGGCTGCTACCACGGCCACGTCGACTCCCTGCTGGCCCAGGCCGGCTCAGGGGTCGCGACCTTCGCCCTCCCGGACTCCGCCGGTGTGCCGAAGGAGATGGCGGCCGAGACGATCGTCCTGCCGTTCAACGACCTCGCCGCCCTCGAGGAGGCCTTCGCCGCCCGCGGGTCCGAGATCGCGGCGGTCATCACGGAGGCCTCGCCCGGCAACATGGGCGTCGTCCCGCCCGCCCCCGGCTTCACCGAGGGCCTGCGCCGGGTCACTGCCGCACACGGTGCGCTGCTCATCTCGGACGAGGTCATGACGGGCTTCCGCTGCTCGGCCGCAGGGTGGTACGGGCTCGAGGGCCCGTATGCCGCCGGGGCGCCCGACCTGTTCACCTTCGGCAAGGTCATGGGTGGTGGCTTCCCCGCCGCTGCCTTCGGTGGCCGCGCCGACGTGATGGCCCTGCTGGCACCGACCGGCCCGGTCTACCAGGCAGGCACGCTCTCGGGGAACCCCGTCGCCACCGCGGCAGGTCGCGCCACCCTCCAGCAGTGCACCCCCGAGCTCTACACCCGGCTCGACGAGGTGGCCGACGCCATCACCGGCGCCCTGCGCACCGAGCTCGGGAAGGCCGGGGTGCCCCACACCATCCAGCGCGCGGGGAGCATGTTCAGCGTCTTCTTCCGGGACGGCGCCGTGACCAACTACGACCAAGCGCGTGACCAGCACGTCCCCGCGTTCGCCGCGTTCTTCCACTCGATGCTCAGCCAGGGGGTCTACCTGCCGCCGAGCGCCTTCGAGTCGTGGTTCGTCAGTGGCGCCCACGACGCTGCGGCCGTGGACCGCGTCGTCTCGGCCCTGCCCGCCGCGGCGTCGGCGGCTGCCGAGTCGTTTGCGACAATCGACTCATGAGTGACGCCCCCCGCACCGTGGTGCACCTGCTGCGCCACGGCGAGGTGCACAACCCGCAGGGCGTGCTCTACGGGCGGCTCGACGGCTACCACCTGTCCGAGCTGGGCCGGGAGATGGCGCAGGCCGCCGCCCGCCACCTCGAGGACCACGACGTGACGCACGTCGTCGCCTCGTCCCTGACCCGTGCGCAGGAGACGGCGACTCCCATCGCCGACTCGCACGGGCTGGAGATCACCACGGACGACCGGGTCATCGAGGCCGGCAACTCCTTCGAGGGCGAGCCGGTCGCCGGGATGCGCGCCTCGGCCTTCGCCCACCCGCGCTACTGGAGCAAGCTGACCAACCCGTTCAAGCCGTCGTGGGGCGAGCCCTACGCCGAGATCGCGACCCGCATGGTGGAGGCGATCGCCTCCGCGCGTGAGCACGCCCGCGGCCACGAGGCGGTGGTGGTCTCCCACCAGCTGCCGATCTGGATCGCCCGGAGCCAGCTCGCCGGTCGTCGCCTGTGGCACGACCCGCGCAAGCGGGAGTGCCGCCTCGCCTCCCTCACCACGCTGACCTACGTCGGTGACACGCTGGAGGCGATCGAGTACTGCGAGCCTGCTGCCGCCCTGCTCGCCCGGTCGCACGGTGGCACCGGATGAGCGGCACCTCCCGTATGGCGCGCGCCTGGTCGCTGGTCGCCGTACCCGTCCTCGCGCTGTCCCTCGGGGCCTGCTCGCAGGACCCCAACTCCATTGCGGCGCAGGCGAAGTCGGGCAACCGTCAGGGCTACATCTCTGGTGACGGCACGGTCGAGTCGATCCCGGCAGCCAAGCGCGGCAAGCCCGTGGTGCTGTCGGGGAAGACCCTGGACGACCAGTCGTGGTCGGTGTCCGGGCAGGCGGGCAAGGTCGTGGTCCTCAACGTCTGGGCGTCGTGGTGCCCGCCGTGCGAGAAGGAGGCGCCCGAGCTCAAGGACGCCGCCGACAAGATCGGCGCCGCGAAGAAGCCGGTGGTGTTCATGGGGATCAACACCCGTGACAACCCTGCCTCGGGCAGGGCGACGGCCAAGCGCCAGGGGATTCCCTACCCGTCGCTGGACGACCAGGGCGGCCAGATGATCCTCGCCCTCCAGGGGAAGGCGCCGACCCCGCCGGTCACGCTCGTGCTCGACCCGTCCGGCCGGATCGCCGCCCGTGTCGTCGGCGAGGTGACGTCTTCGACGCTCACCGGCCTCGTCGACGACGTCCTGGCCGAGAAGTAGGCCGGCCGCGTTGATCGCTGACGTCCAGGACACGGTGACCTCCGGTGCGCTGCCGGTGGCCGTCGTGGTCGCGCTGCTCGCCGGGATGGTGTCGTTCGCGTCGCCCTGCGTGCTGCCCCTCGTCCCCGGCTTCCTGGGCTACGTCACCGGGCTGTCCGACGAGGCCCTCGAGCAGCGGTCCCGTCACCGGATGGTCCTGGGCGCCCTGCTGTTCGTGCTCGGGTTCACCGTCGTCTTCATGGCGACGACCGTCTTCCTCGCCAGCCTCGGCGCGACCCTGGTCGAGCACCGCCAGCTGCTCACGCGCGTCGGCGGGGTGGCTGTCATCGTCATGGCGCTGGTCTTCCTCGGCGTCGGCACGCGAGCCGGGTCGCAGCGCGAGCTGAAGCTGCACCGCCGCCCTGCCTCGGGACTTGCGGGTGCACCGCTGCTGGGAGCCGTCTTCGGCCTCGGGTGGGCGCCGTGCACCGGCCCGACCCTGGGTGCGGTGGTGGCACTCGCGACGGTCACCGGCAACCAGTCGGCGGTGACGCGCGGCACCATCCTGGCGTTGGCCTACAGCCTCGGCCTCGGCCTGCCCTTCCTGCTCATCGCCGCCGGGTTCGAGCGCTTCGGCCGGGTGTCGGCCTTCCTGCGCCGGCACACGCGCGGCATCCAGCTCTTCGGGGGCACCCTGCTGCTCGTCATCGGGGTCCTCCTCGTGACGGGCGTCTGGGAGTCCTGGACCCGATACCTGCAGACCTCGCTGGTCAGCAGCTTCCAGACGGTGATCTGACATGGCCGAACCCATCACCCAGCCCAGGCTGGGCCTCGTCGGCTGGATGCGCTGGATGTGGCGACAGCTCACGAGCATGCGCACGGCGCTGTTCCTGCTGCTGCTGCTCGCGATCGGTGCGCTGCCGGGGTCGATCTGGCCCCAGCGCAGCATCGACTCCAACCGCACCGCCGACTACATCGCCAACCACCCGAAGACCGGGCCCTGGCTCGACCGGCTGGGGTTCTTCGAGGTCTACGCGTCGCCGTGGTTCGCTGCGATCTACCTGCTGCTGTTCATCTCGCTCGTCGGCTGCGTGCTCCCGCGCAGCAAGGTGCACTGGACCGCGATGCGGTCCAAGCCGCCGCGTGCACCGGCCCGGCCGGAGCGCCTCCCGTCCTCAGGGCGTGCAGAGGTCGCCGTGGAGCCGCAGGCAGCCCTGGACGCGGCCCGGGAGGTGCTGCGCGGCAAGCGGTTCCGCACCGACTCGCACGACGACACGTCGGTCAGCGCCGAGAAGGGCTACCTCAAGGAGACCGGCAACCTGGTCTTCCACCTGTCCCTGATCTTCGTCATCATCGGCGTCGCGGTGGGCCACCTGTGGGGGTGGAAGGGCGACGTCATCGTGCCCGTGGGCAAGACCTTCTCCAACACGCTGCTGCAGTACGACACCTTCAACCCCGGGCCGTGGGTCGACCCGCAGAACCTGTCGCCGTTCACCCTCAAGGTCGACAAGCTCGACGCGAAGTTCGAGGAGCGGGTCACCGGCCGCGGCCAGTTCGGCCAGCCACGTGACTTCACCGCCCACGTCACCACCGAGGCGGAGCCGGGTGCCGCTCCCGTGCAGTCGACGATCAAGGTCAACCACCCGCTGGAGATGAAGGGCGCGGGGGTCTTCCTGCTCGGCAACGGCTACGCCCCCACGGTCACCGTCCGTGACAAGGACGGCAACGAGACGTTCAGCGGCCCGGTGCCCTTCCTCGCCCAGGACAACAACTACACGTCGGTCGGCGCGATCAAGGTGCCCGGCGCCGGACCCAAGCAGCTCGGGTTCACCGGCTTGTTCCTGCCCACCGCGGTCATCGACCCGGAGAAGGGCCCGACCTCGATCTTCCCCGACGCGAAGAAGCCGGCCCTGGCGCTCACCCTCTTCGAGGGCACCCTTTTCCCGGGCGGTCGACCGCAGTCGGTCTACGTGCTCGACACCGCGCAGATGAAGCAGGTCGAGACGGCCAAGAACCAGCCGCTGCGCATCTGGCTCGAGCCGGGCAAGACCTTCGAGCTGCCCGGTGGCCGCGGCTCGATCACCTTCGACGGTGTCGACCGGTTCGCCGGTCTGTCGATCCGCCACGACCCGGGCCGGTTCATCACCCTGGGCGCCGCCCTGCTGGCACTGACCGGCCTGATCGGCTCGCTGGTGGTCCGGCGACGCCGGGTCTTCGTCCGGGTTTCGCCTGCACAGGAGCAGGGACGTACCGTGGTCACTGTCGGCGGGCTCGCCAAGGGCGACGACGACGGGCTCCACGAGGTGGTCGAGGACATCCTCGCCACCGTGCAACGACGATTGGGCAGCGCATGACCAACGAGACCCTGGCGGGTTACGCCAACGTCAGCCTCTACTCGGCGATGGCGGTCTACACCATCGCCATGCTGTGCTTTGCCGGCTACCTGGCCGGGCTGCTGCCCGCGCGGGACCGTGCAGCCGAGCGGACCGCCGAGGTCGCCGCCGACCGTGAGCTGGTCGCGGCCGGCGCTGCGGGCGCGGAGACCGACACGACGTCCTCTGCGTCGGCCGCCGGCCCCGCCCGTCCCGTCCGTGGAGGCCTGCCGGACGACGCCGACGTCCCCTCGCGCGCCCGGGCCGCCGCCGGCATCGGCGCCACGACCACCTGGCTCGGAGGGATGCTGCTCCTGCTGTCGGTGGTGCTGCGTGGACTGTCGGTCCAGCGCTGGCCGCTCGGCAACATGTTCGAGTTCTCCGTGATGGGCTCGATGTTCACCTCGATCGCCTTCTCCATCTGGGCGACCAGGCGTGACCTGCGCTGGCTCGGCCTGTTCATCACCGGACCGATCCTGCTCGTGCTCGGCATGGCCGTGCGCGTCTGGTACACCGAGGCCGCCGAGGTCCTGCCGTCGCTGCAGAGCTACTGGTTGATCATCCACGTGACCGTCGCCGTGCTCGCCAGCGCGATCTTCACCCTCGGGGCCGCGGCCACGGCCGTGTACCTCGTCAAGGACGCCTTCGCCCGCTCCGGCCGACGCAGCGTCCTCGACCGCTTCCCCGACGGCCCGGCCCTCGAGCGGACCGCCTACGGGCTGCACATCGTCGCCTTCCCCCTGTGGACCTTCACCCTCATCGCCGGTGCCATCTGGGCGCGCGAGGCCTGGGCGTCCTACTGGAACTGGGACCCCAAGGAGGTCTGGACCTTCGTGATCTGGGTCGTCTACGCGGCATACCTGCACTCGCGGGCGACCAGCGGGATCAGCCGCCAGACGGCGAGCTACATTGCGCTCGCGGGGTACGCGTGCATCATCGTCAACTTCGCGGTCGTCAACGTGTTCTTCGTCGGCCAGCACTCCTACTCAGGCCTGTAGAGGAACCACCCGAACCATGCTGCGGTACTCCGTCCTGCGACTCCTCATCTTCTTCGGCGTCCTGTCGCTGCTGTGGCTGCTCGGCCTGCGCGGCAAGGACCAGGAGTGGATGCTCCTCGTGGGCAGCGCCCTGATCTCGATGGTCCTCTCGTACTTCGTGCTGGCGCGGTTCCGTGAGGAGAGCACCCGTCAGCTGGCCGAGCGCGTCCAGCGCCGCACGGAGTCCAAGCAGGCCGCAGCGGCGGCGGGCACGGGCACCGTCCACGGACGGGACGAGGACGCCGAGGACGCGGAGGACGAGGGCGGTCCCACGCAGTACCGCTGACCTCGCCCGGGCCGTCCCGCGTGGCCGGGCCGGCTCACACCAGCTCCTCGCACCAGCTTTGCTCACCCCAGCTGCTCACACCAGCTCGACGAGACGGGCCAGGCCCGGTGCGGTGTGGGTCGCCAGGCGTTCCCGCACCTCGGCCACGGCGGTTCGGGCGGACTGGTCGGGGGGAGTGCGCGCCGGGTTGAGGGCGACTCCCATCGACCACTCGCGGATGTCGTCCTCGGCGGAGTAGGACGCCGCGTTCCGGGTGCCCTGGATGATCATCTCGGCCCAGTCCTGCAGGGTGTTGCCGTACTGCGACGGGGGACAGATCCGGTTCTTCAGCGCATCGTCGTCGCGGGTGGCCTCGACGTAACCGGTCAACGCAGCCCCGAAGGAGGGGAAGCCGGCCCGGATGGTCTGCAGCGTGATCGCCTCCGGTCGCCAGACCGGGACCGTCCCCGGGATCCTGAGGCCGTCCGCTGCGCAGTGGACCACCACGGCATCCTGCGCCACCTGCACGGAACCGTGCGCGAAGGTGAGCCGGCCGCGCGTGACGTCCTGGATGTGCCCGCGCCGCACCACGTCCTCGATCGTGCGCAGCTGGTCCAGCTCCCACTCGGCGAGCGTCGGCGCCTTGGCCATCGTCGGGGTGACCGACGGGTCGATGCGCAGCATGACGCCGAGTGCCTCCAGCCGCAGGAACAGCTCATCGAGGGAGCGTGCGTGGCGGGCTGACTCCATGAGGTCGGCAAGCATCCCCAGGAAGACCGCGGGATCCGGCTGGATGACGGCACGGTTCAGCATCCACGGGTCTCGGGGCCTGACCCAGCAGATCGCGTCCGGGTCGACTCCACGTGCGAGCAGCCAGATGCAGGCGTCGGTCGCGGTCTTGCCCGACCCGACGATGACGTACTGGCTGGGAGCCTCGTCCAGCGTGGCCAGGTCGTTGACCGGCACGACCCGCACGCCGCTGCCCACCCCGAACGGCGGCGACGTCTCGCCGGGAATGGTGGGCGACAGGTAGTGGGCGTCGACGACCCGGCACGTCGCCGGAACCTCGAAGTCGGCGCCCGAGATCCGCGAGACGAAGGTCCGACCACCGACGTGCTCGGTGTTGGGGAAGAACTCGACCCGCCCGGTGTCCACCAGCCGTTCGAGGACCTCGGCGTAGTAGGTGCAGATCTCGGGCTGGATCGCCCGTTCCTGGAGACCTTTCTCCGGACCTCGCTGCTGCAGCCGTCCACCGCCGAGCAGGGTCGAGGCCACTCCGTAGAAGCAGGACGACTGGTGCAGCCGCACGAACGGGTAGGCCGCGAGCCAGTGCCCGCCGACGCCGTGGCGCCGGTCGACGATCGCCACGCGGACGTCCGCGTGGTCGACGAGCGCGTCGGTGAACGCCATGCCCATGGCGCCCGCGCCCACGACGAGGTAGTCGGCGGCGACAGCACGGGTCATGGCGCCACGCTGCCACTGCGCGGGTGGCTCGTCCATGGTCAGCGATGCCTCGCGGTCGCTGCCGCCCTCAGTCGGCAGCCCTCAGCCCTCAGTCGGCAGCCCTCAGCCCTAAGTCGGCCGCGGCGACGGTCGTGGTCATGACACAGTTCCCCGCGCCCTTGGGCCGGTCGTAGGTGAAGCCCGCCCGTTCGAAGAGCGCCCTCGTCCCGCTGTAGAGGACCGACATCCTCTTCCCGTCGTTGTCGTGCGGGTAGCCCTCGACGACGCCTCCACCTGCCGCTGCCAGGAGGTCGAGGACCCCCTGCAGGGCGATCGCGGAGACCCCTGAGCGGCGGTACCGCTTGTCGACGAACAGGCAGGTGATCCGGTAGTCCGGCCGGCGGTCGCTGGTCTCCTCGTACTGCTTGCGGTGGTAGATGTTCGGCAGCTCGGCGGGTGACCCGTACTGGCACCAGGCCACGGCCTCGTCACCGTGCATGACCAGGGCGGCGTGGGCGCGGTCGCAGCGGACGAGGCGCTCCTTGAGGGCGCGGTTGGCGTCTGCGTCGTACGTCTTCTCGGCGGCCATGGTGTGGAAGTACGTGCACCAGCACCCGCCGAAGACTCCGTTGTGCCGCTCCATCAGGGCCGCGTATGCCGCCCACGTGTCCGGTCCGAGGGCCTCGACCCTCAGCTCCTCCGTTGCTACCCGTGACTTCGTCGTCCCCGCCATCGCGTCACCGTAGCCCCGGATGCGGACGATCTGCTTCCGCCATCGGCCTCCACAGGCTGCGCCGGCCGGGTTGGTTGTCCACAGGGCTCGGGTCACGGGTTGCCTGATGTCCTGTCCCATGCTTGCGAATTGTGTTGCGGTTCAACGTGATTGATGTTGGTCTCGGCCGGTGGGGCTGTCGGTGGTCGGGTCTAGGTTTGTCGTATGGAAGCAGGCGTGGGGGTTGGGCAGCGGCGCGAGATGATCGCAGCTGCTCGCGCTGCGTTGGCGGGGCTGGCGGAGGTGCTGTGGCAGGTGCCGAGCGCAGGGGGTGGGCTTGCCGGGTTGTTGGGTGAGGTCGACGCCTTGGGTGCTGCGTGCGACGCGGCGCGGGTCGCGGTGGTGGGGGAGGCGATCGAGCGGGGTGAGCCGGGCAGCGGTGCTCGGGCGATGAGTGCGACGGCGTGGGTGCGTGAGCACGCGCCGTCGACGCGGGCGGGTGGGGCCGGGCAGCTGGTCGATGTCGCGGTCGCCTTCACCAAGCCGGTCAATGAGACGGTCAGGGTGGCTGTCGAGGCCGGAGAGCTGCCCGTTCGCTCGGCGGCGGTGGTGCTCGCCGAGGCAGACCGGTTGCGGCCGTTGCTGGCCGACGGCGCGGAGCCCCACGTGGTGGCGGGGCTGATCGAGATGGCGGTGCAGCAGGGGCCACGGGGGTGCCGGATGGTGCGGCCCGCGCTGCTGGCGAGGTACGGCAGGGATGGCCAGCTGCAGCTGCACCAGGACGCGGCCAAGCGCTTCGTGGCCTTGTCGCAGCCGGTGGAGGACGGCACGGGCGTCGCGGAGTACCGGCTGGTGCTGGACGTGGAGGGCAAGGCGGTGCTGGAGGCTGCGTTGGGCCCGTTGTCGGCGCCGCGTTCCCTGGCGGGTCAGCCGGACCTGCGCAGCTGTGACCAGCGTCGTGGGGAGGCCCTGGTGACGTTGGTTCGGCGCGCTGTCGCGGCAGGGGAAGGAATCGGTCCGGTCGCAAAGACGCAGCTCGTGGTCACGATGGGTTGGGAGTCCTTGGTGTCCGGGGTGCGTGGGGCCGGGGTCACGCTGGGTGGTTCGGACACGGGCACGGTGGTGGCCCCGGAGACGGTGCGCCGGTTGGCCTGCGACGCCTCGGTGGTCCCGGTGGTGCTGGGGTCGGCGGGAGAGGTGCTGGACCAGGGGCGGGCGGTGCGGTTGTTCACCACGGCCCAGACGCGCAGGTTGTGGCTTCGCGACGGTGGGTGCACGTTCCCGGGGTGCTCGATGCCGCCGCAGTGGTCGGATGCTCATCATCTCGTGCACTGGGCGGATTTCGGGGTCACGGATGTGGGGAACGCGGCCTTGTTGTGCGGGCAGCACCACGCGGTGGTGCACTCCCGCCGCCTGGCAGGTCAGGTGCTGGTGGATGAGGGTGGGGAGCGGGTCGAGTGGGACCTGGCCTTGGGCAGCTATGACCAGCTGCTGGCTCGTCGGGCTGCGCAGGAGCCGGCGTGACCCCGCCCAACGCACACCCCACACCCCGCCCCACCAGGAGGGGGGCAGTCACCGTGCCCGTTGCCGCTGGATCTGGAGGCTCGGTGCTGGACACTTCGTGGGTGGCCAAAGGACGCAGAGGGATGAAACCGGCTGCTGCCCGATGGCTGTGGAGCGCGCGGGGAGCCAGACTGTTCGATCCGGCCGGTGTCGAGTATGCGCCGGCACGTCACGGCCTGCTCAGGTGTGACGTCGATCGCCTGGTTAGGGCGCGGGAGTTGCCCCTCGCGGTCCATGATTGCGGGGACGGGGTCTCGTGGAACTCGGAGACGGTGGCGTTCATCGTGTGGTCATCCGTGCAGGACGACTTCGAAGACGTCGAGGGTTGGATGCCGCCGGCCGACGCGCCGGGCGCGCTGCCCTATCGGGCCGAGATATGGCGGTCCGCAGGCACCGATCGTCATGTCCTCGTCCTGCGAAACGACTGAGCGGAGGCGGGTCACACCCGCAGGGTCAGCCCACCTTGAGGCTGAGGGCGATGCCGGCGGCGAGCAGCACGGCATACACGATCTCGAAGATGCCGGTCAGGGCGAGCACGGGCACGAGGTCACGGCCCGTGGCCCCGGAGAGCAGCGCCTGTATCGGCTTGGCGATGACGGCGACCGAGAGCAGCGCCAGCAGGGCGAAGACCTGCTGGGTGCTGATCGCGACGACCATCGCGAGGGCGATCGCGATGAGTGCGACGTAGAGGGTGCGCGTGCCGCGGTCGCCGAGGCGGACGGCCAGGGTGACCTTGCCGCTCTCGCGGTCGGTCGGGATGTCGCGCAGGTTGTTGGCCACCAGGATCGCCGCGGCGATCGCGCCGACGCCGACGGCGCCGAACAGGCCGAGCCAGCTGAGCGTGTGGGCCTGGGTGTAGAGCGTGCCGAGGGTGGCCATGAGCCCGAAGAACACGAAGACGTAGAGCTCTCCGAGGCCGCGGTACCCGTAGGGGTTGTCGCCGCCGGTGTACTTCCACGCGGCGACGATGGCCAGCGCGCCCAGCGGGATCATGATCCAGGCCTGGCTGATGGCGACGAGGGCGAGGCCGACCAGCGCCGCGGCCCCGAAGAACGCGAAGGCCATGAGCTTGACGTTCTCGGGGTTGGCCTTGTGCTGGCCGACGAGCCGGATCGGCCCGACCCGGTCGCTGTCGGTGCCCCGGATGCCGTCGGAGTAGTCGTTGGCATAGTTGACGCCCACCTGCAGCCCGAGGGAGACCAGGACGGCGAGCAGGCCGAGACCGAGGTTGGCCTTCTCGAGCGGGGCTGCGGCGGCGGTGCCGACCACGACGGGGGCGACGGCGGCGGGGAGGGTGCGCGGGCGCGCACCGGCGATCCACTGGGACAGGGTGGCCATTCGGTGTGTTCTCGCTTGCCGGTGGGGGTGCTGGGGTGGGGGGTGCTGGGTGGGGGTGCTGCGCGGGGGAGGTGCTCAGAGCCTACGGAGGAAGTCCGGGTCGTCGTCGGGGCCACGCGGGGGACTTCCCTGTCGTCTCGGACCCTGGCCGGGGTTCGCGTTCGAGGGCCGGCCGGCGATGAGCCACGCGATGGGGCCGACGAGCGGGAACAGCAGGACGAGCAGGATCCACAGCAGCTTGGGGAGGTTGCGGACGCGTGAGTCCTCGGTCTGGATGCAGTCCACGACGGCATAGACGGTCAGGGCGACCGTCGCGAGCCAGGGGAGCAGCCGGAGCATGCCCCCATCGTGTCATGGCCGGGTGTGGAACAACGCAGCGATCCCGGCACGGTCAGGTTTGCCCGGGCCGCGCAGGGGGAGCTCGCCCAGGACGACGATCCGACGGGGCAGTGCGTGGTCGGCGAGGCTGCCCCGCAGCGCGTTCCGGACCTGCAGCACGGAGGGGTGCGCCACCCCGGGTCGGACCACGAGGGCAGCAGCCACGATCTGGCCCCATTCGGGGTCCTCGAGCCCGAGCACCACGGCCTCGGCGACGTCGGGCAGCGACGTCAGGGCCTCCTCGACGAGTCGCGGAGAGACCTTCAGCGCGCCGGTGGTGATGACGTCGTCGAGGCGGCCGTCGACGTGCCAGCGGCCGGACCCGGGGTCACGATGGCCAAGGTCGTCCGTGCGGAACCACCGCACGCCCTCACCGTCGGTGACGAAGGCCCCCTCCGTGAGGTCGGGCCGGCCGAGGTAGCCGCTGGCCACGGTGGCGCCACCGAGGTGGATCCGCCCCTCGTCATCGGTGCGGATCGTGGTCGGGGACAGTGGCACGCCGTCGTAGACGCAACCACCGCACGTCTCGCTCATCCCGTATGTCGTCACGACGGTCGCGCCCGCCTCCCTGGCTCGCACGAGCAGCGCGGGGGAGGTGGCTGCACCGCCGACGAGGACGGCGTCGAACTCGGACAGGGCTCGGCTGGCGTCGGGATCCTCGAGCACCCGCAGGAGCTGGGTGGGCACCAACGACGTGTAGCGGCGCTCTCCCTCGAAGGCCTGCGCAGCGTGCGTGAAGGCCTCGGCGGTGAACCCGTCCGACAGGTCGACGAGGCCCGGCTCGGTGTCCGCAGCGACGCAGCGCAGCAGGACCTGGACGCCGGCGATGTGGTGCGGCGGCATGGCCAGCAGCCACGACCCCGGCCCACCGAGGCGGGTGTGGGTGGCCCGGGCGCTGGCGGCCAGGGCGGCGGCCGGGAGCATCGCGAGCTTGGGGGTGCCGGTCGAGCCCGAGGTGCCGACCACGAGCGCCGTGCCCGCGTCGGGGACGGCGCCATCCGGCACCGGCGGGGGGCTGCCGTCGGCGGCATACGGCAGGAGCGCGACCTGACCCGCGGCCGCGTCGCGGAGCAGGGGCAGAGCCAGCGCCGCCGCGGTCCCTGCGGCGATCGGCAGGGGGCGCAGGGACGTCACGAAGTCAGGCTAGCCGTGGGTGGACGGTGGGACCCGCCGGGCGGGACCATGGCGGCAGGAGGCCACCATGGATGCGGAGTTCGCGGCATACCTGGAGCGGGTGCGGGCGCACCGTGCCGAGCTGCGCGACTCGGTCGCTGCCGTCGACGAGGCGCTTGCCTCCCCGCTCGCGCGGGGCGGCGCCTGGCGCGAACGGGTCCGGGCGGCGCTCGCCGAGCTGGCCCACGACTTCCGTGACCACATCGACCTCACCGAGCGACCTGGGGGGCTCTACACCTCGGTACGTCGTGACTCGCCACGGCTCGCCGGCCGGGTCCAGCGGCTGCTGCGTGAGCACGAGCGGTACCGCGAGGACATCGACGCCTACCTCACCGTGCTCGAGCACGCGGGGACGATGGCCGACCTGCCGGTGTTCCGTGAGGAGGTCACGACCCTGATGGGGCAGCTGGTGCGCCACCGGCAGAAGGGTTCGGACCTGGTGTACGAGGCCTACGACGTGGACCTCGGCGGTTCCGAGTGATGCTCAGGAGTACGGCTCCGAGTGAGCCTCAGAAGTACCAGGGGTAGGGGGACCAGTCGGGGTCGCGCTTCTCGAGGAACTGGTCGCGTCCCTCGACGGCCTCGTCGGTCATGTAGGCGAGGCGGGTCGCCTCACCGGCGAACACCTGCTGGCCCATCAGGCCGTCGTCGAGCAGGTTGAACGCGAACTTGAGCATGCGTTGGGCCTGCGGGCTCTTGCCCATGATCTCGCGGGCGGCCTGCAGCGCCTCCACCTCCAGCGACGCGTGGTCCGCGACGATGTTGACCGCACCCATGCGGTGCATGTCCTCGGCGGAGTACGTGCGGCCAAGGAAGAAGATCTCCCGGGCGAACTTCTGGCCGACCATCTTGGCCAGGTAGGCGCTGCCGTAGCCGCCGTCGAAGGAGCCGACGTCGGCATCGGTCTGCTTGAAGCGTGCGTGCTCGCGGCTGGCGATCGTCAGGTCGCAGACGACGTGCAGGGAGTGTCCGCCGCCGGCTGCCCAGCCCGGGACCACGGCGATGACGACCTTGGGCATGGTCCGGATCAGCCGCTGCACCTCGAGGATGTGCAGGCGCCCGCCCTCGGCCTTGACCCGACGGTCGTCGACGCCTGCCGCCGTGTCGTCTGAGTCGTCCTTCGCGTACTGGTAGCCCGAGCGCCCCCGGATGCGTTGGTCGCCACCGGAGCAGAAGGACCACTTCCCGGCCGCACCGGTGCCGTCGGGGCCGGGGCCGTTGCCGGTGATGAGCACGACGCCGACGTCCGGGGTGCGACGCGCATGGTCCAGGGCCTGGTAGAGCTCGTCGACCGTGTGCGGCCGGAACGCGTTGAGCACCTCGGGCCGGTCGAACGCGATGCGGACCGCGCCGACCTCGCGCGCACGGTGGTAGGTGATGTCGGTGAAGGCGAACCCCCCGACGGCGTCCCACGCCTGCGGGTCGAAGGTCTCGCTGACGGTCCGCTGCTCGCTCACGTCCGCGAGGCTACCCGCGGGCGACGGTGCCACCGGCAACCGGTCAGGCGGCGAGGGCCTTCTCGATGGCGTCCGTGAGGGCCGCGGGCTCCTTGGTGGGAGCGAACCGCTTGACCACCTGGCCGTCACGACCGACGAGGAACTTGGCGAAGTTCCACTTGATGTTCTTGCCGAGCAGGCCGCCCTTCTCCGACTTGAGCCAGTCGTAGAGCGGGTGGGCGTCGTCACCGTTGACGTCGACCTTGGCGAACATCGGGAAAGAGACCCCGTAGTTGCGCTCGCAGAACGCCCCGATCTGCTCCTCGGTGTTCGGCTCCTGGCCCCCGAACTGGTTGCACGGGAAGCCGAGCACGACCAGCCCCTGGTCGGCATACGTGCGGTAGAGCTCCTCGAG
Organism: Pedococcus sp. KACC 23699; assembly: GCF_045348425.1. GTDB lineage: Bacteria > Actinomycetota > Actinomycetes > Actinomycetales > Dermatophilaceae > Pedococcus. The sequence goes on from NZ_CP157483.1 coordinate 2,390,562, forward strand.
GCCACCGAGCTGTGGGGTGAAGCCGCACTGGCTGGCGGTGTTGACGACGAGCACGACCTTGCCCGCGTAGACGGACAGGTCCTGGTCGGCGCCGTCGAGGGTGGTCGCGGAGAAGTCGGACAGCGTAGGCATGGCGTCACCGTACGTGGGCTCCCGGTGCCCCGGTCGCCCGGGCTGCTCTCGCTCGGTGGACGGTGCGCGGCCGCGGGCCGTGCACGGTTGGATGGGTGGGGTGACCACGCACCTGCCCTCACCCGGCGTGCCGGAGCTGGGCGACCTCCTGGCCGGACTGCACGTCGTCGCGATCCCGATGCGGGTGAGGTTCCGCGGCGTCGAGGTGCGCGAGGCCGCGTTGCTGCGCGGCCCGTCCGGCTGGGGCGAGTTCTCGCCGTTCCCGGAGTACGAGCCGCCCGAGGCCGCTCACTGGTGGTCCGCGACCCTTGAGGCGGCGTATGGCGCGTGGCCGGCCCCGCGCCGTACGGAGGTCCTCGTCAACGCCACCGTCCCGGCGGTGGCGCCCGAGCGGGTGCCGGAGGTGCTGGCGCGGTTCGACGGCGCCACGACGGCCAAGGTGAAGGTGGCCGAGCGCGGCCAGTCCGTGCAGGACGACGTGGACCGTGTCGCCGCGGTTCGGGAGGCGATGGGACCCGGTGGCCGGATCCGCGTGGACGCCAACGGCGGGTGGTCGGTCGAGGACGCCACGGCTGTCCTGCGGCGCCTCGCGAGGTACGGCCTGGAGTATGCCGAGCAGCCCTGCGCGAGCGTGGAGGAGCTGCGCGACCTGCGGCTGGCGCTGGCGCGCAACGGCATCGACGTCCTCGTGGCCGCTGACGAGTCGATCCGCAAGGCGCAGGACCCGGTCAGGGTGGCCCGGCTGGAGGCCGCGGACCTCGTCGTCGTCAAGGCGGCCCCGCTGGGTGGCGTGCGTCGTGCACTGGAGGTCGTCGAGGCGTGCGGGCTGCCGGCGGTCGTGTCCTCCGCCCTCGACACGTCCGTCGGGATGGCTGCGGGGGTGGCGCTCGCCGCCGCCCTTGAGGACCTGCCGTACGCCTGCGGTCTCGGCACGGTCGCCCTGCTCGAGGGCGATGTGGCCGCCACGCCGCTGGAGCCCCGAGGTGGCGTGCTTCCCGTCGGTCGGGTGCAGGCCGACGAGGACCTGCTGTCGCGGTGGGCGGCGCCGGCCGAGCGCCTGCAGTGGTGGCGCGAGCGCGTCACCGCATGCCATCTGCTGCTCGGCGACGCTACGGTCGTCCCGTGAACGTCATCTTCGTCGAACCCGGGTTCCCGGCCAACCAGCGCAGGTTCGCCCTGGCGCTGGCCTCGGTGGGCGCCGACGTCATCGGCATCGGCGAGTCGGAGGAGTGGCAGCTCGACGACGAGCTCCGGGACGCCCTGAGCGGGTACTACCGCGTCGGGTCGGTGACGAGCCAGCACGAGATGACCGAGGCGGTGCGCTTCATCCAGTCCAAGGTGTGGGTGGACCGGCTCGAGGCCACGGTCGAGGCCCACACGATGACGGCGGCCCACGTCCGCGAGGCCACCGGCATCCCCGGTACCTCGGTCCGCACGACATGGCTGTGCCGCGACAAGCCGTCGATGAAGCAGGTGCTGCGCGAGGCCGGGGTGCCCACGGCGGCCTCACGTGGCGTCGACCACGCCCACGAGGTGTGGGAGTTCGCCGAGGAGCACGGCTACCCGCTCGTCCTCAAGCCCCGCGACGGCGCCGGCGCCAAGGACACGACCCGGGTGGACGACGACGAGCAGCTCAGCCGGGCGCTGGTCGACTTCGGCAGGCACGGCGCCGCGTCCATCGCGGTCGAAGAGTTCGTCGAAGGCCACGAGGGCTTCTACGACACCATCACGAGCAACGGTCACGTCGTCCACGACTGGACCACGCACTACTACCCCAACGTCCTCGAGGCGATGCGCACCCGCTGGATCTCCCCGCAGTTCGTCACCACCAACCGCATCGCCGACTCCGACTTCTACCGCGAGGTCGCCGAGATGGGCCAGCGCGTCATCACCGCCCTGGGCATCGAGACGTCGGCAACCCACATGGAGTGGTTCCACGGACCCAAGGGCCTGAAGTTCTCCGAGATCGGCTGCCGCCCACCGGGTGTCGGGTGCTGGGACCTCTACTCCGCGAGCAACGACGTCGACGTCTACCGCGAGTGGGCGCAGGTCATCGTCCACGGCGTCCCCGAGCGCCAGATGCTGCGCCCCTACTCGGCGGGCATCGTCGCGCTGCGCCCGGAGGCCGACGGCCAGATCACCGGCTACAGCGGCATCGACGAGATGCAGGCGCGGCACGGCCAGTGGGTCATCGACGCGCACTTCCCGCCGCAGGGCCACCACACCCAGGCGGTGGAGGCCGGCTACATGGCCAACGCCTACGTCCGCATGCGCCACCCGGACTACGACACGCTTCGGGGAATGCTGGACGACGTCGGCAGCTCGATCCACGTGCACGCCGGCTAGTCGCGAATCCTGTTGATGCGCACCATTCTCCTTGGACCCCAGCGGTTCATGACCACCGCCGGCACCGCCCTGCGCTCGCTCGGCGTCGAGGGTCGCGTGGCGACGGTCAACGCAGGCTGGGAGGAGCGCGAGGACGACGTCGCCGAGCTCGACGCGGTCCTCGAGGGTCGCGCCGACCACCTGCGCCTCTACCACCGCACCTTCGACGTGATCGCCAAGGACGACGTGTTCGCCGCGGCCGCCATGACCTTCCGCGACCACCACGACGCCCTGCTCTCGCTCTACCGCCTTCGTCTGCAGCACGCCATGGACGGCCTGTACGCCGTGGTCCGGCGCACCCGCGACGGCGAGCTGCGCGCGAGTGGCCCCCGCGCCGCCTACGGCGCGGTGGACGACGCGGTCGAGGTCGTGCGCCACGTCGACGCCTGGTACTCCGCGCAGCTGAAGACCTTGTACGCCGAGCTCGACGCCGCGGCCCCCCTGGACTCCAGCGGGGTGATCGCCTGGCACCGTGGTGAGATCGAGGCGGTGCTGGCCGACAGTGCCGCTCTGGTGCTGACCGGTGGGCACGTCGGCACCCTGCTGCGAGCGTTGCGGCTGTTCGCGATCCGCATCCCCGAAACACTGCCCGTCATCGCCTGGTCGGCCGGTGCGATGGCCCTGACGGAGCGGGTCGTGCTGTTCCACGACCTCGGTCCTGAAGGAGCGAACGAGGCGGAGGTGTTCGACCGTGGCCTCGGGCGGGTCAAGGGTGTCGTCGCCCTCCCGCACGCGCGGCGCCGGCTGCGCCTGGAGGACAAGGACCGTTGCGCGGTGATGGCGCGGCGCTTCGTCGACCAGCACTGCGTCCTGCTCGACGACGGCACCGCCCTGGAGCTCACCGCCGACGGCGGCCTGCCCAAGGGTGCTCGGATCCTCGGCATCGACGGCGCCGTCCACGAGCTCGGGGCGACGCCCACCGCCAGCGGCAAGGCGGCGATGTCGTGAACGAGCGCAGGCTCGCCGTGAACCGGCTCCGCCAGCGGCTGCCCGTCGACGGGGCGGCCATCGACCGGTTCCTCACCAGGCACCCACCACCGGTCATCGAGGGGGAGCGGGCGACGTTCCTGTTCCGCGGCGACGCCGACGAGGTCCGCGTGCGGCACCGCGTCGTCGGGCTGCCCGACCCGCTGCCCATGCGGCGGCTACCCGACACCGACCTGTGGGCGGCCACGACCGTCCTGCCGAGCGGGTCGCGGGTGGAGTACCAGCTCGAGACCCGCCGAGGCGACCACTACGAGACGTTCAACGACCCCCTCAACCCCAGGGTGGCGCACTCGCCGATGGGGTCGAGCTCGGTGTGCGCGGCCACGGGCTACGCCGTGCCCGACTGGGTGCACCACGACCCCGAGGCGCGTCCCGGCGAGATTGTCGAGGACGTGTTGCGCTCCAAGGCGCTTCGTCGCGACCAGGCGGTCAAGCTGTACCTCCCGGCGCGCTACAACACCGCCCTGCGCTACCCCCTGCTCGTCGTCCACGACGGCTTCGACTACCTCGACTACGCAGCGATGAAGACGGTGCTGGACAACCTCATCCACCGACTCGACGTCGCGCCCGTGGTCGTCGCGTTCGTCCCGCCGCGCGACCGGCTCAAGGAGTACCCCAACCACGCCCCGCACGCGCGCTTCATCGCCCGCGAGCTCGTGCCGCGGCTCGCCGAACGCTTCTCGCTGCTGGACGACCCGCACGGCCGCGCCCTCATGGGCTCGAGCTTCGGTGGTATCGCTGCCCTGTCGACGGCGGTGCGCTACCCGGGCGAGTTCGGCTCGCTGTTCCTGCAGTCGGCGTCGATGGTGTTCACCGACATCGGCAGCGACCACGGTGGCGGCCCCTACTTCGACCCCGTGGTGAAGTTCGTCAACCGCTACCGCGAGAAACCGAGCCGCCCGGTCGAGCGCATCTTCATGTCGTGCGGCACCTACGAGCCGCTCATCACCCCGAACCGCTCGATGGTCCCGGTGTTCCGTGGCGCCGGCATGACGGTGAAGTACGTCGAGGCCCGCGACGGCCACAACTGGGAGGACTGGCGCGACCGGCTGCGAGACGGCCTGTCCTGGATCTTCCCCGGCCCGCAGAAGTTCGTCTACGAGTGACGCCGGCCCGGCGTCATACCCGCACCAGCAGGAGGAGGCACACGTGAAGGTCACCGAGCGTTGGTGGTCCGACCGGATGGAGCAGGAGCTGACCCTGGTCCGCTGGGGGCACTACGGCGTGCCCGTCCTGCTGTTCCCGACCGCAGGCGGTGACGCCGAGGAGGTCGAACGCAACCAGCTCGTCGGTCACCTGGCGCCGATGATCGAGGCGGGGCGCATCAAGGTCTACTCGTGCGACAGCGCCGCCGGTCGGGCGATGGCGCAGAAGGTCGGCTCGACCGAGTACCGCATGTGGCTGTTCAACGCCTACCACCGGGCCGTCGCCGAGGAGGTCGTCCCGGCGATCCACGCGGACAGCAACGGCCCCCAGCCGATCGTCACCGCGGGCGCGTCGATCGGGGCGTTCAACGCGGTGGCCATGGTCTGCCGCTACCCGCACCTGTTCAGCGCGGCCATCGGCATGAGCGGCACGTATGCCATCGAGCAGTTCATCGGCGGCCCCAGCACCGACGACCTCTACTTCTCCTCGCCGCTGCAGTTCGTGCCCGGCCTGGAGGGCGATGCCCTCGAGACGCTGCGGCACCGGTTCATCCTGATGGCGTCCGGCAGCGGCGACTACGAGGACGTCGGCGAATCATTCGCGGTCGCGAAGGTGTTGGGGGACAAGGGAATTCCCAACCGCGTCGACGACTGGGGCCCTGGCTACATGCACGACTGGCCAACGTGGTGGGAGATGCTCCCGCTCTACCTCGACGACCTGGTCCCGTGAGCGCGTCCCTCGCCGACCGCCTCGCGGCCGCCGTCGAGACCGGTATGGCGCGTGGCCGCGACGACCTCGCGCGCCTCGTCGCGCTGCGCTCGGTCGCCAACCCCGCGATCGAACCGGCGTCGGAGTGCGCGGCCTCGGCCGCGCTCGTGGCTTCGCTCCTCGCCGAGGCAGGGGTCGACGGTGTCGAGCAGATCGAGGCGCCGGACGGCTCGATCGCCGTGGTGGGGCGCTCGACTGGCCCGGCGGACCGGCCGTGCGTGCTCCTCTACTCCCACCACGACGTCGTCCCGGCGGGCGACCACGACGCCTGGTCCACGCCGCCGTGGGAGCTGACCGAACGGCAGGGGCGGTGGTTCGGCCGTGGCGCCGCCGACTGCAAGGGCAACCTCGTCGCCACCCTGCTCGCGCTGCGGGCCGTCCGGTCGGTGCTGGGGGAGTGGCCCCTCGAGGTCGCGGTCGTCTGCGAGGGCTCGGAGGAGCAGTCCAGCGGTGGGATGGAGGCTCTCGCCCGCGAGCGCCCTGAGCTGGTGCGGTGCGACGCGTTCGTCCTCGCTGACACCGGTAACGTCGAGCTCGGCGTGCCCACCCTGACGACGTCGCTTCGCGGAACCGGCAGCGTGCTCGTGACGGTGCGGACGATGGCCCACCCCGCGCACTCCGGGATGTACGGCGGCGCCGCCCCGGATGCGCTCCAGTCCCTGCTGACGGCGCTGGCCTCGTTGCGGGACGCCGACGGTGAGACGACGATCGACGGACTCGACCACGAGGGCACCTGGGACGGGGCGGAGTTCGACGAGGAACGGTTCGCTCGGGACGCCGCGGTGGTGCCGGGGGTCGCGCCCCTGGCCGGTGGCCGCGGCGGTGCCGGGGTCGCCGACAGGCTGTGGGCCCGACCTGCGGCCACGGTGCTGGCCATCGACTGCCCGCCGGTGTCGCAGGTGACGGCCGCGGTGCAGGGGGAGGCCCGCGCCGTGGTGAACCTCCGGGTGCCTGCGGGCACGGACCCGAAGGCCGCGCAGGAGCTGCTCGTCGCCCACCTGCGCCGCCACGCGCCATACGGGCAGGTCGAGATCCGGCCGGTCTCGCTGGGGCAGGGGTTCCGCGCCCGCACCGACGGTCCCGGGTACGCGGCGATGTCACGGGCGATGGAGCGGGCGTTCGGCCGGGAGGTGGTGACCGCCGGGCAGGGTGGCTCCATCCCCCTGGCTACCGCGTTGGCCGAGATCGTCCCCGACGCCGAGGTGATGCTGCTCGGGGTCGAGGAGCCCGCGTCCCGGATCCACGGACCCGACGAGAGCGTGCACCCGGACGAGCTGCGCCGGACGGCGTTGGCCCAGGCGCTGTTCCTCGTCGAGCTGGCCGGCCTCGACCCGGACGCGGAGGTCGGGCCATGACCGAGTCGCTGGTCGGCACGCGGTTCTGAGCCCGGCCGTCCACACCGGGCTCGCTGCAAGCGGTCCGTCCACAGCGGTGTCCCGGGAGGGTGGGCGGCAGGGGCCGCCGACGGCACGGTGGACCCATGGTGGGGAGCAGCGAGGACGTGCGGGCCGTGGCCCGGCAGGTGCGCCACGACGGTGAACGCGTGCGCCACGTGGCGGCCAGGGTCGGCGCCACGAGGGGCGTGGGTTGGCGGTCGGTGGCGGCGACGAGGTTCAGGGAGGTCGTCACCGACCGGGTGGGCGCGCTGGGTCGAGCGGTCGGCGGGCTCGACCGGGCGGCCGAGGCGCTCGAGGCGCACGCGCTCGCTCTGGACCGGGCGCGGGAGGCGCTGAGGGCTATCGCGGGTGAGCTGCCCGGGCGCAGGGGCGGTCGATGACGACGGGGCCCGGGATCGAGGTGCGCGGCGGAGTGGGCGGCACCGCGGTCGGCTTCGACGAGCTCGTCGTCGCTGCGGGGCAGCTCGTCGACGGTGCCGCCGTGCTGGGCGAGGTGGTGATCGGCCTGGCGGCAGCCACGGCGCAGACGAGCGTCTCGGCACCGCTGAGCCCGGTGACCGCCCTGCGGGCCGAATCCGAGCTCGCCCTAGCAGCACAGGTCGTGGCCACGGAGGCGGCGGCCCTGGCCGGAGTCGCCGGCTCCGTGCGAGCGGCGGCCTGGGCCTACCGCGAGGTCGAGGACGAGGTGGTCCGCACAGCGGCCCTGACCCAGGACGTCGTCATGGCGGTGGCCGGTCACGCGGCCCCGACGCTGGTCGTCGGGGTGGTCGTCCTCGACGCCCTCGGGGTCGACGTCGGGACGCTGGTGGACCGGGCGGTCTGGGAGGTGCCAGAGCTCGCCGACCTCGGCGGGGGTGCGGGCGGCCTGGTCCTGGGGCTGCGCACCAACCCGGTCACCGCACCGTTCGTGTCGCCGCCGTTCGTGGCAGCGCAGAACCAGGTCGACAGCGGCGCCTCGTCGCGGCCAGGAGAGGTCCGTGTCCCGCCAGATCCGGACCAGGCGGCCATCCGGGTGCTCGCCGACTCGGCAGCCGCAGGCGGGCTGCTCCGCGACACCGGCAGCGTCCAGGTCGCCGAGGTCACCGAGGTCACCGAGGTCACCGAGGTGGCCGAGGTGGCTCAGGTCGGCGAGTCCGCCGAGGTCGCTCAGGGGGGCGTTCCGTCGGCGGAGGACGGCACCGGGGCAGCGAAGGGTCCACTGCCGTCGGCGGACGATGGCACCGGGGCACCCGGTGCTGGCCTGCGCGCCCCCGCAGGTCTGGCCGACCTCGCCCGAGACCAGGCGACGCTGCCCGATGACGCTCGGGTGCGGGTGGTGGAGGTCAGGGCCGACCACGGGTCGGCCTGGGTCGTGGAGATCAGCGGCACCCAGGTGTGGGACCCGCGGGCCGGCTCCAACCCCTTCGACCTCACCACCGACGTCCGGTCGATGGCCGGCGAGTCGACCCTGCTCGCCGCCGGCGTGCAGCAGGCGCTGTCGGCCGCGCAGGCGCGGGCAGCGGCCACCTCGCCGCCCGGGAGGGATGTGCGCAGCGAGCCCGTGCTCCTGTCGGGCCACAGCCTCGGGGGCATCGTGGCCGCGGGGTTGGCGTCGTCGGCGGAGTTCCGCTCGGCCCACCGGGTCACCCACGTGGTGGCCCTGGGGTCGCCGATCGGCAAGGTGCCGGTGCCGGACAACGTGCAGGTGCTGGCCGTCGAGCACCGTCAGGACCCGGTGCCGCGGCTGGAGGGTCGGCCCAACCCCGACCGGGCCGGCTGGGTCACCGTCACCCGCGACCTCGACGGGGCGACGGACCGGGCAACGGACGGGGCGACGCACACCGTGGACCGTGCCAGAGCAGCCCACCGGTCGGACCTCTACGTCGAGACCGCTGCAGCGGTCGACGCCTCGGACGACCCGTCGGTGGCCGCGTGGCGAGCTGGCAGTCGTGCGTTCTTCGCGGGGCCCGGTGAGGCGTCGAACGTCGTCGTCCGTGACTACCGCATCGCCCGCGTCGTGGCTGAGCCCTGATGGCACAATCCGACCCGTGAACCCGTCGACCGCCTTCGCCACCGTCCTCGTCGACGAGCTGGTCCGGGCGGGCGTGCGGCACGTGGTGCTGTGCCCCGGGTCGCGTTCGGCCCCCCTCGCGTATGCCGCGCAGGCTGCCGAGGGCGCCGGTCGCCTCACCCTGCACGTGCGGGTCGACGAACGGTCTGCCGGGTTCCTCGCGCTCGGGCTGGCCAAGCTGACGCGGGTGCCCGCGGTCGTCGTCACGACCTCGGGGACGGCCGTGGCCAACCTCCACCCGGCAGTCCTCGAGGCGCACCACGGCGTCGTGCCGCTCATCGTGCTCTCGGCGGACCGGCCACTGGAGCTGCGGGGCACCGGGGCCAACCAGACCACCATCCAACCCGGCATGTTCGGCGACGTCGTCCAGTGGTCCGTGGACGCCGCGGCCCCGCAGCGGCAGGCCGGGGAGGTGGCCCGCTGGCGTGCGCTCGCCACCGAGGCGGTCCGTCACGCCACCGGTGCGGGCGCGGGCGAGCGCGCCGAGCCGGGGCCGGTCCACGTCAACGTGCAGCTGCGCGAACCCCTGGTCCCCACCGCCGGGGAGCCGTGGCTCGAACCGCTCGACGCCGTCGTCCCGACCCAGACGACCGCGATCCCGGGACACGCAACCACGCATCCCAGCCGGGCGACCCCCGGCCAGGCGACCGCGGGCTCTGCCACCACCGCGTCGAGCGCGGGCGTCGAGGACGTCGCGCGGACCGTGGTCGTGGTGGGCGACCTGCCCGAGCCCGACCAGTTCGACCGGGCCGTCCGCTGGGCGACCACCCGGGGGTGGCCCGTCGTGGCCGAGCCGTTCGGCAGTCATCCCCGCTTCGATGTCCTGCCGCACGGGCCGTTGGTGCTGTCCGACCCCGACTGGCTGGACGAGCACGCCCCGGACCGCGTGATCGCCGTCGGACGGCTGACGCTCTCGCGTCCTGTCGCAGCGCTGTTGCGCCGCCCCGGCGTGCGTGTCGAGGCGGTGGGGACCCACGGCTGGATCGAGTCGCGCCCCGACATCCAGGACGTGCACCCGGTCGCGGTCCTCGACGCGCCCGCACCGAACGGGAGCACCCCCGACGAGGAGGACCGGCAGTGGTCACAGGCCTGGCAGGCTGCCGGAGCCCGGATCGCCGCTGCGCTCGCGGACGAGCCGGGTCACTCCCGGCCATGGCCCAGCGGCCCGGCCGTCGCCGAGACCGTGGTGGACAGCCTGCCCCCGGGCTCGACGCTCTTCCTGGGGTCGTCCAACTCGGTCCGCGACGTCGACGTCACCGCCCCCCGCGCCGAGGCGCTGCGGGTGGTGGCCAGCCGCGGGCTCGCCGGCATCGACGGCTGCGTCTCCACGGCGGCCGGCCTGGCCCTGGCAGGCACGGACCCGACGTACGCGCTGTTGGGTGACCTGACCTTCCTCCACGACGCCAACGGCCTGCTCGTCGGTCCGCTCGAACGCCGTCCCGACCTGACGATCGTCGTGACGAACGACGACGGTGGCGGCATCTTCAGCCTGCTCGAGCCCGGGGAGCCGGAGCGGTCGGCCGACTTCGAGCGCATCTTCGGCACCCCGACCGGGGTGGACCTCGGCGCGTTGTGTGCCGCCCACCACGTCGCTCATCAGCTGGTCTCCTCGCGGGCCGAGCTCGTCGAGGCCGTGGCCACGGCCCCCTCGGGCCTGCGGGTCCTGGAGGTCCCCTTGGACCGTGCCGCTCACCGGGCCCAGCGCGACGCCCTGCGCTCGGTGGCCCGAGACGCCATCAGGAGAGCCGCCGTCAGGAACGGTGACGCGGCCCGAGGGTGAGGCCTCAGGGCAGGTGACGCAGCGGCATACCCCGGGCGATGAGGTCCTCGCGCAGGTGGTCCGGACCCGTGAAGTGGATCGCGTCGAGGCCGGTCTGGGCGGCGGCCAGCACGTTGGCGGGGCTGTCGTCGATGAAGATGCAGTCGTCCAGGCCGGCCCGGTGGCGGACGCGCTCCTCCAGCACCTCGAAGATCTCCGGGTCGGGCTTGGCCACGCCCTCCTCGCCGGAGACGATGATGTCCTCGAACAGCTCGAGGAACTCGAACCGCTCCACCGCCACGGGGAACAGGTCTGCCGACCAGTTGGTCAGGGCGAACAACGGGACCTGCGCGGCGGCCAGCTCCTGCAGGATGGCCACGGTGCCCTCGATCTCCCCGACGAGGGAGGCGCCGAAGTGCTGGCGGTAGGCGAGGACCTCCTCGGCGTAGTGCGGGTGCGAGGCCAGGGCCGTCTGCTCCGCCTCGTCGAGGGTGCGCCCGGCGTCGTTCGCGTGGTTCCAGGCCGCGAAGTCGAAGTCGGGGTCGGCCACGAACGCTGCTGCCCGCTGCCGCCCGACGACCGCGGCGATGGCCGGCACCGGGTCCCACTGGATCAGGACGTTGCCCAGGTCGAAGACGACGACGTCGGCAGGTCGGGGGACGAGGTCGTCGGCGGTCACGCCCGGCCCGAGCTGGTCCACGCCCTCACCCTGCCGTGAGGGCGTCGCGCATGGGCACCAGCTTGGCGTCGGACTCGGCGACCTCGGAGTCCGGGTCCGAGCCGGCGACGATCCCGCAGCCGGCGAACAACCGCATTGACGCGGCGTCGTCGGGGTCGAAGGCACCGCACCGCAACGCGATCCCCCACTCGCCGTCGCCCGAGGCGTCCATCCAGCCGACAGGGCCGGCGTAGCGGCCGCGGTCCATGTGCTCGAGCTCGGAGATCACGGCGTCGGCGGCGTCGGCGGGGGTGCCGCACACCGCCGCGGAGGGGTGGAGCGACGCGGCCAGGGTCAACGAGGTCGCGCCGTCCTTGAGCACCCCGGCCACGTCGGTGGCGAGGTGCATGACGTTGGACAGGTGCAGCACGAACGGCGACTCGGGCACGTTGACCGAGGAGCAGTGCGGGCGCAAGGCGTCGGCGACCGAGCGCACGGCGTACTCATGCTCCTCGAGGTCCTTGCTCGAGCGGGCCAACGATCCTGCGAGCGCCAGGTCGTGCTCGTCGTCGCCGGTGCGTCGGATGGTGCCGGCGAGCACACGGGAGGTGACCAGGCCCTTCTCGAGCCGCACCAGCATCTCCGGTGTGGCGCCGACGAGTCCGTCGACGGCGAACACCCACGTCGTGTCGTAGCGGTCGGCCAACCGCTGCAGCACCCACCGGGCGTCGATGGGCCCGGACGCGGTCACGCGCAGGTCACGCGCCAGCACCACCTTGTCGAGGGCGCCGTCGGTGATGCGGCTGACCGCCTCCTGGACGGCGACCGCCCACTGCGCGGAGGACAGCGAGCCGTCGGCGAACGCGACACCGGTCGGTCCAGGGGGCGCGGACTGCTGGGGCAGCACGGGCGAGGGGAGCTCGTCGCTCGAGCCGATGGTGGTGACCCACCAGACGCCGTCCCGTGCACCCACGACCACCTCGGGCACGACGAGCGTCGCCCCGGAGGGTGACGAGGCGGCATACGCGACGGAACCGAAGGTGACCGGTCCGGTGCCGGGCAGGCCCACGTCGTCGCGGACGACGGCCCTGGCGACCACCTCGCGCCACCACTGCTCGGCGAGCTCGAACCTGTCCGTGCCGTGGGCGGTGAACTCCAAGGCCCGGCCCCAGCCGACGAGGCCCTCGCCGCGGCGGACCCAGCTCGCGATCTCGCGGGGGTCGCCGAGGTCGGGCAGCAGCGTGAGCAGGCTCCCCGGGTCGGTGAGCGCCACGGTGCGGGCGACCAGCGGCGTCCCCTGGCGGGCGGCCGCGGCGGGAGTGGGCAGGGTGCTCATGTCGGGCACAGCCTAAGGCCGCGGGGTATGGCGCCGGTGCCGGGGACGCCTGCCCCCCGCCGGATGGGAGGATGGCGCCATGACGCGTGCCAGCCTGGAGAAGGACCCCCGTGACGTCGCCGCGATGTTCGACGACGTGGCCGGCAAGTACGACCTGACCAACGACGTGCTGTCCCTCGGGCAGGACCGGCTGTGGCGCCGGGCCGTGCTCAAGGCCGTGGCCGCGCAGCCTGGGGAGACGGTGCTCGACATCGCCGCCGGCACGGGGACGAGCAGCGAGCCGTTCGCCGACGGCGGGGTGAACGTCGTGCCCGCCGA